>CAYQYT010000030.1:0-2582 GCA_964421815.1 uncultured Eubacteriales bacterium | reverse complement strand
TTTTGCTGCCTTTTTTAGCTTTCTTCGGACGAGGTTTTCACGCTAACCGTCCCCTATGCTATTCCAACGAAGTGTAGAATTTCAATCGGTGGTAGGAATACGCAGGGCAGAGCTTTCCCGACTGACAGGGAAAGATTTAGTGACTGATGAATCGGGTTACCTGTGTGTGCGTGTGGGTAGGGGCAAAGGCGGAAAGCTGCAACTCCAAAGAATCTTACCACAACATTACGATATGATAAAAGGCTACTTTAAGGACAAGAAGCCTGACGAAAGAATTTTCACAAAAGAGGAATTAAACAACAAGGTATCTTATCACACGCTGAGAGCCCAAAACGCGCAAAGGTGTTATGAATATTACCTGAACAGATTGAACACTGAGGACGGTTACAGAGAGCAATTAACACAAGAAATAGTCAAGCGCCACCAAAAGTATTGCATTGATAAAAAGACAGGAAAACCAAAGAAATTTGACTACCACGAAATACAAGGCTTTTACCACCTTCGTGGAGCAAACAAGGAATTAGCCAATGCAAACGGACTGCCTACAAAATACGATAGACTGGCGCTTATGGCAGTATCAATATTTCATTTATCCCATTGGAGAAATGACGTAACAGTGCAGTCATACATTTTAGCAATTTAAGGAGTTTTTACTATGAAGAAAAATTTATTCAAAGATTTATTTATATACGAAAAGGGAAACGCATTTATTCAATTTCTCATATATCTAAAATATAAGATTTTGGGAAATGATATGGGAGAATGCAAGGTTCCCGACAGCGTTATTGATTCGTTTTCAAGACTTTTTCTTCCCGATATACAAGCATTTTTCGAAACCGAAGAAGGCTTGAAAGCGTATGAGGAATGGAAGGCGGAAAAACCGAAAGCAAATTGATGCAACATCTATACAGGACAACACTCCCGAATAGTTTTATTTGGGAGTGTTTCGTACACATTGTAAATATAGTGAAATTATGGTATGATTAATCGAAATATAAATGCTGATTGAATACCATTTTGTTGAGGTGAAATTATGAATTTGTTTGATGATGAAAATGAGATAATGCGATTTTTTCAGGGGGTTGATAACAAAGATGTCTTTTTTATAAACTTCGGTAGAGAAATTGTACATTTTTATAATCAAATACACAATGAAAATTCTTGGGTAAGTTGGGTTGATAGTTCTGCCAAAAATGCTCCGCCTCCGGATTTTTTTAACGAAGAACATAAAATTATGATGGAGATTATGAGAGTGGACGACCACGCTTTTAAAAAGAAGGGTAAGTTTATAAATCCTACCAATGCTAAAGAAAGTGAACGTCGTCGTGAAATAATGAGCTTATTATCTGGAGAGCAAATAAAAAATTCCAAAATCGTTTTAAATGTGCATTCAGGTTTGCCTACAAACGAAGACCATAATTATAACTTTTATTTAACTAATTTCAAACACGTTTTAACAGAGCACAGCAAAAAAATTGAACTGTATAGAAAAAATCACCCTGGATATAAATTAGCTTTCTTTGTCTTCGATGAATCAACTCCATACATAAAAGTTTATGATAAAGCTTTGGTTAAACGAGGTCCTAAAGCTGGTGAACCAGTTTTTGCAGAATTCCACAGATTTTTCTTGGATTCGAGCTTTTTGTCTGTGTTTAAAGAGTTAGATATAGATTATTTGGTGTGGTTTGCACCATATAAACATATACAAACAATAGAGGGTTTTGAATTACCTAAAGTTGTGATTTTTAATACGAAAAAGAACTTTTTGAAACATTGCATAAAGTATGATACAGATTATATTATGCCGGCAGAGGAATAAATTCTTTATATATGATTTTGAATATTTATATTTAGAACAGGCAGATGGAAGCAATCTGCCTGTATTTAATCATAAAAAGAAGAATAACCCAAACGTATCTCCTACAAGATAAATGTTCGGATTATTCTTCCGTGGTCGGAGTGAAGGGATTCGAACCCCCGACATCCTGCTCCCAAAGCAGGCGCGCTACCAACTGCGCTACACCCCGATACATTGTTAAGATAATGGATTTAGTATCTAAAACCGTTGAAGTCATTATTGGCTTCAACGGTTTTGGTGCCGGAAGCGGGACTTGAACCCGCACGGTATCGCTACCAACGGATTTTGAGTCCGTCACGTCTGCCAATTCCATCATTCCGGCGAATGTTACTGATACATTATATTATAAAGTTTATAAAAAATCAATATGTATTTTTGAAATATTTTATTAGATTCTAATCGTATGATTTCTTTGGTTAGTACTTTCGTTTTTGCATATATAATAAAGTCTCGGTTTATTGTTGCAACAAACAGGGTGCACAGGGAGGGTGCACAGGGGACGGTTCTATGTGTTATAATGTTCAACCCGAGGAGTCGTTAGTTTGAAAATACTGCTCATATAAGTATTATTCCAACGATTACATAATAAGTTTTTTCGGTTCTCCTGTTCATAGCATAAGTGTTTCGGGTGTAAAACAGGCGAAATACTGTATACAAGACATGCGTTAACACATAGAACACCGCATGCTCCAAAAAGCACACACAACGAATGAAAACCTGTGAT
>CAYQYT010000029.1:0-3480 GCA_964421815.1 uncultured Eubacteriales bacterium | reverse complement strand
ATTTAAGTATCTTATCATTAAGGGATTCGTCAATAAGCTTGTTGGCTTCTGCCTCAGCTTCAGCAGCAATACGCTTACTTTCTGCAGTTGCTTCTGCTTTTGAGATAGCCACCTTCTTGTCAGCTTCAGCCTTGTCGATTGCAGTCTGGTTTGCTATAGCCTGTTCTTCTGCTTTTTGCTGTGCTATTGATTTAGCAGCTATGGCGGCGTTATATTCCTCCTCAAAATCCATATTATCTATAACAACTTTAAGGACATCAACAACACCTTCACCGTATTTTTCGTTTACGGAAGCCTGAAGACTATTTTTTACAAGAGGTTCAATCTTACTTCTTACCGTTACCTCTTTATTGCCGAGCTGAACCATTGAACTCTTTAGTGCTGACGCGGCAAGAGACTCTGAAATAAGGTCTTTATCGCTCTTGGTAACATTAGCATAAAGCCAAGCAGACTTCTCTGGCCTTACCCTATATGTAACTGTAACATCTTTAGCATATACAGGAGTTTTCTCTGATGTTTCTCCCCAAATTTCCATTTCACCTACAACAACATCCTGTTGTTTGTTATTTACAAGGTCAATGGTTTGGACAAAGGGAATTTTAAAGTTAAAACCCTCTGAAAGACTTGTTTTGGAAACCTGACCAAAGGTTGTTCTTACACCCGTGTTATTTGTGGGGACAATAGTGAAAGAAGCACCGAATATTGCAAACGCGAGTCCTACCAAACCCACAACAAATGTAATTTTCTTTGCGTTGCTCCGGTCAGTTGTTCTTCTAACGAGAAGAAACCTTAGAACAACAGCAGTAATAACTGCAACAAATCCAACAATTGACAAAAACACATTCATTAAAAAAACCTCTCTTTAAATTAAAATATTATATTCTTGCGATTCATTTCTCGCTATTCTTTTCGGTTTAACATTAGGTTCCGCCCTTCTGCATTTCTTTACGAAGTGCACCCTTTATCATATATTCACATCCATAGCGTTTTGAAGCCCACTGAAGATTTCTTTCCACTTTGGTACCAAAGTCAGCCCAATCTATATCTGAAGAGTGGTGGTTAAGTTTGCCTACCTTCCACATATCAACATAACTAACAGCTTCGATTAACTCGATTACGCTTGTTGGGTTCAAAACAGGTTCACAAGACACCCAAGTTTTAATACCCAAGTCGTGAGCTATCTTCAACGCCTGTAATCTGTGAAGTTCAGAAGTTGCACCGGGTTCTGCTTTAGGAATTTTATCCACCTTATCGTTGTATCCTGCAATAGTAACGCCGAACCAATCTTCAGAATCGAGCAAATCGAAATCTCTTCGGCAGTCAACGCCGTTTTTAGTAAGAACTATAATGTGGTTTCCCGTGTCTTTCAAAAGACGGATGATTTCTCTCGTTACGGTATCTTCACAATTGTTGGGATATGGGTCGCAAGTGAAGCAGAGGAATATCGTTTTGCCTGTTATACTCTCTCGCCCAATCTGTTTGCGAGTTTCCTCAACTATATTTTTTCTCGGTTCAACACAGGAATGGAACATTTCCTTATCTTTACGAAGGACACTGGGAACATAGCAGTATTCACATCTATGAGGACAACCGGTATAGATGTTAAGAGCTAAGTCGCCATATTCTTTGGCTGCACCTTTAGGCTCATAAATAGGTTTCAACTTATTCCCCCCTTGTTGGCCCGTCTGTATTCATTCCACGTTCTTAAGCTTTTGATTATTTCGCTTAACACAACCGAATCGTAACTCACTTCTTCATTTTGGTTAACTAACTCTTTTTCAATTATTTCGAGTTCTCCAACAATTTTTTCAACCTCTTTGGTTATTCCGGACATATAACCTCCTCCTTTTATAATGTATATTATTCGGGATTTTATTTTTCTTTGTTCGTGTATCTCGTACTTTTAAAGTAAAAAAAATAAAAACCCAAATATGTTTTATATATGTATTATATCATTTGCTGCCATATTTGTATATAGCCATTTCACTCCTAAATAAACAAATTTTACAGACAATTTTTATGTAAGTTCACTAATCTCGTACTTCTACCTACAAAGAAATCGTTCCCGGAAGGAACGAAATCTTTGTGTAGGAGGTATCAATACATATTATATGTATATTAATTAAAGCATAGGAATCGGAATACTCTTGAGTTCATCAAAGAGTTCTGAAAAAGTCTTATTGAAAAAAATGGTATATGCGTTTGCCACTCTTCCCGAAGGCGGAATTACGCCGTCTTCACAAAGTTTGAGATATTCGGGAGAGCAACCTATATTTTCAGCAAGGCACTCTACAGTTAATCCCCTGCTTTCTCTAAGAACTCTCATTTTCTTTCCGGCAGCTATACAGGATGGTTGAAGTATAAGATTACCGTAAACCCTTTCAACCGAATCTTGTGTTAAGTCCATTACTTTAATTATTCTTTTCATCATTGCTTCGTGTTTAATTTCATTTTCTCTTTTGCTCATATTTTCACTACACCTTTCTTTAACTATCCAAAAGGATATTTTTGTTTTTTTGAGTATTCTTTTGGAAAACTTGTGTGCTCATTATAGCCCTAAAAAAACAAGATGTCAAGGTTTTAAGAATACTTTTTTCGAAATATGTTTACTTTTAGAAAACTTTGTGGTATAATTTATATAGAGGTGGAAATAAAATGGAAAAGAATACTAATTCAAGAAAGATATTTTCTGAGAATTTAAAATTTTATCTTAATTTAAGAAAAATGAAACAAAAGGAATTAGCCGATGAGGTTGGGTTCCCTCCTGCTACAGTAAGCAACTGGGTAAACGGTAGGAAGTATCCTCGTGTTGATACTATTAAACTTATAGCCAAAGCATTAGGTGTTTCTCAATCGCAGCTTATCGAAGACAGAGCAAAACCCGCAAATCCCGAAGGAAAGTTTCTTATACCTGTATTAGGCAGGGTTCAGGCAGGAATACCTGTAGAGGCAGTTCAGGATATAATTGATTATGAAGAGATTCCTGAAACTATGGCTCGTCAGGGCGAATACTTTGGACTGCAAATAAGAGGCGATTCTATGACTCCTCGTTTTTGCGAGGGAGATGTAGTAATCGTAAGAAAACAGGCCGATGTAGATAGTGGAGATATTGGTATTGTTCTTGTAAACGGTAACGATGCAACTATCAAGAAAATCATTAAATTTGAAAGCGGAATCAACTTAGTTCCCTTTAACCCTGTTTTCGATATACGGACATATTCCAACCGACAAATAGAGACATTGCCAGTTCAAATCATTGGTAAAGTTGTTGAACTTAGAGCTAAATTTTAGTTAATCGCCGAAAAAATAAAAAAAACGGATGAGCAAAAACTCATCCGTTTTTTACATTTACTTGGCGATTTTTCTTGTTTTTTCACTGTTTTTTTAGTATTTTTTCAATGATTTATAGTATTTGCAAACGCTGGGTGACCCGGATCAATAATTATAATCGGTAAATTTGAACTTGATGCGCTTGTTTTA
>CAYQYT010000028.1:0-3835 GCA_964421815.1 uncultured Eubacteriales bacterium | reverse complement strand
AGTATGTAATCGCCGTAGGCGTATGTTATCACGCTTTAGCGTGTATTTTCTTCGGATTGATTACATTCCACCTGCGGCGGATTACATTCACGGCGTTGCCGTGATTACATACATCACTTTGTGATGATTACATTCCACCTGCGGTGGATTACATGCATTTCTTCTAAATGATTACACACAAGGCTTACTCCTTGATTTATAAACGGTTTTCTGCTATACTTGTTACAAGAGGTGAGAGCATGAAAAACAATCCATTACTTAAATACGCTGAACAGTTGGCTGTTGATATTGAAACTCTTTGTAAAAATTTAGAACACAAATGCAATTCAAATATTGTTTTTCAAATTCGTAAATCTTCTTCAAGTGTATTTGCCAATATCACTGAAGCTCAATATCCTCAAAGTTTACCTGATATGCTTTCGAAATTTAAAATTGCTCGCAAAGAATGCGTTGAAACTGAATGTTGGTTAAAACTTTTGCATTCGAACCGTGCTATTGATGAAGAAACTTTCAAAAAGCATAGAAATCTTTGTGGTAGAATTCAAAGAATGCTAACGTCTTCTTGTATAACAATTGAGAATAAAATCAATCAAAAATAACCCAAGGCGGTGATGATATGAAAAAATTGTTTGTTAGTATGCTTATGGTTACAATGGTTTGCTTTTTTGCAGGATGTTCTGTTTTGGAAGAAGAAATTTTAATAACTTCTCAAAATAGTCCGGACAATAATTATACAGTTTATTTATATCAAGTAGGTAGTCCGCAATGGTCATTCGGTTCGGTAGGCGCTAAATTGGTTTTAGAAAACCCAAATGGTGAAGTGGTGGATAAAGAAGAGTTTTCATTGGCAAACGATGGTGCAGGTGTTTTCGAAGCTAATGTAAAACAAATCACTTGGTTGGATAATCAAGTTGAAATTATAATGGGTGAATCTGATACAACAAATCAATTTACTTATATTTTGAACTTTACGGAATAAAATTCAAAGAAAATCAGGTTTTTAGACCGGTTCCATTTTGAGTGTCGGTCTCAAAAATCCCGTTCACGATAGTGGGCGGGATTTTTACTTCTTACTTCTTCACTATTCACTAACCCTTGGGTCGATTTTTGGAAGTAATAAGTAAGAGGTAAGAGTGAAGAAGTGATGTCGGACACCCGCACCCGATTGTAAATTCCAATAAGGCGTGGTATAATTATCTTGAAAATAAGACTTTGACGGTTGATTTTCACTCTACCAACGGTTTACTGCTCCTCACTAAACCAATGGTAGGTGTACTTTATATGAAATAGCGTCTATACTGTATGCGAAAGGAGGTCACATATGGATCAATTAAAAATAGGAAAATTTATCGCCGAGTGCAGAAAACAGAAAAACCTAACACAAATGCAGTTGGCAGAAAAATTGGGTATTACGGATAAAGCAATATCCAAGTGGGAACGAGGTATCGCAATGCCTGATTCTTCAATAATGCTTGAACTTTGCGACATTCTTGGCATCAGTGTAAATGAATTATTAAGTGGGGAGCAAATTAATATGGAAAACAACAATCAAAAAAATGAGCAACTTTTGCTTGAAATGGCAAAAGAATTAGAGAAGAAAAGCAAAACGATCTGGTCTTCTATGTGGGCAATTATGGTCGTAAGTATGACGGCACTATTTGCAGGTATATTTATTGCCGCATTTTTGATACCCGAAGGAGTGTGGCAAGTTGTCACCATTCTGGGTATTTGCGGTATGTTTTTAATACCATGCTTCTATGCATTAAAGCTTGAAATCAGTGTGGGTGCTTACAAGTGCAAAAATTGCGGTTATGAGATAGTGCCTACCTACAAACAGGCACTTAATGCTATGCATAGAGGAACCACCCGTTACTTAAAGTGTCCTGAGTGCGGAAAACGCACCTGGTGCAAAAAAGTGTTGAAGAAATAAATCCCGTATTTTAGAACTAAGGTTCTAAAATGAGACATACTGCCAAAAATCGACAAGCTTCGATAGAAGTTTGTCGATTTTTACTTTTTCACTATTAACTATTCACTCTTCACTAATCTTTGGGTCGATTTTTGGAAGTAATAAGTAAGAAGTAATAGTGAAGATGTTTGGGCGGGACACCCGCACCCGATTGTAATTTTATATCAGGTATGATATAATCGTCTCGACAAATCGGGATTTAACGGTACATATGACAAATTCAGTCATACTCCGTAGGGGAGGCGTTTCGCCTCCCGCGGGACGGGGAACCCGTCCCCTACAAAGGAAAACAAACAAAACAATAAACTTCAATTTGTAGGACAGAAAAACACACCGAAAGGAGAACGAAATGAAAGACGAATGCTTAATCTGCGGTTCACCGCTGAAATATTCAGAAAACGGCGAGCTCATGGAATGTGCTATCTGCCACAAAACAGAAAACAGCAAAACAGCTTGCGTGAAAGGGCATTACGTTTGCAACGAGTGCCACACGCAGGGAATTGACAGCATTATCGGCGTATGCCTTTCGGAAACATCAAGGAATCCCATCGAGATTTTTCAGAAGCTGATATCTCTTCCGTTCTGCCATATGCACGGCCCCGAGCATCACGTGATGGTTGGCTCGGCACTACTCACCGCATACAAGAACGCAGGCGGCGAAATTGACCTTGTGAAAGCACTCTTCGAGATGCAAGCGCGAGGAAGAAAAGTTCCCGGTGGTGCTTGTGGATATTGGGGTGCTTGCGGTGCAGGCGTGAGTGCAGGAATGTTCGTTTCCATTGTAACAGGCTCAACACCTCTCGCAAACGAAGCATGGGGCTTATCCAATAAAATGACTTCCGCAGCTCTCGGTGCAATTGGAGAAGTCGGTGGCCCCCGTTGCTGTAAGCGCGATTCTTACATATCCATCATCAAAGCCGTAGAGTTTGCAAAAGAGTATCTTGGTACTGAAATGAAACTCGGTAAAATAAAGTGCATACATTCAGCACAAAACAACCAGTGCATTGGTACGAGATGTCCTTTTCATGCCGAATAATCAAATTCCAGTTTGTCGACTAATGAATGGTTCTAAAATGAGACATACAGCCAGAAAAAAATCCTTGAGATTTTCTCAAGGAGTTTTTTCAGTTATATTCGCCTTTGGCGAGTTATATTGAGCTTCGCTCAGTTATATTTGCTTCGCAAGTTATATTCGCTTCGCGAGTTTTAAAGGCGAATATAATATCACTTTTGCCAACGGCAAAAATATCACTATGCCGCAAGGCATAATATCACTCTGTGCGTAGCACAGAATATCACTTACATCTTGCGGGTTCATCGCTTTTATGCTATAATACACCCAAGGCGGTGATGCTATGTCTTTACAAACGATAGAAATTAATTCTGTTAAAATCATTTTTGATAAAGAGAAAACAAAAGAACATCGCACAGCTATGAATAATCCTTGTGATTGTCTGGATTGTAGGAATTATTGTAAGAACGTTGAAAACAATTCTGAACTCGTTGAATTTTTAAGTGGCTTTGGTATTGATTATAATTATACCGAAGAAGTGTTTACTTGGGATTTGGGAAATGATAAAGATTCCTTGATTCATCACGAAGGTTATTATGGCGTTTTCGGTAAGATAGAAGGCGAAGAATTTGACTTTGAAAAGTTTGGTGTAAAAATCATTTTTCAAAAAGGCGCATCCGTTCCTTGCGATAGGACAGGAGAGTATTTTTGGATATGTATTGAGGGTGATTTCCCTTATATTCTTGACGAAAAAAGAGAATTGCCCAGTTCATTTTCGCAAAAGATTGAAAAATTAAGTATTGTTAAAGCAATTAAGTCAATATTCAAGAAAAAATAAAGAAAATCAGGTTTTT
>CAYQYT010000027.1:0-11522 GCA_964421815.1 uncultured Eubacteriales bacterium | reverse complement strand
TTGTTCTAATGTAAGTTTTGTCATTGTCGTAATCTCCTTGAATTTGAATTTTTGATATAAAAGGTTGAAATCAAAAATTCGGAGATCACGGATACTTGGCTATGTAACATAGCCACTCATTGCGTATATTGGTGCAAACGCAAAAAGCCGCAAAGGTACTAAGACCTCTACGGCAATAAGTGCATTTACATCTATTAAACAGAAAAGAAATCTCTACTTTTAAAGTATAAGAGTGCCACAAGAATGCAAGAATTTTTTTAACGACTCATCCTCATTCTTTCGTGGCACTCTATATGTATTCGCTGCTTCTGATAAGCAGCGTGTTGGTATTTGACCAACACATAAAAAATCCCTCCAAACTTAAACAGGTTTAGAGGGTAATCAGATTTTATTTTAAGCGTGACAATACAGCCCACTAAACAACTGTTTTTTTATTTAGTGGGATATACAACTAAGTCAATATTAAAAAAGCCGATGTTGCGTGATGTGGCACACAAGTCATCGGCTAAATGTCAGTATATTATGCTTTTTATTTAACGTCTATTTTAATATTTTGACTATAACCAAGCGTTCTGTGCATTCCTATCCAAGATTAAATTGTTAAGTTTCTCTGCCAAACATCAAATCTTATTCTTTTCCTGACCTTATGGTAGTAAGCACACCTTTATCCATCTCGTGAACTGTGTCACACAACACATCAATATCTTCTGCTGAATGTGAAGCTATCAAAATTGTCTTTCCACTCGCTTTTAAGTCGAGTAAATAATTTCGCATATCTGCAACGCCATCTTTATCCAAACCATTCATAGGCTCATCAAGGATAAGAATATCAGGGTCTTCCATAATAGCCTGTGCAAGACCAAGACGCTGACGCATACCCAACGAATATTTTCCAACGTGTTTTTTACTTTTAGGGTCAAGACCTACTCTACTTATTGCGTCATAGATTTCTTGCTTTGAGATTTTTCCTTGTATATCTGCTAAGAATTTCAAATTTTTATATGCATTATAGGATGGTAAAAAGCCGGGGGTTTCAATAATAACGCCAATGTCTTTCGGCATATCAAAATCTTTCTTTAATGTTTTTCCATTTATCATAATCTGTCCGGATGATAGTGGTACAAAACCACAAATACATTTCATCAGCATAGTTTTACCACTACCATTTCTACCTATCAGTCCGTGAACTTTACCTTTCTCGAACTCAATATTTACATTTGAAAGGACAACTGTTTCTCCAAATGATTTATTGACATTTTCAATTTTTATTGCAACGCACATAATAATGCCACCTCCATTATCTTTTTAGTTCTTTATCAAAGTTGTATCTTTTTGAAGAGTACAGAATTATTACAAACAACACTAACAGCATAATCATATAGAACGCAGTTATATATCCATAGCTTGGTAGTCCATCATTAGGTTTTAATTGTATATAATTCAAGGTACTCCAAGACACCGGAGACATTTTTACTAATGAAGTTTGTTTTGCTGCCACCGCACTAAACACAAGCAAAAATGATGCCAAAAAAGTTCCGCTACCTTTTATTTTCATATTGAACAGAAATATTACAAAACCAAGTATCACTCCGGAAATCCAAGAATGTAAAAATGTAAACCACATCGCACTAATCGGAGAGAACATATTAATAACATTTCTTTCAGGACTGAATCCTAACTGGAATTTAGTCCCCATAGTTGTATTGGCGAGTGTATTGAGCAATTTGCCCCATTCTCCCGTGAACTCTATACAATCTAAATTTAATACAATAGAGAACACCATAACAAAGGCAAAGTACAGAGCAGATGCAACCACAATATAAAGCATTTGACCAATGCACCATTTATTTCTGCCTGTTCTGATAAGTACATAGAGCTGATTTTTATCAATAAACGGAGCGTTGCTGAAAATCAAAATCAAAGGGAAGAAAAACAACATTTTTTTATAATATTGCATATATAAAAAAGGAAATATCCACGGCGATGATTTTACACCTGTGTAATCGCAAATATCAGAAAGCCCTTTTGTAAGAGAATGAATGAAAATTAACACAATGAATAGAGCTATCCATATTCGACAGTCGTATTTCCATTTTCTAAAATTCTGTAATACTATGGAAAAAATAGATTTAAACCATTTCATTTCTACTCCTCCTTTTTACAAAATGCGAAAAAATACAACCTGATATTGCCATTATTAAAATAAATACGCCTATTGTATAAAAGCAATTCAACAGAGGTGATTTATCAAACACGGCAAAACAATGGCTCAGATTATATAAATTTAAATACGGAGGTAAACCAAGTGTCATTTCTTCTAAAAGATAACCAAAAATCAAAGGTGAACCCAGTGCAACATAATTGTCCGGAAGAACCGATGAAAAGGTTAGTCCTACAATTGTCCACATTGTGGCGTATAATGAAAACACACTGACAATTAGAAATACATATAAAATAGGACTGTTTAACGCTATATAGCTATAAACATCCGGGGTTTCGTATGGCTGTGGTGGACAGAAAAACGAAACCATACCAAAATAGGTCATAATTCCCACAAATATTGAAGTGAATCCGGAAAGTGCACATACTACTACATTTGACCATGCATAGTTTCTTTCGCCACTGCGCACAATAATCGATTTTATATAACCCGAATTGCAATCTTGACAATAAACTGTGACAAAAGGAATAGAAGAAAAGAAAACCATTACTTTTTTGAACATTCCCAGATGAATCATCAAATCAATGGTATACACTGAATTTGTTCCAATTCCATCAATATATTCACGAGAACTGACATAACACATGAATACCGTGGCGATAATTGAAGCGATATACCATTTTGACACAAATGCCCTTTTTAGGCTTGATACAAACAAACTCTTCATAAGACTATTATCCTCCGATGGAAACCAAAGGGATAGCTTCGCCGCTGACCGCACTAATTATTGCAGTATAATTTTGGCCTTCTAAATTCTCTTTTATATCTATGATATCAGATAACGAGTTTTTACATTTTCCATATTTTCCGTCGATAAACCATACAGGCTCAATTCTCCACTCTGTAAAATTATCAAAATCGTATCTTGCTATATATCCAAGCTTGATCATTGTAATTTCGATTTCATTATCTAAAATAATATTTTCAAAAGATTTTTTAATACTTTGAACAACATCTAATGTAGAGCAAATATATGAATCTTGAATTGTGCTTTTTACATCAAAAACACCAGACACTTCAAATGCAATCAATCCATTTCTACCATAAATGAAATAAACCCTTGATGAGGATATAAATTCGTTTTCACCAGTAGCGTTCATAATACTTAGCGAAGGAATATTTTGATAAAGAACAGGATATATCAGGAGATATGCATCCTGTTCGTAACCCCATTTACTAACTTTTTCACCATATTTATCTCTTACATCATACTCGTCTTGAAGGAAGTTTACGGAATCTGCATCCATTGAATAGACTTGTGGAGCTCCAAGAATATCATCAATCTCAAGTAAGGATATAACTTGATTTGCATTGTCTAAAGCGTCGCTTTTTTGAATTCCATCTATATTTTTATCACTAAACATTTTCTTAAGTGTATCTTCTTCTTTGAAGTTTTCATAATTATCGAAATAATATGTGTAATTGTATTCAATCTCCATTTCTGTGCGATAAGATACAGTCCCTAAAGAAAATGTTAAATCAGATTCGTCATCAAAAATATAGGAATAAAAGAGGTCATCCGGTCCAGTCATTTCGCCTGAAAATTCATCCACAATTTGACGTCCATCTGAAATACCGGAAACAATGCTTTCTTTGTCCCAAGTCACTGGTTTTGCAGAAGCTATTGACACTTTTTGATTCATGTCAAAATCAGCCGGAATATTTACATTGGCTTTAATTGTAAGCTTCTCAACATCCCTATCCTCAATGTAAGTTGGAAATTCGCTTACATCATTTTCATTATTTGCTCCTGATGAGTTATCTCCCGATAAGGAAGAATTAGAGTTTTGCTTATTTTCTGTTGTAGGAAAACATCCTGTCATCATAGCAGATACCAATACAACCAACATACATACACTAATTATTTTTTTAATATAAATTCTCATAACATACCTTACCTTTCTTGCAATTAATATCTTGAGGTTTAATCTTATGCTTTGATATAGAATCGTAATTTTCCATAAATTAAGCCTCCCGTATGATCTATAACCAAATCATACGGGAGGCTTGTATCGTAAATTGTATCAATCTGTATCTAAATTGTATATTCTGTAATCATCTTTATTTTTCTTTTACATCGATTGGACACTGTAAAATTCCAAACTCTGTATAATATTCTTTTATATCATCTTTCTTATATGCCCATTCCTCTACATAATAATACTCATTTATGTCAAGTCCTAATTGATTCTCATAATAGTTTTTTACCGCTAACTCTAATGAATTTATAAATGATGGATCTTCCTGTCCATAATTTAGGTAGTAAGATGAAGAAGGGCAAGAAAGGGATATTAATGTTTTTGTTTTTTCCTCATAATTGAATTCAAGCACGAAATCGCCCGATGTTATAACCACATTTATAAAATTTAGTGCCGTAGGTTGATTATCTATCTTGACTAAAGTGCTGTTTTGAGAATAATTCGCTATTCCATCTGAAATTATCATTTTTATATGTTCGCAAATAGATTCATCGCTTTCAAAAAAAGTTTCAAATAACTCAAATGATTTTTTTTGCATATAGGATGGTTCATAATTGTCTCTATCTAAAGATATATCATTATATGCACCAATACCTATCTCACGATTATAATAAAGTTCAGCGACCTGATTACTTGTTATTTTCGTGGTGTTTCGCATATTGTAATCCCAGTAAATTTTTTTATTCAGTAATCTTTCTTCATTTTGCTCATTCATAAGCTGCGGTAAGAATACAATACAAACAGTCATAATTAACAATAATAAAAACACACTTATTTTCTTTACTTTATTCATCTTCTTCACCGCCTTTTTTTAAGGTAAAGGAAACGGTAGTGCCATTACCTTTTTCACTTTCAAAAGAAAGCTCCGTACCGTGGAGTGTTGCAATCTCTTTGCACAAGGATAATCCAAGACCTGCACCACCAAATTTTCTTGAACGAGATTTATCCTCACGGTAAAATGGTTCGGTTAAAAGTTTAATATTTTCCTTTGCAATACCTCTGCCTTTGTCCTCAACAAAAACTCGAACAATATCATTTGATGATTTGCTATAAATTTTAACAGTAGTTTGAGGTTCTGATGCCTTAAAAGCATTGTCAACTAAATTATAAAGAAGTGAAAGCAAAAGCACGCCATTTGCACATATTGTTTCATCATCAAAATCAATGGAAAATAAAACATCGTACTTTTCGGATAAGTGTTTTAGAGTGGCTTTTAACTGTTCTCCAATGGTTAAAAGATTTAGTTTTTCCATTTCTATCTGCTCATTTTGAAACACGTATAAATTCAGTAATTGTAATGATAGTTTTTCAAGACGCTTTGCTTCATTATATATTGCTTCCGCTGCTTGGTCTTTCTCCGTTTTATTCAGGTCGTAAGAACGTAACATTTGAGCGTATCCTATGATAGCCGTCATCGGAGTTTTCATTTCGTGGGTAAAATCAGCAACAAAAATATTGCGTTTTTCTGATTCTTCACTTATCTCTTTGATTTTTTGTTCAATAGCTAATGACATTGAATTAAAACTTTCGGATAAAGTAGTGATTTCATAATCAGAGCTTTTTACATAAACCTTTTTTCCATAACTTCCTAACGCAATTTCATCCGTAACTTTAGTAAGTATGCTCAACGGTTTTGTTATTTTCTTCACTGAAGCAAATATCAACAATCCACTTATTACAGATATAATAAAAACTACAACACCATAACTGTTCCAAAACAGACTACATTGTTTTTGAATTTCCGTAAAATCCGAGTAAATAACGAGATAATACACATCTGACTCAGTATTAAGTTTACATATGGATTCCATAAGGAACAAGTTGTCATTTTTAACAAACTGAGAAACACACTCATTGTCATTAAGTTTAGTATATTCGCTTTTTGCATTTTGAGATGTATATATTTCAACATCCGTCACGGTACTATCTAAAGAATCTTTTATTTGACGAACTATGTTATTTTTATGCGTTCCGGTTATTTCGCTGTAAGAAACATCTGCGAAAGCCAAAAAACTGTCTGCTACATAGTTTACGGTGGTCTTTACACGTTCTACTTGCGTATACCAAAGAGTATTGTTTACATTATTGATAATAAGTATCCCGCCAACACCCGTCGCAAGGAGAACGATGATATATGCTATGCAAAAAAATTTATATGATAATTTCATTTTAATTTCTCCGCTCTAAATTTGTATCCAACCTTATATATTGTTTCAATGGCATCGCCTAAATCAAGTTTTTTCTTCAACCTTTGAATGTGGAGATCTATTGTACGAGTATTTCCAAGATAAGGTTCTTGCCACACTTGTTCAAAAATGGTTTCTCTGTATAATGCAATGTTTTTATTCCGTACCAAATACAATAATAAATCATATTCTTTGGCAGGTAAAACTACAAGTTCTCCGTCTAGCAGAACGGTGCGTTCCAGAGTGTCAATTTTGATTTTACCAACTTCAAGGATATTATCAGTCTTATGAAATCTTCTGAGTACAGTAGCTACACGTGCCAATAATTCTTCTAAATCAAACGGCTTTGAAATATAATCCTCAGCACCAAGTTTTAACCCTTTTACTCTATCAGGCACGGAAGTTTTGGCAGTAACAAAAATAACAGGTATATCAAACTGTTTGATATATTCTATTAGATCGTATCCGTCAATATCAGGCAACATAATATCAAGTAATATTAAATCATATCTTTTTTCTTCAATTTTTTGGGTTGCAGCCATTCCATCATTCACTATTTCACACATATATCCGTTTTTACAAAGACACAGTTTAACCATTTCGGCTATGGACTGCTCATCTTCAACAATTAAAATTTTATTCACTTCGTTCACCTCTGATTTTATTATAACATATAATTGTATCTTTTTTGTATCTTGCCCTCTATAATAGGATTCAAGGTTGGTTTAACATTAGACGATTTCAACTTTATTTTTCACAACCTGAATTCTTATCGCTTCTATGTAGATATGAAATACCCTATTATAAGAGATTTCAAATCGTTCAATAAGAGCTCTCGTTTCTGTAAAATATAATAGATTTATTATATCAATGCAAGGTGGTGAGCTTATGGACGATAGAAACAACGATTTCGACTTCGATTTTATGCCAATAGGGCAAGCGATTAAGAGAGCAAGAACTGCACAGGGGATGACAAGAGAACAACTTTCTCGTATCGTTGATTACGACCCAAGACATCTACAAGCTATTGAAAACGAGGGTCAATATCCAAGTTTAGAATTGTTCATTCAACTTGTAACCATCTTTGACGTTTCAGTTGATGAATACATATTTCCTAAAAAAGAAGTCGAAAAAAGTTCCGTCCGCAGACGCTTAGACGCACAGCTCGACAAATTAGACGATAAAGAACTGTCCGTTATAGAAGCAACTGTTAACGGGTTATGCAAAGCAAAAGAGTAAACAGAGGAAGAAAAACCTCTGTTTTTCTTTTTCTCATTAAAAGGCTTTGAGTTCTTTTAGATAAGCAATAATATCTTTTTGTCCACAAAAATAAATATGTTTTCTCTCCATATTTTCCATTTGACGTGATAATTGAAAATACTGAATAAGTATATTGTGCTCTTGGGCAGAAAGGTTCATTTCTCCGCTTTCTTCTATTATTCTGTCTATAAAAGGATACTGTTTTTTTAGTTTGGAAACGTCATTTTGTAACTCAGCATATTGCTTATTTGTTTTATACAAATCCATAACAATGTTGCTGTTTATTTCCGAAAAGTCTTTCTTAATACGAGTAGGTAAATCAATGTAATTGCTATTCATAATGGGTCACTCCTGTTTTTTATTCTATCATACCCACAATAAAAAATAATATCAAATGTGCGATTTTAGATTTGATAAAACGGCAGGCAAACAGTTTTATCTGTTACGCTCTGCCGCATTAACAAAATTATTATCTTAATTTATGCCAAAATTTCATTTAATAATCTTTGATACGACTCAGGTAAAGATATTATCATTAACTTATACCAAGTCTCTTTTGTAAACTCGCCATTTTCAATACACCATATTTTATAGTGCAAGTCTCGTGTTTCTGTATATTGGTCAACAGGAATACCATTCTGACTATCCGCATATTTCTGTGAGTACACATTGCCGCTATATTGATTCTTTGTGTAGTCGATGTGTGTAAATACATCTTTATGAGGATAATACATTCCGTGTAGAAATGTCGTTATGACATATCCTTTTGATGAGTTTCTGTATGGCAATGTTTCAATCTCTATATGCCAAAATTCTTCTCCAGTGTTTTGGTCGATTCCTTGCTTAACTACCATTAGCAGTTTGTCCATTGTTTCTTCATCAATATGAACAGTAATGGTTTTCTTTCCATTGAGATTGCTTCTATCAAAATTAAATTGCGGACCACGAAATTTTGCAAACGCTGCACCAGTATAATCATAATATTCTGACTCAGGCACAGAAAGTCGTTCATCCAAACGGTACAGAATATCGCAATTCTTTGTTTCATCGTGTATAATCCTTGCAAACCCTACCATTGTATCTGTTGAATTTACGGGGGTTTTGTTCGTAAGGATATTATAATAATAACCTTTTCCATCAAAAATAAGTCCGTCTAACTTAAACACAGCACCATTTACTTTGGTTAATCCGTACTGATTGGTGGGATATGCAAAGACTTCTTCTTTGACGAACTCCCTAATGTCTATTTTGGTTAGAGTTAAGTTATCGAATACAAAACATACTACCATTAGAGCGACTGCATCGAGATCTACTTCTTCTACAAATGGAGTTATTATTCTATATTTAGCAATGGCTGAATAATATGCTCCTGATGACAGTTCCGCTTTTGGCTTGAACCACGCTGTTGCGGCGAACAAAGCACAATTTGATTTATCGTTATCAATCATATATTTTACAAGGTCGTCAATATTCACTTTATATTCTTCAATGCTGTTTTTTATAACCTCCCCAAAGGGAATCATAAACGGGTCAATCTGTCCTATTTCCCTTTTTTGAGAAAAATATAATCCCATAAATTCACGAATAGCTAAACGCTTGTATGTAATACTTTTACATTCCTCTGTTTCAGCCATTTCCAAGAGAAAAAGTTCCGGCTCCATAATACATCTCCTACAGTATCAACTCATTTATTTATTATAGCATCTATTTATGACTTTTTCTATAATTTGACTCAAAACAAAAATCACGGCAGAGTCAACAGTCAAACCGTCAACTCTGCCATCTTTTTTAATACGCCGGAATGCCGTATCCGTAGATAACTGAACTTCCAACCGGATATGTTTTGGTTCTGCAAGTATCGCCGGAGTTGCCCTCGACGGTATAGACTGTACCGTTTTCGCATTTCTGTACGATACCGGTGTGGTCTGTCACACCGTCGCCCTCCCAGTCAAAGAAAATGATTGTACCGGGCGAAGGCTCATACGAACCGTCTGCCCATTGTCCTCGGTCTCTGAACCATTGAACGCCGTTTACACAACCGGCATACTTCGGAATAATACCGGCGTCGATATATCCGCACTCGTTGGCACACCAAGAAACGAAGCAGGCACACCACTCTACACGGGAGTCAAATCCGTACCAAGACCAGTAAGGCTGACCGCCTACATTACCTACCTGAGACAAGGCAACCGTTACGATTTGGTCGTCGCTGTATCCGATACCGTAAAGCACCTGTGACCATAGCTGATTGTTTTCGTCCTGCAATAGCTCGGCAAGATAATCTTTCTGCTCTTGATTAAAGCCGTACATAGCCGCCATTTCATCTACGGTCTTGTGTGATACCGTGATATAAAGGAATGTTTCTGTGACGGTGGTTTCGGTCTGTACGATGTTGCCGTGTCCGTCGTCGCTCTCCTCGATTTCGGTATGAGTTTTCGTTTCCGTTCGGGAAGAAATATCGTTCATCTCCCAAAAAATATCCGACAGTAGTTGCTTCTTTGTTTCATCAACCGTAGCAACCTCCATCGGATTATCGGGGTCGGTATTCACTTTAACGGAATAGACCGCAAGAACTTCCTTCCACACTGCTCGACTACCGCTCATTTCAAGCACATCATAGCTTACGGAGTTCTTTTCCTGCTCTAACCGGTCATCATATTCCTGATTGATTTCCTGAACGACCGTCTGCATTGACATTCCCGTACCGGAATCCTCTCCTGAAAAGAAGATACCAAACACTGAACCCGCAATCAGAGCAACAAGGCATAGAACAATAATAACAACCACCGCAACCCAACCGCCGGCAGCGATAGCGGCTATCAAACCTTTTACCGCCGCTATGATTGCTTTAACTGCGGCAACGGTGGCTTTGGCTGCGGCTTTAATCGTAGTGGCTGTTGCTTTTGCGGTAGCTTTTGCCGCCTGTGCCGCTTTCTGTGAAGCCTTTACCGTCGCCTGAGCTGTTTTCTGTGCCGCTTTTGCTGCTTGCTGGCTTGTTTTTATCGCTGTCTTTGCAGTCTGTTCAGCCGTCTTAACTGATTTCTGTGCGGTTTTCGTTGCTTCTTTCCCGGCAAACTTTATGGTTTTCTTTCCTGAAGAAGTAGCCGACTGCTTAATGGTCTTTTCTGCCTTATCGACAGTCTTAATCGCAGAGCTTGTATTCTGCGAAGCTTGTTTTCGTAAAGACTGCTCGGCTCGCTGCTGCTTGAAACGCTGAATACCGTCCTTTGCAGTGCGGATATTTTCTTTTGTGGTTTCAAGTCCTTTTCGCCCCGCTTTGTCAAACGCATAAGCACCATCGTGAACCACCTCGTCAATGCCGCTTTCCAGCTTATCGGAAGCATATTCCTCGGCAGAGCTGCTGTTGGCATTTACCGACCGCTCCGCCTTTTCTTTTGTTGCGATATACGCCTGCTTCATTCGTTGGGTTGCAACGGCAGCCTTATCTATGGTTCGTATCGTACCTTTTGCATTGTCTTTCGTTTTAATATCAGCCATACAATCCCTCCTTCCTATGCAGGCTGAACCACCTGTTGCGTTATTCGTTAATGAGCTTTGCCACTACAACAAGTCTGCCGTTTGTCCGGGAATACTCACAGGTGGAAAGGGTCAGGAGCTTGTCACCGTATTCAGCGGTTACGCCCGTATCGTAAAGCGACAGTTCCTTGCACTTCTCAACATAGGCTGTGAAATCCTCGTCAGTTTCCGCATTGACGAACTGATAGTATTTGAAGCTGTCGGGACTGTCCGTATATACTACGGTTTTGAACACGGCAATCACTTCGTAGGTCTGTCTGTCGGTCAACGTATCAAAGGACACTGTTTTGTGCTTTTCCCAAAAGTTCTTGTCCTTGAATTTCATAAGACCGGCGAACA
>CAYQYT010000026.1:0-11924 GCA_964421815.1 uncultured Eubacteriales bacterium | reverse complement strand
GTATTCGGCAAGAGTATTGTTTTCAATAATTTCTCTCCAGTAATCTCGGAGCATGGAGCAATATTCTTCAAAATCAAACAATTCAGGACTCTTTAAACTCTCTTTATTTTCGGAGTACGAACCCTTTTCCACATAGAATACAGTGGGTTTGGGGGAATAAATCAACTCAAGTGCCTCATCCGTTTTTTTGTACGCATACACACCCAATACACAGTCACCGACCGCAAGTGGGGGTATATAGCATACTGAATCCATGAGGGGAACAGGTATTCCGTTAAAAACTGCCGTAACAGAAAGCCCCTCGAAACATTGGGGCAGAACAAATACACATTGGTTAACCCTGTATTCTCCTGCATTAACCTGCTCTAAGTCTGTAATTTTCACATCTTTTTGCGTAACTGTTACTGTCATTTTGTCCCCTCCTTATTTGTAAATCTTATACATGGCCTTGAGATATTTTTTATATGTTCCATACTTTTTTGAAACATTTGTGTGAGCATAATACTCCTTTTCCGTCATAATACCCGGATAGCCCGTTGCTGAGCAGAACTCCTTGTAGCTTTCGGGATAACTGATAGTATCTGACGCACTTTTCTTTTTGGTGTTTGAACTGTTGCTTGTGTTTGAAGAAGACGCCTTTCTCAGAGAAAGTTGATAATTCCTGTCGGCATTTGCCTGGTCACGTTTAGCTTCCGCTTTTTTAAACTCCATTTCTTCAAGGAATTCCTGTCTGTCAAGGGAATCCGTATATTTTTTAAAAGCGTAATCCCTATCGTTTTCCCAGGCTTCAACCTCTGCAAGAAACTGCTCATATTCCGCATCGGTCATGGAAGTGAGTTTTTCCAGCAAGTATTCTCCGTCCTTGTAATAGCGTTCAAGTTCATCAAGGCATTTTTCGTAATCATCTCCGTCAAGAGAACGCAAAAGCGTAACGTCCTCAAAAAGTTTGTCTCCCTCATCGCCATATTGTTCGTATGCTCTGTCACGCAAGTCCAAAGCAACACTATTAAGGTCATTGAGATATTCCTGATACGATTGACTGCCCGCCGTCACCGCGTATGAGTTGCCGTAGCCACCCGTCAGAGCGGTAGCCTCCCCCATTGTGTCCATCATTGCCTTTTTGCCGTTTTGGGTGTAAAGTTCACGGTATTGCTCATAGAGAGGGTCGGCATTAAGGTTGTACGAAAACTTTTCTCTGTTCAGTATATCGTTCAAAATACTCTCAATTTCTTCGGAGTATTTACTTTGGTATTTATCAGGATTGTTTTTCTCCCAATCATTCAGTTTCTTTTCCGCACTCTTCAAGGCAGAGCTTTTTTTATACTCCGGACGTTTAGTTTCGGTTTTAATTGTGTTATTCGTCTTTTTTTGTACAGTTGACTTCGTTTTGGATGAATTTTTATTAGCGACATTACTTGCCGTAAGTTTACCCCAAGTATTCTTACCCACAATACCATCTACTGCCAATCCGTTTTTCTTTTGGTAATCCCTGACCGCTGATTGTGTCTTTGAACCGAACTGTCCGTCAACGTCAAGGTTGTATCCTTTTTTATTCAGCGCCTCCTGGAGTTTTTTAACATCTCCGCCGGAGGAGCCGTATTGAACTGTTGAATATGCCATTTAATTCCTCCTTATCAAGTAATGTAATCGGCATAATACATACCGCTTATATAAATGTAATCACCGGGAGATATGTTATTTTCCGATCTTATTATCAGTTCACCTGTTTTGTACTTTATTCCCCCCGAGGCAGCGCATCCGTTGTCGCAGTTGATTCTCACGTTAAGGGGAGTAAAAATAGCGGGAGGTATTCCGCCGATTGCACCTACAATATAATCCGTATTTGCGGACATGGCTTTTTGGGCTGTTAAACGAATTCTCAAAAACACCATATCCAATGAGGAGTAGTATCTGACTTTGGCATAGTTTTCGGGAAAATCCTCCGAAATATCAATATGTAAATTTTCGTACTGAAGCCTCCCCTTAACATTAAGATTCCACGCAACTGTCAATTCGTTGTCATTTTCGGCATAGCATCCGAATGAAGCACCCGTACCGCCGTTTCGTATATTAAAGGGAATGGCGGAACTCGGAATCTCCCTTTTTGAAAAATCCCCCGAGGTTGTAATGGAATCGGTGATTTTAAAAGCCACGGTATAGGATGAATTGTTAAGAAATTCGCTGTCGGGCAAAACACAGGGACTCTCCCCCAATTCAATTTCACCGCTGAACGTACCCGAATCCGCCCGCTTGTATTTATAGGTAACCCTCGGAATATTTTTTCCGTCCACGGAACTGTACGCCGGTGTAAAATCCGCAAGTAGCCTTGTTCCGGATGTGTTTTTAACTCCGCTTTCGTCACATCTTGAAAGACTGTTGATTTTAATAAAGGGAGCGGAGTAATCGCAAACAGAAACGGTCTTGCTTTTCTTAACTGAAAATCCCCTGCTGTCTTTGACTGTAACACTTACTGTAATATTACCTGCCTTGTTCAAGTTAAAGGTTGATGGTACAGCATTTTTTGAAACTGTATCAACCGTGGCGGTGTAGGAAGAAACACTCGCTCCGTATTTCAAATCCAATCCGCTGATATCAAGTTTTATTTTGCTCTTTCCCTTAACGTATTCTTCAAAACTTTCGGGCACGTCCCCGTCAATCCTTTGTGTAACAAGGGAAAATTCAGGTAAATACTGACTATGCGAAGGGATAACGAAACTCACGGAATAAGATTTTGAGCCGATTTTTTTCGTTCCCTTAAAGGTGGTCAATAAAACGCTGATTTTTCCCTTTTTTGCATTTGTCAACTGTTCTGCCCAGGAAACAGGAACGGTCAGAGTATCTTTTGTCACCCCTGCGGAAAGATTATGAGTAACCGCGGCGGAACCTATGTACCATTTCATTGTGTGACTGAATTGTGTGGATGCCGCCGTTACGGTGGCACCCACCGTGTCCTCGGGATTAACGCTTGTCTTGGAAAATGTCAGAGTGGATGCTCTGGGAATTTCCGTACAGTTAAAGTTTCCGCTGACAGAACCACCCGAAAGGCTTGTCCCCGACATTGTAAAACTTCCGCTAAGGGAAAGGGACAATGTGCCGTCCGCGTCGTGACTTACGTCCCCCGTCCAGGATGCAAGGGTGACCGTGACGCCGTTCCTTGTGTCTATGGCAAGATTTTTACTGACCTTGGTATCTCCGCCCACTTTTAACTTTGCGGTGTTGTCGCTTGTGTTTAAATTGTAGGCGGAGGAAGAAACACCGTCATTACGTTTCAAATAAAGTTTCACCGTAACATTACTTGAATTGTCAGTAATACTCTGTGAGTTTTCCGTCACACTCAGCCATACGTTATATTTACTGCCCGATGAACCGGAACAGTTTCCGTAAATTTTAGTTGCCATTTGTCCAGGTCACCTCCAAACCGTTCTCTGTAACATCAAAAATGAAGAAACCCTCCGTGGCATTACCCAATTTCAGATAATCAAGTATCTGGGCCCTTGTAATATATAGATTACTGCCGGAAATATAAGCCACCTCCGCAAGTCCCTGATAAAAGGAAAGCCTGTCGTTTGTAAATCGGGCCTTGATGTTACTGTCGCTTCTCCCGATTTCAATGCCGTATATTCCCTCCTCAAGTTCTCCCCGTCGAATATATACATCAAGGGAGGAAACAAGTTCCCTTATTTCTCCGCCAACTGAACTTAAATCCGATTCCACATTCGAGAGTTTTTCACTGAATGTTTCCGTTATTCCCTCGGAAGTCTGTGATATCTGTGAAGAAATCCGTTCTTCCAAATCTCCAAGTTCTGTCTTTGCGGAGTAAATACTTTCCACTTGGGACAGAATTTCCGTTGACTGCAAGGAAAATTGAGCGCTTGTGTCGGTTTTGAAACTTTCCAAATCCGTTCGTATTTCCTCACAGTTTTCCGCGTTGGCGGTAATTCTGTCCGCGGTCTGCGAAAGTTCCGTGGCAACTTGATTTTGATATTCTCCAAGTTCCGTCTTGGTGGCAAATTCCCCTTGAGCCTGCTGAAGAATTTCTTCCTCCGTTTGAGAAATGGCGGTGGTATATGCAAGTTCGATTTCCTCCGCAGTCCTGATTATCTGTTCTTTCAGTTCCTCAAAGCGTTTCTTACTGTCATTTTTAAGGCGAATAACATTCTGCTTTTCACTTTCCTTTTCGGCTTCCACTTTTTTTTTGATTGTCTGTATTTCTTCGGCGGTCCTGTCCCCCAGGACATTTGCAAGAACCTCATTAAGTTCATAAAGATAGTTTTTAAGAAGCAGAAATCTGTTGTCGGCGGTGTATTTTGGAGAAGTGAGATTGGGAACCGTTAAATTAAGGTCATACATTCAATTCACTTCCTGCCTCAATTTTTCTGGAAATACTGAACACCTTTACCTTTCCTTTTCCGCTGATACGTATTTTAAGATGGTCGCAACGAGGTGTTGTAAAGGGTAATGTTACGGAGCCCGTTCTGTCACCGTTCACGGTTAACTGATGTTTCCATATTCCATCGGAATTCGTTTGAAAATCAACATTCACCTTTGAGCCTTTTTCGGCAAAAAACCTTAAAGTGATTCCGCTGTAATATTTGTTTTCGGGAAATTCCATCCCCCAAAGTCCCGTTTCACAGGACCAGGAAAAATCATCTTCGGGAAGCCATCCCGAAAGTTCTCCCGTGAAATTACCGAAAAGGTTTTCTCCGTCGGCAATACAAAGTCTTTTCTCACCGTTTATGACCCCTATGAAACACAAATTTCCGTTGTGGGTTGCAAATTCCTTAACATCCGTGTTGTCCTCCCTGTGCCAGACAACCCTGTTTTCGTCGTAGTTAAAAAGTACTCTGTCCCCGTTCTTGTCGGTCATACATATATAATATCTGTCTCCCAGGGCACCCCCAACCGCCTCCGTATAGTATTTACCGCCCAAGGACTTTGAAATATCCACGGGAACACCGCCCTCGTAGGCACAAATGCCGTTGGGACTTTTATAATAAAGGGTTTCGTTTACAACGCAGAGGGATTTTTCACTCCCCTTTTGCACACCCCGAATGAAAGATGTGTTTACAGTGTATGGAGGATTTTGCCCGTAGATTTTATGAATACAGTATTCCTTGAAAAAAATCACATAACCCCTGAAAGCGACAGCCCCTGTAAATTCTCCGTCGGTACCCACGGTAACCGCGTAGGAGTCCGTGGAAATACCCATAAAGGAGTTAAAGTTTTTAGGGTCGCCCAATTTGGATGCGTAAATCTCATTTTTTTCAGAGTTACAGCCCCAAATCCTGTTACCGCTTTCGCAAATAAAATCCATTTCGGGCAGTTTTCTGCTGACTGTTACGGGCGTGTCCTGAATAATGGTGTCGGTTATTATACCCGATACCACAATAAATCCCTCACCCTTGTCCCTGATAATATGACTTCCGTTTAAATCCTCAATTTCAAACCCCGAAAGTTCCACCCCGTCATAGACTTCAAAATTCTCATCAATGTGGGGGCAGGAAATTCTCACGTAAGTTTCACTGAGTGACATCCACATCCCCATACTTTCCGAATACTGTTTCAGTTCGTTGGGAGTCACCGAAGTATCAAGCCACAGAGTTCCGTTTTCCGACTTCTCCGGCTCCGCCGAGGAAATAATATAGCCCTCGTATAAATCTCCGTCACCTTTTGAGAGGGAGCAAGTGACATTTGTACCCAACTCCGTTGAAAACTCCGCCTCAAGGCTGCCGCAATCCGTAATGTCGGCGGTGTTAAGATAAACTTTATCGGGAAAAATCAATACCTTTGCACCCATGGAAACTAACTGACGTTCCCCCTCAATATCGGCAAAAGTAAGCCCGGGAACCGGCTCACCGCCGTAGTACAGAATTCCGTTGTTTATGTACATAATTTTCGACTTTGAAAAAAGTCCGTGAAGCCTGTCCCCGCACACGTTAAAATATGCCCTTTTGTTTCGTGGTGCAATGAGGGGGTATTCCACTCCCCCCATGTTGCATTCTTCAGAAAAACAGTTGTCGGGAATAACACTGTTACAGTCATAGCCGTTAAAGGAGGAAATTATCTCCTGACTTCTCTGCAACTCATAAAGATTCGGGTTATACATTGTAATCCCCCACCTTTAAATCCGTATTCTCGGGTACTTTTTGGGAGCGGTTAATAAAATCGTGCATCTCCTTATACATTCTGTTGAAAAGCATGGCGGAATTGTTGCTCCGACCGATTTCACCGTTCATATAGTCCAATTTCATATTCATATAAAGAGTGTAGATTTCCCCATACTCCTCCGGTGCTTTCACCTGTGAATCAAGAGGGATTTCCTTGCCGTAGCCCACATATTCCTCATCCCCTCGGGGCTTGAGAATTTCACCCCAGATTTTCAAATCCAACTGGGAAATCCAACGTTTTTTTGTTATAACGCTGACGGTATTTGCTCTTTCGTTGTCAAAATTTTCAATAACTTCTGCAAGTGTCACCTGACTCCTCCTTTCAAATAAAAGTTGATTATTACTTTAGAGAGAAATGTTTGCATCAATGTATGCGGCGGAAACAGCCGCCATGGCCTCGCTGTTTTCAATAACCTCCGCAAAGCGTTTGGGGACCTTGACATTTTTGCCTGTCTGAATAAGGATTCTTTCCCCGTTTACTGCCACAAAACGTTCCGTGTCATTTCTTGATTGCTTGGGAATAAATATATTCACAAGTTCCTCTTTTTTGTTATCTGTTTTTTTATCAGCCATAATAAAAATCCTTTCTTAAATCAACGGCAGGGAAGCCGTTGTCGGTTTATTTTACCTGCCGTTTCAGAGTATTTTAGTTTTCTTCGGCAGTACCGCTGAAGCTTGAACCGCTTTCGATTCTCACAAGGTATTCCTCAACAAGACGTTTTGCGGTTTTAAGACCTTTCCAACCGATTGAAGAACGCTGGTTAAGGGGGTCATTGCCGTAGCCTTTCTGCTTAACGATATGTTCAATGCCGCCACCTGTAACGCTTGTTACACCGTAGGCATCCGCACCGATAATAAGGGTTGCAAATACTGCGGGATTACCCTCTGTTTTCCAAATTTTTGCCTCGGTGCTTTCAACGAAACGCACACCGCCCAAGCAACCGATTTCGCCGTTGAGCATATTTTCGGGAGTTGCATATTTCTGTACTTCCATCCACTGATTGCCCGCTTCCTGCATAAGGTCATATGCAACATAGGGGTGAATGATACCCACATAGTAGCCGTCGATTTTGGGAGCGTTCATTGCTTTGAGTTCCGCCGCCGCCTTGAACACATCTTTTACACGGAGAAGTGAAGTGGAGTCAATGTCACTTCTTGAAGTTACCTCTGTTTCAACTCCGCCCGCCACCTTGGGACAGTAAAGTACATTTGTACCGCCCACGATTTCGTTTCTTACGATGGTGTCCATTGTAAGACCTGCCTGGGAAGCAAGTTGTTTTGTAGCCTCAACAATTGTGTTGTCAACTGCGGTAAGTTCAAGCATATCCGTCTGCTCAATATAGTCGCCGTACTGTTCAACGGTTGCGCTGATTGCGGACACATTGAGTTTGTTGCCCGTGGGAGTAACACCCTCTGTAAGAGGTGTCAATGCTTTGGGGAGGGAGGAGAATTTTCTGAACTCAATAATCTTGCCGTTGTTCTTGGGAATGTCGCGTTTCTGACCGAACTGGTCGTGAACGAGATAGGGTGATGCAAGAGTAATGAGAGTCTTGTCATAAAATGTTTTCATTTCTGCGGAGAGAGTATCCGTTGCAGTTGAGTTCACAACTTCACCTGCCGCAAAAAGCTGAATATTAAGTTTAAAATCTTTCATATAAAATCCTTTCCGAAAACGGCTTAAAACTTAATATTTGCACCGTTTTCCACCTGTTTAAGTATTTTCAAAATATCTTTAGATGTAAGGGAATTAACATCAACGGCGGTCACAATGGCGCTTTCGGATGAAATACCGTTTTCAAGGGGGCGCCTGCCCTTTGTTTCAATATTTCTCACCACTTGCTCACGAACCTTATCCGCAGTGTAAGCCATGGCGCCTGACAGGATTTCGTCCTTATGTACTGTTTCATAAGCAGCTCTCACAGGGGCACCTGAAAGGACAAGCCGAGAAAAGAGTTCGGAGGAATTCAGTTCCTTTCTCAAGTCAAAATCCGGGTAAAGTTCTTTTATTTCTTTACTTTCTCTGACCCAGGAGGAAACCCGTTCCCTCAACCTTGTTTCACGCTCATTGGGAAGATTTCCATTTTCCGTTTCTTCTTCAACCGTCTCTGTTTCTTCGTTAAAGTCCGCACCGTCTTTAAGAAATCCGGAAAGCAAATCCTCCCTTCCTTCCTCAATGTCGTATTTCTCCATAAGAGCGTTCACCGCGGGAGAAACCCTGTTTTTGTAATCCTCAAGTTGTTTTGTTTCTTTAAACCTCTTGTCGATGATTCCCTGTGTTTTTTTAGTGAACTGTTCCTTGTATTTTCCGCCTATAAGTTCGGAAAATTCCTTGTCCAAATCCACCTGTTCAGTAACGTTCTGCTCGGCGTCAGCAAAATTTTCGCCCGTTTCACCGCTACCGTTTTGTGCCCCCTCCTGTGCAAAAAGTTGTAAATAGGGGGTATAACATTTTTCTTTCATAGTAAATCCTTTCTGTTGCAACAATATTCATCGTCTTTCCGAAGTGTCATTTTATCTGACCGCCCCTCACATAACAGAAGCGGCAATTTTATTGATAATTGCGTTTTTGCCCTCAAATTCCATCATACTAAGGGCATTAAGAGCCTGACTTTTCATTTCCGGGTTAAAAAATCCCGCGTTGTATAACTGAAGAGCCAACTCGTTCTGACTGATTTTTGTAAAAGGTGTCGCGGTTTGTGCGCTGACCTTTATGTCAAATATGGGCTTCCTCATTCCCATTTCAATTCCGAATGTACTACCCTGATTTTTCGGGGTAATTTGAGAATTGTCGTAGGACACAAAGGTCTGTTCACCGTTGGGAGAAACGATCCTGAAAAATCGCGGTTCGTCATAGAATTGACGGATAAGTTCAATGGTAAGGCAGTTGATTTGGTTAAAGGCTCTGTAACCGCCTTTTACCATATCGCGAGTCAGTTTTCCTCCTGCTTCCTGGAGCGCGGCAATGGCGGATGCCGCCGTAACACCGCTTGAAACACCGCCCTGGGAGAAATCCCTGTTACCGCTTGTTTCTTTAAGTTCGTCAATTTTACTGTTGAGAATACCGAGATAAATTTCCGAAATACCCGAAATCTTAATTTCCCTTATACTGTCCTCACCAAGATTACTGCCCGAAACGTGAACGAAACTGTTTGACCAGTCCGCAAATTCCTCCTCGTTCACAGCACCTGCGGAGTTAATAAAATATCGTGGTGTGGTAGCCATGGCAGCATTTTTAACAAGGGCATTTGAAAGCACATCAATCTGCTTTTGCGCGTCCTTCATAATGTCTATGTAACCGAACCCGCATGGAGTTCCCTCCTCCACAAAGAGAGTGTCAAAGACAAAGGGGTATTGACCGTGGTCATAGAATCCCCGTTCCGCATATTCGGGGTCGTTTTCCGAGGCATACAGAAGTTCTCCGTTACAGAATTTGCAGTAGTGAACTACCTCGGCGCCGTTTTTAATTGATTTGTAGTATCGGTCAATTACGGCACTTTTGTCCTTTGTGTCCACATTGTCATCATATACGTATTTTGCAATTTCCACCGTGGATGTGCCCAACTTTCCTTTAAGTTCCGGGTACATTGAAACCAAGGTATCGTTATCAATGAGTTCAACGTGGAAAATGTTTTTGCTCTTTTGAATATCCTTGATACCCGGCTCCCAAAAAAGATTGAGAATGTCAATCTGCTTAATCTCAATATCTCCGAGGCCGTTGCTTTTTAAAGGATTCCAGAACACTCCATATACCGCGGTACCCGCTTTGAGTTTGTACCACCAGGCGTCGCTGTAAATTTTTTCAAAACCGTTACGATCAAAAATTACCGGCAGAATCTGTGACAGTATCTCTGCGGAGGGGATGTCACTTTCCTCACGGGGCAAACAAGTGACGCAGGGGTAGTTTTCCATTGCGTCTGCATGCTTGTTTGCTATGGAGTTGAAAAGCCATGCGGATGCGTTTTCTGTTCCCTTACTGCCCTCCAGGGTGTTCCAATGGCGAAGCCTGAACCATTGCTCATTTTCAACAATCCGATTTTCCAGAGAAGTTTTGCCCTCCTTGTATTTTTTCAATACATCAAGAGCCTTTTCAACATCTTCGGAACCGATTATTCCCACCTTTCCCGCCTTGCCGTCGAAATTTTTAGAAAGGCTTTGTTCGTCTTTTTTAACGTCTTTTTCTGTCAAATTAACACTCCTTTACAATATTGTAGAAAAAATCATTTGAATGTACCCAACCTTAAATTCAAGGGGTCGTCCCCCAATAAAATATGTTCTTTTTTAACAATGGGCTTAATGGGTCTTGCCATGCACATATACCTGACCTCGTCGGCAATATGGTCCTCCCCCGTGGTGTCCAGATCCTCGGGATTGGAAACGCTGAAAGTGAGTTCGGGAACGGTTCTTATAAAGCCCTTGCAGGTGTTAAAAACATATAGCATGGGAATACCGCTATCGTCAAAGGAAAGTCTGTAATGCACCTGCATCCAACCGGGCAACCGCTTGTTGTCACCCTTGTTAAAATAGATTCCGTTTCTGTTGGCGGATTCTATTATTGCCTCCCCCCTTGACGCATCCCAGATTGACGGGTCGGCAACTCCTAAAATCTGTTTGCCTTTGAGCCATCGGTGTTCCCGTTCAATTTGAGCGATTTCCGAAAAAATCTTTTCGGGGGGCCACTTCACACCTTCGTTGTGAGTTTTGGTACAGCCGTACAGTTCAAGAATTCTGTAAAGCCTACCATCGTAATCCACCGCCCACCAGGCACAGGAAAAGGGCTTTGCATAACCGAAGTCAAAGGAGCGGTAAATCACCCAATCCCGCGGAATTTCAAAGGGCTCAATAACGTGGGTAAATGCTCCGTCTTTGTAGTGGTCGGGCAAATCCCTGAACTCCTCAAAAAACTGACCGTCAAAAATGTCCCAGTTGCCGTAGCGGTGAGCCTGGCGAAGTTTTTCGGGGAGTGCGTCCAAAAGTTTCACGTATTCGGGATTGCTCTGCATAAGTACATTGTTGTCGTCAATGGTGGCGGGAATGAATATGTAATCATCGGGGTCCTCGTTTTCCTCATATCGACCTTTCACAAAAAGCCTTTTGAACCAGTTGTGTCCCACACCGCCCGGGTTACCCGTAAAATACATTCGTGGTTTAAAATCCTGGCGGGTTGTTCGATTACAGGTGGTCAGGAACTGAATTTGTGAAAATGTAAAATGTGTACATTCTTCAACGCCTATAACATCGTATTCCTGTCCCTGATACTGATATATGTCATTTTCCGTGTCGCAATAGCCGAGGCGAATACGGGAGCCGTTTGGGAAAATAAAAGCCCTTTCATCCCGCTTGTATCGTGCAATGCCGTTTAATTGGGCAAGCATGGGCAACAAATGATTTTCCCTAAGTTCCGGCAGAGTCTTTCTTAAAAGTAAAAGTTTCAGATTGCTGTATTCAAGTGCCAACAGAATAAATTTTGTACGTAATGCCCAGGACTTTCCGCCCCCTCTTGCACCGCCGTAACCTATAAATCTCTTTTGGGATTCAAAAAACAACTTTTGCTTTTCATTGGGTGGCGATATTATAAGTTCTTTCATATATTACCCCACCTCATTTGCTGAACTTCTCCATTTCCTTTTCAAATCGGATTATGATGCCCTCGTCACAACCGCCGAAACCGTCACATTCGTTGAGAAGTTCATAGAGTTCTTTCAATGCCCCGACACTTTCTTTAAGGAATTTTGCGTCAACATCGGGCTTGCCCCCCTG
>CAYQYT010000025.1:0-12000 GCA_964421815.1 uncultured Eubacteriales bacterium | reverse complement strand
TAGCTCAGTAGGCAGAGCACCTGCCTTTTAAGCAGGGTGTCCGGGGTTCGAATCCCCGATGACTCACCATGAAAAAACCTCGTTCGTAAGAACGAGGTTTTTTCAATGATATCCGTTCCTTGCAGTCACGGATGATATAGCTGATGCTATGATATCTGCTAAGCAGGTGATATAGCCGAAAAGAGTCGAACACAATATGCCTATCAAATAAATCTTTGCCACATTCGACTCTTTTCGGCTATACGCTTCGCGTATGAAGGAACGGATATTATATCATGCTTGCAAAGCAAGTATATCATATGTCAAAGCCGTATATCATATCGCGATAGCGATATATCATTGAAACTTCTTTTATGTTGTGTTATATTTATACAAAAGAAGGTGGTTTTATGTCTGAAAACAAATTGCTCGATATGTCTTTCGAATTTGCAGTTGCTATAGTGAATGTTGTTGATGGTGTAACTATGCCTAAAAGTGCTTATATGACAGACCAACTTGCGAGGTCAGGTACTTCAATTGGTGCTAATATACATGAAGCACAGTATGCACAAAGTAAAAAGGATTTTGTTTCTAAATTAGAAATTGCTTTAAAAGAGTCAAATGAAACAAGTTATTGGCTGAAGCTTATGTATCACACAAAAAGAATTGATATTCAAACATATCAATATACCGAGAGGTTGTGTGGCAATATACGCAGACTTTTGATTGCTTCTTGCAAAACTGCTAAGGAAAACAATAAATAAAAAAATTAAAAGGCGTATCTCTTGATATGCCTTTTTACATTTTTTGTAACAAACCCAAACTTCGCTCGTCTAATATATGAACGTTCAAAAAATGCGAAAGGGGAGATGGTATGGACGATTTAGAAATAGTGTTTTCAAAGTACTATAAATATGTAAAACGGTATGCACTCTCTCTTTGTTATGATGAAACTCTTGCGGAAGATATTACCCAGGAAACATTTTATAAGGCGTTTAAAAATATTGATAAATTCAAGAATGAATGTCATATTGAAACCTGGCTTTGCAGAATTGCTCATAATTAATTTCTTTCGGTAAAACGGAAGAAGAAAACGGAGAATATTGAGGAGCAACTGCTTTTTTTTAGTACAAGATTATCCAATAGTTATCTATGTAAACAGAAAAAATAATTATAATTGAAGCAAATGCGCTTGTATGGTATAATTTTATAAGCATATATAAATTATATTTTTAGAAAGGGGGAGTTTTATGTCCTCAGTAAAGAATTTAAATTCGGAAAAAGTATGCGAACAAATCTGGAAAGAACACGAAGCGTATATACGAAAGTTCTGTGAATATAAATTGCAGTCTGATAGAGATTCTGTTGATGATTGCGTTAATGAGGTTTTTTTACGATTGTTAAAAACAATTAAGAATAATGAAGATATTAAATATCCCAAAGCATGGCTTACGCGTGTTGCCAATAATCTAATAACCGATATATATAGACACAATGATATTAAATCTGAAAGAGAGATACCGCTGATGGAAGAAACTGTTTCAGAAACGCAAAATTATTGTGATACATATCACTTTGAAACTGTCACGGATGAACAAATAGAACAAATTAAAGAAACTGTATTAAACCAAATAGATGAAACAGACAAAAAGTTAATCGAAAGTTATCATATTAAAAATATGAAAGTCAAAGAAATAGCTTTGCAATATAATTTATCTGAATCTAATGTAAAACAACGGTTATTCAGAGCAAGAAAAACAATTACTTGTCTTTCTAAAAAAGAACTTGGAAAATACGAAGAATAAATTTTCTGAAAATTTTTCGAAAAATTTTGTAACCAAATGAAAAATTCTCGTCTATATAATTGAAAGGAGAAATTTAAGTTATGACAAATAATGAGTTTAAACAAGTTTTACTTGATAATTCCGCGGTTTTGTCAAAACAAGAGCTTGAGGAAATTATAGAAAACGAACTCATTAAAAGTGAATCAGAAATGGATGCTGATTTAATAGAATATTGTCTTGACAGTATTAAAAAGCTCAACATAAGTGAGGAAGATAATAAAAAGGATGAAAGCAAAAAAGTTTTCTTTATAAACCCAAAAATGTGGCGTGTGCTTGTTGCGATGTCAGTTGTGTTCGTGCTTACTGTTACAGCTTCTACGTTTTATTTCAATATACCGGAAGAAATAGCACAACTAATAAATGGTAATGCAGAACTCGATTTCAATTTAGAAGATGCTGATACAACAGCAGATGGTTATGCACTACTCGAAACTGATTTAGCAAAAGAGTTAGAAAACTTTGGTATTACTCCGGTAACATTTCCTGAAGCAATGGTCAGAAAAGAATGTAAAATTTCAAAAATTGAAAACATTACTATTGATGAAGCAGTTTCACAGGACGTAAATGTTCAATTTGAATATAATGATAGTGTTGGTTTTTTAGATATATGTAAAATCACAAATCCTAATATTGAATGGATTGGCAGCAGCACAGTTGTGGATGTTGAATCCGCTGAAATGATAAATATTAATGGTATGGATGTTTTAGTTTTTGAACAGGAGAAAAGTTGTACTATAACATACAAAGATGGATTAACTGAATATAACATTCGTTTGGAGTGCGACTTTGAAACAGTAAAAGATTTTGCAAAAACAATTAAATGATTGGAGAGGTTAGCGGGATTTCACATGCTTATTTGACAACATATGATTATGTACGATTTACTTTCATTAAATCAAGCAATATAAAAACGTTTACAGCAAATATATGGACAAAAGCATAAAATATAAAATGTACGGAATATAGGAGTTGTTTTTATGAAAAAGAAAATAATTGCAGTAATTGCGGCAGTAGTGGTTATAATAGCGACCGTAACAGGTGTAGTGGTGTGGGATTATAATAACCCTGTAGCGGAAATAGAAGTGATGCAACAAGGTGGGTATGACACTCCGTTATTTTTTACACTTACACATAATAGGTTTATTCAAAATGAAACTATTTACGATAAAGCACATGAATTTAATGAATTGATTGAAGCCGATTACCTTGCATTCCTTGAAAACTATGAACAACCGTATAATGTTAAAGTAAATGTTGTTGAAGATGACGATAAATTGATCGTGACATATTTTGGCACTGCCACACAAAACGGTAAGGAAGTTGAATATTTTGAGCAGAAAACTTACAATATAGATTTTGCTACAGCAATTTACGGCTCGGCTGACTTGCCCGTAAAATAAATGATGAATTTATAATGTCGCTTTAAAATAACATTACAAAGCGGATAAATCGATAAGCCTCAAATTTGAAGTTTATCGATTTATTCATTTTATATTCATTTTGTTGAAAATGCTCTTTCTGTATGTTATTTCTTACGGAAAAAGGTTCGTTAAACGGAAATTACAGTCTTTTTTCCAAATGGTTAAACACCAAAGCGCCTACGAATCCGATAACAAGGAATGTTCTTGATGTTATGAGCAATTGGTCGGAAATTAACAGAAATTCATATTGAAATGGCAGGAAATAAGCGTAGTTTGAAAATACACCGAGAAAGACAAGAACAAAAGAAATCGTCAGGGCGGATTTTATGATTCGTCGGGTATTGGGGCCCAGGGTTTTGTAAAAATCTATCATATTACTCAAAATAATCACCGTATCAATCATAGTATATAAGTATATTTTTTTCAATGGAAATTGTAGGTACGATTTTGTTAAATGTTCCAAAAGAAATGTACGAAATATTGCGAAAAGTATTGAATTGAAACACAATATTTGGTACAATAACTCTATTCTATTGACGGAGGATGACAGTATGAAATGTCCCTTTTGCAGTTTTGAAGAAAGTAAGGTAATTGATTCTCGTCCTACTGACGAAGGCGAGCGTATTCGTCGCCGCAGAGAATGTATCAGCTGCGGTAAGCGTTTTACCACCTATGAAATTATTGAAAGCGTTCCCATTGTTGTGGTTAAAAAGGATGGAAAGTCCCGCGAAGTTTTCGATCGTGATAAACTCTTTAACGGTATGATGCGTGCCTGTGAAAAACGTCCCGTGTCCGTTGATGCCATTGAAAGAGCCATTGATGAAATTGAAGCGGAAATTCAAAACTCCCTTGACAGAGAGGTTACCTCTGTGAGAATAGGGGAACTTGTTATGGATAAGCTCAAAGATATTGATGAGGTTGCCTATGTTCGTTTTGCATCGGTTTACCGCCAATTTAAAGATATAAATACCTTTATGAGCGAACTTAAAAAATTGTTGATTGAAGAATAAAATATCGGATTGCCCCGGGCAATCTGTAAGTAGTTGTTTTCGTTATGTCGAGTTTTATTTGCCCTGTTTGTAAAAGTGAATTGTCTTTAATTGGAAAGACCTATAAATGCTCACAAAACCATTGTTTTGATGTTTCCAAAGACGGCTATGTGAATCTTTTGATGTCCCAGCAGTCCAACTTGAAACGGCACGGGGATGACAGATTGATGGTTCGCGCAAGACGTGATTTTTTGGAGAGGGGATTCTATGATGAACTTCGAAAAAAACTCTGTCGGACCGTGAAAGAAACTGCACCGGAAACCGCAACAATCGTCGATGTGGGGTGCGGAGAGGGTTATTACACTCTCGGCTTTTCGGAAAGTACGGACTGTGAAATATTCGGTATAGATATTTCAAAGGACGCGTTAAAATATGCCGCGAAGAAAGTGAAAGACGGAAAATTTGCGGTTGCAAGTGCATTTTCGCTTCCCTTTAAGGACAATAGCGTGGATTGTATAGTTAGCGTTTTCGCTCCCTCTGCCTATGAGGAGTTTTCCCGAGTATTAAAAAGTGACGGAAAACTGATAAAAGCAATACCCCTTGAAGAGCATTTGTGGGAACTTAAATGTGCGGTTTATAAGGAACCCTATAAGAACAAGCCCGAAAAAAGAAACGACGAATTATTTAATCTTGTTTCAGAGGAAGAAATCAAATACAAGATAAATCTAAATAATAAAGATGATATAGCAAATCTTTTTAAAATGACTCCCTATTACTATAAAACAGGCAGGGAAGATACGGAAATGCTCCTTTCACTTGAACAACTTGAAACAACGGTGCATTTCGGTGTGGAAATTTATGAAGTCAGGTGAAATTTATGTATGAAAATAATTGGGAATCATTAAACTCCCGAAAAGTACCCGAATGGTTCGGAAAAGCAAAGTTCGGTATTTTTATTCATTGGGGTCTTTACAGTATTCCGGCTTATGCGCCCCCCAAGAATTATGCGGAGTGGTACGGCTACTCCTGTAATAAGGAGAACTGTGATACACCCGAGCAGGAGGCGTATAAGGCATACCATAAGGAGCATTATAACTCAAGACCTTATTATGATTTTGCAAAAGAATTCAAGGGCGACCGTTTCGATGCAAATAAGTGGGCGGATTTATTCAAACGCTCCGGTGCTAAATACATAAACTTCGTTTCAAAGCATCACGACGGTTACTGCCTTTATGAAACAAAGTACGCTCCCGGGCTTAATTCCGTGGAATGTGCACCCAAAAGGGATTTCCTTATGGAACTGAAAAATGCCATGGAGGGAACGGGTGTACGTTTCGGTGTTTATCATTCCGTTTATGAGTGGTGGCATCCCTACTACCTTGAAGACCCGGAAAAATACGCCTTGGAGCATCTTCATCCCATGCTCAAGGAACTTGTTGAGAAATATCAGCCCAATACTCTCTTTACGGATGGCGAGTGGGAGCATGAAAGTTCCGTCTGGCATTCAACGGAATTTTTACAATGGCTTTATAATGAGTCATCTGTTAAGGATTTTATTGTGCCCAATGACCGCTGGGGCAAGGAAACACGTGGCAGAGTGGGAGGAAATTATACAACTGAATACGGACTTATTGATGTTTATCAGGGCGTCGAAAGAACGATAGACGATGTTGATTTGGATAGACCCTTTGAGGAATGTCGCGGAATAGGTTATTCATTCGGCATAAATAAGGACGAAGGTTGTGAGGATTACCTTACAGTTAAAGAACTTTTGAAAACCCTTTGTTCCCTTGTTTCAAAAGGCGGAAATTTCCTTCTTAACATCGGCCCCGATGGGGACGGTACAATTCCGCCCATTATGGAAGAACGGCTTTTAGGTATGGGCAAATGGCTTGAAACAAACGGAGAGGCTATTTATGAAAGCGAAGTTTATTGCAAAAAAGCCTCCGAGGGTGTTTATTACACACAAAGAGCGGGCAATATTTACGCAATAACTGAAAAGTTTCCCTCAAAAGTAACTGTTTTTCCCGAGATTGAATACCATGAGTATAAAGTTGAACTTTTGGGTTCCGAGGCAAAAGTGGAAACTATAAACGAAAACGGCAAATTAGCATTGCGGGCCCAAGTTTGTGCCCCCGAGGATGTTGGTTGCGAGCATCTTTTCGTATATAAAATAAGCAAATAAATCAATCATAGGGTGAATTATGAATAAATTTATTGGACATTTTGCAACTGTGACAAAGCATCGGCATCTTGTTATAAAGCATTGCAGAAAAGCCGGTATTTTGGGTCAGGGCCTACGCCATGATTTGTCAAAGTATTCACCGACGGAATTTTTACCCGGAGTGAAATATTATACCGGTATGCGTAGCCCCAATGAGGGAGAACGTGAGGAAAACGGTTTTTCTTTAGCGTGGATTCATCACAAAGGAAGAAACAAGCATCATTTTGAATATTGGACGGACTATAACCCTGCATCAAAACTTGTTGAACCTGTGGAAATGCCGGTAAAATATGTTGCGGAAATGTTTTGTGACCGTGTTGCCGCGGGAAAAATATATAACGGCGATAAATATACGGATTCTTCACCCTTGGAATATTTCTTGAAAGCAAAGCACAGACGTGTTATTCATCCAAAGACCTCGGATTTGCTCGAAAGCCTGTTGGAAATGCTGAAGGAATACGGCGAAGATTACACTTTTAAGTATCTGCGTACCCTGGTGAAAAATAGCAAGAACAGGTAAAATTCACCTTAAAATTGAAAAAAATGTAAACAATATTAGCGTTCTTTGTGATATTGTTGTATTTAAGAATAACTTGTGATAGTATAAAGAAAAATTTTTTCGGAGGACAGTATGAACAAAACTCCAATAATAACAATTATTGCTCTGTTAATTGTAATTCTTGTGGCTTTCAGCGGATGCGAATTCTCCATAGGTTTAAACGGCAGTGACAATACCGAGACATCAATAGAATCCGTTGTGGTAACGGATAAAGAAGGTAATACACATGTAGAAACCGTCGTTCATAATGTTACGACGGAGCCTGTACCCGTAGTTACGATTGTTGAGGTTACCAATAAAAAAGGTAAAGTCGTTTCAACGGAAAAAGTAACGCTCTCCCCTGAGGAAGTTCAACAGGGAAAGGATTTCTTTAATAAAAGCGAAAGTGAAACTGATAAGCTCGGTTCTAACGGCCCCGACTCTAACCGTGTAACCACCGCACCGGCGGAAGATAATACTCCTGTTCAGGATGATTATGCAGTTCTCAACTCAAGTAGATATTTAATTGAGGGCAGAGTCGTTTCTACAGACGGAAAAACATATCCCTATAAGTTAGCGAGGGACGGACACAGATTCACCTTCAGAACTTCCTATGATGATGAAGAGTTGTGCGTGATTATGGGCAGTAAGTATGTGTATCTGCTTTCTCCCGAATCAAAGACATATGTAAAGGTTTCAAAGGACTTAGTTTATGAGAATTCTGAAAATACAGAAGAATTTGAAGATTTGCTGAGCGGCGATGCATTCAACCTTTATGCCAATAAAAAACAGGTTAGCACATATACGGAAAAAATGTACGGAGTTAAGTACAAGGTTGTGGAATATGATGATGGCACACGCGACTATTTTAACGGCAAAACTCTTGTACAAACCGTATCTTCCGACGGTTCGATTCTTTACTATGACGTGATTTCCCCAAATGTTTCCGAGGGACTTTTTGTTCCTCCGTCAGATTATACCGAGGAAGTAATCAGTTCGGAAAAAGCCTCGGAAATTGCAGAAAACCTGAGCACTACATCGGTTTGTACAGATCCGAATCACCAACATTAAATGTATGAGTAAAAGTAAAGTAGCCCTCGTAACAGGAGGGGCAAAGGGAATAGGTGGGGCAATTTGCCGTTCTCTTGCAAAGGACGGATTAAAAATTGCCGTAAATTATAATAATTCCGAAAAGGAAGCTATCGCATTAAAAAATGAGCTTTCGCAAATTACGGAAGTTGAAATTTATAAATGTGATGTTTCCGATTCTTCCGCGGTGAAAGAAATGTTTTCACGCATTTCAAAGGAATTGGGAAATGTTAATGTTCTTGTTAACAATGCCGGAATTGCAGAACAGTCCCTTTTCACCGATATTACCGATGAAATGTGGCAGAAAATGATTGGCACAAACCTATCGGGTGCATTCTATTGCGCACGAGAAGCCGCGAAAACTATGATTAGCGAAAAAGACGGTGTGATTATAAATATTGCTTCAATGTGGGGAGAGGTGGGTGCCTCAACAGAGGTTCACTATTCTGCCGCCAAAGCGGGCTTAATAGGGCTTACCAAGGCACTTGCCAAGGAAGTAGGACTTTCAGGAGTGCGTGTTAATGCCGTTTCTCCCGGGGTTGTTTTAACGGATATGATGAGTGGATTTTCCGAAAGCGATAAGGATGTTTTAAGGGAAGAAACCCCTTTAAACACCTTGGGTACTCCCCATGACATTGCACAGGCAGTTAGTTTTCTTGTCAGTGACAAGGCACGTTTTATTACAGGACAGATTTTATCCGTTAACGGAGGATTTGTTATATAATTATCTGAAAAGGGGATATGGTATGAAAATTACATTTATGGGTGCCGGTAGTACGGTTTTTGCAAGAAATGTTATCGGTGACTGTATGTGTTCAGAGGTGCTTCGTGACAGCGTTTTCGCTCTTTACGATATTGACGGTGAACGTCTTAATGAGAGCAAAACCATTATTGAAGCAATGCAGAAGACAATGGGCGGTTACGGTAAGGTTGAGTGTTATCTTGGGGTTGAAAACCGCAAGGATGCTCTCCGCGGTGCGAACTTCGTTGTGAATGCCATTCAGGTTGGTCTTTATGACCCCTGTACCATAATCGACTTTGAGGTTCCGAAAAAATACGGACTCAGACAGACCATTGCGGATACTCTGGGTATCGGCGGAATTATGCGAGCTTTACGTACAATTCCCGTTATGGATGATTTTGCAAAAGATATGGAAGAAGTATGCCCCGACGCACTTTTCCTTAACTATACAAATCCCATGGCAATGCTTTCGGGTTATATGCAAAGATACACGGGTGTGGAAACCGTCGGTCTTTGTCACAGCGTTCAGAGTTGTTCAAGAGATCTTCTTCAACAACTTGGTATGGATGATAAATTAGAGGGCAGAAAAGAACTTATTGCGGGTATTAACCACATGGGATGGCTCCTTGAAATCAAAGATAAAAACGGTGTGGATCTTTATCCGGAAATCAAAAAAAGAGCCGCAGAGAAACTTTCGGATCCCGATTTCGATAACAAGGTCCGTCTTGAATATATTATGAATTTCGGTTATTACTGTACCGAGTCCAGCGAACATAATGCTGAGTACAATATGTTCTATATTAAGAGTAAATATCCCGAACTCATTGAAAAATACAATATTCCTCTTGACGAATACCCGAGACGTTGCGTGCGTCAGATAGAGGGTTGGAAAAAGGAATATCAGGAATTGCTTGAAAACGGTGTTAAAAAGCACGAACGATCCAATGAATATGCTTCACATATTATGGAGTCCATTGTTACCAATACACCCTATGAAATCGGCGGTAACGTGCTTAATAGGGGAGGATTGATTTCCAACCTGCCCGAAGATGCTTGTGTTGAGGTTCCCTGCCTTGTAAACGGTTACGGTGTTCACCCCTGTTCCGTAGGTGCTCTTCCCGTTCAATGCGCGGCAATGAATATGACAAATGTCAATGTTCAGCTTCTTACAATAGAAGCCGCAAGAACACTGAAAAAAGAGCATATTTATCAGGCGGCAATGCTTGACCCCCATACAGGCAGCGAACTTGATATAGATACAATCAAGAAAATGGTTGATGATCTCATTGTAGCTCACGGCGATTTCTTGCCAAAATACCACTAATTAAAAACTTAAAATTTTTAAAAAGTTGACAATTTAAAAAATAAATGATATTATACAAAAAAACCAATGACGAAGAGTAGTAGATGATTACAGAAACTTTAAGAGAGTCGGCGGCGGTGGGATGCCGATAGTGAAATTTTCATTGAATGGACTTCCGAGGGCAAACTGAAATTTAGTAGGGGAGACGGAGAGCAACCGTTACAGTGCTATGTGTATGTCAGTACACAGTTGAGTGCGTGTTTTACACGAATTTGGGTGGTACCGCAGGATTATTATTAAACCTGTCCCATGCTTATGGGGCAGGTGTTTTTTATTTTTAGGTGATGATTATGATTATTTTAACAAAACGATGGTGACGAACAAATTGATTTTTAAATAGAAACTAATCTTAATAATAAATAAATTTGTGCGAATAAAAGGAGTAAATACTATGACTACGAATAATGTAAATTTTGATACCTATTTTAAAAACTATCCCGATGCAAACGGTTACTTCGGCAAATACGGCGGATCGTACATTTCACAGGAACTTCAAACCGCAATGGATGAAATTAACGGAGCGTATCTTACAATTTGTAAATCTTCTAAGTTTATAAATGAACTCAGACGTATCCGTAAAGAGTTCCAGGGCAGACCCACTCCCGTTTCCCATCTTGAAAGACTTTCCGATAAGGTGGGCGGCGCTCAACTCTATGTAAAGAGAGAAGATTTGAACCATACAGGCGCTCACAAGCTCAACCACTGTATGGGTGAAGTACTTCTTGCAAAATATATGGGTAAGAAAAAAGTTATTGCCGAAACCGGCGCCGGTCAGCACGGTGTTGCTCTGGCTACTGCTGCCGCTTATTTCGGTCTTGAATGTGATATCTATATGGGTGCCGTTGATATTAAAAAACAGGCTCCCAATGTTGCGAGAATGAAGATTCTCGGTGCAAGAGTTATAGAGGTAACAGAGGGCTTGCAAACCCTTAAAGAAGCTGTTGATGCCGCATTTGCGGCATACTGCAACGAGTACAAAGATGCAATATACTGTATCGGCTCAGTTTTGGGACCCCATCCTTTCCCCATGATGGTTAGAGATTTCCAGAGTGTTGTTGGCGTTGAGGCAAGAGAGCAGTTTATTGATATGACAGGGGAACTTCCCGATGCAGTTGTTGCCTGTGTCGGCGGCGGCTCAAATGCAATGGGGATTTTCTCGGGCTTCCTTAACGACCCCGTAAAAATCTATGGTGTTGAACCTTTGGGAAGGGGTACTGCTCTCGGTGACCATGCCGCAAGCCTTACCTACGGTGAGGAAGGCATAATGCACGGCTTTAACAGTATTATGCTCAAGGACGAAAACGGTGAGCCGGCACCCGTATATTCAGTTGCCAGCGGTCTTGATTATCCCTCATCCGGTCCTGAACACGCTTTCCTCCGCGATGTGGGCAGAGTTGAATACGATGTTGTAAACGACGACGAAACTATTGACGCTTTCTTTGAACTGTCAAGAACGGAGGGTATTATTCCCGCAATCGAAAGTTCCCACGCCGTTGCTTACGGTATGAAACTTGCAAAGAATATGGGCAAGGGCTCCATTCTTATTAACCTTTCCGGCAGAGGCGATAAAGATATGGATTATGTTATCGAAAAATTCGGCATAAGATAATTTATGTGAACATTTCAAAAAGGACGGCAGATGCCGTCCTTATAATTTTGCAAAAAAGAACTTGTGTGAGGTTCAAATCCACCCGAGTAAAGCTCGGCAACTAAAAAAGAAAATCACCCGATTGGGTGATTTTCTTTTTTGCGTAAGAGCGACTAAAAGTAGCATGAGTGTGGGTAAAAACGACCAAAAGTAGTGTGGATTT
>CAYQYT010000024.1:0-12035 GCA_964421815.1 uncultured Eubacteriales bacterium | reverse complement strand
CTCTAACAACACAATCTTTCGGTGGTCTGCCTTTTTTCTTCAAGGCTATTCCTGCCGATACTCGTCTTTGTTTTTCATTGTGCCTACTGATAAAGTTGTGTATCTGCTCATAGCTCAATCCTAATTTTTGACCTATTTCCTTTTTAGTTAACCCTTGTTCTTTTAATTGCAAAATTTCTTTCTCGTATTCCTTAATATGTCTGTAACTTCTTGGCATAGAAATTCCCCCTATGGTATTTTATTTTACCATAGGGGGTTGTTTTTTTCTATTGTCCGTTTTTACTGGACTTGTTCATTCGATTCAAGCGGTTTTTTATATGTAACAAATTATTGAATTTTCTTTCCCTGACAGAAGATTTCCGTATTGGAAGTATCGCCGTCAAGATTGTACGCGGTCATTTTTCCGTCTTTCCACTCAATATCAACCGTAATATTTCCTATTGCTTTTAATCCTGTGACCTTGCCGTTTTTCCAATTTGACGGAAGGGCGGGGAGCAAGAAGATTTTTCCCTCTCGCGACTGCAAAAGCATTTCCGCAATTCCTGCGGTGCAACCGTAGTTACCGTCAATTTGGAAGGGGGGATGGGCATCAAAAAGGTTGGGGTATGTACCGCCGCCGTGTCCGCCGAATTTTTTTATGGGGCTAACGGGTCGTAATTGCATATCAAGGAGTTTTAAAGCGTGGTCCCCGTCCCAAAGACGTGCCCACATATTTATTTTCCAACCCAAACTCCAACCGGTTCCGTTATCGCCCCGAAGTTCAAGAGAACGTTTACAGGCATCAGCCAAATCAGGAGTTTCATCGGGTGTTATTAAATTACCGGGGTGGAGTCCGTAAAGATGGGATTTGTGTCTGTGGTGTGGTTCATTTTCTTTCAGTTCTTTGTACCATTCCAACAGTTCACCTCGTGAGCCCACTTTAAAGGGCAGAAGTCTTGGTAAAACCGCTCTTGCGTTTTCAACATCTTCATCGGTTATTCCGAGAATATCAGCGGCTTTTACCGTGTTTCCGAGAACCTCTTTTACAATACTCATTGTCATTGTCGTAGTTTCGCTTACGCTGGATTTTACTCCGTCAATGACAAATTCATTTTCAGGAGAGGTGGAGGGTGCAAAAATCAGATACCCCTCCCTGTCCTCAATAAGTAAATCAAGGATGAACTGAACGGATTTTTTCATTATGGGAAATGCGGTTTCTTTCAGATATTCCGTATCACCCGTATATAAATAATGATTGTAAATGTGTTGACAAAACCATGCTCCACCCATACTCCAGAATCCCCATTGTGCGTCGCCTGCGGCGGGATCGCAGTATCGCCAGATATCAACATTATGATGGGAACAGAATCCGCGGGCACCGTAAATTTCCTTTGCGGTTCTTTCGCCCTTTACAGACAAATCCTTTGTTAAATCTATAAGAGGTTGGTTAAACTCCGCAAGATTACAAGGGAGAACGGGCCAATAATTCATTTCTGTATTTATATTTACCGTATAGTTTGAACTCCACGGGGGATTGGGGTTGTCGTTCCAAATTCCCTGGAGAGTTGTAGCCTGTGAGCCGGGTCTTGAAGCGGAAATAATCAAATATCTGCCGAAATTGAAAATAAGGGTATAGAGGGCGATATCTTCCTCACCCTTATTGTGCTTAATAAGTCGTTTATCCGTAGGAATGTTGCCTTTATTATTTGTTCCTATATCAAGTGAAACTCTGTTAAAGTAACTTGAAAAGTCGGAGATATGAGCATTTTTTAAGGCGTAAAAATCGTCGGCTTTAATGCGGTTGATTTTATTCAAACAAGCAATTTTATACTCTTTTCCCTCAAGTGCAGGGTGTTTGTCATAGCCGTTGAAAGAAGTTTCTGCGCAGAAAACTACCGTTGCTTTTGATGCGCCCGAAACGGAAACTACATCATCTTTGTATTCAACATTTCCGTCCGTCACAACTTTCAAAGCACAACGGAATCCCATACCTTGAAGTGCCTTGTCTTCAGGATATTTAGGTGCATCGAGACGGGCATAAGTATCCTGATTACAGGGTGAGTCGGAGGGTGCAATTCCGTCTAAAATCAAAATGCCGTTCTCACAGAATGTCCTGCCTTTCAACTTTGTTGTAAGAGTGATTTCAAAATTCAAAGCACCGCTTTTACTTGCAGTTATATTTTCTATGTACGCATCATCAACCGCACTTACAAAACTCTCCCTTGAGAATTCACAGTTTCCTCGAGTATATGTAACTGTATTGATGCCTGTTTCAAGGTCGAGAGTACGTCCGTATTTCCTTTGAAAACCGCAGGATTTAAAGTTATATTTAATATGGCACAATGGCATATATGCCTGGGAGCAGTGCGCAAGAACTTTGTCCTGTATTAAATCCTGTGCCTCTCTGTATTTCCCTTCCATTGTTAAATCCCGGGCTTTTAAAAAGGCCTCGTTTGCACCCTCTTTAACTTGAGAGGGGCGGGGGAATCCCGTCCAAAGAGTATCGGAATTCATTGCAATTGTTTCGTTATCTGTTTTTCCGTAAACCATTGCACCCAAAAATCCGTTGCCCAGCGGCATTGCCTGAAGCCAGTTTTTAGCGGGTGATTTGTAAAATAGTATTTTCGAATCGTTTATCATTGTAATCTCCTCATTTGATTATTTAAATTATTCTACAATATAAATAATTCAAAATCAACACATTTCTTTTAATTAAAGTGTTGTAAAAAAAATTTAAATGTGTTATATTTATTTTCATAATTTGGAAATAGAGGTGTGTGTATGAAAACTATTTTGAAGAAAATTGATGCAAGCAAAATTAACCTTGAAGCCAATACAGAATATATGGTGAACAAAATCACCGAAATCTGTGAAAAAATCGGGCCGAGAGCCCCCGGTAGTAAGGAAGAATTTGCTGCTCAGCAATCAATGGGTGAAGACTTAAAGAAATGGTCGGATGATGTTTCTTTTGAAGAATTCATTGTTCACCGCCAGGCATTCATGGGCTTTATTCCCTTTACTGTTGGTATGGCTATGCTTGCAACTGTATTTTATTTCAGTTATCCCCTTGTTTCGTTTATTCTCACGGTTTTGGGTTTCATTCCTCTTATTCTTGAATTTCTAATGTATAAGCAGTTTATTGACCCTCTTTTTAAAGGTCACACTTCTCACAATCTTATTGCAACACGTAAACCAACGGGCGAAACTAAAAAAAGAATTATATTTATAGGCCATTCCGATTCACAGTATGAATGGATTCTTAACTATAAACTGGGCGGAACGGGAATGAAACTTTTCCTTATTCCCGCCGTTGTGGGACTTGTTGCTTGTTGCGCGGCAAGTATAATTAAATTCCTTGTACTAGAGGTAAAGGGTGTTGAGGCCGCAGGTGCATATACATTCTTCCTTGTTGTAGGAATAATTCTTTGCGTTTTCTTTATTCCTTATATCGGTTTCTTGTTTTTCCAAAGCTATACAAAGAGCGTTCCCGGTGCTAACGATAACCTTTCCGGATGTCTTTCCGTTATGTCCGTTCTTAAATTGATGGATGAAGCCGATGTACGTTTTGAAAATACAGAGGTTCGAGTTATTCTTTCCGGTTCCGAGGAAGCGGGACTCAGAGGTGCAAAGGCCTATGCAAAAGCACACGAGAAAGAATTAAAAGAAATTGAAACCGTTGTTGTTGCCTGTGATACAATGCGTGACCTTAAAGATATGGCAGTATATGACAGGGATTTGAGCGGCACTTTAAAACATGACAAGCAGGTTAAAGAATTGGTTAAAAAGGCTGCTCTTAACTGCGGTTATGACATTCCTTATTCTTCCATTTATCTTGGTGCTTGTGATGCTGCCGCTTTCACACAGAAAGGTATTAAATCCACCGGTTTTGCAGCAATGGACCCCACACCTCCCAGATACTACCACACAAGACTTGATACTCCCGATATGCTTGTACCCGAAGCACTTGAAGTTGGTGCAAAAGTTCTTCTTGAAACAGCTTTCTTATACGATGAAGAGGGCTTGAAATAATTTTACTGTTTGACCGTTCATTACGAACGGTCAAAATTCAGTTTTTGTACGCAGGAGTTTTAAACCGTGAATTATATCATTTTAGATCTTGAATGGAATAATACCTACTGTAAAAAGAAAAAAGGTTTTATGAATGAAATCATTGAGATTGGCGCCGTTAAACTTGACAAAAATCTTGAAGTGATTGATACTTTTTCCGTTTTCATAAAGGCGCAGTTGGGTAAAAAACTCCACGCAAGAGTTAAAGAGTTAACAAACATAACTAATGATGACATAAGCGCAGGAACCCCATTTTCACAAGCAATGTCAAATTTCAGAAAATGGGTTTCTCACGAAGAAAACATAATTTTAACTTGGGGTGATACGGATATACGTGTTTTAATTGAAAACTTCAAGTATTTCAACGGTATTTCTTTCATTCCCTTTTTAAGCAATTATGTAAATCTTCAAAAATATGCGCAGGCTTTTATGAATATTTCAAAAGCCGACCAAATCGGGCTTTCTGCGGCAGCGGAAAAATTGGGAATAAACTTTGATTCATACTCGCTCCACAGGGCATTGGATGACAGTAAGTTAACCGCCGATTTATTCAAAAAAATATATAATGAAAAAATGCTTTCTTCCTACACATTGGTGTGTGACAGTGCTTTTTATTCAAAAATAACCTTTAAACCCAAGGTCATAACCGATATAAACAGTCCGCTAATTGATAAATCAAAAATGCGTTGCCTTTGTGACACCTGCGGTTCATCCTGTGAAAGAATCAGCGACTGGCGGATTATAAATCAGTCTTTCAGGGCGATTTTTCTCTGTAAAAAATGCAAAAGGAAAATTCGTTTTACAATCAGGTTTAAAGAATATTATGACAGAATTGATATAAAATCTTCTTCTGTGCCTTTCATTGAAAAGAAAGAAATTAAAAATGTTGTGGCGGTTGAGTCAAGTGCTAATCAACAGCCGAAAACGGAGGAAAAATATGAGTTATCCGATTAAACTAAAACCGGTTTTCAAAGAAATTGTATGGGGCGGTAACCGCCTGAAAAATGACTACGGTTTTGATTCCGACTTAAAAAATATTGCTGAAGCATGGATGCTTTGCGCTCGTAATGACGGAGATAATGTTGTCGCCAACGGTGAGTATGAGGGCAAATCCTTTACCGAACTTGTTAAGGAACACAAGGAATTTCTCGGTTCAAAAGGTGATAAATACGAAGAATTTCCCTTGCTTATAAAATTCATTGATGCAAAATCCGATTTGTCCGTGCAGGTTCATCCCGATGACGAATATGCCAAAAAACACGAAAACAGTTACGGGAAAACTGAGGCCTGGTACATTCTCGACTGTGACGAGGGCGCACAACTTATATACGGATTCAATAAAGAAATCACCCGCGAAGAATTCAGAAAATCAATAGAGGACAATACATTCCTTGATTATGTCAATAAAGTAAACGTAAAAAAAGGTGATGTATTCTTCATAAATGCAGGAACTCTCCACGCAATTGGTGGCGGTATTCTACTTGCCGAAGTTCAACAGAATTGCAATACAACCTACCGTGTTTATGATTACGGCAGACTTGTTGACGGAAAGCCCCGTGAATTACACATTGAAAAGGCATTGGACGTTACCGCTACAATTCCTCCGGTGCGTTCCGGTGAGCCTGACGGCGAAAAAATCGCCCATGACGGCGCAACAACACAGGAACTCTGCTCCTGTGAATTTTTCAAAATGTCAACCGTTAATGTGGATGGAGAATACACATTGAACGTTGGAAGTGAAAGTTTTGCTTCACTTCTTGTTACCAAAGGTGAAGGTACTGTTGAATGTGGCAATACTGTTGTTGATGTTGTTTCCGGTGACAGTATATTTATTCCCGCAGATTCGGGAAATACAGTTTTAAAAGGCAATTTTGAGGTTTTGTTAAGTACATTATAATAGGTGGGTTATGTCGCTTTTAACGGCTCAAAACTTAACATTCGGATTTCTTGACGGCGTCTTGTTTAAAGACGCCGCTTTTAAGGTGGAAGAAACTGACAGAGTGGGTCTTATCGGTGCCAACGGGACCGGTAAAACCTCGCTGTTTAAGTTGATTATCGGTGAATATTCCCCAAACGAAGGGGGTATTGTTCGGGGCAAGGATGTCCGTATAGGTTATATGGAACAGTATCTTGAATGCGACGATGGTAAAACACTTTATGAGGAGGCATTAACTGTATTTTCCGATGTAATGGAAATGGAAAAACAACTTGAAGTGTTAACCGAAAAACTTTTAAACGACAGCAGTATTGATTTAATAGAGAAGCAAATCAAATTAACTGAAGATATTGAACGTCGGGATGGTCTTGTTTATAAAGCAAAAACAAGGTCCGCCTTGTTGGGATTGGGTTTTTCCGAAAAAGATTTTAATCAACAAGTAAGTTTCTTGAGCGGTGGTCAACGATCCAAACTTTCCCTTTGTAAACTGCTATTATCGAACGCAAATCTTTTGCTTTTGGACGAACCTACAAATAATCTTGATATTGAAGCAGTTACTTGGCTTGAAGATTTTTTGACCAAATACAAAGGCGCGATTATTGTAGTGTCCCATGACAGATATTTTCTTGATAAGGTAACAACCTCCACAATGGAGATTTCCCACAGGAAATTGACTCATACCGTGGGCAATTACTCTGTTTTTCAAAAGTTGAAAGCGGAACGAGAACTGTACATTGAGAGAGAATATGAAAAAACTACGGCAGAGATTAAGCGTATTGAGGGAATTATTGAACAGCAAAAACGCTTTAATCAAGCAAGGAATTATATAACAATAGCAAGTAAAGAGAAACAAATTGAGCGATTGAAAGAAACCCTGATTATACCCGACAGGGCTTTAAAAAGTGTACATTTCAGTTTTAAAACCGATGTCAGAACAGGGGATGAGGTTGTTTCGGTTAAAAACCTTGCAAAAAGTTTCACCGATAAAAAATTGTTTTCAAATTTTGACCTTGCTGTTTTCAGAGAAGATAAGGTATTTTTGTTGGGACCCAACGGATGCGGAAAATCGACTTTTCTTAAAATTCTCAATAAAGAGATACAACAGGATTCGGGAACATACCGTTTCGGCAGTAATGTTAAAATCGGTTATTTCGACCAAAATATTGACAAACTGCAATCCGACAAAACCGTTTTGGATGAAGTGTGGGATATGTACCGTTTTATGACCGAAACGGAAATAAGAAGTGCCTTGGCAATGTTTCTGTTCTGCGGTGATGATGTGTATAAAAAAGTTTCGCTTTTAAGCGGTGGCGAAAGAGCAAAAATTTCTCTCTTGAAAATAATGCTTTCAAAACCCAACTTTTTAATTCTTGACGAGCCCACTAACCATCTTGATATTACATCAAGAGAGGTTCTTGAAGACGCTCTTTTGAATTTCGACGGAACAATGCTTGTTGTTTCCCATGACCGTTATTTCATCAATAAACTTGCAACAAAAATTGTATATTTGACCCACGATGGTGCAGTTAATATCGACGGCAATTATGACAATTATCTTGAATATCGTCAACAGTCTGAATCAAATGAAAAAAACGACTATTCAAAAAGTAAAAAGCCCCTTGTTAACGACTACAAACTCCGTAAGGAAAAAGCGAGTAACGAGCGTAAAAGAAAAACGAAAATTGCTCGTCTTGAAGCGGAAATAGAGGAAACAGAAGCATTGGTCAAGACACTTGAATCGGAGATTTCTTCTCCCGAAATTTCAGGAAATTACGAATTACTCCTTGAATATACAACCAATCTAGATGAGATAAGAGCACATCTCGAATCAATGTATTACGAGTGGGAGGAACTTCAGACGGAAGAATAAATTTTTTATCACCTGCATATATTTTTGCAGGTGATTTTTTATGAAGAAAAACAAAAAGGATTATTTAACTAAAACATTAATTTTACAATTTTCAGTATGCTTAATTCTATTCGGACTCCTTTTTGCTCTGAAGAGCAGTAACAATGCATTTTATAGGGAAGTTAAAAATTTGTTTTCCGACAGATTGGAAGAAAACATATCACTTGATGAGGTTCAGTCTGTTTTTGCGAATATAAATGCAAAATCGAACACAACTGAAAATAATAAAGAAAAACCCACGGAAACAGAGACTGAATATGTCGCCCCCGAAGAACCCTCTTTGAGTGCGGAGATAATTGCAAGGGGCGGTAATGACGAAAAAGTGTCGTCTGCCGAAGATATTCCCGAAAATGTATCTTGGGATGATTACGAATTAAGCCAAAAAATGATTTTGCCTGTTAAGGGCACAATTAGTTCCGAATTCGGTACAAGGATTCATCCTATTAGCGGAGATTTGCGTTTTCACGCAGGAACAGATATAGCGGCAAAAGAGGGGACAAAGATATATGCCGCCTTTGACGGCGAGGTTATAAAAGCGGATTATGACCAATGGAACGGAAATTTTATTAAAATACAACACGAAAACGATATTATGACTGTTTATTGCCATTGTAAAAAATTAAATGTGAAAAAAGGTCAAAAAATACGGGCGGGAGAGGTTATAGGCACCGTTGGCTCAACAGGAAGTTCAACAGGTCCCCATTTGCATTTTGAGTTAAGAATAGACAATATCTCTTATAACCCCGAAAAAGCTCTCAGTGAGGCTGAAGATGCGGCTTAAACTCGGTAATTGCGTTTTTGAAATTAGTTTTTCATTTCTTGCGTTGGTTTTACTTTTATTGACGGGACTTAACAACCGATACATAATTCTTGTATTCCTTTTTGCTCTTTTACACGAGTCGGTTCATTTAATCTGTATTTGTTTATTAACCTCAGCACCGAAAAAGGTTTCCTTAACACTTTTCGGTGCTGAAATTTTAAGAGATACAGCATCAAATATCAACTATAATTGGGAAATTGTTATCAACCTGTCGGCGCCATTGTTTAACCTATGTATCGGCATTATGATGTTAATATTTCAAAGCAAAAACACATTTTTAACGGAAATTGCAGAGGTTAATATTTTCCTGGGTGTTTTCAATTTAATACCTTTTCATAATTTTGACGGCGGTAATGCTTTAAGATGCTTTTTGTTAAAATTTATTGATGAAGAAACAACCGAAAAATTAATGCTTGTAATATCTGTGTTGGTTGTAACAATCTTTTCTTTTGTAACTGTGTTTGTATTTTTAAATTTAAATAAAAATTACTCCTTGGTTTTAATATGTATTTATATGATTTTGAGTATTATTTTCAAAAAGTAAAAACACTTGATTATAATATAAAAATATTGTAAAATAAGTGCATATTTGAATTTGGAGTTTTGTGTGATGTTGAAAGATAAAATTGAAAGTGTTTTACCCCTTGTTCAAAAACCTGCCCGTTATACCGGCGGTGAATTGAATTCCGTGGTTAAAGATAAAGAAAATGTGGATTTAAGGTTTGCTTTTTGCTTTCCCGATACCTATGAAATAGGTATGTCCCACTTGGGAATTAAAATTTTATACAGTCTTATAAATTCACGTGATAATTATTGGTGCGAACGTGTATTTGCCCCTGATACCGATATGGAAAAAATCATGAGAGAAAGAGATATTCCTCTTTTCGGTTTGGAAAGCAGGGATGCTTTACTTGATTTTGATGTCGTGGGTTTCACTCTGCAATACGAACTTTCTTTTACCAATATTCTCAATATGCTAAATTTAGGCAAAATTCCTCTCCGCTCAAAAGACAGGGGTGATACCCTTGACATCCCCGTTGTCGTGGCAGGAGGACCCTGCGTTTCCAATCCGGAGCCCTTGGCTGATTTTATAGATGTGTTTCAAATAGGCGAGGGTGAGGAAATGATGCTTGAATTCCTCGATTTGCTTAATGTTTATAAAAAAGATAATAAATCAAGAAGTGAATTTTTAAAAGCCGCCGCACAAATTGAGGGTATATATGTACCGTCATTGTATAAAGTTGATTATAATGATGACGGAACAATTAAATCTGTCATTGCAACTGAGGGCGCACCCGAAAGAGTCAATAAACGTGTTGTATCCGATTTGGATAACATTTTTTACCCTGAAAAATTTGTTGTTCCCTTTGTTGAAGTGGTACATGATAGAATTGTTCACGAAATATTCAGGGGCTGTATAAGGGGTTGCCGCTTTTGTCAGGCGGGATTCTGGTACAGACCCATTCGCGAAAAAAGTGTTGATACAATCAGTAAGCAAAGCCAACGTTTAGCCTGTACAACGGGTTATGACGAACTTTCACTTTGCTCTCTTTCAAGTAGCGATTATACAAAAATTACAGATTTACTTGAAGAATTATTGGGTTGGGCAAGTCCGCAAAAAATCAATATTGCTTTACCGTCTTTGAGAATTGATAATTTTTCCGATGAACTCAAAGAAAAACTTGCACTTGTACGTCGTTCGGGATTAACTTTTGCCGCTGAGGCAGGTACACAACGTATGAGAAACGTAATCAATAAGAACATAAGCGAGGAAGAAATACTTTCCACGTGCCGAAAGGCCTTTGTGGGCGGTTGGACTGCGGTAAAACTGTATTTTATGGTTGGATTGCCCACGGAAACCGATGATGATGTTGTCGGCATCAATGAGTTAGCCCAAAAAGTTGTTAATGAATTTTATAATAACCCGGACAAGCCCAAGGGCAAGGGCGTTAGTATCAGCGCAGGTGTTTCCTCCTTTGTTCCGAAACCTTGCACACCTTTCCAATGGGAGCCCCAGGACACAAGGGAAGAACTGAAAAGAAAGCAACAACTTCTTCTTGAAACTTGCAGAACAAAGAAAGTAACTTTCCGTTTTCATAATACGGATTTAACATTCCTTGAGGGTGTTTTTGCAAGGGGCGACAGGAAACTTTGCGATGTTCTTGAAGCCGCATATAATAACGGATGCACTTTTGACAGTTGGGATGATAAATTTAATTACGACGGTTGGATGAAAGCCTTTGAATCCTGCGGTGTTTCAACGGAGTTTTACGCTAACCGCAGAAGAAGTTATGAGGAGATTTTACCCTGGGATCATATTAACTCGGGTATAAAGAAATCATTCCTTATTGCTGAAAACGAAAAAGCCAAAAAAGCGGAAACTACCGGTCATTGCCGACAAAAATGTGCCGCATGCGGCTCAAATTCTTTGAACGGAGGTAAATGTGATGCGCTCAATAAGAATATGGTTCACTAAAAAAGATGCATCAAAATATATCTCCCATTTGGATTTGACCCGTTGTCTTATAAGGGCTTTCAGAAGGACTGACATACCCCTTTGGTACACGGAAGGGTTCAATCCCCATCCCTATCTTGTTTTTGGGTTGCCTCTTCCGTTGGGAGTGGAGGGACTTCGCGAGGTGCTTGACATTCGTTTGACGGATGATGATTATCCTAACGAAAGAGTCTTAACGGAACTTAACAGGGTCAGCGTACCGGGAATTGAATTCCTTGAGGTTGTCGAGCCCGTTGAAAAAAATCTTGCGGTCAATAAAGCTAAATACAGCGTTTCCGTTCCGAATTTAAAGGATTCAAAAAAGATATATGCAGATATTAAAACCGCAGTAGAAAAGGGAAATATCACAATAGAAAAGAAATCAAAAAAAGGTGTAGTAAAAGAAATCAATATTTGCGAGCATTTAATTGACTTTAATTGCAGTTTTGATGGCGAAACAGTAAATATGTCATTCATTTTACCTGCAGGAAACGATTTTACAATAAATCCGGTTTCTTTCTGCAATGCTTTGTTTGAGTGTATCGGAATATCCCAACCCCTTCACAGAATTGTCCGTCATAAATTGCTTACAAAGGATTTAAAGGAATTCAGGTAATCAAATTACAAAATATCATTAAAAAAGGGGAGTGTAGTTGCATATAATTTACAGGTGATATACTTGAAAAAATTATTATATGTTTCTATTCCGCTACTTCTCTCTTTTTCGATTTTGATAAGTTCTTTAGTTATTTCCTCCGATGTTATTTCAACCTCTAAAACAAGCGCATCAAGTTCAAATTTACCGATTATAATTATTGATCCGGGTCAC
>CAYQYT010000023.1:0-13311 GCA_964421815.1 uncultured Eubacteriales bacterium | reverse complement strand
TAAAATCGGGGTTTTCGCGGAACATATCTTTTTTATGTTCCTTTTATGGCGGAGACGGAGGGATTCGAACCCTCGTCCCTCAAGGGGCATCATGATTTCGAGTCATGTCCGTTATGACCACTTCGATACGTCTCCGTATATGTTAAACCCCGTAGAGTATTAACGTATATTATTGCCATCAATCAGCCCATACATTCTATCAAATTGCGTCATCAAAGTCAAGAAAATCTACGTTTTTATAATCAGTAATTTTTTCTCCGAAGTATTTTTCCGCTTTCGCATACTCGTCTTCGGTGCCGTAACCAGACTCAAGATTTTCTCTGATTAGTTCAGAAACGGAATTTTTTAACTCCTTATTGACCTGATCAACGCTCTTTCCTTCAACGGAAATCGGTGAGCCTATTCGCGACATAAGGTTTTTACTTCTGAATTTATAATCCCCTGTTACAGCAACCGGAATAATCGTTGCATTAGTTTTACAAGCAAGGGAGGCTGCACCGTACTTAAAATCCATAAGCAGTTTTTCAGTTCTGTTTCGTGTTCCCTCCGGGAATATGCCCAAAGCACCACCCTTTTTCAAAACTTTCAATGCGGAATTTTTGGCTTCCTCGTCATTACCGTTTCTGTTGACGCAAATACAACCCGTCATTTTAAAGAAAAAAGCAGTTTTCCCTTTAAAGTATTCGGACTTTGCCATATAGTTTATAGTCCTCTTTGTTGCTAAAATTGCCATACACTGATCCATGATATGTTTGTGATTGCAGGCAATAACAACGGCACCGTTTTCAGGAATATTACCTTTTCCCACAACTTGCGGATTGTACCAAAGGCAGAAAAAGGGCTTTAAAATAACAGTTACGGTTTTGAAACCGATGGAAGTCTTATTCATTTCATTATACCCCCACTGCATCCTTGTAACTTTCTCTTTGAAGTTTCATAAAGTCAACTTTATTATAGGGAGTTTTCGGTAACACATCAACAAACTCGTATTTATACGGAACGCTGTGGTGTGCAAGGTTTTTCTTACAGAACTCCTTAATTTCAAGTTTTGTTTCTTCAGATTTCGGTTTTCCGTCCTTTAAAACAATATAAGCTTTAGGAACTTCTTTTTTGTAATCGTGGGGCATTGCAACAACAACGCATTTTTCAACAAAGGGAAGTGATTCAACCACGGTTTCAATCTGTGTGGGATATACATTAAATCCGGAAGAAATAATCATTCTTTTAAGGCGTAATTTATAATGAACAAAGCCATCGCTGTCAATTGATGCCATATCCCCTGTGTGTAGCCAAACTTTGCCGTCTTTGTGTACTCTCAGGGTGTTGGCAGTTTCTTCCGGTGCATTTCTGTAACCCATCATAATTGTAGGGCCGCAAACACACAGTTCACCCTCGCAGTCGGCTGCTAATTCTTCGGTTGTTCCGGGATTTACAACGCACATTTTATTACCTATAAGGGGTTTACCGATGGTACCTGGCTTGTAGCCCTCCCCTACCGACAGACTTAATGCCGCCAAACCCTCGGTCATGCCGTAGCCCTCACAAATTCTGACACTTGTATTGTGGGCATCAAGGAAAGCGTTAACTCTTTCTTCAAGGGGTTTCGGTAATGAATCACCACCACTTATTACATATTTAAGGTATGATAAATCCAAATTGTCCGCACCTTTTGCTTTAATTAAAGCCTCATACAGAGTTGGTACACCGAAAATCATAGTGGGTTTGTATTTATTCAAAATGTTTGCAAATTTTCTTGAATTAAATTGAGGTATTAAAACTGAGCAAGCTCCGAAGCAGAATGCAACGTGAACGCAAACACCTAAACCGAAACCGTGGAATATAGGAAGAATAGCTAAAATCTTGTCTCCGACGCTAACATCCCGTAGAGTTAGTACGGATTGCACACCGAATGAATTGAAGTTACGATTGGAAAGTTGAATATCTTTAGGTATGCCCGTAGTGCCGCCGCTGTGAAGAATTATTGATACCTGGTCATTACTTCTTTCTTTGGAAGTACATTCGGAAATTGTTTTATTTAAAGAAGAAAATTTCTTCCATGTCACATATCGACTGTCGGATTTTTTAGGTTTCGGACTCTTTGCGGTTTTAAGAGAATACAGGGTTTTCATCACAATGGGCATTGACTCGCCGACTGAAGCAACAACAACCTTTTTTACGGAAGTTTTATCAATAATATCAGAAATCTTTTCGTAGCAAATGTCCGCACACAAAACAAATTTACTTTGTACAGAATTCAAATAATTTTTAATTTCTTCTTGAGCGGAAAGAGGATGAATTATATTAGCAACCGCGCCGATTCTGTTAAGGGCATATATGCTGACAACCGCTTCGGGAGTGTTTGGCATTATAATCGTTACTATATCGTCTTTTCTGACACCTAATTTATGATAGGAACCCGATATTTTTTCGACTTTTTGTAATAAACCTCCATAGTTGACTTTTGTACCGTAGTACTCATAAGCCAATGCGTCGGGATGACTTTCCGCGGAAATTTTTAACATTCCGAACATCGAAACATCCGGAACATCAAAACCGAGTTTGCTGTTGGGGTTCAATAATTCTCTGAAAGGATTTGGGACTGTTTCTGTTGAATTGTTCATAATATCACCTTCAAATTATAAGTTAGAAAGAACTAAATTTCTCAATTTGTCGTTTTCATCAGTAAGATTTTCTCCGTTTATTTTAATAGGCGGATAAAATGTTATCTCTATACCTCTTCTGAATAGTCTGTATTTACCCTTAATAACAAAAGGCACTATTGGGGAATTGGTGTCCCCTGCCATTTTTACTGCGCCGAATTTAAAGGGTAAAAGAGGTTCGGTTGTTTTATTAGTTGTACCCTCCGGAAAGATTCCTATAACGCTATCGTTATTAAGATAGACTTCTGCGTCATCAAGTGCCGCCTTGTCTTTTCTGTTTCTGTGGACGGGAATAATACCCGCTGTGGTAAAGAACCATTTTGTAAAGAAATTTCCGAATAACTCGGATTTTGCCAAAAAATGAACACACCGTCTTGTTCCCGCCATTACCATAAAGCAGTCCCAAAACTTCTTGTGATTACCCGCCAAAACCACCGCACCGGATTTGGGGATATTCTCTTTGCCTTTGATTTTAGGACGAAAAGCAATGCGGAACAAAAACACCGCCGGGGGTTTCAGAATACGGTACAGAATCGGATTTTTAACTTTTTTTCTGTTTTCCATAACTTTTTCACCTGATTCTCGGACCAACTTTTATTAAACAGGAAACACATACAGCAACTGCTGCGGCGGTAACGGATGCGGCAACAATCTGTTTTTTTGTACCGTATTTATTCATACCCATATTTTCTGTTACTCTGTAAAATATATCTTCTTTTGCTTCTTCGCTAAGAGTTAAAGAATTCATGATTCTTGCATATTCTTTTATCATTTTAGTCATTTTTGAAATTCACACCTTTCAAACTCTGTTTTTAATAAATCTCTGCCTTTTTGCAGTCTTTTTCTGACGGCATCTTCGGAAACATTTAAAATACCTGCAATTTCTTTGGTTTTGTAACCCTCCACATAATGTAGAAACAGAACCAAATTATATCTTGGGGGCAGTCCCATTATAAGTTCAAAAATTTCCGAATCGTTGTCTTTAACACCGATATCGGTCAAGTCATCTAACGGAATTGAGTTGCGCCTGATTCTTAACCGTACCATATTTTTACTGATATTTGAAACAACTTTTATAAGCCATGCTTTTTCGTGTTCTTCATCCGTAAAATTCGGTGCTTTTGTTAGATATTTCAAAAACGTATCCTGCACCGCATCTTCTGCATCCGCCTTATTGCAAAGAACACAGAAACTGAGTCGGAACAACAAGGATCCGTATTTATCAATTAAAACTCTTATATGCTCATCGTAGTCGTTATTTTTAGTCTGCTGCATTTTGATAAAATAATCCCCCGATTATATCTCCTTTCGTAGTAGTCTTATATAATTAAAACAAATCAGAACACAAAAATGTGAATTATTTTTTGTTAATAAAATGTAAATTAAATATTAACGGCAAAGTAATTTACAGTACAATAATTCTATGCTTTTGTTATTAAATTTACCCATAAAAATTACCCGATACCCAAAATGTGGGTATCAGGTAATTTTAATATTCAATCCTACTGTCAATCCTTATGGAATCGGGTGTTACAATGCAGTCATAAACTAACACATTTACCCCTTTTTCTTTTGCAAATGCCAAAACATCGGCAAATTCTTTGTGATTCTCGGAATTGGGCTCAAAGGTTTTTACACCTTTCATTTGAACAACAAAGATTATATAGGCTTCAAAGCCTTTTTCCAAACAGGAAATAAGTTCGTTAATGTGTTTCACTCCCCGCTCCGTAGGAGCATCGGGAAAACTGACAACACCGTTATTTTCGAGGGTCACACCCTTAACTTCAATAAAAGTTTTTATTTCTCCGTCTTCAACATAAAAATCGAAACGGGAATTTCCGAACTTAACCTCTCTTTTATAAATTGCCGAATCAGAAAACAGTTTGCTTTCGGGTAGCCACTCACCCACAACATCGTTGGGAATCTGTGAATCCATATTAACAAGAATTATGCCGTTTTCGGTAATCTTTTCCACTGCAATCAAATCATACTTAGTTTTCCGATTTTCGTTGTCGGAAACGGACAAATACACTTTAGCACCCTTAACAAGAAGTTCTTTACACCTGCCCGTGTTCTTAACGTGTACTGTTTCCTCTTTATTATCAATTAAAACCTTTGCAATAAACCTGTTGGGGCGTTCAAGGAATACACCCTCTACAACCTTTTTGTATTTTATAAAATCACCACATTAAATCAAAGTTTCAAGTAAGCCGCAACAACCCTCGTAAATGTCGTTGTAGGCCGTTTCAAAATCACCACTGTACCAAGGGTCCGCAACATCGCCGCCACGGGTAGAATAACTCATAAGTTTATGTACTTTACCGTCTTTATCGTCACCGATTATTTTCAAAATATTGCGAACGTTATTACTGTCCATTGCAATTAAATAATCGTAATTTTTGTAATCGGATTTTTTTAATTGAACGGCACGTTTCCCCACACAGTAAATTCCGTGTTTTTCAAGTTCACGTTTTGCCGGTGGATAAACAGGATTTCCTATTCCGTTCCAAATTTCCTCCGTACTTGTGGCACAGGAGGAAACAAAGAACTTTTCCGCAATCCCTTTTTTATTTATTAAATCTTTAAATATAAATTCCGCCATCGGACTCCGACAAATATTGCCGTGGCAGACGAACATAATTTTAATCATCTTATTCCCACTTAAATTTATAATCTTTAACACCCAATTCAAAATGGTATTTAACAATACCCAAATCCATTTTGGAATAGGGTCCTGTAAGGGCTTTTGCTTTTACGACATCATTTTCTTTCAGCGTGAAATGAAACTTTTGTTGATTCATAGCCGTGGGTGCGGTTAAAGCGGCATTAACCCCATTTTTAAACCATTCGGGCATTTCCGTTTCACAGGAACAAACATCTTCAAAGGGTTTGTTTTTATGGGGTCTGCCCTGATGAATACCGTACCCGACAGAAATCACAAGATAGAACTTTTCACCCTTATTTATTTCAACTTTAACCTTTCTTTTATTAAAGGTCAAAGCAACCCAACAACTGTTTATTCCGAGACTTTGAGCAGTCAGAACAAGTTCCTCACCGTAATAACCGATTTCCTCGTCCTTTCCTTTCGGTCCCACCGCCACAATGTAATCAGTACAACCGCTGAAATGTCCGTATGAGGCCGCCTTACCGTTAAATGCCTCGGGCTCGTTGGTGACAAGTTGAAAATGCAATCCGCTTTCCCTGTTAACCTTTTCTACTGCATCGCTTAACGATTTTATATGTTCCGCCCTCAAGGGTTCATCCGTATATCTTCTGACGGAATTTCTTTCCGACATTGCCTTATATAAATCCATAAGTTTAACTCCTTTAAAAATACTACTTATATTATAATTCAAATTTCCTTATTGTACAAGAAAAATTTCTGTGATATACTTGTTTAGTAAAAGGAAGTGGTATTTATGTCAAAAATCAGATTCGGTATTGTTGGAACGGGATGCATCGCCCACCGCTTTGCTGAGGCAATAAAAAATGTTCCCGGGGCTGAACTTACGGCGGTCGCTTCAAGAAGTGAAGAAAGTGCAGAAAACTTCGGAAATGAATTTAATATTCCGAAAAGATTTGTCGGTTATGAAACAATGGCAAAATCCGACGCTATTGATGTTGCCTATATTGCCGTTCCCCACTCGGGACACGCGGAGTGTTCGATACTTATGATGAACAACGGCAAACACGTAATTTGCGAAAAGCCCTTGGCGGTAAATACCCGTGAAGTTGAAGAAATGATTAAACGTTCCAAGGAAAACAATGTATTTCTTATGGAGGCAATGTGGGCAAGATTGGTTCCCGGTACCATAAAACTTCTTGAACTCATTGAAAGCGGTATCATCGGTGAAGTGCGCGGTGTTGAGGGTAAGTTCTGCTACACTATGGATGAAGAAGAAATGGATCACCACGTTCTAAAGAGTGAAAACGGCGGAGGTTCCCTTCTTGATGTGGGCGTTTACGGACTTAATTTTGCAAGTTGGTATCTTGGAAAAAATATAGAAAGCATACAGGCAAGTGCAAGTTTATTCAAGGGAGTTGATGAACACACCTGTGTTCTTTTGAAATATGAAAACGGCGCTATTGCAGATATATCATCCGCTGTTCTTTTGAGAAAACCCAATGAGGGCTACATATACGGAACAAAGGGTTACGTACATATTAACCGTTTCTATGCACCCCAGGAAATTGAAATTAAACTTCTTGACGGCACAAGCGAAACAATTGAAGCAAAGTATCTGGGCAACGGTTTTGAAGAACAGATTATACACGTTTGCGAATGTGTTGAAAAAGGCTTAACCGAAAGTCCCGTAAACACATTTGAACAAACACTTTATATTACAAAACAGATGGATGAAATACGCAAGTTAATCGGTGTTGAATACCCACAGGATAAAAACTAAAGAGGTAAAAAATGAAAACTGCTTTAATTCTTGAAGGCGGCGGAATGAGAGGACTTTATACAGCGGGTGTCCTTGATGTTCTAATGGAAAATAATATTTATACCGATGTTGCCGCGGGTGTGTCTGCGGGTGCTTTATTCGGAATAAACTACAAATCGAAACAAATCGGACGTGTTTTAAGATATAACTTAAAATATGCGGGAAAGCCCGAATACATGGGTTGGAAATCATTCTTAAAATCGGGAAACCTTATGAATAAGGAATTTTGGTTTGAGGACATTCCTTTTATACTTGACCCCATGGACTGCGAAACGTACCGAAACAATAAAACCGAATTTCACGCGGTTGTCACAAATCTTCAAAACGGACGGGCGGAGTACAAAAGTATTTTTGATATAGAAAATGAGGAGTGTATGGAGTATCTGAGGGCTTCCGGTTCCCTGCCCTTTTGCTCAAAGCCCGTTGTTGTAAAGGGAATTCCCTATCTTGACGGAGGTGTTGCCGACAGTATTCCCCTAAAGCATTATTTAGAAAACGGCTATGAAAAGGCCATTGTAATTCTTACAAGACCAAAAAACTATCGTAAAGAGGGAAAAATTCACGGAGGAGAAATATTTTATAAGAAATACCCTAAATTTGCTAAAACTCTTACAAACAGAAACAAAGTTTACAATGAGCAATGCGAATATGTTGAAAAACTTGAAAAAGAGGGTAAAATCATTGTTGTTAGACCCAGCGAAACAGTAAAAGTTGCAAGAACGGAAAAAGACCCTGTGGTTTTACAAAAAATGTATGATCTTGGTGTAAAAGACGGAAACAATTTATTAGTACAAATTAAAGAATATATGGTCAAATAAAAATATAGCGGCAGTAAAAACAATTTGTTCTTACTGCCGCTATATTATTATACAATTCTGAATGTTTTAACCTCAAAGGGTTTAATGCTGAAGTGGATTTTGTTACCGTCAACGGAAATCTCTTGGTTTTCATCCTCCATTAAATTGCACTCATAGGCTTTTTCAAAAGGAATGTTAATAGTGAGAGTTCTTTCGCCGCGGACTCTCCTGCTTTCATACACACGAATTATCTTGCCATTTCCGTCCTCAGCAGATTTAACCGCATCAATAACAATATCGTCATTATCGGTACAGATAAAACTGTTGCTGTCGGGCAAATTGCCGTTCTGTGCGGCAACAGTTATTGCTCTGAGGGGGAAGTTGAGTTCAAAACCTCTGTTAACGGTGTTTGCGTTTTGCCACGTGTTTTTATGGGGATAATATGCATAAGTGAAAGTATGCTCACCTAAATCACCGAGGGCATCGGGACAGGTCGGGGCTCTCAAAAGAGTTATTCTCATACGACTGTTAAGAATATCATAACCATATTTACAGTCGTTAAGAATTGATACACCATAGTCACCCTCGGAAAGATCCGCCCACTTGTGAGCGCATTGCTCAAACCTTGTGTAGTCGAAACTGTTGTTTCTGTGGGTTGGTCTGTCAATAGCGCCGTGTGCCGCCTCAAAAGATGCTGTGGTGTTAAGCACATTAACGTCAAAAGCAGCTTTCATAACCTTGTCACGTTCTTGCCAATCAACTTTAGTTTCAAAAAGTACTTCCCTTGAATCCTTGTAAAGAATAATGTTCTGCCAAATAGTTGATTTATTGAATTTTCTTATAACCCTCAAAACTGCTCTCAAAGGTGAAGACTCAACAACTTCAATACTTTCGGCTTTTCTTAATTCCCATTTTTTCTTTTCGTAATTTTGTTCCAGGTTCCAAGCGGTTTCGTGAATACATTTATCAATAAATACAGTAATAAGGTTGCCCTCTCCATCCAATGTTTCACGGTTGTTTTCCTTGTCATAAACGGATGTTAAAATGCCGTTTTCGTCATATTTGACTTTAAGAACATTGTTTTCAATAACACCGTCTCCGATTTTCACACAATCCTCTTTTTCGGGTTCACTATACGGGAAGAATTTATAACCCATTGCGGGAACGGAATCCGCAATAAATTCAGTGTATTCTTCTCCCTCTTTAATGAATGTTCTTTGTACTCCGTATCCCCTGTTACCCTTAACAGTTACAGGAGCGGTAACGGCATGGGAAAGCAGATTCCAAACAATAATACCGTCATTTGCGGTGTTAATGTCCGCTGTAAGAGCAGTTAATTCTTCATTCAAGAAAGATTCTGCCCTTTCCGTCAGTACCCTGAAATCGTTTATGGAGTCCTGCATTGCTTCGTGTATGGATGTACCCGGGAGAATATCGTGGAACTGATTTGTTAAAAGAAGAATCCAAAGGTCGTGGAGTCTTTTCTTATCATACCCTTTGCCAAAGCAACCGAGCATTTCAATTCTCGGGAGCACAAGTTCATTTTTGCGGTTACTCTTTTTTATATAGCCCTGGCTTGTGTATGTTCCACGGTGGTTTTCATAATAAAGTTCATCGTTATATGTGGGCAACTCATCCCAATTCTTTTCGGCTTCACTGAAGAAGTTCTGGGGATGTGCCATTCTTGTTGCGGGAAGACCCGGGAAATTCTTTAAACGCTTTGCATTTTCAAGCATACGGTAGGTGCAACCGCCGCCCCCGTCACCGTAACCGAACATACCGAAAGCGGTTTTTTGAACGTGTTTTGCATCGCCGTTGTATGACGCGTTGTAAATCTGTTCAACATTATAATCCCCTTGGTAATGGGATGGTTGATTGTACGCTAAAATCTCACTACCGTCGGCACCCCTCCATTTGAAAAGGTTGTAGGGGAATCTGTTAGTATCGTTATAAAAAAGTTTAGCCGAAATAAAATATTTCATGCCGCTTTTTTTAATAATCTGCGGCAGTGCATAGGAAAATCCGAAACAGTCGGGCAACCAATATGTATCGGAAGAAACACCGAATTCTCTTTGGAAAAAGCCCTTGCCCTCAAGAAGTTGTCTGACCATACTTTCGCCGGAGGCGATGTTGGTGTCACATTCAACCCAGGTATTACCGGCAATATTCCATTGACCGTTTCTGACTTTTTCTTTAATTCTTTCAAATAGTTCGGGATTATTTTCTTTTATCTGATGGTAAACAATTGCCTGACTCTGTGTAAACGTAAACTCGGGATAATCGTCCATAAGGGACAGATTGTTAGCAAAGGTTCTTGCCGCCTTTCTCTCCGTTTCCTGTACTCTCCAAAGCCACGCAATATCAATATGGCTATGCCCCTCCATAATAACTTCGGATGAGGGTATGTACTTTATTTCACTTAACTTTTCATCAAAGTAAGCGGAGGCTTTATATATGGACTCTCTTACTTCATCCTCGTCAAAATCAAAGTCAACTAAATGAAGGGAATCGTCAAGAACTTTGTAAACACTTTCGCGAATAAACTCGTCTTTAATAAATTTTAAAGCATCCCATGCAGTTTCGCAGTCAAGATAGAACTTTTCACAAATCTCGTCAACAACGGCGAAATTAGCATATTTTAGTTTATATTCGAGTTCTTTCTGACCCGCTCTCGCATAATCGCAAAATGCGGCAGAATCCACACATGCCTCAATAGTTATCTCCATGGGCTCATTGAATTTTAAAAACTTTTTAGGAATGTTTGCGGTATCTCTTCCGACCCAACCGCAGTTTTCCCTTGAGGACATAGAAGTAACAGTAACGCCGTCAATTTTTACAAGACTTTCACCGCCGAAGTCAAGGCAAAGATAAACCTTTTTGTCTTTGAAACTTTCAGGAAGTGTAACAGTTGTTTTAAAAATTCTTGCACAGTCATAACGGGCAAACCAATGCTCACCCATTGTTACGGTCTTTTTTGTATCTTCATAAAATTTATACTGACCCTTACCCAAATAGTCACCGTCATAGGTTTCCCAAAGGGGCATATCAACCTTTTGGGTGTAATAATACTTGGGAAGTTGCTTTAACATATCAAGCAAAATGCCTTCTTTACGAGTTCTCATACCATTCCTCCGAGTGCAAAATATCTGATATTGCCATATTATCACACAGAAAATTATATGGCAATAATTTTTGAAAAATAGAATTTAATTAAGTTCAATGTAGTGCGGGATTATGTCTTCATACATATTGTTCTTGTTAAGAAAACCCTTTGGGATAGTTCCGAGTTGAGTAAATCCCAACTTTTTATAAAGCGCAAGGGCAGTTTTGTTGGACGCAACAACTGCGTTGAACTGAAGTATTTTATACCCAAGTTCCGAACCTTTTTTCATACAATGCTCAACCAAAGCCCTGCCGATACCCTTTCCGCGCATATCTCCTTTGACAGCATAACTTGCGTTACAGATATGTCCGCATCTGCCAACATTATTTGGGTGCAATATATACAGTCCAACAACTTCTCCGTCAAAAAAGGCAAGACCTGTAAATGACTGTTCCTTAAAGAATTTATCTCCGCTTGTTTCATTAAGAAAATCCTTTTGAGGAAAAGCGACGCCCTCTGCAACAATCTCATTCCAGATTCCGATTGTCTCTTTTATGTACTCATAACTGTATTCTTTAATTTCAAACATAATAATCACCGAATATATTATTGCAAAATTCCCCATTTATTGCAATATAAAATCAGAAACAAATGCTTTATATTCCGATACTTTTGTGCTACAATGAGTAAAAAATATTTTTAAGGATTGAAAAATGCACAAAGTAAGTATTAACAATAAAACTATTCAGGTTTCCGACGGCACTGTTTTGTCCGATGTTTTAATGAAACAGGGTAAAACCCTCCCCCACATTTGCGGCGGCAGAGGTACTTGCAAAAAATGTTCGGTTTATGTTAACGGCAAGAATGAGCTTTCCTGCCAATACAAAGTTAAATCGGACATCGATGTTATTGTGCCCGAAAATGAAGAAATTCTCTCCGAAACAGGTACAAAAGGAAGCGGAAAAATCACTAAAAACTGTTGTTTGGCACTTGATATCGGCACAACAACTTTGGCACTGGCTCTGATTTCTCTTGACACAAAAAACATAATAAAAGTTATTACACGAACTAATCCCCAGAGATCTTTCGGCGGCGATGTTATGACCCGAATTGAGCGGTGCAGAAAAAACGGTGTCAGGGAATTACAGAAAATTTTAATTGATAAAATCAACGAAATGGTTTCGGAGTTGAGTCCTTACAAAATTGACACAATGTATGTTGCCGGTAACACTACAATGCTCCATTTGTTTTTCGGTGTGGATTGTTCGTCCCTCGGTGTTTCACCCTATACTCCCGTTTTCCTTGAAAGCAAGAATGAAAAAGGCTCTGACTTGGGGTTGAATAATGTAGAAAATGTTATTTCCCTCCCCTGCATTTCCGCCTTTGTGGGTGCGGATTTAACGGCAGGACTGAACTACACAGGAATGCCCGCAGATAACAAATACAATTTACTCATTGACCTTGGCACAAATGCGGAAATCGTCCTTTACAACCGAACGAACCTTTTATGTACCTCTGCGGCGGCGGGGCCATGCTTTGAGGGTGCAAACATAACCTGCGGTATGAGTGCAACGGATGGCGCCGTTTATTCATACCATAATGACGGAACTTTTCAAACAATTAACAACAAATACCCAAAAGGCATCTGCGGTACGGGTCTCGTTGATATTATTGCAGAACTTGTGGAAAACAGCACAATTGACGAAACTGGTTATATGGAACGTGGTGAATTTTACCTTGCAAATAATGTAAAATTGACACAACAGGACATCAGACAGTTCCAACTTGCAAAATCCGCCGTTTATTCCGCCGTTTTTGCTCTGTTAAAAGAAAATGGGGTATCTTTTAGGAATGTGGAAAAACTCTTTATTTCGGGCGGATTTTCTGCAAAAATGAATATTGAAAACGCAGTCAAGGTGGGATTAATTCCAAAAGAACTAAAAGAAATATGTACACCCATAAATAACAGCAGTCTTTTAGGCACCGTAAAATTTGCTTGCGAGCAGAATGATTTATCCCTTTATTTAGAAAATGCCCGATATATTGATTTATCAACCAATCCCTATTTCTCTGATTTGTTTATTGAAAATATGGAGTTTAAATTATAATTAAAAGTTATATTATAGTTTTACGCGTGCGATATACTGTTGCTTTCGCAATGGATAAAAAAATTCCGAAAGCGTTTGCTTTCGGAATTTTTTGGTTGTATGTCTCATTTTAGAACCATTCATTAGTCGACAAACAGTTTGACAAATTGGAATTTAGCAGTTTGGCGCCGGTGCTTTAACAACAATAAACTCCAGCGT
>CAYQYT010000022.1:0-21854 GCA_964421815.1 uncultured Eubacteriales bacterium | reverse complement strand
CAGATCCCACCAAAGAAACCGCAAAAATATCTTTTTCATGTGCCGAGGACAAAAAACACATTTGTCCCAAGGACAAATGTGTTTTTTTATGTAATTACGGATGATATAAGCCTTGTGTATGACGGGCGCATTTTCAATGGAATTATATGATTATTGTTGCTTTTTCACAAAATATTCAGTTATTAAATATGCTAAATTGATTACAATATAATTACAGACTATCGCTTTTATTGACTTTTATTGTGTAAAATGATATTATTACTGTGTTTGATTATGCGTATTTGAGGTGGTTTTTTTGGAAAACAACTCTATAGTTTTTTTCACCGACAACAAAGATCAGCACACAAGACTTATTAAATTGCTTGAAATGAATCATAACCTATCTGTTTGCACATATTCAACGGAATCTTGGGCGGATATTGATTTCTATTCAAACAATAACATTTTATTTGTTCTTGATGAATTTCCCGAGGGAAAAGATGTTGTTTGGATAATTTCAAAACTTGCTGAAGACGGAGTGTTTTTAAACGTTCCGATTCTTTTCACATGTTTTGATGCAATGTATGATTTTGAACAATCGGGTTATTCTGCTTTTGCGTATGATGTATTACCGAACCCGTTTGATTACGAGTTATCTTTGCACAGGTTGGAAAACATAATTAAAATACGCGAGTTGAAGATACAGATCACCAACTTAACGCAAATACATACAAAAAGAATTTTAAATCAAGCCAACAAATTAAAAGAGCAAAACATTAAAATTCAAACCATGAACTTTGATCTTATTGAGGTTTTGGTTGCAGCAATTGAAAGCCGTGACCTTGAGTCCGGGCAACATATCAAAAGAATACGTTATTTTACAAAAGCTCTTACACAGGCTGTTATGGAATATCATCCCGAATACAACATAACCGGAGAAACGGCTGATTTAATTTATTATGCTTCCTCCGTCCATGATATAGGAAAGATTGCAATTCCCGACGCAATAATGTTAAAGCCTGGCAGATTAACTCCTGATGAGTTTGAAATAATGAAAACCCACACAACACGTGGTGCCGAACTTTTGGGAATGCTTGATGATATAAGCGATAACAATATGTATTTTAAATACTGTCAGGAAATATGCTATTGTCATCATGAGCGATGGGACGGCAAGGGTTACCCTCGCGGTTTAAAGGGTGATGAAATACCAATTTCGGCTCAAATTGTTTCCATTGCAGATTGTTATGATGCTTTAACAAGTCATCGTACTTACAAAACAGCATTATCACATGAGGAAGCGGTTGATCTTATTTTAACAGGAGGCTGCGGTGCATTTTCTCCACAGATTCTTAAGTGTTTTGAAAGTGTTTTGAGTGAGTTCGCAAAAATTGAAAGTGAACTTAAAAGCCTCCCGATTTCTGAAAATGAAAAGAGAATTGCAATCATTGCAACTCAATCCCAATCAGAAACTAAACAAAGCGACAAAAAAGAAAATTCGTTTAACGATTGTGAAAATGATATTTTAGAGTCGTACGATATAATATTTGAATCGGATGTTAAAAACGGTTTCTTTAATATTACAAGGGGAAGTTGGCCGCGTCTGTTTCCTTATGTGCCCAAAAATTTCACAGAATTCGTTAGCCAGTGTAATAAAATTTGTCATCCTGCTGATGCAACACGTTTTAATTCTAAGGTGAACATTGATACCTTTAACGAACTTGCAAAACTCGGTAGAAAAAAGACAAGAATTGAATTCAGAGCCGTTAAGGATGGTGTTGAATACTTAACTGTCGGTTTTATAGTGTTTAAAGTTGATGAAAATAAAAATATCATCGGTTTAAACGGTGCGTTCAGTATCTATGATGATGACGAGATTTTAACAGATATTAAACGTGGTTTCGGTGTTACAGATGCTTTGACAGGTCTTTCATTGGCAAAACAGTTTGAGCACGATGTTGATTCTTTTATAAAAAATAATCCCAAATCACAAAATCTTATGATACATATTGATATTGACGATATGAGTATGTGTAATAATATTTTCGGTTATGATTATGGTAATGCGCTTATAAAAGAGTTTGCAGCAAAATTACGCAATATTAAATCCAAAGATAAACTTGTGTGCAAATCGGCTTCCGATAAGTTTTTGCTATTTGTTAAAAACATTCAAAGTCACGCGGAAATGGTTATGTTTATTGAAAAGTTGCATAACTTGTTGCGTAAGCCCTATCACACGGCAACTGAAAACGGTGTTTTCACGGTAACAATGGGTATTTCTCGATATCCCGATGCCGGTTTAGATTATAAAAATCTTGTAATCGCCGCCGAATATGCCGCAAAAATTTCAAAGATAAACGGAAAAGATGCCTATGCTTTCTTCAATAACGGAATGAAGCAGTTTGCGTCCTATACGGTAGAAAACGGTAGCGTAAATAATCTTGATAAGAAATCCGATTATGAACCGAAATTTGCTCCCGTTATTAATGCGTATTCAGGTGAACTTGAATGTTATGATTACATGCCATTTACAATGTATGATAACACAATTTCAGTTGCCTCTGCTGTTCATTATGAACTAAGTAAAAACCCGTCAACAAGCAAAAATCTTAGTATGCTTTCCATTAAATCCTTGGTTTTTACTGCAATAGCAATGCAAAAAGCGGGTGCAAGTGTTCCTCCTCTTTCTGTTTATACAATGTTTGTTCCCGATGACATTCCGTCTTTGATGCAGGAACTGAGAGAATTTGTACGTGACAATTATCCCAAAGATTTGGATATATGTATAGTCTTACCGCAGGATTTTTTAGATGGTGTAACTGTAAAGCGTTTGAAAGCCTTCTCGGAATTTATTCATGAAATGGGCTTTTCACTTGGTTTATACCTTATCGGAGAGCATTATATTCATAATAATTGCTATTTAGCAGGTATTTTTGATCGGTATGTTATGACCTCTGAATATGTTGAGCGTTTATTGGCAGTCGGTTCAATTGATAGAAACGTAAAATATGCCGCTCTTACACTAAACAACTTGAAACTCGGAGCTGATAATATTACCATTCCGGTAAAACTTGAATCATTCGAGATCGACTTGTTAAAGAATGCCGGTGCCACTGATTTTTCCTACGCGGAGAGAGCACTTCTTGGAACCGATGCACTTTCTTCAGATTATCGTGAAAGAAGACTAAAAATTAAAAATACTGATACATCAAACACGAAGAATATATCGTTTGTCAATAAGGATACGCTATACTACGACTTGATGAAAAGTCCTTGTGCGGTTTTAAGCTATGATGTAAAAAGGCAAAAGGTTTTTATGTCACCAAATTCCAATGAGGTTTTCGGTTTTGATGTTGTAGGTTATTTTAATAATCAGGAACGGGTTGAGGTTCTCACATTTGTTCATCCTGATGACACACAGGCACTGTTAAATGCCTTAACTAATGCACGAATCAATCTCACTTTAACAAATACTGAGGTGAGAATATCTACTCTGTCCGATCACAATGCATACAAAAGATATAATGTTAATTTCCTTTGTATAGTTGATGAAGTCGGTACACCTGTAAGATATCAATGTTTTATTTATCGTCTTTTAGATTAAATCCTTTATCTCATCGAGTATCTTTTTTTCAATTCGTGATACATAAGAACGTGATATTTTCAATTCTTTTGCTATTTCCTTTTGTGTCAGCGGTTTGTTTCCGTCAAGACCATAGCGTTTTATTATTATTGTTTTATCCCGTTCACTTGTGATATTGTTGATCAAATTAACTAAACTTATCAGTTTGTTTTTTGTGTCAATATCGTCGATTATAGTATCGTCAACGGCAATTATATCCATCAATGTCAGCGGGTTTCCTTCGCTGTCAGTATCAATGGGTTCACTGAATGAAATTTCCTGAGACAGTTTTTTACTGTTTCTGAAGTACATCAGAATTTCATTTTCAATGCAGCGAGCACAATATGTAGCAAGCTTTGTGCCCTTGTCACATTTAAAACTGTTGATACCTTTTATCAGCCCTATTGTGCCTATGGAAATTAAATCGTCTTGATCACTGTAATTGGCATAATATTTTTTAACAATGTGGGCTACGAGCCTCAGATTATGTTCGATAAGTTTTTTTCTTGCGTAGTCGTCGCCCTGTGCAGATTTTTCCAATAATTGAGCCTCTTCCTTTTTGGATAGGGGTTTGGGAAAAGCATCTGTGTCAGTTACATGTAAAATAAGACAAAGCATATTGCTGATAATTGTGAATATGTCCATGATAACACCTCAATAAAATATATTCACTGTTTTCTGTAATTTGCAAGTCCTGCAAAAGAAGAGGTTTTATGAAAAAAATAGAACAATACCGTACAACTGTAAGATTCAGCACGATGACCGTTTTGGTGTTTTTACTCACGGCTGTGTATTACGCAGTTTGGAGTATAGCTTATAACCCTGATTTTGAACATCCGTATATTGGTAAAGGTAAACTCTTTTTAGCCTTTGTGTATTTTGCAATATTGCTTGTAACGAGTTTGCTTATAGGAGCCTCTCGAATTGATGAGTTAAGAAAAAGTGAAATACTTTTTTATGAGGTTATAGCAATTGTTTTTGCCAATGCAATTGCATATATTCAAATCTGTTTAATAGTAGCGGAAATTGCCAATATATTGCCGATGCTGTATCTTATGGTTGCACAAGTAATGATTCTGGTATTATGGACAAATATATCATTTCATATTGTTCACCGTCTTAACCCTCCCGAAAAATTGCTGATAATATACGGAAGTCATTTGGCAACAGAGATTGTGTATAAAATGAGTAGGCTTGAAGAACGTTATGTTATAACCGAGTCGGCTAACGTTGATGAAGGCTTTGACGCACTTTCTCAACGTATTGACAGATTTGAAAGCGTTATTATTTGTGATGTTCCTGCAAGAATGCGAAATGATTTGTTGAAATATTGTTATCAACAAAACAAAAGTATATATGTAGTTCCTAAAATTTCTGATATTGTTATAAGAAGCGCCAAAGACATCACTTATTTTGATTCACCAATAATTAAGAGTAATTCGGTTGGATTAACCGTTGAGCAACGAGCTATTAAACGTCTTATGGATGTTGTTTGCTCTGTGCTTGCTTTGATAGTTTTGTCACCGCTTTTCATTTTCGTTTCTTTGGCAATAAAGATAGGGGACGGAGGTCCCGTATTCTATAAGCAAAAAAGATGCACAAGGGATTTGAAAACTTTTGACATTTTAAAATTCAGAAGTATGGTTGTTGACGCAGAAAAGAACGGGCCGCAACCCGCCATTGACAATGATTCCCGCATTACAAAGGTCGGAAAAATTATTCGTGCCCTGCGTATTGATGAATTACCCCAGATTATAAACATTCTCAAAGGTGATATGTCCATTGTTGGACCACGTCCCGAGAGAATTGAACATGTTGAAAAATACTCTGAAGAAATTCCTGAATTTGTTTGCAGGTATAAAGTCAAGGGCGGCTTGACAGGATATGCACAGGTTTACGGAAAATACAACACGTCGGCTTATAATAAACTGAAAATGGATTTGATATATATTCAAAACTACTCACTCGCAATGGATCTTAAACTAATTTTAATGACTGTAAAAATCCTTTTTAAAAAGGAAAGTACAGAAGGCTTTGACGATAAAAGAAAGAAGTGAAACGGTGAATTTATATTTTATGATTCTTGCGGGCGGAATAGGCTCACGTATGCAGTCCCCGGAATTGCCAAAGCAATATTTAAAAATAGATAATGAGCCAATAATAATTAAAACCGTTCGCAATTTTATTGATTTCGGTTCATTCAGAGCCGGCGTAATTTGTTGTCCTGTTGATTGGATTGAATATACGAAAGCCTTGCTTCTTGAATACGGTATTTCTACCGATACTGTTTATGTTGTTCCGGGTGGAAAAAACAGAAACTCTTCCGTGCAAAATGGGTGTCGTTTTTTAACAAAGTTTTTTAATATCGCTGAAAATGACATAGTTTTGACCCATGATGCAGTCAGGCCGTTTATTGATTCCCGTGTTATTAAAGATAATATTGCAGCAGTTGAGGAATTCGGGGCTGCAAACACCGTAATGCCTGTTTACGACTCTTTGATAAGAAGTACAACGGGGGATTTCCTTTCCGAGCGTTTACCCCGTGAAGAAATTTTCAGAGTGCAAACACCCCAGAGTTTTAGGTTAAAAGAGCTCGAAAATGTTGTTAATTCTCTTTCCGAGGAAGAATTAGAAAAATATACGGATGTTGCTTCAATTTTCACGGACAGAGGATTCAGAGTGAAACTTGTTGAGGGTTTGGACAGAAATATTAAGATTACAACACCTTTTGATATGGCTGTTGCAGAGTCCGTAGTTTCCAACTTACCGTGAGCCCTGTAAGTTAAAGATTCTGATAATTGTTCTGAGAATTAACATAATAACTATAAATAATCTGCACTTTTTAATATTTTATATATCAAAAGAGCAATTAACGTATGAATATATGGAATTTATTAAATTTTAATTAAGGTATAAACATTTTTAAAAATATATGTTATAATTCTTTAGTCATTGATTCCTGTAAGGAGGTTTCCTTTATGGCTTTTAAGAAACCGCAAGGTTCAAGTAAACGAAAGAAAACCAAGAAACAACACCCTAAACTGAAAAAGGTTTTATACGTTGTTTCAATAATTGCCGCAATTTGTATTATCTGCGGTACGGTTGCTTGTACCTACGTTTACAAATTTGCCAACGAGTATGTAACAGGGGAGAAGAAAATTGACCTTGAGGAGTACAAGGCAAATCAGGAGCAGACCAGCATCATTTATGGTTATGATTCCAATAAGCAACTTGTTGAGTTGTTAAGACTTCACGGTGCCCAAAACCGTGTTTGGATTGACTATAAAGACATTCCCCAAGATATGATTGATGCCTTCCGTGACCTTGAAGACAAGCGCTTTATGGAACATAAGGGTGTGGACTGGTACGGCACGATTTTCGGTGTTATTTCCACAGGTTTTGAACGCGGAGCGTCAACTATTACACAGCAGTTAATTAAGAATTTAACAAAGGAAGACGGCAGAACCGTATCACGTAAATTCTATGAAATACTTAACGCTTTGAATGTTGAGCGTCATTATTCCAAAAAAACAATAATGGAATTCTACCTTAATACAGTTTATCTCGGTAACGGATGTTACGGCATAAAAACTGCCGCTGAAAAATATTTCGGTAAAAATGTTGAGGATTTGAATGCGGCGGAATGTGCTGTTATTGCGTCAATTACTAAAGCACCCGCAACCTTTGACCCCTTAACTGAAGATGGTCTTTCCGCTTTAATTGATAAGGATGAAGAAGGAAATGTAGGTAGGCAGAGGTATTGCCTTAGTTGTATGTTAAACGAGGGTAGCATTACCCAAGAAGAGTATGACGAAGCATTGGATTATGAACTTGTTTTTACAAACAGCGAAAATTACAAGGGAAGTCAGGTCACAAAAGAAAATGATGACGACGACAAAGACTACACGGAGGATGATGTAAAATACACTGATAAAACCGATTCTGAAATGTCGTCTTATTATGTTGAATATGTAATCGACAGTGTTATAGAAGACCTTCAGGAAGAATATGATTTAACTTATAATGAGGCTTGGAGAAAAGTCTTTTTCGGTGGTCTTCGCATTTACACCGCTATTGATTTAGACGCACAGAAAGCGGCGGAAAATGTTTATGTAAACAGAATTACTTTCCCCGAAGAAACTGACACTAAAGAAAAACCCGCCGTTCAGTCTTCAATTACAATAATGGATTACAGCGGTAGGGTTGTGGCAATGGTTGGCGGTGCCGGTGAAAAAACAACATTTCGCGGACTCAACCGTGCAACGGATTCGCCCCGTCAGCCCGGTTCATCGATTAAACCCATTTCCGTTTACACACCCGCCATTGAAAATAATGTTTGTACATGGTCAACAAAGGTGCAAAACTACGGCATTAAACTTGGCTCATCAAGATGGCCTGTTAACTACGGCGGTTCACACGGTTCTGCCACAAGTTTTGTAACTGTACAATCGGCTCTTGCTCAGTCCTTGAATACAGTACCCGCACAGTTAATGAGAAAAATCGGAATTGGTACAAGTCTTGATTTCCTTGTGGATGACCTTAAAATTTCCACATTTGTAACGGATGAAGACGATCCCGCTTATGACGGTAACTTCTCTTCTCTTTGTGTTGGCGGTACGAGCCGTGGTATAACAACACTTGAAATGACAGCGGCTTTTGCCATTTTCGGTAACAACGGTTATTATTTTGAGCCATACTGCTATTATAAGGTTACAAATAATGATGGCACGGAAACATTGCTCAAATCCGGCAACAGTGAGGGTGAACAGGTTGTTTCCGAAAGTACCGCAGGTGTTATGAGACAACTTTTAAGAAGTGTTGTATATGGCGGTACCGGTGGCGGATACGGTGTTGACGGTTTTGAAACATTTGCAAAGACCGGTACAACTACCGATGATAAGGACCGTTGGTTTGTTGGCGGAACACCTTATTATGTTGCAGCTGTATGGTATGGTTACGATGAACCGAGAGCCATTACAAATACATCGGGTAACCCCGCAGGTAAAATATTCAAGGCTATTATGAATGATATTCATGAGGATTTGGATTCTATGTCCTATCCCAGTGCCAGCGGTGTTGTTGCAAGAACCTATTGTAAAATATCCGGTGATATTGCATCCGCAGGTTGTACTTCTACTGCCACAGGTTATTATAAGTCTTCTAACATTCCGTCAAAATGTAAGAATTGTGCTATGATACACGCAATCGGTTCAGAAATTCCCGATGAAATTACAGCACCTTCTGCAACTGAAACAACCACAAAGAAAAACGATAAGAAGAATAATAAAAAGACAACGACAAAAGCAACAACAGCAGCAAATACCACATCACCCAATACAACTAAAACTTCCGGTACAACTGCGATACCTCCCACGGCTACCGAGGCGGCAGGTACAACTTCGGCAAGTGTTGATGAGTCGAATTCCGGTGCAAACTAAATAAAATCGGCTGATAGTTTTTCTATCAGCCATTTTTGGAGTATATTATGATAATTTTGTCAGTTGATTACGGAGATAAAAGAACGGGAATTGCCATTTGCGATAAACTTGAAATGTTCGCTTCACCGGTGTGTGTTATAACCGAGTGGAACCAACAAGTTTTAGCCCAAAAAATAGTTGACATCGCCACAGAAAGAAACGCAGAGCAAATTGTTATAGGCTTACCGAAAAATATGGACGGTTCAAAGGGCTTTCGTGCGGACGCCTGTGAAGAACTGGGAGAAGTAATTAAGAGAATTACAAATCTTCCTATTTTTTTTTGGGATGAGCGTCTCACCACAGTTTCTGCTCACAAAATTTTAAGTGATAATAATGTGAGAGGGAAAAAACGAAAAAACATTGTTGATGCAGTTGCCGCCGACATTATTTTACAGGACTACATAGATTCAAGAAAGAATTTAAATAGGGGTTGACCTATGTTGAGGAAAAAGAAAGTAAAAATAAAGCAAACTGAAACGGCAACTGTTGATAATGCTAACAAATCAATTTATACTGCCGATTATGTGTTGGGTAAAGCGCTTGATATAGGTGAAAATATTTTGAGGTGCGGCGGCGAATCTCACAGAATTGAAGATACTGTTGAAAGAATATGCACGGCACACGGAGCAATACATACGGATGTTTTTGCACTCCCGTCATTAGTTGTTGCAGGTGTGCGTTTCCCCGACGGCTCAACGGCTTCACAGGTAAGGCGTATATACAAAACATCTAATAATATGTATAAACTTGATGAGATGAACAAGCTTTCAAGAGATATTTGTGACGGCGTTATTGCCTTGGAAGATGTTGATGAAAAGATTCACAACGCTTTGCACAACAAGCCCTTTCCCAAATATTTATCAATATTGGGTGGTGTAATTGCCGCAGGCGGCTTTGCAGTTTTTTTCGGCGGTAATTTGTGGGATGCTCTTGCAGCGGCAATTGCCGGATTCTTTGTTTCGGTAATGAACAGACATAAGGTTAACTTATTAAATAAAATGCTCTATACCATTGCTCAGTCATTTGTGGGAGCAATGTGCGGTCTTATACTTGTTCACTTCGGAATAGGGCAGAATATAGATATGGTAATGATTGGTACAATAATGTTATTGATACCGGGATTGGCATTCGGTAATGCGGTTCGTGATTTGCTGTTCGGTGACACCGTTTCGGGAATTATTCAGTTAGTTCAGGCGGTTTTAACAGCAGTTATGATTGCTTTCGGATTTATTGTTGCCATTATGTTTTTTGACTATATTCTGCAAGAAGGTGTTTTAAGTGGAAGATATTTTAATTAAAATTGCCGCGGGTACTATCAGTACCTTGGGATTTGCCATTCTTTTTCGTTTGAAGCCGTTACATTGGGCTTTTGCTACATTTGACGGACTTCTTGCCTGTATTTGCTATTTTGCGTTCGGTTCGCTTTTTACGGGGGATTTTTTGCCGAATCTTTTAGCCGTATTTGTGGCTTCTTCATTTGCGGAATTGTTTGCAAGAATTTGCAAGGCCCCTGCAACCGTATTTATTCTTCCGGGATGCATTGCCCTTGTTCCCGGGGGCACCCTTTACTACGCAATGAGTAATCTGCTTTCCGAAAACAGAGAAGCGGCTCTCGAGTACTTTATGATTACGTTAACTGTTGGAATTGCAATCGGCGGAGGAATAATTGCTTCCACACTCTTGAGAGTAAGTTGCAATGCAGTTGCTAAAAAGTTAAAAGGTAAATAAGTATATTGGTTGCACTATTATTGACAAATCACAATCTGTCAATTTATAATGTTTATAATTTATACATACTTGTATGAAATAATAAAGATGTTGGAGGTCATTATGGAACGTTACTATCAACCGGAAATTGAAACCGCAAGTCCTGAACAAATCAAGGCATGGCAGGACGAAAGACTTGTAAAACAGGTTAAACATGTGTGGGACAATGTTCCTTATTATCGTGCAAAAATGGAAAAAGCCGGTGTTACTCCCGATGATATAAAGGGTACTGAAGATTTACATAAATTGCCTTTTGTAACTAAAGATGATTTGCGTGAGTGTTATCCTTACGGACTTTTGGCAAAACCCCTTTCAGAATGTGTGAGAATTCAGTCAACTTCCGGAACAACCGGTAAACGTGTTGTTGCTTTCTATACTCAGCACGACATTGATTTGTGGGAAGATTGTTGCGCTCGCGCAATTACCGCTGTGGGTGGCACGAATGAGGATGTTTGCCAGGTTTCCTACGGTTACGGACTTTTTACAGGTGGCCCGGGTCTTAACGGCGGTAGCCATAAGGTTGGTTGTCTTACCATCCCCACATCTTCGGGCAATACTGAAAGACAAATTATGTTTATAAAGGATTTAAGTGCCACCATTCTCTGTTGCACACCCTCATATGCGGCATACCTCGGTGAATCCATGAAAGAAATGGGGCTCACACCCGATCAGATTCCGTTAAAAGCGGGTATTTTCGGTGCGGAGGCTTGGAGCGAGGAAATGCGCCGCGATATTGAGAAAACTCTCGGTATCAAAGCCTATGACATTTACGGACTTACGGAACTTTCAGGTCCCGGTGTTTCTTTTGAATGTTCTGCTCAGAGCGGTATGCACATAAATGAGGACCATTTCATTGCTGAGATTATCGACCCCGATACCGGTGAAGTTCTTCCCGAGGGCGCCAAGGGTGAATTGGTATTTACTTCAATTACTAAGGAAGCATTTCCGCTTCTTCGTTACCGAACAAAAGATATTTGCGTTCTTAAAAGAGAAAAATGTTCCTGTGGTCGTACATTTATTAAAATGTGCAAACCCATGGGCAGAAGCGACGATATGTTGATTATCAGAGGCGTTAACGTTTTCCCGTCACAGATTGAAACCGTACTTCTTAACAAGGGTTATCCTGCTAACTATCAAATCATTGTTGACCGTGTTAATAATACGGATACACTTGATGTTCACGTTGAAATGACTCCCGAGATGTTCACGGACAATATGGGTGAAATCGACCGCAGACAGAAAGACCTTGTTGACGGTATGCGTTCAATGTTGGGAATTACTGCAAAGGTTACTCTTGTTGCACCAAAGTCCATTGTTCGCAGTGAGGGCAAGGCTGTTCGTGTAATTGATAAGAGAAAAATATAAGATAGGAGATTGTTGTATATGAGTATTAAACAAATATCTGTATTTGTGGAAAATAAACCCGGTGCAATGAGTGAAATGACCGGTATTCTTGCGGAAAACAGTATTGATATGAGAGCACTTTCTCTTGCTGAAACCGGTGATTTCGGTATTGTTCGTATTATTGTTAAAGACCTTTATAAAGCAACAACCGTTTTAAAGGACGCGGGTTATATTCATTCTCTTACGGATGTGTTAGGTGTTAAAATTCCCGATGTTCCCGGCGGAATTAACAAGGTTCTTAACATACTTGAAAATAACGGAATAAACATCGACTATATGTATGCTTTTATGGGCAACAGAGAAACAAAGCACGCATATATGATTTTTAGGGTTGAAGATATTACTTCGGCTCAAAATGCCCTTGTGGAACAGGGGATTCACATGATAACCGCAGAAGATATTGAAAAACTTTAATGAATTATAAAAGAACTGACTTCGTTTTTCGGAGTCAGTTATTTTTATCGTTGCTATTATAGGTAAAATGAGTTATAATTACTTTGAACAAAGTAATAAGAGGTTTTAATATGGACAACAAAAACATTAAACTGTCTTTTAACAAGATTACAGGGGATTACGAGATTATTCATAATGGCTTTTCCTGGGTAAGCGACGGCAGACGGCCTTATATTATTATCAGAAAAAAAGTCGGAAAGAAATATATCAGTACATACAGACTTCTTTCAAGTGCCCTTAAAAAGACGGTTGAAAGAAGTGAAAATCGTGTTGTTTGTCGCTATGAAAATTATATTGCTTTCGGGAAGAAACTTCCTTTTGCTCTCATTTGTACTGCTGAAATAACCGGGGATGATTCCGTAACATTTTCTCTAAAAGCAGAAAATGAAACAGGGTTTGACATTCAAGCAATATATTTCCCCGCGCCTTTTAATTCAAAAGAAAAGGGCAGTAAATCCTATCACATTGATTCAATGCGTCAGGGCTTTTTATTACCCGACAGTTACAAAGAAAATTTTACTTCTACTTATAGTTATGCACATTATTTAAGGAAAATAAATACAGGAGATTGCTATATGCCCCTTTGGGGAAGGGTGTGTGACGGTCACACTTTTACCGCCATTGTTGAAACACCTTTCGATGCCTGTATGTTTTCCTCATTCGGTAGGCATAAATCCTTTGTTAATTCTGTTCACTGGTTGTCCTCTCTCGGCCGCCTTTCATACGAACGGAAAATTCGGTTTATATTTCACGAAAACGGGGATTATAACACCGTTGCAAAGGATTATCGTAACTACTTAATCGAAACAAAACAGTTTGTAACTATCGAAGACAAAATCAAGAAAAATGAAAATATCGCAAAACTTATCGGTTGTCCTGTTTTGCATCATAAAATTTATTCAAAAATAAATGAAAAATCACAGTTCTACGATAAAGACGGAACAAATGAAATACTGTATGCAACCTTTTATGAACGAGCCGAACAGTTGAAAAAACTTAAAGAATGTGGTCTTGAAAAATTGTATATACATACGGACGGTTGGGGTAAGGATGGCTATGACAATAATCATCCGTATATTCTTCCTCCTTGTGAATCGGCAGGGGGATGGGATGGTTTCAGAGAGTTCTCAAAGGTTAGCCGTGATTTAGGGTATATCTTTGCACTTCACGATCAGTATAGGGATTATTACTATTCTTCTCCCGTATTCGATATGGACAAAGCAGTTGAAAATATAGATGGTACTCATCCCTATTGTTCTATTTGGGACGGAGGAGAGCATACATTCCTTTGTTCTTCCCAGGCTCTTGAATTTGTTAAGAAAACATATTCGGAACTTGAAGAACACGATGTTGATGTTCAGGGCGCTTATTTGGATGTTTTTTCAATTATGAACGGTGACGAGTGTTTTAATCCGAAACACCGAATAACAAGGGAAGAAAGTATAAAACACCGTGGAGAATGTTTCGACTATCTCAATTCAAAGGGAATGATTATGTCATCTGAAGAACCGGGTATGCAGCTTTTGAATCATCTTGCCCTTGTTCACCATGGACCTTTCTCACTCAGACCGCAGGAAAACGGTCAGGCTGTCGGTATTCCGATTCCCCTGGGTAATCTTGTGTTTCACGATTGTATTATGGTGCCTTGGAATTGGTTTAACAACTGGGGAATCCCAAAGGGTGATAACGGTGATTTATACTGTGCTTTGTTCGGCGGTATGCCCTATATCAGTCCATTTGGCAGCGGATTGAAAAAAATCGGTACGGATAACCGCACCGCCGATTTAAAAATATTGAATGACGAAGAACTGAAAAAAGAGATTGAACGTGTAAAACCCCTTGCGGATTTACAGGCAAAACTTTATAACAAAGAAATGATTAAACATGAGTTTATGGGTTCTGTCAGACGCCAAAAGGCAATATATTCCGACGGCACAACCGTAACTATCGATTTAGATAAAAATATCTATGAAATATGTGAATAATATACTTTAGTTTTTTGGTTAACCTATCATAGAAAGGGTGATTCTATGATAGAACAAGATACAATAAGGTTACTGCGTGAATGTGATGCCGGAGTTAAGATGGGTATTTCTTCAATTGATGATGTGCTTGACGATGTGAAGTCCGCTGAATTAAAGAACTTTCTTGTTGACTGTAAAAATGAACACATTGAACTTGACAGGGAACTCCAAGAACTTTTAAAGGAGTATCAAGACAGGGGAAAGGAACCGAATCCCGTTGCAAAAGGTATGTCTTGGGTGAAAACCAATATGAAACTTGCCCTAAAAGAATCGGATGAAACCATTGCCGATTTAATAACTGACGGTTGCAATATGGGTGTTAAATCTCTTAACAAGTACCTGAATGAATACGGTGCCGCAGAAGAAAGGGTCAAAGATATTGCCAAGAAACTTATAAAAATCGAAGAAAAACTTGCTGATGAAATCAGAAGTTTTCTTTAAAAAACAAACTCTACCGAGCAACCTCGGTAGAGTTTGTTTTTACTTCTGCAATTTTTTAATGATTGCCTTGCAGTCTTCCAGGTCCATAATTTTCGGAACGGGGTAGAGGGGATTACCCTCTTTGAGAGCGCGCTCTGCAATAAGTTGAATATCTTCGTCCTTAATTTGTTCGAATTTATCGGGTATTCCCATATTCTCATTAAGTTTTCTTATTGCGGCAATAAAGTTTTTGGCTTTCTCACGTTCACCTTGTGCGGGGCCTGATACACCTGCAACATCGGCAAGTTCCGCAAGTCTTTTATATGCGGATTCTCCGAAATAGTCAAGAACATAGGGGAGAATAACTGCATTTGCAAGTCCGTGGGGAATGTTATACATACCGCCAAGGTTATGTGCAATTGCATGAACATAGCCGACGTATGCTCTTGTAAAAGCAAGACCTGCATGGAAAGAGGCTACAAGCATATTTTCCCTCGCTTCAATGTTTGAGCCGTCCTTATATGCTGTTTCGATATTTTCAAAAACAAGTTTTGTGGCAATTATTGCATCTTCCTCGGTCTGCTTTGTGTTGCTTTTTCCTATGTATGCTTCAACTGCGTGTGTAAGAGCGTCCATACCCGTTGTTGAAGTTATGTGGGGAGGAAGTCCCACAGTAAGTTCGGGGTCAAGAATTGCGAATTTCGGACGGAGAACAGGGTCCATAATTGAATTCTTTTCATGCGTGTCGGGATTTGAGATAACCGCGGCAATGGTACATTCCGAACCAGTACCCGCCGTTGTGGGGACTGCGAAGAAGGGGGGGAGTTTCTTTAAAACTTTAAGAACGCCTCTCATATCGGAGGGGGTCTGGTTGGGCTTTACAACTCTTGCGGCTGTAACTTTTGCACAGTCCATGGGAGAACCGCCGCCGAATGCGATGAATCCTTCACAGTTGTTTTCCTTGTACATTTTAAGAGCATCTTCCACATTGTAGATAGTGGGGTTGGGTTGCACGCTGTCAAATACGGAATATTTGATTCCCTCGGCTTCAAGTGCCTCAAAGAGAGGATTAAGAAGTCCCAATCCCATAAGACCCTTATCGGTTACAACAAGAACATTGCTCAAACCCTTTTTTTTAATAAGTTTGGGCAATTCTTTTACGGAACCTGCACCCTTAATTACCTCCGGTGGAGTCCAGTCAAGGAAGTTAACTGCGGCTTTCATTGTCTTTTGGTAGGTTCTGTAATATGCGTGTTTTAAATTCATAAAATTCCCTCCGCTTTTTTATTTGTTAATATAATTTGTTATTTTTTCTTTTAAGTCTGACAATAGATCTTCAAGGAGTTTATCTTGCTTTGCCATACCGTCCTTCAAAAAGGGGAATGCTTTAAACAAACGTTGTTGCGACTTTGTTTTTTTATCTTTAATATCATCCTTGAATTTATGGTAATTTGCATTTATTTCGTCGAATTTTGCATCAAGTTCTTTCTTTAGGTTTTCCGAGTCGCTTTCCGACTTTCCGCCTATTGTTGAATAAACATATACAGCGAATTCGCTGATTTCTTCGGAAATCTTTTTGAAATTACTTGATATATTACGTATTCCCAGTGCATGTATAACAGTATCAAGCAAATCAAAAGCAAATACTGTAAGAAAGATATAGGTTAAAATGTTCCTCGAAGCCTCATTAACCTGTCCAACAACATAAAGGTCGATTATGGGTTCCAATATGAAAACAAACAGACAGGAAGCGGTTCCCCAGTACAAAGTGTGAGTTAAACAGATTCTGCCTTGTATATTGAACTTTTTGTTTGAGTAGTCCCACCATCGCGCATTAAAGAGTTTTTCCATAATATAACTTGTCATAAACTCTACAATATCGCAAAGTACCATACCAACAATGAATATGATTAACTCGTTAACATAGAGGTTTTCTGTTAAATCCCTCAACGGAACTAAAGCTATCATTATGACCAAAGCACCTGTGCCGTATATGGGGCAAACGGGACCTCTCAAAAATCCTCTGTTCACCCATTTTTTGGGGCGAATGGAACAATAGCAGGACTCAAAGAACCATCCTATGAAACTATAAAAGAAAAAATAGAAAATATAATCTAAAACAGTCATTATTCACCATCTATTCCTGTTAACACGTGGAATTTATCGCGGTATTTTTTTGAAGATGAGTAAATCATTTCGATTGTGGCACAGTATTTGTCCATCATTGTAACCACTAAACTTTCCGGATATTTCGGAGGTATAACGGTCAAGGGCCACATGTGTTTTTTTATGATATCTTCTTCCTTTTTGTTAAGAGTACCGCAAAGATAGTACGCATTTTTTAATGCAGTACCGGGATGCCTGTAACCATGCAACTTGTGGCTCAAATCATCTTCCCGCCAATCGTAATAAAACAAATCGTGCATTGTTGCGGCACGGGCAGCACTTTTGTAATCCAACCCCAATCTACGGGAAACCAAAAAACTCAAATAGGCAACACTTCGTATATGTTGCAAACGGTTAATTTTGAAGTGTTGTTCAAAGGCACTTAACTTTTGGAGCTGGGGGGAGTTGTAAATATCGCCGGCATATTTAAGATAGTTTTCCCAATCGGGAGCATCCATTCGGTATGAGGCGATATATGCTCTGTATAACTTACTCATAAATATACTTATTTAACAATTTTGTGGAAAACTTTTTTACCCTTTTTTATAATTACATAACCTTTTTCAAAATCTGCAACAGGTATTATATACATGGGGTCGGTTACCTTAACATCGTCAACGCTGACGCCGCCTTGTTGAATAAGACGTCTTGCTTCACCACGGGAGGAACAAAGATTTGCCTTGCACATAGCGTCAATTATTCCGATACCGTCCTCAGACATATCTCCGTCATCAAGGTTTGTGGTGGGCATATTTTCGGAGTTACCGCCACCTGCAAAAACAGCTTTAGCCGCGTTCTGCGCTTTGTTTGCTTCTTCCTCCCCATGAACAAGGTTTGTAAGTTCGTAGGCAAGGATTTCTTTTGCCTTGTTCAGTTCGCTGCCTTCCCATTTGTCCATTTCATCAATTTGTTCAAGGGGAAGGAATGTAAGCATACGAATACACTTGAGCACGTCATCGTCGGAAACGTTTCTCCAATATTGATAGAAATCATAGGGGCTTGTTTTCTCGGGGTCAAGCCATACGGCATTACCCGCGGTTTTACCCATTTTCTTGCCCTGGGAGTCAGTAAGAAGTGTGATGGTCATTGCGTGGGCATCTTTACCGAGTTTTTTACGGATAAGTTCCGTACCGCCCAACATATTGCTCCATTGGTCATCGCCGCCGAACTGCATATTACAGCCGTAGTTTTTGAACAAGTAGTAGAAATCGTAACTCTGCATAATCATATAGTTGAATTCAAGGAAAGAGAGTCCTTTTTCCATACGTTGTTTATAACACTCGGCACGGAGCATATTATTAACGGAAAAGCATGCGCCAACTTCACGAAGAAGTTCAACATAGTTAAGGTTGAGGAGCCACTCTGCATTGTTGACCATTTGTGCTTTGCCCTCGCCAAACTCAATAAAACGCTCCATTTGACGTTTAAAGCAATCCGCATTGTGTGCAATATCTTCTTTTGTGAGCATTTTTCTCATATCGGTTCTGCCGGAGGGGTCACCGATCATTGTTGTACCGCCGCCGATAAGGGCGATGGGAGTGTTGCCTGCCATTTGAAGACGCTTCATAAGTGTAAGCGCCATAAAGTGACCTGCGGTAAGGCTGTCGGCGGTGCAGTCGAAGCCGATATAAAATTTTGCTTTGCCGCCATTTATCATTTCGCGGATTTCATTTTCGTTTGTAACCTGTGCTATAAGTCCGCGTGCAACTAATTCTTCATAAATACCCATTGTTTTTTCTCCTGATAATATATTTTGACCTCTAAAATTATATTATAAATATGTATGAAAGTCAACAATTACATATACTTATTTAATTATATTTAATTTTTCTTGACAAATTGTTATATTGTGTTATCATATACTTACGAAACTTCAGGGCGGGGTGCAAGTCCCCACCGGCAGTAAAGTCTGCGAGTCGAAAGACTGATCAGGTGAAATTCCTGAACCGACGGTATAGTCCGGATGAAAGAAGATTTCATAAGATTATTTCTTTAAATGAAACCTTTTATAATTGCCCTGAGTCTTTCGGGGCAATTTTTTTATTGAAAGGTGTGTTATTATGAAAAAAACTAATTACACAAACAAACAGAAGCTTCAAAGACTCACTACCGCAGCAGTTCTGGCGGCATTATCCCTTGTTCTTATGGTTACCGTAAGATTTCCGATTTTCCCGTCAGCGCCCTTTTATGAAATGGAATTTGCGGATGTCCCCATTCTTGTTTGCTCGGCAATTTTAGGACCCGTTTATGCCTTGTGCAGTCTTTTGGTGGTGTGTTTTATACAGTCAATTACCGTAAGTGCATCCAGTGGTATAATCGGCTTTTTGATGCATTTTTTGTCATCCGGGCTTATGGTTCTCACTTTGTATTTTATTAAGAAAAAATTACCCGGCATAAAGGGTGCGGTAATATCGGGAATATGCGGTGTTATTGTTGTAGTAATCGTTATGATTCCGATGAACATTTGGTTAACTTCCGCCTTTATGAATCTTGAATTTTCCGCATTTGTTAAGGGATTTTTGGGAGTTTGTGTTGCATTTAATGTTATAAAAGCCGGCTCCAACATTTTAATTTATAATTTAATTTCTCCCGCAATTCTTAAAGAATATAAAAAGCTTTTTAAAATTCACGAATAATCCGTGTCCGATGCCATATAATCTTATAAGTATTTAACTGTTCATAATCTGTTTTTGCCGAAAACTATTGACAAAACAGCGTAAACTTAATACAATTTATTAGTTAAATCTTGAAGTTGAATCTTCGGAGGGTGTTTTATGGTTTTTGAAAAACTTAAACGCATTATATGTGATTATTTCGAGATTGATGATGACGAATTTCTACCCGAGGCATCACTTGCCGACGATTTCGGTTTGGATGAACTTGATTTGGCAGATTTGTCAATGGATGTTGAGGACAATTTTGAAATTGAACTTTCGGACGAGGCTTTGGAAAACATTGCAACTGTCGGAGATTTAGTAAAGTTTATTGAAGAAAATATGAAATAAAAGAGGATGAAAAATGGCAGAACAGAAAAAAATGGTTGAAGCAATCACGTCAATGGATGTGGATTTTGCTCAATGGTACACGGATGTTGTAAAAAAAGCTGACCTTATTGACTATTCAAGTGTCAAAGGTTGCATGATTATTCGCCCTTACGGTTATGCGATTTGGGAGAATATTCAAAAAATCCTTGATACAAGATTCAAAGAGTTAGGACATGAAAATGTTTATATGCCTCTTTTCATTCCCGAAAGCCTTTTGCAGAAAGAAAAAGACCATGTTGAAGGCTTTGCACCCGAGGTTGCTTGGGTAACACACGGCGGAAGCGAAAAATTGGAGGAGCGACTTTGCGTTCGTCCCACTTCCGAAACTCTTTTCTGCGAACATTATGCAAAAATAGTTCAGTCACACAGGGATTTACCGAAACTCTATAATCAATGGTGCAGTGTTGTGCGTTGGGAAAAAACAACCCGTCCCTTCCTCAGAACAAGAGAATTTCTCTGGCAGGAAGGCCATACTGTTCACGCAACCGCACAGGAAGCGATTGATGAAACGGAATGTATGCTTAACGTATATGCGGATTTCTGCGAGAAATCTCTTTGTATGCCCGTTGTTAAAGGTAAAAAAACTGAAAGCGATAAATTTGCAGGCGCTGTTGCTACATACGCTATTGAAGCTCTTATGCACGACGGTAAGGCTCTCCAAGCCGCAACATCCCACTATTTCGGTGATGGCTTTGCACGAGCTTTTAATATGACCTATCAGGATAAGGAAAACAAACTTTCCTATGTTCACCAGACCTCTTGGGGTTCCACAACAAGACTTATCGGTGCCATTATTATGTCGCACGGCGATAACAACGGTCTTGTTCTTCCTCCGGATGTTGCACCCATTCAGGTTGTAATTCTTCCCATTGCTCAGCACAAACCCGGTGTTCTTGACAAGGCTTATGAACTCCGTGACCGTCTTTCCAAGAGTTTCAGGGTTAAGGTTGACGATTCCGACAACTCTGCGGGCTGGAAATTTGCCGAATACGAGATGAAGGGTGTTCCTGTTCGTCTTGAAATCGGTCCCAAGGACATTGAAAACAATCAATGTGTTCTTGTGAGACGCGACAACAGAGAAAAAATCTTTGTATCTCTTGATAATCTTGAAGAAAGTGTTGCATCAGTTCTGAATGATTTTGCTGAAGCAATATACAATAAGGCTCTTGATAACCTTAATAAACGTACTTTTGCTTGCACAACCATTGATGAAATCAATGCAAAACTTCAGGAAAACGGCGACGGTTTTATTAAAGCAATGTGGTGCGGTGAAGAAGAATGTGAGGACAAAGTTAAGGAACTCACAGGTGTAGGATCCCGTTGTATTCCCTTTGAACAGGAGAATCTTTCCGATGTATGTGTTTGTTGCGGAAAGCCCGCAAAACACATGGTATATTGGGGCAAAGCATATTAAAATGAATATTAAAAAACCGCTTGGATTTCGTGAACTGCCCCAAATTGTACGGACAGCACAAAAAACACCCCCTATGGTGTTAAA
>CAYQYT010000021.1:0-22564 GCA_964421815.1 uncultured Eubacteriales bacterium | reverse complement strand
CGTCGACCTCTAGCGTGACAGGCTAGCGTTCTAACCAGCTGAACTACCGGGCCACACTTGGTGGGAACAATAGGGCTCGAACCTATGACCCTCTGCTTGTAAGGCAGATGCTCTCCCAGCTGAGCTATGCTCCCAAATGCGTTGCTCACTCGCAACGTTGACTACTATACACTATTTCAAAGGATTTGTCAACACTTTTTTTCAATTTTTTCAGAAATTTTTTGCCCTTTTTATTTCGTCCACAATTTGAACCATTTCGTCATATTTTCTCTCCATATCTTCCACAAGTTTAAACTGGGTTCTCGCTCTCACAAGGTTGTGTTCGGGGTACTCAATTTTAAAATAAACGTCACCGTTTATATAGTCACCTAAAAATCTCATACCACATTCAAAGGTCAAAAGTTTTGCGGCAAAGGGTAACAAATCAATTTCTGTTTCAGTAAGGCTTTCCCCCGCCGTTTCAAGATAGCCGTCAACATAGGCGCGGAAATATTCAAGGCTCAAAGAAACCTTGGATAAATCCTTTTCGTCCTCTGCGGCGGTATTTGCACCAAAACGGATACTGTCACCGAAATCGTACAGGGCGGAACCGGGCATAACCGTATCAAGATCCACAACGCAAATACCTTTCTTTGTTTCTTTGTCGAAAAGAACATTGTTGAGTTTTGTGTCGTTGTGTGTTACGCGGACAGGTACTTTTTCGGTTCCCAATAAATCCGTAATTACAGAACAGTCTTTTTCTCTTGCAAAGGCGAATTCAATTTCAGGTAACGCATTATCTTTTCTGCCTGATGCATTGGTTTCAACAGCTGTTTTAAAATCCTCAAATCTTGAAGGTGTATTATGGAAGTTGGGAATGGTATCATAAAGGGTGTCTATGGGGTAATCTGCAAGGAGATTTTGAAAATTACCGAAAGAAAGAGCGGCATTTCTAAAATCTTCGGCATTGGTCAATTCATTTATTGTAAAAGTATTTTCAACATAATTATATAATCTCCAACAGCCCCCATCCGATGCCATATAATAGTTCTTTCCGTCTTTTGCAGAGTAAACAGTCAAGGTTTCCCGCTCCGGGTCCCCGCCGTTGTTTTTGATTTTTTCTCTCAAAAAGGAGGTTACACCGCAAACATTCTCCATAAGTTCAACGGGCTTTTTGAAAACATTGACATTTATTCTCTGTAAAAGATAACAGGAAACAGAATTCTCTTCTGTTTCGTACTCAACTATGTACGTATCATTTATATGCCCGTCGGTTACGGGTTTATAACCTATATATTTACCGAATTTCGGAAACGCATCAATTATTTCAAGTAAATTTGTACTGTTGGTCATGCTCATTGTAAAAACTCCTTATTTCTTGAAGATTGAAAAACATTGGGGATTGTGAAATCCCGGAGGCAAAGTTGTCACGGGAGAAAATGCAAGATAGTGGGGAATGTCGCAATCATCACCGCATTTGTAAAAATTTGCTCTTACCATTGTAAAATCAATACTATTTTTATCAGTATTATAAAGTTCTGCCAAAAAGTCTTTGGTAAGTTTAATTTCTACACCCCAAAACAATCCCTCGGCATCCTCACCCGAAAAGGCTTTTACACAGGGTGAATTTTCAGTCAATGTACTGACAAGAATTCTGTTCTCCCTACCCTCTCCAAATTCGCAGAGGAAAATACCTTTTGAATTTGTTTCAATGTTGATATACTCCTCACGCTCAGCTATGGGAGAAACAAAGAATTCAAGACAACTGTCACGATATACGGGGTCATCACGTTTTGTAAAAACAGCACGGGGATTGCTTTCATAACATTTAAGCACTGCAACCAAATCCTCACCAACAACACCCATTTTAAAGAAAGTTTTGGGTCTGTAAGGTGGAACACTTTCCCAATGGTAAGACGTTAAACGATTGAAAGATGCCTTCTTAAAATCTTCCGTGCAACTGTAAAAGCAAAGTTTATTATACTCTTTAAAATCCATAAAACAACCTTATTTCATAAATTCGGTAATTCCGTTACTTTCATCCATTGATGCCATTATCATATAAAGGCGGGGAACATGGAAAGGACCTTTAAAAATATTGCCTTTCAAACTTGTTGAAACCGTATTATCATAATGGAGATACCCGTACCATTCACCGTATTCTTTATCACAAAAATACTTTTCACAATAACTCTTTATATCATTGTATAAATCATTGTATTTTTCGTCTTTAAACTGAAGATATGCAAGACGTAATGCTATCATCGCTTCACATTGAGGCCACCAGAGTTTCATATCCCACTCCAGCTGCACGGGCGGTTTTCCATCACAATCCGTAAAAGCGATTATACCGCCGTGTGTTTTGTCAACACCCAAGGGAATTGTAATATCAATAATCTTCTTTGCGGCAGAAACGGCTTCATTATTTCCCGTTATAATTCCCTCAGCCATAATAAACCAAGCGGCTTCAAGGGAATGTCCGGGATTTACAATTCTGCCGTTGGGACTGTCTATGAACGCCCCTGCTTTCGTCACGCTTTCAAGAAGTGCCTTTTCCGTGAGATATCCGCCATGCAGAATTTCCTCAAGTAGCTTCTTGCAAAGAGGATTGTATTTGTCCCAAAGACCGTCAACACTTCTCAATACCTGGGCAGTTGAGAGCATTATCATAACGGGAGAAAGGGCTTTTGAATCAATGTTTTCAGGGTTAATTTTTGGTGGATTTTTACGAACACCCGAAAAACACTCATAAGCCACCTGAAAATACATTTCCGCCTTTTTGAGAACATTTCTGTCCCCTGTGGCTTTATATAACTCTGCACAACCGATTGCCGCGAAAGTTTCCGAAAAATAATATCTTCTTTTCTGAAGTTCTCTGCCGTCGGAAGTTACTGTAAAAAACATTCTCCCGTCAGTATCGGTGCATTTGGGAAGAAATGAATATATGTTCTTTGCGGCTTTCAGGTATTCCTCGTTTTTTTCAATAAGGTTATATGCCTTTGAGAAAACCCATAATGCTCTGCCCTGAAACCAGACGCTTTTATCAGTACCGTATATGTTCCCCTCACGGTCAAGGCAGGTGTATATTCCTCCGTTTTCATAATCAACGGCATTTTTGAGCCAAAAAGGTAAAATGTTTTCCATTAAACCCTTTTTATAATCCATATAATCACACCCTTACAAAAAAACTATGAATATGATATCATTTTTTTAAAGAAATGTAAATAAAAAACAAAAAAGTAACGGCACAGTTCTCACTGTGCCGTAAAATAGCGGAAATTACATATTATAACTTCATTGCAATGTCCCAAGCCTGCCAGATAACAGTACGAAGACTGCCAACCTTAAAGGCATCACCTATAATGTGAACATGTTTGCTCTTTTCGGCAACGGGTGCGGGCTTGTAACCAACGGAAAGAATAACGCTGTCAGCGGGAATTGTTTCCGTTTTTCCGTCCTTTGTCATTACCGTTACACTTGAATCGGTAATTTCAGTTGTTTTTGTTTCAAGATATACAGGAACTTTGTTTGTTTTAAAGAAATCACGAAGGAAACTTGTGTTTGCAAGAGCAATACCCGGAGTTGTAACAAGGTCATCCTGCATTTCAACAATAGTGGGCTTTTTGCCCTGTAAATAAAGTTCATAAGCAATTTCGCAACCTGTAAGACCGCCGCCGATAACAGTAACGTTTTCACCGACTTCTTTGTTACCCAAAAGGAAATCAATGGCTTCAATAGCCTTATCAGCGCCCTTAACGGGAATCTTGTTTGCAACAGCGCCTGTTGCAACAATAACCTCATCGGCGCCGAGGGATGCAATGTCCTTAACTTCTGTATTCATGTGAATGGTAATTGCATCATAACGTTTTATTTCACGATTGTACCAGGCAATAAGGTCGCGGTCTTTCTCTTTATATGAGGGAGCGGCTGCGGCAATAAACACACCGCCCAATTTATCGGTTTTTTCATAAAGATCAACCTTATGTCCGCGCTGTGCACAAACCATTGCGGCTTCCATACCACCGATACCGCCGCCTATAATTGCAATTTTCTTGCTCTTTTTGGCGGGTTCGATTTTGTATTTCTTGGACTGCATTGTTTTGGGGTTAAGAGCGCAACGGGAAAGACCCATTGTATCGGAAAGATCCTGGGTATTTGCGTGACCCTTTGATGATGAGAAGTTGAAACAACCGCTGTGACAACAAATACAGGGTTTGATTTCCTCAACTCTGTCTTCAATAATCTTTGTTACCCATTCGGGATCCGTAAGGAACTGACGAGCAACGCCAACGCCGTCGATTTTTCCGTCTGCAACAGCCTTTGCACCAACATCGGGTTCCATTCTGCCGGCACAAACAACGGGAATATCAACGAATTTCTTAATATGTGCAACATCATCAAGGTTGCAGTTCTGGGGCATATACATTGGCGGATGAGCCCAATACCATGAGTCATATGTACCATTGTCCGCATTGAGCATATCATAACCTGCGTCCTGAAGGTATTTTGCCGCCTTTTCGGATTCGGGCATTGCACGGCCTACTTCTTTATAATCTTCGCCGGGCATTGCACCCTCACAGAATCCTTTCATTTTTGACTCTACGGAGTAACGAAGTGATACGGGGAAATCTTCGCCGCAAGCCTTTTTAATTGCCTTAACAACCTCAACTGCAAAACGATATCTGTTTTCAAAACTTCCGCCGTATTCATCAGTACGTTTGTTAAAGAACTCAATTGCAAACTGGTCGAGAAGGTAACCCTCGTGAACAGCATGAACTTCTACACCGTCAACGCCTGCATCACGGCAAAGTTTTGCGGTTTTTGCAAATGCCTCGATAATTTCATGTATTTGCTCAACAGTCATTTCAGGGCAGATAATATCATGAGCCCAACGAGAGGGTTGAGCGCTGGGAGAAGCCAGCTCATGGGATGTATCGATAACGGGTTTAATAAGTGCGCGAGTAAATTTATTTTTGTGAAGAGGAGCTATAAGCTCGGTAATAGCCCAGGAACGGCCCATACCTGCAGTAAGCTGAACAAATAATTTAGCACCTGTTTTATGGATTTCATCCATAAACTCCTTTAATTCTTCAAACATCTTCGGGTTCTGCCAAAGCCATTTGCCCCAGAAAGTATCACGCAAGGGCGCAATACCCGGAATAATAAGACCGACATTGTTATTGGCTCTTTCTATGAAAAGCTTAGCCGCTTCCTTATCAAAGTGACAACCACCGAGTTCAAACCAACCGAACAAGGATGTACCGCCCATGGGACACATAACAATACGGTTTTTGATTTCAACATTGCCGATTTTCCAAGGTGTAAACAATGCTTCGTATTGAGGATTCATTAAAACACTTCCTTCTCATTATTTTAAACATATAAATCCACCATAAATGTTCTCATTTATAATAAAGAAAAGTTACAATAATGTCAAGTTATATTTTTCACAATAACTGTACACACAGATGAGTGTTACAAACAGCATCCTGATTTTTTTGTCATATTTCAATCAAATGGAAACAAAAAATTACAAATTTATTACAAACAATAAATTTTTATTGATTTTCGATAAATTATGCTATATATTGCTCATAAGGAGTTGATAAAATGAAACATTCCGAAAAATCTTTAAAACTGACTTTAGCAATTGTAATATTACTTTCTGCACTTTTCACGTTCCTTTTACTTACGGTACCGATTATTTTCCCTTGGTATTGTGAACTGGCACACAAGGGTGAGGAAGCCACCAAAGCAATGATTGGTGTTTTTTACGGTTGCTCCCCCTCTGCTGCAATAACGCTTGTTTACATATTCAAATTTTTAAAGAATCTTGAAAGGGGTGAGGTTTTTACTACAAAAACTGTTAAATATTTAAGAATCCTGTCCTACACCTGTTTGTCAGCCGTTCCCCTTTCCCTTCCTCTATGCTTTTATTTTATTTGTGCATTTCCCATTCCTTTGGCTGCAGGCTTTATGTGGCTTATTCTACGCATAATAAAAAATGCATTTGAATACGGAAGCGAAATTAAAAACGAAAATGATTTGACGGTGTGAAAAATGGGAATTATTGTAAATCTTGATGTAATGTTAGCAAAAAGAAAAATGTCCTCGGGTGAATTGGCAAATAAAATCGGTTTAACCCAGGCAAACCTCTCCATATTAAAAACAGGCAAGGCAAAAGCGGTGCGTTTTTCCACCCTTTCTGCAATTTGTCGGGAGTTGGATTGCCAACCGGGTGATATTCTTGAATATATTGACGATGACAAGGAGGAATAATAATGTTAAAAAAGACTTATCCCGTCAAAAAAAGTGACTTAGTAGTATTTTTATTCACAATTATTTCTATTTTCGCAACTGCAAGGTTGGTTATATTCGGCGGATTCAATTCAGGTTTTTCCGTTGGTATTTGTTCGGTAATAGTTATAAGTGCCATTTATCTTTTTTCAAAAGAATGCAAGGACAAATTTTTCTGCTTTTTACTCTTTTCCGGTGCATTGGTACTGTCAGCAAGTTACTCTGTTACAAACGATTTTCTTATTAAATTTTTGACATTTGTATATATAGTTTTTATCTGTGCAACATTGTTTGTTACCCTTTCGGGCAATACAAGTGCCGGGGGCGGAACTTACTCATATATTTTTGACATAGTTGTAAAAACCTTTGACGCGGTATTGGATAACTTAATGCTTCCCATGAGAAGTGCAAAAGAATCTTCTAAAAACGGTGGATCGAAAAATCTTATATATTTGCTGATTGGTGTGGGAATTTCCGTTCCCGTTGTTTGTGTTGTTTTGCCTCTTTTAGCAACCTCGGACGTTGCTTTCGGAACCTTGATTTCAAAAGTTTTCAGTAATCTTTTCGCTTTTATATGCGCCATTGTTACAACAGTTATCATAACCCCTTTCGCCTACGCATTCCTTTTTTCCATGAAGAAAAAGGATTTAAAAGATAAGAGCGCACCCGCAATCCCCGACAAGACACCGAAAGTTGTTATTAACACAATTTTAAGTGTGCTTTCTGTTGTTTACATTGTTTATCTTTTTTCCCAACTTGCCTATATTTCAAAAGCCTTTGCGTTTTTACTTCCGGAGGGTTACAGCGCCGCAGAATTTGCAAGAAGCGGATTTTTCCAAATGGCAGTTATTGCCTTTATAAACTTTGCTATACTGTTCTTATGTTCGGCACTTGTCAAAAAAACCGAAAGCAAAAAACTACCCGTTTTTACGAAAAGCCTGCTTATTTTCCTGTGTGTATTTACTGTTTTTTATATTTCAACCGCTTTTATAAAAATGATGAAATACATATCACTTTACGGACTTACAAGATTAAGGGTATTAACCAGTATTTTTATGCTTATGTTGGCAGTAATTTTTATAATAATACTGTTAAGGCTTATTTTCACAAAATTCAAATATATAAAAGCAATAATTCTTGTTTGTACTCTTACAATGATATCTGTAAGCATAACGGATATCAACACTCTTATAGCGGACTACAACTACAATCAATACAAACAAGGCAACATTGAAATAGACATTGAGCAGTTGCGTTCTTTGGGATTGAGTGCGTTCCCCACCCTTGTAAAACTTTCCGAGGAAAAAGATGAAAAAGTCAAGTACGATGCTATTGACGCCATCATTTATTCTGCTTACGATATTTATGCCTGCGGACTTGAAAACTTCGCAGACTGTACCGAAGAAAATATTACAAAAAAGAATATTTTTGAAAAAAACTACGCTTGGATTCAAGGGGAAAAAGCCCTGAATGAGTTTATAGAAAACAATCCTGATTTTGATTACGAAGAGTTTTACAGTATTTATTACGGAAAATATGCGGAACACGATGAATACACGGATTGGTAATTAAAAATGTAAAATTTGGAATTTGATATCGGAATATCTTAAACATATTTGCACAAACTAACCTTGAAGCAAATAAACGGCGATTTGCCGAAAGGGGTTTTATATATGTTGGACAGAATTGCTTTAATTCTTGTTACCATTGGTGCACTTAACTGGGGAAGCATCGGTCTTTTCAAATTTGATGTTGTTGCATGGCTTTTCGGCGGTCAGGCGGCAATTTTATCAAGAATAGTTTATGTCCTTGTTGCTCTTGCAGGTATTTGGTGCATTTCTCTCCTTTTCAGAGAAAACGAGATGCTTGATTCAACTAACGATATGGTAAGTGACAAAACAGAATAAGAAAAATAACAAAAAGCCGACAAAAAACCGAGGTTTACTGAATTAGTAAGCCTCGGTTTTTTCAATATTAAATATTATTTTGTACCGAAAATACGGTCGCCCGCATCGCCCAATCCGGGAACGATATAGCCGTGGTCATTGAGTTTTTCATCAAGGGAAGCAACGATTATATCAACATCGGGATGTGCTTCCGAAAGGGCTTTAAGTCCCTCGGGTGCCGCAATAATGCCCAAGAATTTAATATGCTTGGGACCGCGTTTTTTAATCTGTGTAATAGCGTCAATGGCCGAACCGCCCGTTGCAAGCATGGGGTCAACAACAAAAACTTCTCTCTGTTCAATATCTGCGGGTAATTTGCAGTAATACTCAACGGGTTGAAGTGTATCGGGATCACGATACAAACCGATATGACCAACCTTTGCAGAGGGAAGAAGTGCAAGCATACCGTCAACCATACCGAGACCTGCTCTCAAAATCGGAACAACAGCAGCCTTTTTACCCGAAAGAACCTTTGCCTTTGTAACGCAAATAGGTGTTTCAACATCTACTTCTTCAAGGGGCAAATCCCTTGTTGCATCATAACAAATAAGTGTAGCAATTTCAGAAATAAGTGCTCTGAATTCTTTTGAGGGAGTGTTTATATCTCTGAGAATTGAGAGTTTATGCTGAATAAGCGGATGATCCATAATAATAATCTTTCCCATAATTAACAACCTTTCTCTTTTTATGAAAATATTTTATACCAATTTTTTAAGAATTGCAATAGCATTGACAATATCATTTGAAAAATCTTCTGTTCTCGCTTCAACGGAACAAGTATCACAGCCCGCTTCTTTTAGAGAGTCAAAGAAATTTTTATACATTGCCAAAACTTCCTCGCCATCCTTTGCGGATGGGTATGTTCTGTTAACAGGCTCCGCTATATGGGAATGGAAGATTTCACCCTTGAAATCCCCTATTCCTTCAATACTGTCGCTGTTGCCGTAAACATGGTAAAGGTCTGCAAGTCCGCCCACACTTTTGTTACCGCTCATTCGGGCTATTTCAACACCGTCCGCGACGGTATGAATCATTGTGGATTCACAAAAACGCAAAGGCTCCATTGCAATGACACAACCCGCTTTTTCCGCTTTGGGTGCGGCATACTCCCTCAAAAAGAATGAAACCTGCTCCTTAGCCTTTTCCAAAGAATAACCCTCGGGAAAACTTCTGGCACCGCCGGAGCCGAAAACAACCTTTTTAAGTCCCATTATTTTTGCTCTCTCAAAGCCTTTGTCAAGATATTCACTTAATGCAACATAGTCAACGGTATCTCCAACAACTTTCATTTCACCGGGAATGAAGCCGTTAGCCGCGATACATTTCAATGAATTTTTTTCAAGATTTTCCATGCAAGTTTTGAATTTCTCGTCATCAAATCTCACAAGATTACCAAAGCCGCACTCCCAATAGTCAACTCCTGCCGAAGCCGCGGCTTTCATGCCTTCAAAGTCATCAAGACCTCTGCAAACACCGATTCTCATACTTACACCTGCTTTGTAGCGTTATTTATCATTTCCAGAGCATTATCAAGTTGGGTTTGTGTAATTTCTCCCCCGCTTGTAATTCTGGCAATTTCCTTTTTTCTACCCTCTAAGTCCAAAAGTGTTACACCCGTATAGGTTTTGCCGTCACGAACTGTTTTCTCTATAAGGTAATGGCTGTCGGCAAAAGCCATAAGTTGAGCCAAATGTGTAACACAAATTACTTGTTTTCCCTCGGAAACGGCTTTAAGTTTGGATGCAACTTTAAGAGCCGCTCTACCGCTGACACCGGCATCAATTTCATCAAAAATCATTGTGGTAATTTTATCTTTATCTGCCAATACATTCTTCAAAGCAAGCATAATTCTTGAAAGTTCTCCGCCGCTTGCAATCTTTGCAATGGGTTTCGGAATTTCGCCCACATTGGCTGAAATCAAAAATTCCACGCTGTCAATACCATTTTCACATAAATCAATCTCTTTAAAATCCACAAGAAACTCAACGTAGGGCATATCAAGAAAACGCAACTCGTCACAGACTTTTTGACTGAATACTTTTGCTTCTTTTTTTCTTTTTTCCGAAAGTTTTTTCGCTAAATCATTTGCTTCTGCAAGTTTCTTTGAGAACTGAATTTTCAGTTTATCAAGCATATCATCCGAAAGTGAAATTTCGCTTAACTCTTTTTTGGCATTTTCAAGAAATGCCAACATTTCCTCTTCTGTTTCCCCATATTTTTTGCTTAATTTGTAAAGCAAATTGATACGGTTTTCAATTTCTTCAAGTTCGGTATAAGAAAATCCGTCTCCGGAAATGCTATCCCTTATTGAGTCCGCAATATCCGACAACTCATAATACAAGTCACCCAACTTTTCCGAAAGTTTTTCTGCATCCGCGGAGAATTTCCCAACGGAAGAAAGTTCTCGGAATGCACCTGAAACCATTTCCACGGCACCTTTGTAGGAGTCACCGCCTGAAAGTGCATCATGGGCCACCGAAAGACTTTCCTGAATCCTTTCAAAATTTTGAAGTTCGGTTCTTCTGTTTTTTAATTCTTCCCACTCACCCGGGTTTATTTCCGCCTTTTCAAGTTCATCAATTTGATAGGAGAGAATATCAATTTTTCTCGCCTTTTCTTCCCTGTTGCCGGAAAGCCTCTTTATCTGTGCTTTTAAATCCAACAGTTCGTTATAAACCGCTCTATACTCTGCGTACAGTTCGGCAACATCCGCCATGGAATCGATATAGGTAATATGGGTTTCGTTGTTTAGAAGTTCTCTGTTGTCCTGTTGACCGTGTATGGAAATAAGTTCCGCTCCGATTTCTCTCAATGCCGTAACATTTGTCAAAGCATTGTTCACTCTGCAAATATTTTTATCGGGGCTTATTACCCTTGATATGAGTAATGTGCTATCGGGATTTAGGGGCAGGGAAAGTTCTCTTAACTTGTCCTCAACATTACTGCCCACAGATGAAAATAACGCAGTAACTTCCGCTTCAGAAGCACCCGTTCTGATAAGTTCACGGGAGGTTCTGAAACCGAGCACTGCGTTAATTGAATCCAATATTATTGATTTACCCGCTCCCGTTTCACCGCTCAAAACATTAAAACCCCTTGAAAATTCAATCTCGGAGCTTTCTATTATTGCTATGTTTTCGATTTTTAAAACGGATAGCATAAAATTTACCTGCCAATCATTCTGTTAAGAGCTTCCGCAACACCGCGGGCTTCGTCCGTGGTGCGACAAAGCATAAATATGGTGTCGTCACCCGCTATTGTTCCCACAACTTCGTGAACATTCATGGAGTCAATTGTGGCACAAGCGGCACCTGCAAGTCCGGGGGAACATTTAATAACACAAATATTTCCTGCATAATCAACCTTTGTCATTGCGCTTTGAAAAAGAGCGTCAAACATTCCTGAATAGCTCGCATCTTTTGATTGTTCAATTGTATATTTATACACACCGTTTGAACCGAGAGTTTTCAAAAGACGCAATTCCTTTACATCTCTTGAAACGGTTGCCTGGGTAACATCACAACCTTTGTCTCGCAGAAGTGAAAGCAGTTCTTCCTGAGTGCCGATATCATACTGAGATATTAAATCAAGTATTAGTTTATGTCTTCTTTTCTTCATAACTTTCCATCCTAACCCGATATTTTCTTATTCAAAACATCAATAAATGTGTCAGATTTTATCTTAACAAACAACGCACATTTTTCAGAACGTTTTATACTAACAACAGCCCCCTCAGGAATAGGAACTGCCGACTGTCCGTCACAGGACAGTATTGCTTCACCGCTGTTGTCATGAGTTATTTCAAGAGCAGAATTACCGCCCAAAACAACGGACCGTGAAAAAACGCTATGCGGACAAACCGGCGTTAACAAAATGCTTTCTACACAGGGGTCTATTACAGGACCGCCTGCAGAAAGTGAGTAAGCAGTTGATCCCGTGGGCGTTGACACAATGGCTCCGTCCGCCGTGTAATGAATAAGGGGTGCTCCGTTACAGGAAACCGACAGTTTCATTATTCTTATAACACCGCTTCTTGATACAACTGCATCATTTATGCAATTTGAATGATATATTATTCTTCCGCTTTTGTCAAGAACGGACGCTTCAAGAGTCATTCTTTTTTCCGTTACATATTTACCGTTGATAACATTTGAAAGGAGATGCAATTCATCACTTTCAAGGCAAGCGAGATATGCAAGTTTTCCTGCATTGATGCAAAGCAAAGGTTTATCGTACTCCATTGCGATTTTTGCCGCATTTATAAATGAGCCGTCACCGCCAACGGAAACAACCATATCGCTTAGTGGAATTAATTCCTCCCGATTACCGAAATTCACTTTCCTGTTGTTTACAAATTCGGTCTCCAAGGATGAATCCATATAAGAGATACAGTCGAGATTTTCAATTTCTTTGAGAAGTTTCGTTGTAACAGAAAGAGTATTTTCTCTTGTCATATTAGGAATTATAAAGAATTTCATAATAACACCTGTATTATTTATCTAATGCTTTATGAGAGCGTTTAACAAGTTCATCTGCCGTTGCAATAACGGATTCCGAATTTTGCGGTTCATCGCATTTTCTTAAATACATAAGGTATTCTATATTACCTTCCGGTCCTTTTACCGGAGAATATTCAAGACCCAAAACCTCAAAATTTTGCGAATTTGCAAACTCTGCAATTGTCTTAATAACATTTTCATGTACGGAAGGGTCGCGTACTACACCTTTTTTTCCCACATTCTCCCGTCCTGCCTCAAACTGCGGTTTTATAAGGCAAACAGCTTCACCTTTTTCATTCAAAAGATTATACATAACGGGCAAAATCAGTTTTAAGGAAATGAAGGAAACATCCACAGAAGCAAAGTCGATTTCTTCGGGAATTTCCTCGTGTGTAACATAGCGGAAATTTGTTCTTTCCATATTAACCACTCTGTCATCACTGCGAAGTTTCCATGCAAGTTGTCCGTAACCCACATCAATGGAATAGACCTTAACGGCTCCGTTTTGCAACATACAGTCCGTAAAACCGCCCGTAGAAGCGCCTATATCCATGCACAGTTTTCCGTCAAGGCTAATGGGAAAGGAGTCCATTGCCTTTTCGAGTTTTAAGCCGCCTCGACTAACATACTTCAATGTGCTTCCGCGCACCTCGATTAAATCGTCGGATTTGATATCTCTGCCGGCTTTAATTTCCTTTTGATCATTAACATATACAATCCCTGACATTATCAGGGCTTTTGCTTTTTCTCGGCTTTCTGCAAAACCTTGTTCAAAAAGTACAATATCGAGTCTTTTTTTATCGCTCATCATTTGTCTCCAATGCATTCTTTACCGTATTATACATACCCTCGCCGTCAAGACGGTATTTGTGTAAAATACTGTCGGTCTTGCCTTGTTTTACAAAGCAATCGGGAAATGCGGTAAGATTAAACTCGGATTTTACACCCGTTTCAAGCATTGCGGTGGCAAAACTTTCACCAACACCGCCGCTTTTAATTCCCTCTTCAAAGAAGAAAACATTCTCAGCATTACCAATATAATCAAGACTTTCACGGGGAACGGGAATAATGATATTCAGTTTAATTATTTTTACCCTTAGTCCGTCTTCTTTTAGGTGAATATATGTCTTATAACATTCGGCAAAAATTCTGCCGTAGGTAACTAAAACAATATCCGCCTCCCCATCACCGAAAATGTCAAAGGCATTTCCGCTGCAAACGTAATTTTCGGGTTTTTCGGGCTCGGAGCCTCTCGGATATCTTATAACACAGGGTCCGTTACTGTGATAAAGTGAATTAACAAGTGCATTGTTAAGTTCACAATAATAACCGGGTGAATACACCGTTATATTGGGAATACCGTTGAAAAAAGCAGTATCATATATACCGTTGTGCGTTTCTCCGTCATCGCCCACAATACCCGCTCTGTCAACGGCAATTATCATTCGGCTGTTTTGAAGTGCACAATCGTGCATTAGTTGGTCATAACAACGCTGTAAAAAAGTTGAATACACAACAAATACGGGCAACATACCGTTTTTTGAAAGTCCTAACGCAAAGGGAATGGCATGTTCCTCTGCAATACCCACATCATAAACTCTGTCAGGGAATTCCTCGGAGAATTTCTTCAAGCCCGTTCCCAAAGACATTGCGGCAGTAATAGCACAAATACGTTTATCCTTGGGGGCTTGATTGTAGAGAAATTCACCGAATTTTTCGGAAAAATTCTCTGATGAAGCAGAAAGGCTTCCGGACTCTCTGTCGAAGGGAGCAACACCGTGAAATTCAGAGGGACTTTCCTCTGCCGGTGCATACCCTTTTCCCTTTATTGTGTTTATATGAACCAAAACCGGTGAATTAACAAGTTTAGCACCCTCAAGTGCATCGCAAAGTTGGGAGATATTGTGTCCGTCTATGGGTCCCATATACCTTATACCCAAATCCTCAAAGAAATTGCTTTGGTAAATCATATTTTTAAAATCGGTTTTAACCTTAAACAAAGCATCTGCCAAAGATTTTCCTACAAAAGGTATTTTTGAAATTGCTCTTTCCGTAAATGCCTTGAGTTTAAAATATCCCCTGTTTGAACGCATGACCGCAAGCCTTTTTGCAAGATGCCCCACATTCTTTGAAATGGACATACCGTTATCATTGAGAATAATTATCAGTCGGGTATCTTTCATGCGACCCGCATTATTGAAGGCTTCATAAATCAGTCCGCCGGTCAACGCACCGTCACCCAAAACCGCAATGGCATAATCTTTTTTACCGTTAATTTTGTTAGCGGTAGCAATACCCAAAGCAGTTGATACAGAAACACTGCTGTGTCCGCTGAAAACAATATCATGTTCACTTTCATCGGGACGAGAAAATCCGGAGATTCCGTTTTCTTTGCGAAGCGTGGAGAAATCCTTATACCTTCCCGTAAGAAGCTTATGAGTATATACTTGATGCCCCACATCCCAAATAATCTTATCATTTGGTGAATCAAAAACCCTATGTAAAGCAATGGTGAGTTCCACAACACCTAAGTTAGAAGCAAGATGACCGCCGTTTTGAGAAACTGTGGAGATAACGGTGTCCCTAACCTCCTCTGCAAGTAAAGGAAGTTGTTTATCGTCCAATTTTTTTAAATCGGCAGGGGTTTCAATTTTCGAAAGTATTTTGTGTTCCATCAAATCATTTCTCTCTGTGCGCCAAATATTGTGCATATTCTTTGAGTGCTTCATTTTCGGCAAATGCATCAAGGCTTTCCATTGCCTCGTTGGTCAGTTTTTCAACTAATTCCTGACATTTTTCAACACCCAAAAGAGTAACATAGGTTGATTTATTGTTTTCTGTATCGCTTCCCGTAAGTTTACCCAACTTTTCCAAGGAACTTGTAACATCTAAAATATCATCTTTAATTTGGAAAGCAAGTCCGATATTTTGTGCAAAGGTTCGTGCGGCATTTATTTCTTTCTCCTGCGCTCCCGCAACAATGCAACCGAGAACACAAGCCGCCTCAATCAATGCACCTGTTTTCAGGGAATCCATTAACTGTAAAATCTCAAAATCAGCATCAGGATTGTTTTCATTCAGCAAATCAACAACCTGTCCGCCTATCATTCCGCGGCTACCCGCCAAAGAAGAAAGGGCGGAAACTCCGCTGACAGCAGTTTCGCTATCATAAAGTCCTTCAAGGCAACCCTTTGAAATAAGTTCAAAAGCCGCCGTCAACAGTCCGTCCCCTGCCAAAAGGGCAAAGGCTTCTCCGTAAACCTTATGATTGGAAAGTTTGCCTCTGCGATAATCATCATTATCCATACAGGGCAAATCATCGTGTATTAAAGAATAGGTGTGAACGAACTCAACTGCCTGTGCAAATGGAATCGCGGATTTAACACCACCGCCGCAAGCATCACAAAAAAGCATTGTCAAAAGAGGTCTTACTCTCTTACCGCCGTTTTTTACGCTATACTCCATTGATTCAAAAATCAATTTATATTCTGATAAATACTCTTGAAAATATTCGTATAATCCATTTTCAAAAAGACTTGAAAATTCCGTTATTTTTTCATGCATTGTCGTCACCGTTACCCATAAGTGTGATTATTTTTTGTTCAGCATTATCAAGATATTTTGTACATGCCGTTAAAAGAGTTGTTCCCTCCGAAAAAAGTTCAAGGGTTTTTTCAAGGGGTTGTCCGCCCTCCTCCAACAAAGCGACTATTTCATCCAATCTTTTCAGGGATTTTTCATAATCAAATTTCATATTTAATCTCCAATCTCCTTAACATTTGCAGTAAATGAGCCGTCCGAAAGTTTAACGCAGACACAGTCTTCTTTTTGTAAATCGGAAGTTTTAGTAACGGGCTTGCCGTTTTTCTCAACAAGGGCATATCCGCGGGAAATAACCCTCAAAGGACTCAAAGCATCAAGTTTTCCCGCCATTGCCGAAATACAGGATTTATTTTTTTCAAGTTCCGAATTCATCAAGGACGACAGTTTTTCTGCAATATACACAAGTTCCCGTTTAGTTTCGTTAATACTGAATAAGGGGTCGCGTAAAACAGCATTTTTCTCTATTAAATCAATTCTTTTTCGCTCCATATCCACTCTGTTTTTTGTAAGGGAATAGATATGTTGTTTTACAGATATTAAACGGGTTTCAAGTTCAAGTTTATCAGGCACGGCACATTCCGCCGCCGCGGAGGGTGTGGGGGCTCTCAAATCTGCAACGAAGTCGCATATTGTGTAATCTGTTTCATGACCCACTGCGGAAATAACAGGTATTTCCGAGGCAAAGACCGCACGTGCAAGCACTTCTTCGTTAAATGCCCACAAATCCTCAACGGAACCGCCGCCACGACCTACAATAAGCACATCGGCACCCTTTAATCTGTTAAATTCATATATGGCTTTTGCAATATCTTCCGCCGCTCCGTCCCCCTGAACCTGACAGGGTCTTAATACAACCTGTGCGGCAGGATATCGCCTTTTTAAAACATTAAAAATATCTTGAACGGCGGCACCCGTTGCAGATGTGACAACACCGACTCTTTGGGGAAAACGGGGAATGGGCTTTTTATGTTCCTGTTTAAACAAACCCTCCCCTTCAAGTTTCTTTTTCAATTGCTCAAAAGCTATATTCAACGCTCCTGCGCCGTCAGGTTGCATATCGGTAATATAAAGTTGATATGAGCCGTCCCGAGTAAACAGGGAAACCGTACCCAAAGCCAAAATCTTCATACCGTTTTCGGGCAAAAATTTTAACTTACTTGCGTTACCCGCGAACATAACCGCCTTAATTGAAGACATTTCATCTTTAACTGTCATATACAGATGACCGCTATAATGGGCTTTGAAGTTTGAAATCTCCCCGGTAACAAAAACGTGTACAAGATTTTCATCCTTATCAAGAAGACCCTTAACATAATTATTTAATTGTGAGATGCTGTAAACAGTTGGTTTGGGTGTGTACATATATCTCTCCGTATTATTTCAAAGATGTAAGGTAAGCAATCCCCGCGGCATTGTCGCAGGAAAACTCCGGTTGTGCAAAAGCGGCATCAAACCGTGAGGTAATAATATCTTTTATAATTTTATCGGACATTACACCACCTGCAAATACTACGGGTAAATCGCCGTATTTTTGCAATGCATATTCAGTCATGGCAGAAACCGTGTCCGCAATGTAACACAGCAAAAATTTTGCGGTGTCTTCTTTTGATACTCCGTCCTCAAGCATTTTCAGGCATTTATTTTCCAAGCCGGACAGGGAGCAGTTCCCGTCTTGAAGTTTGATTTTATTTTTAAAGTTTTTCTCTGATTTCTGTGCCAGAACTTCCAAGCCCGCACCGGCAGGAAAAGGTATTCCCATTTTTACACCGATACGATCAACTGCCTGTCCGGATTTTAGATCACTTGAACAGGAAACGGGGGTGATTTTCAAAATTTCGCTTTCATCCGGTTCACACAAAACTAAATCCGTTGTTCCCCCGGACACATGGAAAGCAAAAAAGCGTTTATAAATTAAATCCGTGCGTCCCGAGGAAAACAACGCAGCGGCTATATGCCCCTGCTGATGTGAAAACTTGTAAAAAGGCACGTTTAACGCCGTTGCGACTGTTTTTGCAGCATTTTCACCCACCAAAAAGCAAGGCATATACGATCCCTCTTGAGTTGTTGGGGTCACAGAAGCGCCCACTGCAGAAATTTTTCCCGGAAAACGTGACAAGAGTTTTTCCAATAATTCGGAATATGCTTTAGTATGATGAAAAACCGCGTCACTTTGTCTTATTCCCCTTTCCCCTTCTTTTACGGGTAAAAGACGTTTCTCCTGCATAACGCTTCCCTTGTCAAAAATCGCAACAGAAGTCGTATAATTGCTTGTATCGAAACCTAAAAATCCGCTCATATTATGCTTTAGCAATAGTTCCGAGAACACCGTTTATAAAAGCGGCATCTTCATGTGTTCCGTATTTTTTTGCAAGTTCAACCGCTTCATTAACCGCAACACCGTTGGGAACTTCATCAATATATTTAATTTCCGCAACCGCAAGGCGCAATATTGCAAGAGATACTTTGGGTAATCTTGAAATTGTCCACTCCTGTGTATTGTTCCCGATTAAGTTGTCAATTTCCTCTGCGTTTGTTTCAACGGCTACCAAAATATTTTCTGCAAAACCATTAATTTTTATTAAGTCTGCTTCTTTAGCAGACTCAACAATTTCAGAAATAGGTGTTTCGTAATTAAAAATCTTTTCAAACAGCACAATAAAAGCCTGTTCTCTCGCCTCACGTCTTGTCATAAGTACCACCCTTAGATTAGAATTTATCAATTTAAAATTATATCACAAGTACTTTTATTTATCAAGTAAATAAAAAAAAAGGAGAACAAGTTTTCACCTGTTCTCCAAAACTTATTATTAATTTTATAAAATGCCGTAATCAAAGTCTCTGTACTCGGAAACTTCGGTAACTGTTCCCTTTGCAGAAAGAATTGAAGCCTTTACAGAGCCAACATAGGTAGTTGTTTGCTTAATTGAAACAATTCTGTTAAGAACAGGATTGAAAATCAGTTCAACGGTGCAATCTTTATAAGTTATACTTGATGAAGAAATTGTTGCAATTTTAAGACCTGCACGAACCATGTTCGCGAAATCATCACTTGAAATTACAGGGAACATTGCACTTGTAAAACTTGCCGCTTTTTTAGCATCAGGAGCCGTAACTGCAGGATCCACTTCATCACGCAACGTTATTGTTATTTTCTGTGTACCGTCCTCAAGTTTAACACTTGTAGCTGATTTTATAGCATCTGCAGCATCAGCCGTAGCAAGCATACCGGCATAATTCTCATTATTGATAAGAAGTTCGGTTGTTGCAGTACCGCCGGCAACAACAATGGGAGCCGCCTCTGCATTTTCTTTGGAAACGAAGTAATCTGGGTTAGCAGACTGCACACTATGGAAAAGAAGTGCATCGGTAAAGCCTTTATCAAAGGTTCTGTATGTTACCTTAGTAAAAGCGGGTTTGCCGATTTTCTTTGCATACTGAACAACAACATTATACTTTGTGAGAACATCTTTTTTCTGTGCGATGGATTCAGCGGATTCGGTTGTGGATTCGGTGGTAGTTGTAGATTCCGGTGTTGTAACACCACCGATTAAATCACCAAGGCCGCCAACCATACCGCCAATGTCAATTCCGCCCAACAAGCCCGTGATTGTACCGATAATATCACTTGCGCCACCACTTGAACCTGCGGCAGTTGTTGCAGCAGTTGTACTTTCGTCACCTGCGGGAGCTTCGGAAGTTTCGGGCTCGGTAGGAGCCTCAGTAGTAGTTGTGGGTGCTTCCGTTGTAGCGGGAGCTGTAGTTGCGGGAGCAGTTGTATCGGGCTCGGTAGGAGCCGGACCTGCAACATTGTCGTCATCAACAACAGCATCAATAACTTTATTGACAAAAGCACTGTTCGTAGTCAATTTACGTTTTGTCTGCATATAGTATGTAGCAGCAACGAGTTTTATAGCAGAACTGGAAACAATGCCTACAACAATAATTGTTGCAAGAACAATCGCAATAACCTTTTTCAGTCTGCTGTTAGATACGTCTAAACCTTTCATAAAAATTATCCCCCTTGATACCTATTTGTTCTAAATCATTTTACATAATTTTTCTCAAAAAGTCAATACAAAAAAGTGAGCAAGTTGTATTTTAATACTCCTATTTAATTTTTTTGTGCAAATATAGTAAAATAGGCGGTGGTAATTTAGCAATATTGATGGTTGAAAACAGGGTGAATATATTATAAAATATTGTATAAATAATATCGTTTAAATAAAGGCGATATAGAAGGAGATTACAATCATGAAAAACAGAAGATTAACAAAAATCATCGCTGTTATTCTTTCGCTGACTCTTGCATTTGCATCTTTTGGCGCAGTAACAGCCGGTGCCAGCAGTGCTTACCCGATTATAAGCAGCGACAGCGAAGATCCCATTGGTGTTATTTTTAGTGACATCCTTGAGACATTGATGAATTTTATACTTAACCTTTTCTCAGGTCTGTTTGACGACGGTCCCGGTTTTGTTCCCCCAGATGATGCAAACATTAAAGCCGCCGCAAACTTCTATGAAGGTATGGGTACTGAATTCCGTACTTCTGCAAAACCGGATGCAAAATGGAATCTCGGTTATTCAAATGCAAGCCTTATCCCCAACGATTACAGCAACGGTACATATTATATCGGCGGTTATATCGCCATTGAAAACGGATTTTCAAACGTTGTTGAGGGTATCGCAGAAATCCCGGGTATCGGCAAGGACGATATGAAAGTTCGTTGCGTTGCTATTAACGACGGTACTGATGCAGGTACGGCTTTGTTTGCAACCGTTGACTGCATTGGTATTACAAATGCCGATATTAAAGATATCCGTGCCCTTCTTGCTGACTTTGCAGCGGCTAACAATATCAAAGCAATCAACGTTTCTTCAACTCACACCCATAGCTGTATTGATACAGAGGGTCTTTGGACAAAGGTTCTTTACAAAATTGCACACAACGGTGTTGTAAACGGCACAGGTTCCGACGAGGAACTCGTTCAAGGTACTAACCCCGCTTATATGGCTTTCCTTAAAGAAAAAGTTGCCGATGCTCTTATGGCGGCTTACGCGGATTTAAAACCCGGTGTACTTACATACACAGAAAAAGATATCGGACAGGATTATTTCAATAACAAAAACCGTCCTTCTGCCGGTGAAATGATTTACGAAATAAACGAAAAGAATGAGGAAGTTTACACCGGTGAGAAAAAGGTTGCCATGACCGATATTTCAAGATTTATTTTCATCCCCGATGATGATGGCGACGATACAACTGTGGAAACACCCACAATGATGCTCAACATTGCCGCTCATCCCGATGTTGCCGGTCTTCCCACATCTACCAACTCCGGTAGAGAAATCAGCGGTGACTACCTTTTCTATTGCGGTAAATTCCTTGAAGACGCAGGTTACAACTTTATGTTCTTCCAGGGTGCTCTCGCCGGTATTTATATGAACAGATCTGCTTCAGGTGACGGTATCCCCACCGAACAGAGAGTTGAACAGTCCATGAGATATGGTTTTGAACTTGCAAGAATGGCTCTCGCTCTTACTCTTACAAAAGAACAGGTTGAAGCCGATCCCATGCTCAACTGTGCAGATGAAATTGCCGAAAATGTTAATAATGATCAATATACAATTTGGTACGAGAATTGGAATAAGGATGCCGAAGGTAATGATGTAATACCCGAGGAAAAAATTGTTGATGCATTCCTTAATCTCCTTATAAGACAGGTTGAAGTTCCCGTTTCCAATGCTCTTATTGAAGCGGTTGGCAAACTTAATCTCGCAAATTATGTTGTTATTCAAAAGGATGACGGCTCATACGCTACAATTACCGAGATCGGTTATATGGAAATGGGTAACCAGTTTAAAACTGTTTTCTTACCCGGTGAAATTTGCCAGGATCTTATTGCTCCTAAAGGTGCATCATTAGTAGCTTCAAACTCCGTTACCGCAACAGCATTCTCCGCAAACCCCGCTTGTACAATCTTCAGTAACGACGACATTAAGTGCTTCGGTCTTATGAATGATGCAATCGGTTATGTTGTTCCCGATAATGACTACACAATGGGTGATCCCGTTAACCATTATCACGAACTTATTTCTCTCGGTAAAAACGTTGCATCCGCTCTTATGATTGGACTTGAAGAGCTTAACAGCGAAATCACTCGTGTTTAATCTTCTTGTATAGAATTAGGGTCTGTAAAAAAACAGTCTGAAAGAATCCGAGATTCAAAAAAAGTAGTGGGT
>CAYQYT010000020.1:0-25619 GCA_964421815.1 uncultured Eubacteriales bacterium | reverse complement strand
CATGCTCCGAGATTACTGGAGAGAAATTATTGAAAACAATACTCTTGCCGAATACACGGAGACTGCAACGGAGAATCAGTATTATTCCGCAAAGGTGCTTAATGAAATGTATATTTCACTTCAAGGCAACATTGACGATGTTTCCGCTCTTGTGGGGGGTACTGAATAATGGCAACAATACAGGATTTGAAAACACAGATTGAAAATGCCAATGCACTTGGCAGAACGAATTTAGCCGACAAGGGTGTTGAACTTCCCGAAACTGCGACAACTTATGAAATAATGCAAGGTATTGGTGATGTATCAAGCGGTGGCAGTCAGTACACCAGTATCGTTTATAATGAAGACAACACCGTCACCTTAATTGATACAGGCGGAGTAGAACACACGATGATTTGCGAATACACAGACGGCAAGTTGGTGACGGTTAGTTATGACGGCAAGTCAGTTGAATTAACTTATGATGGTGATGTGCTTGTTAATGTAGGCGGAACCGACATCAAATTAAATAGCACTGAGCCGTCTAAATTGCAAGTTGATAATCCTATTGCTACAACCGAATTGACAGGCTATGAAGCCGCAAAAGCGTTTGACGGTGATATGGCGACAAGGTGGGCGACAACAGCAAACCAGCACAGAGGAGGTATTGGTGCGGAGTTTGAAACACCGTGTAAAATTGCTTATGCGAAGTGTATTAAATCGCAATACGATTGGAAAAATCTCACACTTCAATGCACCGATGATGGTATAAATTGGGTTAACGCAAGCGAGGAAATAGCAAATCCTATATACGATATACACGGTTCAACAACAATACAATCTATTGAAAGTGGCTTACACAAGTGGTGGCGTGTTTATTCGTCAAGTTGCGAAACTGTTGCCGAAATTGAATTTTATGGTTTTGCAGTTTCAAAACAATATCAAAACGGTTTTTCTTTAGGTTTGGCAATTTTTCTTTAGGTTTGGCAAGTGGTGGAATTGTAGAAGTACCTGTCTTGTTTATTGACGGTAAATGGAAACAGATTTCTTATGGAACATAAAAACATATCAAACAGTCTTTTGTAAGCGGGGAGGCGGTGAAAAAATGAATATTGCAGAAGAAATAATTATAACGGGTTCGGTGCTGACTGCTCTGGGAGTGATTGTGGCGGCGGTTGTAAAAGTTTACGGATTTATAAGAAAATGGGAAAAGTGGGTTGAGGAACAGAGTGAACACGCTCTTGATAACTACTTATCCATCAAACGTCTTACAATTATGTCCCACGAAATGCCCCTGTCGGAACGTATTGCCGCAGGGGAGAAGTACATAAAATACGGCGGAAATGGTGAAGTGAAACATAAGTATGAGGAGTTGTTATCATTTTTACCCACGGAAAATATAATTAGTAAAAAGGAGGAATAGTGTTTGAAGATAAATATTAAAGCAAGACTAAAGAATAAAGTGTTTGTTCTGTCCGCAAGTGCGCTTATTATTTCATTTGTGTATCGACTTTTGGATGTGTTGGGTGTAGTACCCCATATTACCGAAAGCGAAATTACCGAACTTTTTGCAATGGCGGTGAACATTCTGGCTTTTTTCGGTGTGCTTGTTGACCCAACAACCGATGGTTTCGGGGACAGCGAAAGGGCTTTGACCTACGAAACGGAAAAGGATGTGAGAAAAACCGAGGTGACGAACAAATGAGTAAGAAAATTTATATATCACCCAGTAATCAAAATGGTAATACCTACGCAACAGGCGGCACCAACGAAAAAGAGCAGTGCCATAAAATTGCAAAATACTGCGTGGCATATCTTGAGAAAAAGGGCTTTAATGTAAAATGCAACTATAATGACGATATGTACGAAAGAGTAAAGGAGAGTAATGCTTTCGGTGCAGAACTTCACGTGGCAATTCACACCAATGCAACTGCCAAACACAATGTGACAGGCGGCACACAGATTCTCCTTTATGATATTACCGGGGAAAGAAAAAAAGTGGGTCAGGCTGTTTTCAAAAGACTTGCTCCCTTGACTCCCGGTGAAAGTGCCGAAAGACTTGTTGAAAAGCCCGATTTCTATGAAATCAATTCCGCAAAGGGAATTACGGTTTACTGTGAATGTGAGTTTCATGACACAAAAATCGGCTCGGACTTCATAAGAAATAATACCCGGAAAATAGGTGAAGCTATTGCAAAGGGCATTTGCGACTACTACGGAGTGGATGTTACGGCTTCAGCGGAAAGCACTGAAAAAGAAAACAACGCTTTGTCAAAAGACGAAGCGCTGTATAAAATTCAGGTGGGCGCATTCCGTGAAAAGAAGAATGCGGAAAACTATCTGCAAAAACTGAAAAAAGCCGGCTTTGACGGATTTATAGTTAAGCAGTAGTAGTTATATTTGAGGCTCTTTCCAGAATGATATTGGCGTCGTAAAGGTCAAAATAACCGTTCTGGTTAAGGTCGCCCAAAAGGAGCATTTCCTCGGTGACTACGGTGTCCATACCTCCCGCAAGTCTTAATGCCTTTCTTGCGTCAAGGGTTGTGACAGCGTTGTCGCCGTCGATATCTCCGAAAGCGTCAATTGTCCGGTCAAGTTCGATTATATAAACGGGTGCGTTGTTCTGAATACTGTATGTTACCCCTGCGGAACCTAAATGGCAGTTTATTTTTACCGTGTGGGTGGTTTCCGTACTGTCGGTTTCACGAAAAGCAAAGGCATTTCTTCCGATATATGTAACATTTTCGGGAATGGTAACCTCGGTTAAGAGTACGCAGTTTTCAAAGGCATACATACCGATTGTTAGTTCTCCCGTGCCGAAAGTTACACTCTCAAGACCTTTGCAGTTACTGAATGAACTTGTGCCGATGGATTTCAAGGTGTCGGGAAATACAAGGGAGGGGATTGACTCGTTGTTTGAAAAGGCATAGTCGCCCACGGTTTCAAGGACGGGGGACATCTTTATAAAACCCAGTTTTTTGCAATTCCAGAATGAACGTGTTCCGATATGCTTTAAAGCATTACCCATATAAAGTTCGCTTAACCCCGTACAACCGTAAAAAGCATAGTTGCCCACACTCTCGGTGTTTCTTAAATTAAGTCCGGTTATTTCGGTGCAACTGTTGAAAGCGTGATCGCCGATTGTTTTTACTGCCGTTCCTATGGAAACGGAGAAAAGTTTTTTGCAGCCGTAAAAAGCGTATGCACCGATAGTTTCAACGGTGTTGGGTATGGTTACATATCTTATGGAATTCTTTTGACGGAAGCCGGTTATTGAAACTACCGTCAGGTCGTTAATTGTGGGTGGGATTACAACATCCTCTTCATAGAAGTTGTTGTAGCCCGTTATGTTACAGGTGCCGTCCCCGTTGTCAACATATACAAAGCCGTTGAAATTAAGTGCGTTTGCAACGGGGATGCAAGCGATTATCAAAAATATTGCTAAAGTAAGAGATATGATTTTTTTCATAATTTTCTCCTGTTTTTACGAGAATTTCATAGATAATATGAATCCATTATACACCAAAAATGTTTTTTTGTATAGATAATAATGCATAAATTCATAAATAATTATGAATATTCGCAAAAATATTCATAAAAAACTGTATATTATGAATTTTTTTTCAAAAACAGTTGCAATTTTCATTTCAGAGTTGTATAATCCAATCACAACGGAAGAATATTTCTTCCGAAAAAATAATTGTGAGGTTTTTAAAATGAAAAAGTTTTTAAAAGTTACTTCCATAGTTCTTGTTATTGCTATGATTGCCTGCTTTGCGGCATGCGGCGGCAAGGAAGGTAACGGCACCGACACTTCAGACACAACCGCTGCGGCAAAACCCGAAAGCATCAAAATCGGTGTTCAGACAAACACAACCGGCGATATTTATTCAAGCGGTGACTTCGGCGAAGATGCAGTTGTCCGCTACGACAACGGCGCTCTTGCAGTTGAGGCTCTCAAAGGCGGCAAGGTAAATATTGTTATCATCGACAACGAACCTGCAAAGGCTTACGTTGCGGCTAATGAAGGCCTTAAAATCCTTGATACTGAATACACCAAAGAGGATTATGCAATCTGCTTCCAAAAGGGCAATACCGAACTTAAAGACAAAGTTGACGGCGCTCTCAAAGCTCTTATTGAGGACGGCTCCGTTAAGAAGATTATTGATAAATACATCAACGGCGACACTTCCGAAGAACTCGTAGGCGTTCCCGTTGCAGGTGCCGACACGGACAAGCCCGACCTTGTTATGGCAACAAATGCGGAATTCCCTCCCTATGAGTACATCGACGGCGACAACTACTACGGTATCGACGTTGAGGTTGCGAAGATTATTGCCGACAAGCTGGGTTATGACCTTGTTATCAAAAACGTTTCATTCGACTCCATTATCCCCGGTGTTCAGAGCGGCAAGTATGACATGGGTATGGCAGGTATGACCGTTACCGACGAAAGACTTGAAAGCGTTGATTTCTCATCTTCATACGCAACAGGCGTTCAGTCCGTTATCGTTAAAGCGGACGGCCCCATCCAGTCACTTGAGGATCTTGATCCATACTACGCAAAATAATATTTTCGCGACTCCTTGAATTACGGGAATTGCAATTCTTTTCAGGGCGGAAAATACTCCGCCCTGAATTTTCGATTTAATTTTTGAAAGGAATTTACCTTAATGGAACTGTTTCAACTCAAGGCTTCCTGGCTCAGCGAATTTACGGCAGAGCGTTTTAAGTCCGTTATGATTGACGGGGACCGCTACAAACTGCTTTTACAAGGTCTTGAAAATACATTCATTATTACTTTCGGTGCTCTGGCAATCGGTATTGTAATCGGTATAATTGTTGCCGCTGTAAGAACCTCTTTTGATAAAAATAAAGAGTCAATGAAACTTAAAGGCGGTATCGGCTACTACATACTTGCCGCTTTAAACGCATTGTGCAAAGTGTATCTTACTGTAACAAGGGGTACACCCGTTGTCGTTCAACTTATGATTTGCTATTTCCTTGTTTTTGCAATGGCGGACAACGGTGTTCCCGTTGCAATATTTGCATTCGGTATCAATTCCGGTGCCTATGTTGCGGAGATATTCCGTGCGGGTATTATGTCCGTTGACAACGGTCAGTTTGAAGCGGGCAGAAGCCTCGGATTCAATTATTTCCAGACAATGCGGTTTATAGTTATTCCCCAGATGTTCAAGGCGGTGCTTCCCACTCTCTGCAATGAGTTCATCGCTCTTTTAAAGGAAACCTCCGTTGCGGGTTATGTGGGCGTTATGGACCTTACAAAGGCGGGTAATACAATAGCCGGCAGGACGTACTCGTACTTTATTCCCCTTATAATAGTTGCAATTATTTACCTTGTTCTTGTTATGATTCTTTCCTACTTTGTAAGCAGGCTGGAGAGGAGGTTGCGTAAGAGTGAGCGATAACGCACTTATTAAGGTAAGCGACCTTAAAAAACATTACAACAACGGCGCGGTTAAGGCCCTTGACGGCGTTGACTGTGAGATAACAAAGGGCGAGGTTGTGGTTATAATCGGCCCCTCCGGCAGCGGTAAATCCACTTTTTTACGCTCATTGAACCTTTTGGAAATTCCCACAAGCGGACATATTCTTTTTGAGGGAGAGGACATTACCGCCCCCAAAACAAACATAAACAGGCACCGTCAGAAAATGGGAATGGTTTTCCAGCATTTTAACCTTTTCCCCAATATGACCGTTCTTAAAAATATGACCTGCGCCCCCGTGACGATTTTGAAAAAGTCGAAGGAGGAAGCGGAGAAAACGGCTCTTGAACTTCTTGACAGGGTGGGGCTCAAGGACAGGGCGGACGCCTACCCGAGTCAACTTTCCGGCGGACAGAAACAGAGAGTTGCCATTGTTCGCGCTCTGTGTATGAATCCGGATGTTATGCTCTTTGACGAGCCCACATCAGCCCTCGATCCCGAAATGGTGGGCGAGGTTCTTGACGTTATGAAAGAACTTGCCTCAGAGGGAATGACAATGGTTGTGGTTACTCACGAAATGGGATTTGCAAAAGAAGTTGCAACCCGTGTTATCTTTATGGACGAGGGTATTATCCAGGAGGACGGAACTCCCGAAGAAATTTTCGATAATCCGAAAAGCGAAAGACTTAAATCATTCTTAGGAAAAATTTTATGATGAATTCAGGGGTGTAAAAAGCAGATGTTTTTTACATCCCTTTTTAAAACAAATTTTTTAGCATTTTGCACAACAAAACGAGTTCTGTTTTGCTATTTCCTACAAGGTTGTTCTTTGGGGATTTTAAATTACGGAATTTGTTGAAAATTTGTTTCGGTTATGATATAATCACCCTCATAAGTATGGGATAATTGTGTTTTATCGCAAACCCTCGGAGGTGTATTTTTTGGCAGACGAAAAAACTACTGTTGCCGAAACGCCGGAAATAGACGCTGCTTCCCGTGAGTATGTCTATGAAAACAGAAGATACGTCGGTATGAAAGAGTCTGTTTGGTACGTTATCTACGATATGTGCCAGAGTTTTAATATCGATAGCTTCAGCGGCCGTTTCGTTACAAGTATTCTTCAGATTGACCTTGACTATCAGACGATAGTCAGCGTCATTAACGGATTCTGGGATGTTATCAACGATATTTTCACAGCGGCAATCGTTGAAAAAACCCGTACCCGTTGGGGTAAGTTCAAACCCTATCTTGTGGCTTTGGGTATTCCCGGAACATTGGGTACATGTATGTATTGGCTCATGCCCGCAATATTCAAGGGCAAGGGCGCAAGGGATATGAGCAAGTTCATTACATATTTTGTTCTGACCATTGTCCGAGAGGGTGTGGATACTTTCCGCGGCATTGCAAAAACAGGTATGCTCGCCACCATAACTCCGCATCCCGTTGACCGTACAAGGCTTATTACCATGGCGGAGTTCTTCTCGGGTATTTTGGGTGAAAAATTGCCCCAACAGATTTTGACGGTTCTCCTGGACCTTATCGGTAACAAGGTTATTAACCTTTCCTATACATCAACCTTTATGTTCATGGGTAACTTTACCGCCATTGTCAGCGGTGTCGCATCCCTTATTTTCTGCGTTATGACCCGTGAACGTGTTCTGCAGTCCGTTGAAAAGCCGAGTGTTATGCAGGGTATTAAATCCATTGTCAACAACAAACCCATTCTGTTGCTGACACTTTCGGAAACCCTTTCAAACTTCAGTATCAGCGGCAGTATGAGCGACTACTACATAGATGTTCTTAACTTTGCTTCAATGACCCTTGTTGCAGGTATTCCGGGTGCTATTATCAACCCCATATCTTTCTCACTTGTTCCCTGGTTCAGAAGAAAGTTCTCTACAAAAGCCCTTTACCTTCTGGGTACAAAGAGCCAGTCCCTTCTTGATATTCCCGTATTCCTTTTAGGTATGATAGGCGGTAAGCATAACGGTGTTTACAAAAAGGTTCTGCCGATGTTCTTCATACTTGCCCTTAAAGAGGCAACATATATGATTTTCTGGGGTGTACGTCGGGTTATTCCCAGTGAAATGTATAATGAATCCATGGACTACTGCGAATGGAAGAACGGCTACCGTACAGAGGCCATGACCTCCGTTGCCCGTGAACTTACAAAGAAACTTGCACGTATTCTTAACAATGCACTGTCCTTGCAGATTAAAAAGTTAATCGGTTACGATATTACCTCTTACACAAGGGGTCAGGCACAGACCGATAACACTAAATTCGGACTTTTTGCAATGGCAACAATTATTCCTACTCTTACAGGACTTTTGGGTATTATACCCATTCTCTTCTATGACCTTAGCGGTGAAAAGAGAGAACGTATGTACGCTGAACTCCTTGCCCGCCGTGAAGAAGCCGCAAAGCTTGCTATGTCGGGTGAAAAAGAGGCTATTGAAAGACTCGCTAAAGAGCAGATGTCAATCTCATCACAGAATAAGGAACTGTAATCCTTTAAAACTTATTTCGGCGGCACCAAGTGCCGCCGATTTTTTGAGAAAAAATGAAAGGAACAAATATGGCTAAATCAAGTTATTTTTCAAATTCGGCAAAGCTGTTATGTTTTGTTGCGGTGTTGCTTTTCTCCATAAATGCCTTACTTACATTGGGCTCCTTTGAGGGCTTGGAGGTTTTGTCAGAATGGGGTACAAGCCTTTCCAATTTTTCTTTTTATGTGATACTTGTTATTGGCTTTATCGCATTCAATGGTGAGGGTGTGGGGCATAAACGTTATCGCGACAGAAAAAGTAAAAAAGTAACCGACAGATTAAAACTTCTTCTGTTTTTTTGTTTCTTTTTGAGGTTTTTTAAGCAGACTATTGAATATTACGTTATGAAAACAGAAGGTGGATTTGACATTTTAATGCGTTTTATAATGAGCGTTGTTTCCACCGTTGGCTCTTATGGTTTCCTTTTGTTTGTAGTTACTCTTTGGTATATTTTACGGGATGCTGATAAAAAGGAACTTATGCCTTTTGAAGTATCAGCATTTATTTTCGGACTTCTTTACAATATTTATAAAATATTTAATTTTTGTGTTGTTAAGTACAATATAACAATTTTGGGGGATTTGTTCAGCCGTTTGTTTTCAAGTGACGGAGTTTTTTACACGCTTTGTCTTTTGCAATTGTTTGTTGATATCGTAATGTTTGCACGTGTTTGTACCTATTACGATAAATTGGGTGAGGAGGAACAGAAAGATATTGACAGCGGAATAAAGAAACTTACCGAAGCACGAAATGTTTATAAGCAAGAAGAGTACGGAATAGACACACTCGAGGACGATTTTTTAGCATATTAGATTTTAACCGCCTGTATATTTATATGGGCGGTGATTATTATTAGACGGTTTTTATGTGTTGCCATTCCGGTGTTTGTTGGCTTTGGACTTGTGTTTTTTATGAAAGAGGCTAATACCACTGAGACCGGTTGGAAAATCGGGGAAATTTTTGGTGAAACAACGACGGAATCGGAGGTAATGACATACACAGAGGAAAAAACACGCAATGAAAAAATGTATTGCGTGTGGCTTACATATTCGGAAATCGGTTCACTTGTTAAGAATAAAACGGAAGAGATGTATCGGAATAGTCTTGAGGTTGTTTTTGACAACTTGGAAAAAGGAAAAATCAATACGGTGTTTTTTCAATGCCGAGCCTTTTGCGACAGTTTTTACGAGTCGGAAATCTTTCCTGTTTCAAAATATATAACCGTCGGAGAAACAACTCCTGTTTTTGACCCGCTTGAAATTTTTTCTGAATTTTGCAATCAAAGGGGAATTGAGATTCATTGTTGGGTTAACCCTTACAGAGTGTCATACAGTAACGATTTTGAGAAATTACCCGAGGATTCACCCGTCAGGACATTGTATAAGGAAAATAAAAACTCCGTCATTATATGCGATAAGGGGATTTATCTCAATCCCGCTATGGATGAATCGAGAAAACTTGTACTAAACGGTATAAGGGAAATTCTTAATAAATATGATGTTGACGGAATACACTTTGACGATTATTTTTACCCCGAAACCAAGGAGTTAAACGACGCAACCTTGTATGAGCAATACATAAAAAACGGTGGCATCTTTTCTCTTGAAGACTGGCGGCGGGAGAATGTATCCGCTCTTGTGAGTAGTGTATATGAATTGGTGAAAAGCAGGGATAGTACGCTCCTTTTCGGAGTAAGCCCCTGTGCCGATTTGGACAAAGGCAGAAATGTTTATTACGGCGATGTGGAGAAATGGTGTACCGAGGAGGGCTATATTGACTACATAATTCCCCAAGTTTACTTTGGCTTTGAAAATGAGAAAATGCCCTTTGAAAAGGTGGCGCAGGAGTGGGAAAATTTGGTAGAAGGGAGCAATGTAAAACTCCTTTGCGGACTTGGAGCATATAAATGCGGAAAGATTGATGAAAATGCGGGAACGGGAAAAAATGAGTGGTTGGAAAATGTTAACATTCTGTCACGGCAGTATGAACATATCTCAAAAAGTCAGGTGTATCAAGGCTTCGCCCTGTTTTCGTATTCCTATGTATTCGGTGAAAATGTGAATGAAATTTCCGAAAAAGAAATAAAATCTCTTCTTAATATGGTAGAATAAAAGGGATATAAGTGTCAATTTTTGACGAAATATAAATAGATCATAAAAACAAGAGGTTTATATGAAAAGATGTTCAAAGTTCACGGCAGTATTACTGGTGTGCGTTTCTTTAATACTAACCGTTCCCACCGCAAAGGCTGAAAATGTAATGGGCGATGTAAACGGCGACGGTTATGTTACATTTGATGATGCCCGACTTGTTCTGCGTTTCAGCGGCGGCATGGAAAAACCCACAGCGGAGCAAATCGCTCTTTGCGATATGAATTCCGACGGCAAGGTCACTCTTGAGGACGTTAAACTTGTTATGGCGAACGCTCTTGATCTGGAAGCATACGAAGTGGGACTTCTGCGACAGGGGTTCCCCGTTTCCTATGCAGAGGACCTTGTTGAACTTCACAAGAAATATCCCGAGTGGGAGTTTGTGCCGTTGATTACGGGACTTGACTGGCAGGCGTCCGTGACTGCGGAGCGTGACCCCCACAAGCAACAGCTTATTGAGAACAGCGTACAGGCTTCATATATGTGTACTTGCAGTTCTTGTAAAGGTGTTATTCAGGAAGGGTCTGTTTGGGTAAGTGCTTCGGAGGAAGCGGTTAAATACTATATGGACCCGAGAAATTTCCTGAATGAACAGTACATATTCCAGTTTGAAAGCACCGCCTATGACAAGAGTCATACAAAAGCAGGGGTGGAGGCAATCCTCAAAAATACCTGGATGTATAATTCAAACATTACATATCTTGACGCTTTCGGTACTTCGAAAAACTATACGGAAAACGGTGCCGCGGTTAAATACTCCGATGCAATATTAAAAGCCGCAAAGGACAGCGGAATGAGTGCCTATTACCTTGCCTCGAAAATTGTTCAGGAGGTTGGTTCAAGTACCTCATCTTACGCAGGGGGCTCAAGCGGAAAATATTCTCCCTATAACGGCATATATAACTATTACAATATCGGTGCTTATACGGGTGTGCGGGACGGACTCCAATGGGCAAACGGCTATATGAAAGCCGCCAAAAGCACCACTATGTATAAAACCGCCTCCGCCTCGGGCACAAAGGTTGTAACAGTACCCTCCAATACGGAACTTTACTATATCGGTACAAGCGGGGACTTTTACAGAGTGAGCACCACAGTCAGCGGCAAGAGTTATAACGGCTATATTAAAAAGAGCGATATTTCAGCCTACACCTCCTACGGCAGACCTTGGACAAATCCCCAAAAAACAATATATTACGGAGCACAGTATATTTATGATTCTTTCTCTGAGACCCAATACACGGGCTATCTTCAGAAATTTAACGTGAATCCCGATTCCGACAATCTTTACAATCACGAGTATATGGGCAATGTGAGGGGTGCGGCGTCGGAGGCAAAAAAGACCTACAAAGCCTATGTTTCGGCAAATATTCTCGAAACAAAAAAGGTATTTGTTATTCCTGTTTTCAAGAATATGCCCGGGGCGGATTTAACGAGGGAGGATCGCTTCAAAGCGTCAAAAACCACTGTTTCCGTTCCTGAATACACGGATTCTTCCGTAACGCTTTCCTGGACGGCAATAGAAAATGCCCAAAAGTATCAGATTTACAAATACAACAGCAGTACCAAAAAATATGAGCGTATAAAAACTGTTCCCGATTTATCCTACACGGTTTCCGATGTTACCCAAGGAAAAACCGACAAGTACAAGATTCGTGCCTATTACAAAAACGACAAAGGGGAAACAGTTTATTCTTCTTACAGTTCGGTTTTTGAGGTTACGGGCAGACCCGACAAGGTTACGGGTCTTGCGACCTCGTCCGTAGCCGACAACTCCGTTAAAATCAAGTGGAGTGCAGTGGATTGCACGGGGTATGCAGTTTACCGCTATGATGCGGTTTCGGGAAGTTACACGAAAATCGGCTCAACTACTTCCACATCTTTTACGGACAAAACAGTTGACAGCGGAACTTCATATAAATACAAGGTAAGAGCATACACCTCAACCGCAACCAAAAACTTTTATTCTTCATATTCCGCAGAACTTTCTGTTAAGACTACGGGAACCGAAACGAAAAAAGGTACCGTCAGTATAAGTGACGGATTCCTTAACATAAGAGATTCCGCAAGTACAAGCGGAAAAGTTGTTGCCGAACTCAACAACGGACATGCCGTGACAATTCTTGGTACAAGCGGAAATTGGTACAAGGTGAGTTTCACCCTTGACGGCAAAAAACTCACCGGCTACGGTCACAAAGATTACATAAAAATCGTTACTGCAAAGGCGAAATGTCCCTACACGGAGCCTACGGCAACTTTAAGTCAGGGGGATAGCGGCGAGTCTGTCAAGTGGCTTCAATGGTATCTTTATAAATTGGGCTATATGAAAGAAAGCAGCATTGACGGGAAATTCGGTCCCACAACCCTCGGGGCAGTAAAACAATTCCAGACGGACAAAAAACTTGATGTTGACGGACTTGTGGGTCCGGCTACAAGAAGTGCGTTAAAAAGTACATACGGAGCATAAGGGATGAAGAATATTTTAAAACGTGTGGTTATATCGCTTCTTATACTGTGTCTTGTGGGTTTCCCGAGAGGACTTGCCGCGGATGTTAAGGGCGATATGAATTCCGACGGCATAATAAAACTTTCGGACGTTCGGCAGATATTGAGGATTGCCTCGGCAATGAAAAATGTGGATGACGGGGTGTATTCAAGGGCTGATATGAATTCCGACGGACTTGTAGATTTGTCGGATGTTAAGGCGGCATTGGGAAAAGCTGTTGACCTGGATCCCAAGTGGACTCTCAATAAAATCACCCAGATCACTCCCGAAGAAAAGCAGTCGTCATCAAATAAAATGAAGTTTTGTAAGGTTAAGGTTTATTGTGCGGAAACACTTTCCTCTGCCGACACCAACGATAGATCAAATCCGCTTTATTCCCCATTGCCAAAGGGTACGTATGACTATATCAAATCGGGTCCCGTAACGGATTCGGCAAGCGGAAAAAAGTACTATGTTTTGAAATCCGGCAGGCGGGTTTATGCAAACGAGGTAAAGGTTTTCACAGGTTACCAAATGCCATATAACAAAGCCCAACTTCGTGACCCCGTAACATACGAGGAGGACTCCACAAAGTTTTATATTGCTCTTAATTGGCGAGTTCCCTTTAATGTAACGGTTAAGCCGCAAGAGTACGAAAGCGGCTACGGAGGACGTGCGTTTAATGTAAAGGACGGGAACTTTACGGGAAAGTATATGGACATTACTTTCTACTATACAAAGTCTGCGGAGGGTTCATTGACTTTTCCTGACAGCGATACAATAAAATCCTGCAAATGGATTGTAAACAGCGAGAAAAAGACAGCGACATTGCGTATATATTTTAGAGGCGAAGGGGATTTTTACGGCTATTCCGCCGCCTACAACAAAAACAATCTCCTTGTGATTTCCGTAAAGGAACCTGTAAGTTCTCTAAAGGGCAGAACTGTTGAGATTGATCCGGGTCACGGCGGGGCTCAGCCCGGTGCCGGCTCGGGTACGGGGGTATATGAAAAAGATATCACCTATAAAATTGCTGTGAAATTAAAGAGTTATCTTGAAAAAGCAGGGGCAACGGTTATTCTTTCAAGGGATGACAGCGATTCCGTTCCCGAAATCGAGGAACGCAGAATAAATTCCTTGAAAAACGATGCGGATTTGTTTGTTTCAATTCATCTTGACTCATCAAGTTCAAAATCCGTTCACGGCTCATCGGTGTATTATTATAAGAATTATTCAGCACCCTTGGCGGATGCAATTTCAAAAAATTTGCCGAAAACAATCAAAGCGGATACAGGCTACAAAATGACCGACAGGGGTTTTCATTTCTATCCGTTTATGGTGACAAGAATCGAAAACTGTCCCGCGGTGCTTGTGGAGTGCGGATTTATTTCCAATACAAACGCAATTTATACACCGCCCTCGGACGCAAAATCCAAGGCAAACTGCGATTTCAAATTTTTGAATTCGTCTTTGGGACAAAAAACCGTTGCAAAGGGGATTTATAAAGGAATTCTCGAGTACTTCGGAATTTAAAATATCTAAAAGGGGCTGTAAAAAAACGAAAGTTTTTTCGAGGCGTACTCTAAAGGACAAAAAAGAGTTAATGTAGCAAAAAGCTACATTAACTCTTACTTTTTTGCACTGCCAATAAAAGTGGTGAGTAAGTGTGCCTTTAACTTCAAGTGATATTCTTTCCTTCGGAAAGAGTGATATTATGCACTTTTCGGCATAGTGATATTGAAATCTTCGATTTCAGTGTTATTTTATTCGCATAAAACTGTCCGAAGGACAATATCACAATGCGTAGCATTATATAACTGCGAAGCAATATCACTCGCCGTATGGCGAATAAAACTGCGTGAGTGTCCTCTGGACACTCACGCATTTACAGCCCTATTTTTGTTTTATTGTGCTTTGTTTTTTATTTATTCATCGTAATTATCAAGTATCTCGGCGGCTTTTTTCTTGACCTCATAAATTAAATCATTGGGGGATTTTACTTTTATTTTTCCGCCGAATTGGACAATCCATTTTGTAAGACCGTCGCTGACTGCGGCGTTGGTTTTCAAAAGAAATCTGTCCTCGTCGTATTTTTGAATTTTTGCTTTTTCACCGAAACGGTCGAGGATTACTTCAAGAATATCATTGTCGCAAATTAACTCAACGGGCTTGGGTTCGCCGCTGTACATATTGAAAAGTTTTGCGGCATAGTCCGCGGAATCGAAATTGTTTCTGTAATCGGAAACCTCGGAAAAATGCCTTGCGCGCTCCTTGGTTTTCTCAAGTTTCTTGATTTTGTCAATTCTCAGATGCATCAGATTATCGTATTTTTCGTTGTTGCAAATGAGGTAGTAGTGGTCATCTGACCAAATAAGTGCGTATGGACTCACCGTGAAAGATTTGTCCTCGTTGGCGGTTTTGAATTCCTCGGTGATTTTCCGCCTTGTGTAGGTGAAACTGACCTTAACTTTATCGCTGATTGCTTCGTCAAGCAGACTTATGGTGTAATAGATTTCCTCGTTCTTACATTTGGGGCGGTTATCAACATAAACCTGGGAATGTAAAATCTTTGCCTGTTTTTCGCTGGCAAAACTTTCAATTTTTTTAACAAGTTGATTGGTTTTCTTTTGGGAAATGAAGTTTGCCGCCTGCACCGCATCGGAGAGAAGACGAATTTCCGCCAACTCAAAATCCCTTGCACCCAAGAAGTAACCTCCGCGGTTTTTGGAGCCGGTATGTATAATGTCGAAGCCGTATTCACGCAAAATATCAATGTCCTTGTAAATGGACTTTCTCTCTGCGGGTATGTCCAATTTCTGCAATTCCTCGCAAATTTCAGTTGCCGCCAAGAAGTTTTCTTCGTCGGTTTTCTGCTTGAGAATATCTGCAAGATAAAGGAGTTTCAGTTTTGATTTTTGCACACCTGACATAATAACACCTCTTGTACGTTTTTTCTGTATGTGAAGATAGTATAATATAATTAAATAGATTTGTAAATATAAGTAATACTTATTTACAAAAACTTGAAGTGGGTGTATAATTATACTGTATTTTTATATGAAAGAAGGTGCTTAAATGGTCGGTCTTAAAATCGGTCTTGATATCGGTACGGGAAGCGTTGTTGCGGCTACCGAGGGAAAGGGTGTTGTCCTTGCCGAACCCGCCGTTTTAGCACTTGAAAGGGAAACGGGGGAGGTTCTTGAAGCAGGGCAAAAAGCCTTTGAAATGACGGGTAGATGCCCCGATGCAATCAAACTTGTCCGCCCCCTTTTAAGCGGCGGTGTTGCGGAACTTGAAAGCAGCGAAAAACTTTTGAGGGTTTTTCTTGAGCGAATTTGCAAAAATAAAATTTTCAAACCTACGGTTGTGGCAACAATGCCCGCAGGAATCACCAATCTTGAAAAACGTAATATTCTGGCTTGTATTCTGCGTGCGGGTGCGGGACGAGCCACACTTATTGAAGAACCTCTTGCGGCCGCTTTGGGTATCGGTGTTATGACGGACAGACCCTATGGCACAATGATTGTGAATGTGGGGGCGGGAACAACCGGTGTGGGTGTTGTAACAATGGGTAGTCTTGCGGTTGCCAAAAGTGCTGCGGTTGGCGGTGACGATATGGACAGAATAATAAAGACATATCTTAAAACTAACCGTGGAGTTAACGTGGGCAGACTCACTGCAGAGGAGTTAAAAACCCTTATAGGCGGAGCAAAAATGCGTGACGAAACTATCGCCGCCGTCAGCAAGGGTAAAGATATGTCGGACGGAATGCCGCTGTTTTTTGAAGTTACGGCACAGGAAATAAATTTTGCGATTCGCGGATGTATCGACGAAATATGCAAAGCCATAACCGATGTGCTTGAGGTTACTCCGCCGGAACTTATAAGAGATATTACCGATGACGGTATTTTTCTCTGCGGCGGGATGGCACAACTTTACGGACTTGATAAGTACATAGAGGATGTGACGGGCATAAAGGTAAAAATCCCCGGAAACGCCTCGAATGTTGCGGCATTGGGATGCCTTAGGGCATTGGATGAGGAAAATTACCTTGCACAGAACGGCTATAATTTTGTAACACTTGAAACACTTAATATTTGAGGTATTATATAAATGAAACTTCTTGTAATTGACGGAAACTCAATTTTGAACAGAGCATTTTACGGAGTGAGGCTTTTAACCACCAAGGACGGCAGATTTACTAACGGAATATTCGGCTTTATGAACATTTTTCTCCATCTTTTAGAGGAGTATAAGCCGGAGGCGGTTGCCGTTGCCTTTGACGTGAAAGCCCCCACTTTCCGCCACAAAATGTATGACGCATACAAGGGTACGAGAAAACCCGCTCCCACGGAACTTGTGGAGCAGTTTCCCACCCTTAAAGAATTGTTGGGCTATTTGGGTTATACGGTTGTTGAAAAACCCGGCTACGAAGCGGATGATATTCTCGGTACACTTTCCGCGGCTTGCGGCAAGGATGATTTTTGTTATATCGCAACGGGGGACAGGGACAGTCTTCAACTTGTAAGGGACAATGTTAATGTTGTTCTTGCCACTACAAAAATGGGGAAATCCGAAACGGTTCTCTATGACAATTCAAAAATCAAAGAAACCTACGGAGTTACTCCTCCCCAACTCATTGATATTAAGGCAATACAGGGGGATACCTCGGACAATATTCCCGGAGTTGCGGGCATAGGCGAAAAAGGGGCACAGGACCTTATCGGAAGATTCGGTTCCCTTGAGTACATCTATGAAAACCTTGATACCATTGACGTGAAAGCGGGTATTCGTGCAAAACTTGAAGCCTCAAAGGAGGATGCGTTTTTAAGTAAGGACTTGGGACGAATTTGCCTTGAAGCCCCCGTCAGTACGGATTTGCAGGATTATTTGGTTAAGGAGCCGGATGCCCAAAAAGCAAGTGGACTTTTAATGTCCCTTGAAATGAATAAACTTACGGAGCGTTTGAATCTTTCCCGGGACAAAGTGCCGGAGCAAAAGGATGCTAAAACCGTAAAGTTCTATGAAATATCGGATTGCGATGATTTTGTCAAGACTTTGAAATCCGTGGGAAAGGCATATTTTACCGTCAAATACAACAAGGGCGGAATTGAATATATTTTATTTAAAACTCCCGAGGGTGTGGCTCTTTCGGAAAATCGGGATTTCACCTTTATGTCCTTTGTCAGAGACTTTTTAGGGGATCCGGGTATAGAAAAATACACGGACGACTCAAAGCAACTTTACGGATTCTGCGAAATCAACGGAATTACCGTGGAGAATATTAAACTTGACACTTCACTTGCGGCATATCTGCTCAATCCTAATTCATCGGATTATTCCGTGAAAACCCTGGCGGGTGTGTATTCCCTCAATCCCGTGAAAATTGAAACGGACGGATTGGAAGATTTCTATTCCGCACAAAAGGACTTTGTTGACAGCGGTTCATATATTGAAGCCCTGAGTGTGAAACTCTACGGGGAAATTCAGGAAAACAGCCAGGAAAAACTCCTTAACGAAATTGAACTGCCCCTTGCAAAAGTACTTGCTTCCATGGAACAGGTGGGCTTCCTTGTTGATAGAGAGGGTATTGAGAAATACAATGAAATACTCTCCTCAAAGGTGGAGGAAAAGTTAAAGAATATTTATAATATGGCAGGGTGCGAGTTCAATGTGAATTCTCCCAAACAGCTTAGCGAGGTGCTTTTTGAGGAGGACAAACTGAATCTTCCCCACGGCAAAAAGACCAAAAGCGGTTATTCAACCAATGCGGAGGTTTTGGAGTCCTTGAGGGACAAGCACCCCATAATCAACGAAATTCTTGAATACAGGGGATTGACGAAACTTAAATCCACCTATTGCGAGGGTCTCTTAAAGGTTATCGACAACGACGGAAGAATCCATTCCACCCTTAACCAGACGGAAACGCGTACGGGCAGAATTTCTTCCGCAGAGCCCAATTTGCAGAATATTCCCGTAAGAACGGAGCAGGGCAGGGAACTTAGAAAATTCTTCGTTGCAAAAGATGGATGCGTGCTTGTGGATGCGGACTATTCACAGATTGAACTTAGGGTTCTTGCCGCTCTCGCAGGGGACGAAACAATGATTAACGCATTCCTCAGCGGTGCCGACATTCACTCCATTACCGCTTCACAGGTTATGGGTGTACCTCTTGAAAATGTCAGCCCCGCCGACAGACGAAAGGCGAAAGCGGTCAACTTCGGCATTGTTTACGGCATCGGTGCTTTCTCCCTTTCAAACGATATCGGCACTTCTGTTGCGGAAGCGGACAGATATATCAAAGGCTACCTTGCAAACTATTCAAAGGTTGCCGAGTTTATGGAAAATGCAAAGAAAAGTGCAAAAGAAAAAGGCTATGCCGAAACCTATTTCGGCAGAAGACGTTATCTTCCCGAACTTCGTGAAAAAAATGCAATTCGCAGGGGCTTCGGCGAGAGGGTTGCAATGAATATGCCCATTCAGGGTACGGCGGCCGATATAATAAAAATTGCAATGATAAGAGTATATGAAAGGCTTAAAAAGGATTTTCCGGAGTCAAAACTCATTATGCAGGTTCACGATGAACTGATTATAGAAGCACCCGAAAAGGACAAGGAAGAAATTGCCGCACTTCTCAAGGAAACCATGGAGGGAGCCTGTAAAATGGCAGTACCCTTTACAGTTGATGTGCAATACGGCAAAACCTGGTACGATACAAAATGACGGATTTTGTAATAGAAAAAATGAGTCCATGCCACGTGGGTGAAATAGCACGGCTTGAAAAAGAGTGCTTCTCAACCCCTTGGAGCGAGGCCGGACTGAAAAATGAACTGAACAATGCCTTTGCCCGATTTTTCGTTGCAACCCGCAAGGGCGAAATCGCAGGGTATATAGGCGCCCACAATGTTTTGGGTGAGGTCTATATAACCAATGTGGCGGTTTTTAAAAAGTACAGAAGAAACGGTGTGGCAAAAAGGCTCATTGACACTCTCTTAGAAACCGTAAAGGAAGAAAACGGGGAATTTGTAACTCTTGAAGTAAGAGCGAGCAATATCTCTGCAATTTCTCTCTATGAAAAATGCGGCTTTGAAAAAGTGGGAGAGAGAAAGAGTTTTTATGAAAAACCGCGGGAGAATGCGGTTTTAATGACATATTTTATTAAGTGATTTGGAGAAAAAATATGAAAATTCTCGGAATTGAAAGTTCCTGCGATGAAACCGCGGCGGCAGTCGTGGAGGATGGCAGAAAGGTCCTTTCAAATGTTGTGGCTTCTCAGGTTGAGGAGCATAAAATATACGGCGGTGTTGTGCCGGAAATTGCATCAAGACGGCATACGGAAGCAATATGCGACGTTGTGGAAAAAGCCTTGAATGATGCCTCTTGCACCCTTTCGGACATTGACGCAATCGCCGTAACATACGCTCCAGGGCTCATAGGTGCCTTGCTTGTTGGTGTGAATTACGCAAAAGGACTTTCCTATTCCACGGGAATACCACTTGTGCCCGTTCACCATTTGAGAGGGCATATTGCCGCAAATTACATATCAAATGCTGATTTGAAACCGCCTTTCATTTCTTTGGTAGTGTCAGGGGGACACAGTCACATTGTCAATGTTAAAGATTATACGGAGTTTGAAATAATCGGCAGAACCCGTGACGATGCCGCAGGGGAAGCAATGGACAAAGCGGCGCGTACCGTGGGACTTCCGTATCCGGGTGGAGTGAATCTTGACAAAATCTCCCTTAACGGCGACGAAAATAAATATAAATTCCCCGTACCTAAGATTTCGGATTCAAAATATGATTTCAGTTTTTCGGGACTTAAAACCTTTGCGGTGAATCTTGTTCACAATGCCTCTCAAAAAGGGGAGCCGGTTAAAGCGGAGGACTTGGGTGCTTCCTTTATCAAGGCGGTTACGGATTTGCTTGTGTCACATACAATGGAAGCAATTGAAGATTACAACGGAAAAACAGTTGTTCTCGCAGGTGGCGTTTCCGCAAACTCCCGTTTGAGAAGAGTTATGGAAGAAAAATGCATGTGTAAAGGCATTGGACTTTACAAGCCCGAACTGAAATATTGCGGTGATAACGCGGCAATGATTGCCTCCCAGGGTTACTATGAATTCCTTGCAGGCAAAAGGGCGGACCTATCACTCAATGCCGTTGCTTCAATGCCCATAACCGAAGGCTAAAAATGGGGATATTTAAGAAAATTTCTGTAAACACTTATTAACTTTAACAGTTTTTTTGCTGTATGTTTGGTGATTATGATAATATGAATTTCTTGACAAATGTGTTATAATCCATTTGTATAATTATATGTATTTGATTTGGAGGAATCAAAATGAAGACAAACTTCAAAAAAACACTTGCTGTTTTGCTTGCTGTTTTAATGCTTGCGTCTGTATTCAGCGTAACGGCATTTGCGGCAGTTTATACAGCAAAAATTCAAAAAGGTTCGGCAGCGGGCAGTACTCAGAAGGCAACTTTGGAAGACGGTACTCCCATTACAACCGCAATGCTTTCTCTAAAGTCCAACTCGTCAGGGGTTATTTACCTTCCCTCAGAGGCTTATTTTGAAAGAAGCGGTTATGTTCAGGACGGTTGGACAACGAATGCCGCCGGTACTGGTGCTCTTTTAAAATTCGGTTCAAAACAGACTTTGAGAAACAATAACACCAAGTATTATCCTCACTGGTTGTCAACGTCTATGACCGTCACTTTTACGGCTAACGAAGACTACATTGATAATACTGATGTTAACAATTTTACCGATTCAACTATGACGACGATTAAGAGCACATCACAGGTAATCAGTTTGGGTGACTCTTTTGATTTTCCCGGTGCAGTGTTTACCCGCCCCGGTTATACGCAGACCGGCTGGACCACTGCAGTGGATGGTACAGGTACTCGCTACGACTTAAACAGCACATTTAGCGGTACTCTGACAAATGATACTGTTTACTATCCCTATTGGTCGCCTGTTACGTATCAGGTTAAGTTCGAAGGCGGCGCCTACGGTACCGGCACAACTCAGCAGTTTGATGTTCTCAACGGTACATTGGTTACTGCCCCCGGTGCGATTTTTACACGTGTGGGTTATACACAAATCGGTTGGGCAACTGTTGACGGTTCAGATACTGTTGAAGTCGGATTGAACACACAGACACCGGCCGTTAGTGGTAATATCTCCTATTATCCCGTATGGAGAGTAGATGTTTATGCTGTTTCATTTTCTGCTACTTCCGCAAATTTCGGAACTAAATGTGAGGGTTACGTTGCTCCCTCTGCAGAAACTGTCACAGTCATAAATAATGGTAACACCGTTATCAGTTTTACACTTCCTGTAAGTGTAAACTATGATGTTTCTCTTGAAAGCGGTTCTCTTACTCTTGATCCCGAAGAATCATTTACCGTAAGCATCCAGCCTAAGGAGGCTCTTGCCGCAGGTGTATATAATGAGGCTTTAGAGTTTGTATCAAGCAGAACAGAACTCAGCACTTCTGTTGATGTATCCTTTAAAGTGTTTGAGCATATCTATGGTAAATATGTTTCAAACGGCGACGCAACATATACAAGTGACGGTACAAAGACTGCTAAATGTTTAAACGGTTGCGGTGCAACTCACAGTGTTTCCGATCCAGGCAGTATGAAAGTGTATTCAATTGATAATAACGACGCAGTCGGACTTTCATCCTCCTATGAGTATCACAAAACAATCCGTTTCAAAGCATACGGTAGTGGTATGGATGATGAAGAGCATGCTGTAGGTAAGCGTTTCCTCCCTGTTTCGTGGTATGTAAATGACGATTTGAACGGTGAGTTTGAAAACGGAGAATATGATGTTGTATATACACATTCCGGTTTCGGCGAATATACACTTATAATCAACTATGTTGAACAGCAATTCAATGCAGAATCGGGCGAATGGACTAATACCGGTGTAACAGATACAAAAACATTTGATTATACAGTTGGCCCCACAGAAAAGGAAGAGCAGGAAGTTATACTGCCCCAAACAATTCTCGGTACAATTGCCAAGATTTTTGCACTTCTTCTTTCATTGCTCGGTATAGGTGCGTGATTCCTCTAATAAATATTACAACGCCATAGGTTACTATGGCGTTGTTTTTATGTTTGTTATAAGAATGATTTAGTAGTATGAATACGATAATATATTAACAGCGTAAAATCAGGTTTTATCTTTTTCTATACACCAATAACTCGGGATTTTCGCCGTTTTCTTCATAAGTACAAACAAGAAGAAAATCCATATTTGCAATAATACCGAAACATCGGTCTCCGCCGAATTCACATTCTAACTGATTTCCTAAATAAGTGGCTTGATCGTCTAAAAATTTAACTGTCTTACCGTTGGGGAGTCTGTATTCAAGGTTCACATAACTGCCCACAAGAGCGTTAAGGGACTCAACTTTGGGCATCCCCTCAATATTTAATGCGTTAAACTCATCAATGATTTGTGCTTTAAATTCATTAAATTTTTCTTCTCCGCCAAGGTTTTCATAACGTTTCCAATAATCCAATTTCGGAAGCATATCTTTCATATATTCCCTAACTTTTTCGGGCGGGAAGTTTTCATTCGCCATGTGTTCGGCACAGTAATCAATTAAATCATCCATATTGTTGTATGTGTATTCTCCGTCCGTGTAGCACCATTTGCAATATTCCTCGTTGAATGTGCCGTCAACGTCCTTGCTTGTGGTGGAATCCTCCAGGGGCATACCGCAACATTGACAAATCAACTGCCTCGGGGAACCCAAAAGGGTGTTTATTGAAACATCAAAAAGTTTGGATAATAACTTCAATGTTTCGGTGTTGGGGGTTGTTTCGCCGTTCTCCCAGCGAGACACCGCCTGTCGTGTTACATACACTTTTTCCGCAAGTTCATCCTGGGATAAACCCTTTTTTGTTCTGAGTTCAAGTATCACATTTTTTGTGTCCATTTATTCTCACCTCATATATTATATACCATAATTACTATATAACAATCAAGCAACTGCCTGTTGCGGTGACAGGCAAAGTTATATAGGTTTAGTGATACGTAAAAATATTTTAAAAAATTTTAAAATCCCTATTGACTCTTACGTAACGTGATAGTTTATAATACAAATTGTCGGGAGGGATAAGGATGAAAACAGTTAAGGAAATAAGCAGATTAACAGGTGTCAGCGTGCGCACACTTCATTATTACGATGAAATAGATTTGCTAAAACCTGCACAAATTACGGACGCGGGTTACAGGCTGTATGACGATACGGCTCTTCGGCGACTGCACAGCATATTGCTTTTTCGTGAACTGCAATTTCCCCTAAAGGAAATCAAGGCAATTTTAGACAGTCCGGTCTTTGATACAAAAACTGCACTTAAAGGGCAAATTGAGTTACTTGAATTGCAGAAAAAACGCCTTGATGAAATCATCAACTCCGCCCGTGAAGTATTAAATAAAGGAGTGAATAATATGAGTTTTTCATCATTCGATAAAACAGAGCTTGAACAATATACCGCAGAAGCAAAGAAAAAATGGGGTCATACGGATGCCTACAATGAGTACGAGCAAAAGAATTCCGACACGGCTGATAAAACTGACGAATTTATGCAGATTTTTGCAGAGATAGGAAAGGTTAAGTACCTTTCTCCCGACTGCGAGGAAGCACAAACAATGATCAAAAAACTTCAGAATTTCATCACCGATAATTACTATACCTGTACCGATGAAATCCTGAAAGGTTTGGGCGAAATATATGTCGCCGATGAACGATTTAAAGCCAATATCGACAAAGCCGGAGGTACGGGCACAGCCGAATTCACCTCAAAAGCAATTAAGTTTATGAAGTAAATCAAAGCCGAGGGCAATTCGCTCTCGGCTTGTTATATATACTCACTTTTATAAAACTGCTTTTACTTTCTCCTGTTTGGCTTTTTTGTGTCAAAAGCCGGGTTGATTGCATAGAAGTTCTTTGAATCCATTTTGTCCGTTGCAAGGCGTAAGCCTTCACCAGTAATCAATTCCTGAAAAAAACGACACATTAAGCCAAATTCCGAAAAAATTGATCAAAAAGATGACAAATGAACGGGAATTTGAATAATGGTTGTTTGCATAACCGAAAATAAAATACCAATACTATTGACATTGTAACGGTTGACCGATATAATGATAGTAACAGGAGGTGAAACATCGTGACAATAAATGAATTAATGGAAAACAGAAATATTACGCAATATCGCTTGTCCAAAGATAGTGGCATTGCATATACAACAATAAACGATATATGTAGTGGTAAAGCACAGCTTGAAAAATGTTCTGCCGAAACAATTTACCGTATTTCAAAGGTGCTCGGTGTTTCGATGGAAAGCCTTGTAGAACCTTGTTTAGAGGTTCGTAGTGACTTTGAATTGTTTAAAAGTAACACCTGTCATAGACTTAAAGAGTTGGGTGATATTGATTTTGTTATTGAACTTTTAGAAGAAGATCGGATACGTAAATATTATAAGAAAAAATGGTATTCCGAAAGCTTGTATCTTCTTGCTATGCTTGATTATATCAGTAGAGAGAATAATATACCACTTTGCACACAATACGATAATATGCGTACGTTAAAACTAAAATCTACTCTTTTCCCTGCAAGTGTATTGGTTGTGGCAAAGGTTTCTAAAAATGAAAAAATAAAGCAGAAAGCAATAGATGAATGTATTCCCGAATTCAGGAGATTCAACATTATAGAAAGCGAGATTAGAAATGTCATCTAACAGTTTTACAAAAGAAAATCTTGATACCTATCTCGAAGAGTTAGCAAAAGAATTCAGAAAAATTAACGGTAAATCTATGCCTGCAGAAATTGTGCTTGTAGGTGGTGCAGCTATTCTCACTAATTATGGTTTTCGAGATATGACTACGGATGTTGATGCCGTAATTCACGCAGGTTCAGCAATGAAGGATCCCAAGGTGCGGAAGATCATCAAAAAGGATATCGATCATCTGGACCACATTC
>CAYQYT010000019.1:0-27953 GCA_964421815.1 uncultured Eubacteriales bacterium | reverse complement strand
CGAGTACGGTGTTTATTCCTATGCATACAATCTGTTGACATTCTTTATGATCGCCAGCGGTTTTGGTGCGGCATCCGGTATTCTGCAGATGTGTAGCGAAAATAGGGAGGAGCAGGAGAAAAAACAAATATACATCTATGCAAGCCGTAGCAGCTTTTTTGTAAACATTGCTTTAAGCATAGTTATATTTTTGGTTTCGGCAATTGTTCCATTGAAGATCGAGGGCGCCAATTTTTGTCTTGGGATGATGGCTTTTTTGCCTATTGTTTCGTATATTTATGAAGTGCAAAGCTTTTATCTCAGAACACAGCTGCGAAATAAAGAATATTCTATTTCAAACACCGTTTCGACCATCACCATGTTCGTACTTTCCTGCGGTCTTTCGTATTTGTTCCAGGTAAAGGGCCTTGTTGCGGCAAAATATCTCGCTTTTATACTTTCGGTACTTTTTGTACGCTTGCACTGTTGCGTTGGCTATCCTGTTACAAAAAAAGCAGAGCTTTCGGAAGTTACAAGAAAGCAGTTTTGGAGCATAAGTTCCATTTCTATGGTCAACAATGGTCTTTCCAGTCTTATGTACATGCTGGATATATTTGTAATTGGAATGGTAATTCCCGATAGTACCGTGATTGCATCTTATAAAGTTGCCACTCAAATTCCTACGGCAATGATTTTCATTCCCACTGCATTTATCACATATATCTATCCTTATTTTGCCAGGCACAGAGAGGATAAGAAATGGGTTAAAAAGAAGTACGTTTTGGTTTCTCTTGCCATTGCTGCGGTATGCTTTACCATTGCTATAGGATGTATCCTATTTGCGCCGTTTATCATTAAACTGATTTTTGGCGAGGCATATCTTGATACAGTGCTGTGCTTTAGGGTGCTTAGCTTTAGTTTTGCTATTTCTTCCGTTTTTAGAATATTGCCGGGGAATATTTTGGCAACTCAGCTAAAGCTCAAATTCAATCTTTTTGTAGCGATATTTTCAAGTGCGCTTAACACCGTGTTGAATGTTGTATTCATTACAAGATGGAATTCAATAGGCGCTGCATATGCTACGCTTTTAACGGCTTTGACAACCAGTGTATTGAACATAGGGTATCTTATGTTTGTTTTGAAAAAACGATCATAAAAGGAGAAATATAATTATGCCGGGCTTTTTTATTAGCAACTATGTGGGAAATTTTGAGTTGGATAATTCTTATTCAAAAAAATGCGTATTTGAAAGAATGGAAAATGAAAAATTTTCAATTGAACGCAGTACCCTAGATAAATTTATGGATGACAAGCTTTTTTCGGAGGATGAGGATATTATTCTCGTAACAGATGGTGTATTCCTCAACAAAAAAGAACTTTGCGGTGAAAGAACATGGTTTGATACTGTAAAAGAAATGGCGCTTTCCGATGAAACAAATTATTTTGACTGTTTCAGAGGAAATTTTTCTGGTGCACATTATAATAAAAAGCATAACAAATGGATTGTATATAGCGATGCGTTCGGCACAAAACCTGTTTATTATTATAATAATAACGGGAAGTGGATCGTTGCATCTGAAGTACGATATATCATAGATGCTTTGAAAAAGCTGGGTGTACAGTACACGCCGGATTTAGATGCGGCGTATGATATACTGTCCTATGGGTTTATGATAACGGATACGACATTAGTTAAAGAGATCAAAAAGCTTCCATACGGCTGCTATATGACAATTGGTACGGAAGGCATTGAAACAAACCGTTACTTTGACTTTAATTATTGTGAAGGCGAAAGCGATATGAGTGAAGATGAAATAATAGATCGTCTTGACGAACTTTTCAAAGAGGCTGTTCGATTGGAATTTGAAAAAGACAATGAATATGGTTATGAACATATTGCTACGCTAAGCGGAGGTCTTGATTCAAGAATGACTGTTTGGGTTGCTGCTGAAATGGGGTATCCTATGCTTAATATAACTTTTGGGCAGTCGGATTGTATGGATATTCAGGTAGCAAAAAAGGTCGCTAAGCATCTTAATAATCAATTTATGATAAATACACTTGATAACGGAGATATGTTGCTTGCATATGAGCCTGTTGTTAAAATGAACTGCGGACAATCATTGTATTCTGGAATATCACACAGTTATCTGACGCTCGAAAAAATAAATTTTGACAAATATGGATTACTGCATACTGGAGATTTGGGAGATGCTATTGTAGGAGTACTTTCAAGTGGCAAAGAGGGAAAATATCCCGGTGCGTATTCGATAAAACTTGCCCATAACACTAAGAATACATGGGATGGGAAAGAAAATGCTGAAAAGTTCAAAATGACAACAAGAGGCTTTTTGGGTGTAGGCGCGAGCAAGGCTGTTTGTGAAAACTTTGTTTATTGTATTTCTCCTTTCTTATATAGAGATTTCTTTGTGTTTTGTTTGGAAAAAATACCATATAGTATGCGTAGTAGCCATTATATATATAAAAAATGGGTTTTGACTAAACATTTAGAAGCCGCAAAAATTCCATTGCAGAGATACAATGGTGGCTTAATGACCGAGAATAAATTTTTGCAGACAGTAAGAAAAATAAAAAGAATAGGCATAGGTACTTCGTTTAACTGGTTGCTGTACAAGGTACATATCAAAAAAGGGTTAAGCAGAAAGACAGTAAAGACTAGCATGAACCCGCTCGACTTTTGGTTTTTCAATGGGGATATAGCTATTAAAGAAAACTTGGATACAAAGTTTCAAGAAGAAACGGCTTTATTAAAACAAAAGGGAATAATTGACGATAAATTTGTTGAGGATTTAGCGATGCTGTATAATGCCGGAACAGCAACGGAAAAAACGCAGGCAATTACCGTCACAGAAGCACTTGAACAAGCATTTCTAGATTGATACTGAGGTAAAATTATGAACATATTAATTACTGGTGCAAAGGGCTTTGTGGGAAAAAATCTTGCTGCTGCGCTTTGCAACGTAAAGGAAGGCAAGGATAAAACCAGACCCAACCTTGTGATAAATGAAATATACGAATATGATGTGGATTCGTCAGCACAGCTTCTCGATGAAGCTTGCGAAAAATGCGATTTTGTCTTTCATTTAGCCGGTGTCAACCGTCCGCAGAATCCCGAAGAATTTATGCAAGGCAATTTCGGCTTTGCAAGTACACTTCTTGATACGTTGAAGAAGCATGGCAACACTTGTCCCGTCATGATTTCGTCCTCTATCCAGGCAACCTGCATTGGACGTTATGACAGCGATTACGGACGGAGCAAAAAAGCGGGCGAGGACTTAATCTTTGCATACGGAGAGGAAGCGGGAGCAAAGGTGCTTGTGTACCGCTTCCCGAATCTGTTTGGCAAATGGTGCAGACCGAATTATAACTCTGCCGTTGCGACCTTCTGCAACAATATTGCAAACGATCTTCCCATCACGGTGAACGACAGAAATGCACAGCTTGAACTGTTGTATATTGATGATCTCATTACCGAAATGCTCGATGCTTTAGAAGGTAAGGAACATCATTGTTCCTTCGATGGCATCAATACTGTGCTTTGCGATGACGGAAAATACTGTGCCGCCCCCATTACGCATAAGGTAACGCTTGGCGAGATCGTGGATCTGCTGGACTGCTTCAAGGCACAGACAAGCACGCTTGTTATGCCGGAGATTCCGTACAATAGCTTTGCAAAGAAGCTATACAGCACATATCTCAGTTATCTTCCGAAAGAGAAAGTATCCTTTCCTTTGAAGATGAATGAGGATGCAAGAGGCAGCTTTACCGAACTTCTCAAATCCGAGAAATGTGGTCAGTTCAGCGTGAATATCTCAAAACCCGGCATTACCAAGGGACAGCATTGGCATAACACCAAATGGGAGTTTTTCATTGTTGTTGCGGGTCACGGTCTTATCCAACAACGCAAGATCGGCACGGATGAAGTGCTGAACTTTGAGGTTTCGGGAGATAAGATCGAAGCGGTTCATATGCTCCCCGGATATACTCACAATATTATCAATCTGTCGGAAACAGACAACCTTGTAACGGTGATGTGGGCAAACGAGCAGTTTGACCCGAACCGTCCCGACACATTCTTTGAGGTGGTGGAATAATGGAAATGAATATAAAACTTGATTACAGCGATATAAAATTTAAAGATAACGGCAAGTTGAAGCTGCTGATTATCGTTGGCACACGTCCCGAAATCATCCGTCTTGCGGCTGTTATCAATAAGTGTAGAACGTACTTTGACACAATTCTTGCACACACAGGTCAGAACTATGATTATAACCTTAACGGCGTTTTCTTCAATGATCTGAAGCTTGCCGATCCCGAAGTCTATATGGATGCGGTAGGCGACGATCTCGGTGCAACGGTGGGCAACATTATCAACTGTTCCTATAAGTTGATGAATCAAATCAAGCCCGATGCACTTCTCATTCTCGGTGATACAAACTCCTGTCTTTCTGCGATTGCCGCAAAGAGATTGCACATCCCGATCTTCCACATGGAAGCCGGAAACCGCTGTAAGGACGAGTGCCTGCCCGAAGAGACAAACCGCCGCATCGTGGACATTATCTCCGATGTCAACCTTGCATACAGTGAACACGCCCGCCGTTATCTCCATGAGTGTGGACTTCCTAAAGAGCGCACCTATGTAACAGGTTCTCCGATGGCTGAGGTACTACATCAGAACCTTGCCGAGATCGAGGCAAGTGATGTTCTTGACCGTCTCGGACTGGAACCGAAGAAGTATATTCTTCTTTCTGCTCACAGAGAAGAAAACATTGACACCGAAAAGAATTTCACAAGTCTTTTCACGGCGATTAACAAGTTGGCAGAAAAGTACGATATGCCTATCCTCTATTCTTGCCATCCTCGTTCCAGAAAGCGTTTGGAAGCGACAGGCTTCAAGTTGGATGAACGTGTCCGCATGAATCAGCCTCTTGGCTTCCACGATTACAACAAGCTGCAGATGAACGCTTATGCGGTTGTTTCGGACAGCGGTACACTTCCGGAAGAAAGCAGCTTTTTCACAAGCGTCGGTCATCCGTTCCCCGCAGTTTGCATCAGAACGTCAACGGAACGTCCTGAAGCACTTGATAAGGCTTGCTTTATTCTTGCCGGTATTGATGAACACAGCTTGCTCCAGGCTGTGACTACAGCGGTGGATATGAACGACAGCGGTGATTATGGCATACCTGTTCCGAACTATGTGGAGAAAAATGTATCTACTAAGGTTGTGAAGATTATTCAATCCTATACCGGCGTTGTTAATAAGATGGTTTGGAGAAAATTCTAAGAAAGAGAGGACATCCGTATGGATACATCAAAACTATTATTCTCTTTGATTCGTTCTGAATTAATGGGAAATGAAATTGCTTTAGAGGTTAAAAACTGTATCAATATGGATTCCCTTGCGGAATTATATTCTCTTTCAGCCAAACATGATCTTGCTCATTTTCTCGGCAATACATTATCTAATGCCGGATTACTTCAAAACGATAAAGTATCAGAATCTTTCAGAAAAGCAACTATAATGGCAGTTTATCGTTATGAACGTTCCAAATATGAGTTAAGACAAATATGTGAAGTTCTTAATAATGCCCAAATTCCTTTCATTCCACTGAAGGGTGCTGTCATACGGGATTACTATCCCCAACCTTGGATGCGCACAAGCTGCGATATTGATATTCTTGTTCACGAAGAGGATATAGATAAAGCAGTATCATATTTGATCGCCGATTGTAAATATGTTGCTGCAGAAAAGAAAAATTACCACGATATTTCTATGCATTCTCCAAGCGGAGTTCATTTGGAATTGCATTTCAACATCAAAGAAGGTATCGAAACGATAGATAGAGTATTAGATACCGTATGGCAGTATGCGATGATTTCATCGGAAATGGGTTACAAATATGAAATGACAAACGAGTTTTTAGTTTTTCATGTCGTAGCCCATCTATCATATCATTTTGTAAATGGTGGATGTGGTATTCGTCCGGTTATCGATCTGTACCTTCTTGAAAAAGCATTGACTATTGATAAAAGTATATTGACCACTCTATTGTCCGAAGCAAAGTTGTTACGCTTTTATGAAAATGTGAGGAAATTGGCGGCTGCATGGTTAGAGGAAGAAGCATTCACAGACATAGTAACGCATATGGAAGACTATGTTTTGAAAGGTGGTGTATACGGGAATTTGTATAACAAGGTGCTAGTTCAACAGCAGAAGAAAAATGGGAAGTTGGCATATATAATGCATAGGATTTTTGTGCCGTATGATAAACTCAAATTTCTGTACCCTGTCATTATAGGACATCGTTGGCTCATTCCGTTTGTTCAAATATCTAGATGGTTTAATATAATATTTAGTGGGCGGGCAAAACGATCTATTAGAGAATTGTCATATAACAACAATATATCCGAATCCCAGGCGGATGAGATGAAAACCTTTTTGGACGAAATTGGACTATAAGCATATTGCTCGACAATAGAGCAGAAAGGACGCATGATAGTGTTCAATACATTAAAAGAAATAGGACAAAAACGGCGTCAGATTAAGTGCTCGTATTTTTCAATACGGGCTTTAATTTTGTCGTTGGTTGCAAGCTGATTTCTGACCATAGCCCAATTCTGAACCTTGCTGCCGTTCCATTTTTTGTAGAGTTCGGTAATCCTGAGATAGATTAATTTAAGGAGTGCGTTTTCGTTCGGGCAGGCACCTTTTTTGGTGACTTTTCTGAAACTGGAATTGATACTCTCGACAGCATTTGTAGTGTACATTACTTTGCGAACAGCACTGCCGTAATCGAAAAGCTGCTCAACATGATTGAAATTTCGTTTCCATACATCTACAGCCCCGGGATACTGTGACCACTCCTGACAGAACTGCTTAAAGGCTTTTAATAATGCTAATACGACCTTTAGAGACGAAGAGGAATCTTCTCACTCCGACCAAAAGGACGGATAGTTTCGGCTATACCTTGTTGATATTGAACCGACAGTTTCTGAACTGCGCCGGATTGAATCCGTCACTCGCAAAACCGCGCTATTGCCCGGTCTATCATTTCTTTAACCTTGGCGGCAAGGGGTTTGCTTTCTTCTTTTAACTGTGTTAAGGGCTTCCTTGCATCGCCTATATTTATGCCCTGAAGTCTTAATACTTCTTTTGCGGCGGCATACATATTGCATTCGCAGTCGCACATTGCGTAAATGATTTCGTTAATTGCGTACTGAATTTCCCGGGCTTTTTCAATATTGCCCTCTTTTATGTATTTATCACATTCAAGGAAAAGTTCCGGCATAACAGCGTAGGTTCCGCCGATACCGCCGTCCGCACCGATTGTCCGACCTGCCACGAACTGTTCATCGGGGCCGTTGAAAATTACTATATCTTTTCCGCCACTTGCTTTGAACATCTGTATGTCCTGGGTGGGCATGGAGGAATTCTTAACCCCGATAACTCTCGGGTTTTTCAGCATTTCGTTGAAAAGGGGCATTGTGAGAGAAACCCCTGCAAGTTGGGGAATATTGTATATTACAAAATCCGTATGGGGTGCGGCGGAGGAAATATCGTTCCAATACTGTGCGATTGCTTCCTCGGGCAAGTGAAAGTAAATGGGCGGAATTGCGGCTATTGCATCAACTCCCAGGCTTTCTGCATGGGCGGCAAGTTCCATTGAGTCCTTTGTATTGTTACAGGCAACGTGGGCGATAACCGTCATTTTGCCCCTTGCAATTTCCATAACCGATTCGAGAATCAGTTTTCTTTCTTCCTTGCTCTGATAGATACATTCACCGGAGGAGCCGCAAACATACAGACCTTTTACACCTTTATTGAGTAAATATTCCGCAAATTCCTTTGTCCTTTCTGCACTTACGTTTCCCTCATCGTCATAACAGGCATAAAAGGCGGGGATTATGCCGTGGTATTTTGTTAAATCTCTCATGTTGCACCTCTTTATTTATTAGTGGCTTTTTTATTCTTGGGACTGTCGCTTTGCTGTAAAAGAACTTTCGCTTCCTCACGGGCACTTGTTTTGCCCTCGGTCTTAATATCGCCGGCTTTGGTAAGGGCAACTTTTGTAAGGTAGGGGCCAACGAGTTCATATATGAGGACGGAAAACAGGGTTATATTCTGAACAAGAATTCCCACGTCGCCCCCGAATTCAAGGGCTTGGCTTGCCATACCCAAGGCAACACCCGCCTGGGGTAAAAGGGTGATTCCTAAATATTTTACAATGTTATCGTCACACTTCGTAAGTTTTGCGCCGAAACGGGCACCGCAATATTTACCTAATGAGCGGAATAGAATGTAGGCTCCGCCAATAAGTACATATACCCAATTTTTGAAAACGGACAAATCAAGTTCAGCACCGCTTATAACAAAGAAAAGCACAAGGATGGGAACTGTCCAACGGTCCGCCCTCTCCATAAGTTCCTCGGAAAAATCACACACATTGCAGAACACCGTACCCAGCATCATACAGGACAAAAGGCTTGAAAATGCAATATGCACGGAGCCGATTTCAAATTTAAGAGAAGATATGGCAACGGTGAGCATTACAAAGGTTACGGAGATTGCCATACGCTTTGAACGGGAATGGAAAAACTGTTCGCAAAGGGTGAATAAAAAGCCCATTACCGTGCCGAGTACAAGGGAGAAAACCACTTCTAACAAGGGGTTTATTACCATTGAAACCGCATCCACGGAGCCCGTATCAATGGCTCCCGCAACACCGAATGAAACGGCGAATACCACAAGTCCCACCGCGTCGTCAAGGGCAACAACGGGAAGAAGAATGTCCGTAACGGGACCCTTTGCCTTGTACTGACGAACAACCATTAAGGTTGCGGCGGGGGCGGTGGCGGTTGCCACGGCTCCGAGTATTATGGCGGCGGGTAGGGGGAGATAACCCTCGGGGAGAATAAATGAGAGGGTTATCAACGCGACATCAACAACAACCGTTGTGAAAATTGCCTGAAAAATACCGATTACCGTTGCCTGTTTGCCGATTTGTTTAAGTTGGGCAAGGCGGAATTCATTTCCTATTGCAAAGGCAATGAAACCCAATGCCAAATCACAGAGGATTGAATAATACTCCGGGGGGTTGGTGTCCCCGTTGAATCCGAAACCCAATCTTCCCAAACAGAAAGGACCGATTATTACACCCGCTACCAAGTAAGCGGTTACGGCGGGTAATCCCACTTTTTTTGCAAGTCGGGAAAGCAAAAGACCCGAAAGCAAGGCTATTGAAAGAGTTAAAAGAACCAGGGTTGTTCCTTCCATTTTATTACTCCCTTTTATATGTTTTATATACTGTATAGATTTTATCACAAGAAGTAGAAAAGTCAAGCCGTATGATTTAAGGATAAACCTTTAAATCATACGGCGTTTGATGGTTAATTTAATGATGATGATGGTGATGATGGTGGTGGGAGTCGGTGCTGTGGTGATTGGGTACGCACTCCTGTTCCGAGCAAACCTCGTCGGGGGCTTCCGTTTCAATGGTACTGTGATTTATTCCGTGTTCCCTAAGTTCCTCCCGCACCGCCTTTTTGACAAGTGCCGTGTTGCCCTCCGCCACAATATGAAGGGTTGCAACGTGATTGAAACCGTCAAGGGTGGAAATGTGCAAATGGTGAACGTCCTCCACTCCCTCGACTTTCCTTATATGCTCTTTGAGTTCATTTACGTCTATGCCGTCGGGGGTTTTTTCAAGGAATATATCACCGATTTCCTTAAGATTTCTCAAAGCCTGAACAAGCAGGAACAGGGAAACTCCTATGGACATTGCAGGGTCGATATAGGTAATGTCCGTGAATTTCATTAAAATTGCGCCCACAAGGACAACCGCCCAACCAAGCACGTCCTCAAGCATGTGAAGGCTTACGGTTTTTTGGTTTAAAGAGTCACCGTCGTGGGTGAAAAATGCGGCGGCAAGGTTGATTGCCAGACCCAATATGGCGAAAATAATCATGCCGTTGTAATTGATTTCAACGGGGTTTATAATTCTGCCCACGGATTCGATTATAACAAAAATCGAGCCGCAGATAAGAATGGCGGTCATAATTATACTGCCCAGAACCGAATACCTCAAATAGCCGAAAGTGTATTTATCATCGGGTTTCTTTTTGCTCACTCTTTCAAGAATGTAGGATATGCCGATGCTGATACTGTCCCCAAGGTCGTGAACGGAGTCGGAAATGATTGCGACGCTCCCCGTGAACGTGCCACCGAAAAACTCAATTACGGCAAATACCAGGTTCAAAAGAAATGCACCCAGGATTTTTTTGTCGGATTTCATAATATTCCTCCTTGCAAAAGTTAATGCAATCGTATATAATATATCTTATCGAACACTTTGTTCTGTTTTTATAATATATACGGAAAAGACTTTTTTCAATAAACAAAATAAATTGAATATATTTTACTGAACAAAATCGGGAAATTGTACGGAATAAGGGGGCAATATGGACAGACGGCAGAAGAAAACAAGAACTGCGATTTTTACGGCTTTCAAAAAACTTCTCGGGGAAAAGCGGTACGATAAAATCACCGTGGAGGAAATTATACAGGAAGCGGATGTGGGAAGAAGTACCTTTTACTCCCACTTTGAAACAAAGGATTTGCTCCTTGATGCAATATGCGAGGATTTGTTCTATCATATTTTTGAAAATGACCCTTGTCCCTGGGCGGAAAAGGACGGGGAATTGGAGGGGCGGCTCTCCCATATTCTTTGGCACATCGGTCGGGACAAAAACGATCTTACAAGGCTTTTGCTGTCGGACAGCGGCGAGATTTTTATGAACTACTTCAAAAAGCATTTGAAAGGGATTTTTGAAGAACACATTGAAGTTTTCAAGGCTAATGTTCCTCGGGATTTCCTTTTAAATCACCTTGTGGGAAGTTTTTCCGAAACTGTTATGTGGTGGGTCAGGGGCGGAATGAAAATTCCTCCCGAAACTGCCGCGGAGTATTTTATGAAAATGACGGAAACCCATTGAATTATAATGTAATTATATGGGAATATATGAGAATATATGAGAATATATGAGAATATATGAGAATATATGAGAATATATGAGAATATATGAGGTGTTTTTATGTATAAAAGAAAACTTTGTCTTTCAATAAGTGATGATTATCCCATGCCCTTTGAGGAGCAAATCTGCCTTTACAAAAAGACGGGCTTTGAGGGCTTTTTTGTTCTTTGGAATGAGGGAATGGATGAGGAAATAGAGAAATGTGCAAAGGTGGGCAGGGAGGAAAATATGATTTTTCAGTCCCTCCACGCACCCTGGGGCTATTGCCAAGCCATGTGGGATGAAAACCAAAAGGAAAGGGCGGAAATGGGAATTGCCGAACTCAAGCATTGTCTTGACCTTTGCAAAATGCATAACATTCCCGTGCTTGTTTCCCACGTTTTCTGCGGATTCGGTATGGACTACATTCCCACGGAATTCGGGCTTCAGACCTACGGCAAAGTTATAGACTATGCGGAGGAAATCGGCATTAAAATTGCCTTTGAAAACACGGAGGGCATTGAATATCTGAAAGCACTTTTTGAGCGTTACGGAGATAGGGACTGCATGGGCTTCTGTTGGGATTCGGGCCATGAAATGTGCTATAATTACAGCGAGGATTTGTTGGCTCTTTTCGGTCACAAACTTTTTGCCACTCACATAAACGATAATCTCGGCATCAGGGATTTTGAGGGTAAAATCTTCTGGTATGACGATTTACACCTTTTGCCCTTTGACGGCATTGCCGATTGGGATTACAACGCACAGCGTATTGTGAAATGCGGTTTTGAGGACATTCTGACTTTTGAACTTAATACCCGTTCCAAGCCCAACCGTCATGAGAATGACAAATACGAAAAAATGCCCTTTGAGGAATATGTTGCCGAGGCATATTCAAGAGCCTGCAGATTCGCGGCGAAAATTGATAGGCTGAAATGACCGCGGCTTTATAACTCAATATTATCGGATAAAAAACGAGGAAGTAAAAACTTGCGGTTTTTACTTCCTCGAAGTATATATATGGATTATGTTTTTATTGTTGCTTTGCACCGTTGTCAAACATTTCAAGGGCTTTTACGCTTACTGCGTAGCAACCCGCGAGACCCTCGGCATTCATATTGTCGTATGTATCCCGTCTCGTGTGGTAATAATCTTCAAGTTTGTGGTTAAGACCCGTAACACCCGTTGCCCTGAAACCTGCTTTTGCAAATGCGGCTGAATCCGTTGCACCGCCGAGAGGGGGAACCATACCTTTTTTACAGGGAATGTTGAGTTCTGCCGCCGCCTCCATAAACAAGTCGGAAACATCCTTGTCAACTTTAACGGTTCCGTTAAGGTCGCGGTAGTTGGTCATAAGGTATTTGGGGTCGAAAATTGTGTCGTAGGAGAAAATGAATGTGGGAACATCGTCAAACTCGCCCTTGTGAGCCTCGCTCCAAGCCATTGAGCCACGAAGTCCTGCTTCCTCACTTCCTGAAATAATAACACCGATTTCGGTATTTTCAAATTCAACACCCTCATCCTGAAGTGCTTTGAGAATTGCAATACCCATATAGCAACCGGAAAGGTTATCGTTGGCACCGTCAACAACTCTTTTTTCGTTCCACATAAAGAACATACCAATCATAAAGGGAACGAAAATCAAACACCAGAGAGCCATTTTGGCGGGGGTTGAAGATGTGTCAATAAGACCAAATGTAATACCGTTCTGTGCGATATACATAATGGAAGCAATAAGGTACAGAAGTGCGCCGATGGCGGCAACTACAATATGTCCCTCAAAGAATACACCGCCCAATTTGTAGTTAACGGGCCATTCCCAACAGGCATCGGGGTGTCCGTTAAAGAAAATTCTGCGCTTTACTTCGCCCTTGCAACTTTTGATTGCGGTAACATTTGTACCCTCTTTTTCGGGGAAGAGTTTATCTACAACCTTTTTGTACAAACCGAACTGGAAGAACGCAAGGGCAAAGCCCATTGCAACGAAAATTGCGGAAATCAGCGGGAATACAAAGAACAGGGGAATTGCCGCAAGAACAAGAGTGAATGTAATATAAATCCAACCGAAGAAAGAGCCGGGATTCTCCTTGAAATGTTCAATTTTAATTCTGTCGCATCCGCATTGATTTTTGAGAACATCCGCCATATACTCACAGGCGACTCTCTCGCCCTCGCTTCCCGGGTCACGCTTGGGGAAAGTTTTGATAATATGGGTAATGTCATCAATCATAAATTTTGCGTACTTGTCTTTTAAAGCGATAATGTTACTTAAATCCATTTCAGTTCTCCTTTGCTGAAAAAACTTATAGCCGAAAAGGGTCGAACCCTATATGCCTATTAAATAAATCTTTGGCACATTCGACTGTTTTTCGTCTTGCCATACGTCAATATTGTGTTCGACTCTTTTCGGCTATACTAATATTTTACAAGAAAATACACAAAAGTCAACAGAAACATAACATTGTTAAAAAATTATATCGCAGAATACGGGGTAGTGGTCGCTGTATGCTTTAAATGTGCTTTGGGACAGAGTGGTATAGAGAGGAATTTCTGCGTCACCGAAAGCAAAAATATGGTCAAATGCGGGTTGATTTTTCAAGGTGTTTTCCCCGTTTGAAACCCCTTGGGCAAGGTCTCGGGTATTCATAAAAGCGGTGCAGAGAATGTTGTAAATGGGCGAGGGAGCGGTTCGGGTACTTTCCTTTGCATTGAAATCCCCCACGGGAAAGACGGGGCAACCGAAAAGATTTTTCAATTCCTTACAAAGCGTAATAAGTTCAAGGGCTTGTGTCAGGGGTGTTGTGTTGTCCGTGAAATTTCCGTCGCTTAAACTGAAATGTGTGTTGACAACCGCAAAAACAGAGTTAGTTTTTTTGTGAAGAAATACACTCCACACCATCCGACGAAGCCGAGAGCCGTTGCTGTTTTTGAAAACCTGTTCACCGAATGAAAGGGGGACGACGGTCCGAGGATTGTAGGCAAGGACGGTCATTGTGTCAAAAAGGGCGGTTCTTACGGGATGGATGAATTTGTAATTTGTGTTGTTATATACACAGGCGAACCATTTACGGCTCATTTCCTGGAAACCGCACACATCGGGAGCGATGCCCTCAACAATTCTGCAAACTCCGTCGGCGCGGGTATGGGCGGGGGTTCCCTCAAAGCCCACGGAGTCCGCCAGAACATTGTAGGTCATAATACGGATTCGTTGGGGTTCCTTTTTATAATAATTTGAAAGACCGTCTATTTCCGCAATTTCTTCTTTTGAGGCACTTTCTTGGGAAATGTCCCCGTAAGTTTTTAAGTACATATCCGCCCCTGTTAAAAGGAAAAATAATATTGCGATTATAACTGCAAGAGTTTTAAAAAATTTCTGTTTAATCATAAAAATATTTTATACTGAAAAGCGGAAGTTATAAGGAGAAAAAAGTGCTAAAACATAAAAATATTTATCACATTTAACCTGTGTGCTTGAAAGTTTTTAAATATATGTTATACTGATTAAAATATATGTTTAGGTGAATTTATGGAATTATTTGAAAATAAAGTTGAACAGGAGAGGGCTGTACTTGTGTCCGTGGATACGGGGGAATTCGATGTTGATTCCTCTTTGGCGGAACTTTCGGAACTTGCACGTACTGCGGGGGCGGAGGTTATTTGCGAAATGACCCAGAAAAGGGAAGCACCCGAGGCGAGAGCATATTTGGGCAGCGGCAAACTTTCCGAACTTGCGGAGTACTGCGAAAACGAAAAACCCGACCTTGTTATTATTGACGGTGAACTGACCCCCGCACAGCAGAAGAATATTGAAATCGCAACGGATACCCGTGTTATTGACAGGACAACTCTTATACTTGATATTTTTGCCGCTCGGGCATTGTCCGGAGAGGGTAAATTGCAGGTTGAACTTGCACAGTTGAAGTATGCCTTGCCCCGATTGAGCGGCAAGGGTGCAAGTATGTCCCGTCTTGGAGGCGGTATCGGTACAAGAGGTCCCGGTGAAACAAAGCTTGAAACGGACAGACGGCACATAAGACGGAAAATTTCCGCTCTTTCCGAGGATTTAAAGGAACTTGAGGAAAGACGGGCGCGGCACAGGGAAAGACGAAAAAAGGACGGAGTTGTCACCGTTGCCCTTGTAGGTTACACCAATGCGGGAAAGTCAACACTTATGAACACCCTTACGGATGCGGGAGTTCTTGCGGAAAACAAACTTTTTGCAACCCTTGACCCCACCGCAAGAGCATTGACCCTCCCCGACGGAAGCAGTGTGCTTCTCATTGACACCGTTGGATTTATCCGCCGACTTCCCCACAAACTTGTCGAGGCTTTTAAATCCACTCTTGACGAGGCGGTGAATGCCAATGTTATATTGAATATTTGCGACGCGTCAAGTGACGAATGTTCCGAACATTACAGGGTCACAATGGAACTTCTTGAGGAATTGGGTTGCGGGGATAAGCCCATTATTACTGTCCTCAACAAATGTGACCTTGTTAACGATATTTCAATCCCCACGGTAAAATCCGTCAGAGTTTCCGCGAAAACGGGGGAGGGAATCACCGAACTTCTTGAAGCGGTGCAACAGGCACTACCGCCAACGAGGAAAAGAGTTAAAATACTTCTTCCATTTTCCATGGGGGGTGCGGCGGCGGAACTTCGCAAAACAGGTGTTGTTCATTCCGAGGAATATACCGCTGAGGGACTTCTCCTTGATATTACCGCGGAGATTTTCGCTTTGGAGAGATACAAGGAATATATTGTATAATTGTTTAAAAATACCCGACAGTAATTCAGTTGATTTTTAGAATTACTGTCGGGTTTACTATATAAGTATTAGTTTTATTATCTCACGCTGAAAAGGAGTTGACCGTATGAGGGGTAGCACCATTTGTCCGAGGGGCAGAGAGTTTCTGCCTCGTCAACAGCGGCTCTTAACTCGTTCATAAGGGGTATGATACGGGTCTTGTAGAATATTGCCGCCGCATCGCTTTCCTTAATTGCTTTAACCTCTTTTGAAAGTTCCTGAAGTTCCAGCACCTTGTTAAAGGCTTCGCCGGAAAGGGCGGAAAGTCTTTTAACCAAGGTTTCCTCGTATGTTGCGTCAATACTTTCGCAAAGGGATTTTTTTGCGGTTATTGTGTCCGCAAGTTCATGGACCTGACGGCTGATACAGGGAAGAATGTCCTTTTTCACCATATCAATCATTGTGAGAACTTCAATGTTGAGATACTTGCAATACTTTTCGTTTTTGATTTCGTAGTGGGCTTTGATTTCCGCCTCGCTATATACTCCGTGTTTTGTGTATAGGTCAATATTCTTTTTATGGAGCATATAGGGCAGACAATCGGGGGTAGTTTTCAGATTGAGAAGACCTCTGTTTTCTGCTTCTTCAATCCAGGCATCGTCATAGCCGTTGCCGTTGAAAATTATTCTCTTATGCTCTTTTATAACACGTTTTATAAGGGACTGTATTGCGGATTCAAAGTCCTCTGCGTTTTCAAGTTCATCCGCAAACTGTGAAAGAACTTCCGCAACGGCAGTATTAAGGGTGGTGTTGGGTCCTGCAACTGATGCGGAGGAGCCAAGCATACGGAACTCAAATTTATTACCCGTAAAGGCAAAGGGGGATGTTCTGTTCCTGTCCGTTGTGTCCTTGGGGAAACGGGGGAGAACGTGAACGCCGACTTTAAGAAGTTGTTTTTCTTTTGAACCGTAGGCTTCGTCCTTTTCCAAGGCTTCAAGGATTGCAGTCAATTCTTCTCCCAGGAACATTGAAACAACTGCGGGGGGCGCTTCCTGTGCGCCCAATCGATGATCATTTCCTGCAGAGGCAATGGAAATGCGAAGTAAATCCTGATAATCGTCAACGGCTTTTATAACTGCACAAAGGAACAAGAGGAACTGTGCATTTTCCCCGGGAGTTTCACCCGGCTCCAAAAGGTTTACACCCGTGTTAGTGGAAATTGACCAGTTGTTGTGTTTGCCGCTTCCGTTCACACCCTCAAAGGGCTTTTCGTGCAAAAGGCATACCATTCCGTGTTTCTTGGCAACTTTTTGCATTGTTTCCATAGTAATCTGATTGTGGTCAGTGGCAATATTTGTTGTGGCGAAAATGGGGGCAAGTTCGTGCTGTGCGGGAGCAACCTCGTTATGCTCGGTTTTGGAAAGCACGCCCAACCGCCAGAGTTCTTCATCAAGATCCGCCATAAATGACTGTACCCGGGGCTTGATTGCTCCGTAATAGTGGTCGTCAAGTTCCTGTCCCTTGGGTGACATTGCACCGAAAAGGGTTCTTCCCGTATAAACAAGATCTTTTCTTTTATTGAATACATCCTGATCCACAAGGAAATATTCCTGTTCGGGTCCAACGGTGGTCTTTACGGAAACAACATCCGTATTGCCGAAAAGTTTTAATATTCTCAAGGTCTGTTTGTTAATGGCTTCCATTGAGCGAAGCAGGGGAGTTTTTTTGTCCAATGCTTCACCGCCGTAGGAACAGAAAGCCGTGGGAATACAGAGAACTCCGTTTTTAATAAAAGCAAATGAAGTGGGGTCCCAAGCGGTGTAGCCCCTTGCTTCAAAGGTTGCACGAAGGCCGCCGGAGGGGAATGAGGAGGCGTCGGACTCCCCCTTAACAAGTTCCTTGCCGGAAAATTCCATAATAACTTTGCCGTCCTTGGCGGGAGAGATAAAACTGTCGTGCTTTTCGGCGGTGACACCCGTAAGAGGTTGGAACCAATGGGTGTAATGGGTCGCGCCCTTTTCTACCGCCCAATCCTTCATGGCATTTGCTATAACATTTGCAACATCCAAATTAAGTCGGTGCCCTGTTTCAAGAGTGCGTTCAAGTTCCCCATAGGTTTCCTCGGGCAGACGCTCTTTCATTACGGATGCGGAAAAAACATCGCAACCGAAATATTCGGGTACTGATTTCATTGTATCAATCCTTTCGTGATACCAAACATAGTATTAAACCAATTATATAATATTCAAAAGTTTTTATCAACACATATTTTTAAAGAAGATAGCCACCGGCTATGCCGATTCCTGCGGAAAGCAGAATTATTATAATGGGGTGTACCTTTTTAAAGGCAAGTACCGTCATCACTACGGCAATTCCAAGGGAGAGAAGTAAATCGGAAAGCACTACGGAATCAAAACTTATTGTGCCGTGGAAGAATACGGTAATAACCATTGAAACAAGAGCGGAGCCTATAAGACCGATTACCGCCGGACGAAGTCCCGTCATAACAGAGGAAACGGCTTTGCTTTCCTTGAATTGCTTATAAAATCTTGCAACGCAGAGAATTACTATGAAAGAGGGTGCAACAACGCCCAGGGTGGAGCAAACGGCACCTAAAATTCCACCTGTTTCAATGCCCACATAGGTGGCACAGTTAATGGCAAAGGGACCGGGGGTGCTTTCGCTGACGGCAATGAAATTGATTATTTCTTCAATTTCCATCCATTTGTGCGCCAACACTTCCTCTTGAATAAGGGGGAGCATGGCATAGCCGCCGCCGAATGTAAAAAGACCGATTTTAAAAAATGTCAGAAACAGTTCAAGATAAATTGTCATTGTTTTACCCTCCTTTTAATTACGAAGGAGTTGAAAACACCTGCAAGAGCGCAACCGATTATAATGAAAATTACGTTAATATCGGTGAATGCCGCAAGGACAAAGGAGGCGCCCATAACAATGTAGGAGAAAAGTCCTTTTGGGGCTTTTTTGTACATTGACACAAGGGCTTTGATTATAAGGGCAAGAACGCCAGCACGGATTCCGTTAAAGGCATACTGCACCGCCTTAATGTCGCTGAACTGACGGAGTACCAGGGAGATTACGGAGATTATAAGAAAAGAGGGCAGCACAACTCCGAATGTGGCACAGAATGAGCCCAAAACCCCGGCAATTCTGTAACCGATAAATGTGGCGGTGTTAATGGCAATGGGTCCCGGGGTGCTTTCGGAAATGGCGAAAATGTCCAGGACATCCTCTCCGGAAATCCATTTGTGCTTTTCCACAATTTCCTTTTCAATTATGGGAATCATTGCGTAGCCGCCCCCGAATGTAAATGCGCCGATTTTGAAAAAAGTCAAAAAGAGCGTCAGGGCATTTTTCAGTTTTTCTTTCATGTGCTCCTCCTCTAATATTTTTATATACTACAACATTGGTATATTATAGTTATATAGGTGGGTTTTGTCAAATAATGTGTTGAAATCCTCGGGTGAAATGTGGTAAAATTATATCAATAACATTAGGTGGTATCATAATGGATTTTGAGTTTGCAAAAAAAAGAGCGGAAGAATTAACTGCAATTCTTAACGAATGTATTGATAAATACTACATGGGCAACGAAAGTGACGTGTCCGACTATGACTACGATATGATGATGCGGGAACTTTCTTCTGTTGAGGAAGAATTCCCCCAACTTCTGAAAGAGGATTCCCCCACCCACAGAGTGGGCGGAAGTCGGGACAACACCTTTGAAAAGGTTGTTCACACGGTGCGTATGGAAAGTTTGCAGGACGCTTTTTCAGAAGAAGAACTGCGGGAATTCGACCAGAGAGTAAAAAAGGTTTTCCCCGACGCTCAATATGTTGTGGAACAGAAAATCGACGGTCTTTCCTGCTCCCTTGAATATCGGGACGGTGTTCTTGTGAGAGCATCCACCCGCGGTGACGGGGATGTGGGTGAGGATGTTACGGCAAATGTTAAAACAATACGTTCCGTCCCGTTGAAATTAAAAACGGCAATTCCCTTTATTGAGGTACGCGGGGAAGTGTATATGTCCCACGATTCCTTTGACGAATTGGTGGAAAAACAGGAACTTAACGGGGAAAAGACATTTAAAAATCCGAGAAACGCGGCGTCCGGTTCATTGCGACAGAAAAATCCCAAAATCACCGCAGAGAGAAAACTTGATATATTCGTTTTCAACATTCAACAAAAAGAGGGGGGCAAGGAACTTAATTCCCACAAGGAGTCCCTTGATTACCTGGCTGAATTGGGCTTTTCGACAATTCCCCAATACACCCTTTGCAACAGTATTGAGGAAGCTATTTCCTGTATAAAGAATATCGGTGACAAAAGAGGGGAACTTTCCTTTGATATTGACGGAGCGGTTATTAAAACCGACAGTTTCGCAATGCGTGAGGAATTGGGAAGTACCGCAAAATTTCCAAAATGGGCGGTTGCTTTCAAATACCCTCCCGAAGAAAAGGAAACCACTCTTTTGAATGTGGAAATTCAGGTGGGAAGAACGGGTGTTCTCACGCCTACGGCAATTTTTGAACCCATTACCCTTGCGGGTACAACCGTTTCAAGAGCCACTCTTAACAATGCGGATTTCATAAATGAAAAGAAAATTGCCATCGGTGACACAATAATTGTTCGCAAGGCGGGGGATATTATTCCCGAAGTTCTCGGTGTGAAAAAGCATGGGGGTATGAACGGCACATTCCGTTACCCCGAATACTGCCCCGCCTGTAACAGTAAAGTTGTCAGAGAGGAGGGAGAGGCGGCAATTCGCTGTCTTAATCCCGACTGTCCCGCACAACTTCTGAGAAAACTCATTCACTTCTGCTCAAGGGATGCTATGGACATTGAGGGTCTCGGAGAGGCGGTTCTGGAACAACTTGTTAAGGAAAATTTAATCTCCAAGGCTTCCGATATTTACAGACTCAATCCCATGGACCTTGTTACCCTTGAAAGAATGGGGGAGAAAAGTACACTCAATCTTATTGAAGCCATTGAAAAATCAAAGGGGAATGACCTTTACAGACTGATTTTTGCCCTGGGTATTCACCACATAGGCTTGAAAGCCGCAAAACTTCTTGCAAATCACTTTGACACAATGGACGCCCTTTTAAATGCCACCGTGGAAGAATTGACACAAATTGACGGAATCGGTGAAATTTCTGCAAAAACCGTAAGAGATACTCTCACTCTTCCCGAAACCGCCGCACTTATAGAGGAGTTTAAGAAATTCGGGCTTAATATGAAAAATCTCACGGAAAAGGCGGATGACAGATTCAAGGGTCAGACCTTTGTACTAACGGGTACTCTCTCCAAATACGGCAGGCGGGAGGCACAGGAGATTATTGAAAAATTCGGGGGTAAAGCCTCCGGCTCCGTTTCCAAAAAAACAACCTTTGTACTTGCGGGTGAGGACGCGGGAAGCAAGTTGAGAAAAGCAAATGAACTGGGAATCACCGTCATAAGTGAGGACGAATTTGAAGAAATGATAAAATAAGACTTTTAACTGAATATTTTTCTGACAAATGAAGTGGCTGTAAAAAATTTTTGTTTTTTACAGCCACTTTTTGTTTAAAATTTAATACATAAGATTTTGTACTTAATATTTATCCTTTACCTGCAAACCCTTTGAGTTTTTGGCACCTTTGTAAGAGTCGGAGGTTGCTTCAACGGATGTTTTGGAGTATGCCTTAATCCCCGAGAGCAAACACCACGGAGCTAAAGATGCATGAACATATTTTGAATTAAGACAACCTATTATAACTTTCAAAACGAATCACCCGAATTTTTTGAATTTATTTTACCATATTCATTTAGAAATTCAAACCTCTATTTCAGGAATTATTTATATTATCCTAAAAACATGATAAAACGCACGCCCACCTTTTGGGTGGACGTGCATTGTTTTTAATACTTATCCGTAATTTTTTTTGTTCCGGAATATGCACTGTATGTTTTGTCGTAATAGGCTTTTACCTTATAGGTATATTTCTTGCCTTTCTTTGCGGATTTATCGGTGTAGGAAAGCTTTGATTTGCCTTTTACGGTTGCCAACTTCTTATAACTTCCGTTTCCGGTTTTACGGTAAACTATATAACCGCTTGCTCCGGTGATTTTATTCCATTTAATTGTTACACCGTTCTTTGCCGAACTGATACTTGAAAGTTTCGGTGCGGCAAGGTATTTTATCTTTATACCGGTTGAGTTGTAACTACCTTTGTAATCACCGCTTGTTGCTCTTACGGTATATTTATAATACTTACCGCTTGAAACTTTGGTATCATTGTAGTAAGTGTTTTTTGTTGTACCGATTTTTGACCAACCGCTCCATTTACCGTTGGAGTAAGTTTTGCGGTAAACCGTGTAACTTGAAGCACCTGTTACCTTGCCCCACTTAACCGTTACCTTGCCCGAGCCGTTTGAAATGCTTGAAAGCTTGGGTGTGGAAAGGAACTTGATTTTAAGTCCCGCGGAGTTGTATCCGCTAAGTCCCGCTTCGTTCTTTGCTCTTACTGTGTAACGGTAATATTTTCCCGACTTAGCGGTTGTATCCGTGTATGATGTACCCGTTGCACCGGTTTTAATTGTGGACCAACCGGACCATTTGCCGTTTGAATATGTCTTTCGGTAAACATTGTAGCTTTCGGCACCTGCGGTTTTGCCCCAGGTGATTTTTACACCGCCGGTTTTGTTTTCGATTTTTGAAAGTTTGGGTGTTGAGGGTTTCAAACAGTAAACAACTGCTCCGAAAATACTGTCGTTGCCGGACTCAACAACCACTTTCCCTAAAGAATCTACACTGCCGCCGTAGATTATAGTTTGAAGCTTTTCACATCCGTAAAAAGCATGATCACCGATTAGTGTTACACTCTCGGGAATTGCAACAACAGTAAGTGCTTCAGCGTTATAGAAAAGATTTTTCGGTATCTTTTTTAAACCGTCGGGAAGTACCGCCGTTTTAAGACCCCAACAAGAGGAGAACGCGCTTTCTCCAAGTTGTGTAACACTGTCCGGAATGCTGATGGAATAAAGTCTTTCGCAACCCGTAAAAGCAGCTTTACCGATTTTTGTTACACTGTTTGGGATGACAATAGAAGTAATACTTCCACAATCGGAAAAAGCGGAATCGCCTATTACGGTTAAACCGTCAGGAAGTGTAATATCAGTAAGTTCTTTACAGCCACTGAAAAGAGCATACGGTAAGCTCTTTAAATTTTTAGAAAGTGTGCAGTTTTTAAGATTGTAACACATGTTGAAAGCACACTTGTCAATACTTGTTACGCTGTCCGGGATTATGATATCGGTAAGTGAAGAACACATGTAAAAAGCGTAGTAACCGATACTTATTAAACCTTCCGGGAGGTCAACGGCGGTGAGGTATCCACAATCGTAAAATGCCTCGTTTTCTATATGTGTTACACTATCGGGTAGAGTGTAATTTGTATCTGTTTTAGATTGAGGATATTTAATTAAATGAGTTTTATCTTTATCAAATAAAATCCCGTTATCGGATGAAAAATAAGCATTGTTCTCATTCACATTTATTGATGTAAGTCTGGAGCAATTGTCGAAAGGATGCTCCCCAATACTTGTTACGCCGTTGCCGATGGTAACGGTGGTGAGGTTTTGACAAGTATCGAAAGCATAATCTCCTATGCTTTTTACACTGTCGGGGATGGTGATGTCAGTAAGCTCGGCACAATTCTCAAAAGCGTTATTGCCTATGCTTGTTACGCTGTCGGGGATAGTGATGGAGGTGAGTCTGACGCAACCCTTAAAAGTGCTGTTGCCGATACTTGTTACGCCTTTACCGATTGTGACTGATTCAAGGTATGTACAACCGCAGAAAGCACCGTCGCCCAAACTTGTTACACTGTCGGGGATGGTAATGGGGGCAAAGTTATCGCAACTTTCAAAAGCATAATCACCTATGCTTGTTACACTGTTAGGAATGGTAAAGGATGTGAGGCTTTCGCAATTATAGAAAGCATAATCACCTATGCTTTTTACGCTGTCGGGGATGGTGAGGTCGGTAAGATAACGACAATTGTAAAAAGTCTTATTGCGTATTTTTGTTATACTGTTAGGGATGGTGACAGAGGTAAGGTAGTCGCACTCTTTGAAAGCACTACTACCTATGCTTGTTACGCTGTCGGGGATGGTGATTGAGGTGAGTCTTCCGCAAGAATAAAAAGCGGAATTACCTATATTTGTTACGCTGTTGGGGATTGTGATGTAGGTAAGGCTTCTACACCATGAGAACGCAGAACCGCCTATACTCGTTACCGGCAAACCCTTATATGTACTCGGAATAGCAAGTTTGCCTTTTGCAGATTCATTGCAATCGGATACAGAATAGGATTTGCCATTATCATTAAGTGTAAAAGTTAAATCACTTTCACTTGCCGCACTTGCTTTAACCGCAAATAGCTCGCCGAAATCAATTTCACCAAGTCCCACTAAAGCAGAACTCAGAACGATTGTCAAAGCAAGAACCAATGATAAGCTGCTTTTTAAAAACCTTTTCATTGTAAATTCCTCCTGAAAGTTAAGTTGTCTAATTCGACAGACCTTGCAAATGTATATTCCCATATTTTCATATCTTTTTCAAGTGGTATTTTCGCCAAAAAAAGAGTTTGAGATTTGTCATGTATTGGATGTCAAATGCTTAAAAGAGATATGGGTTTTCTGCTTTATTTTTAATTTGTATTTTTTCGTTTATTTATAAAACAATATTGAAAAGTTGAAAAATGTATGTTAAGATTTTATTTGTAGAAATTTGGGTTTCGGAGGTGCATTATGACCTTTTTTGACATTTTAAGTCTTTTGGCGGGTCTTGTTTTCTTCCTTTTTGGTATGAGTACCATGTCAAACAGCCTTGAAAAATTGGCAGGTAGTAAGCTTGAGGTCGTTTTGAAAAAAATGACGGACAAGCCTGTTGTTGGTTTGCTTATGGGGCTTGTTGTAACTGCAATTATACAGTCATCATCAGCTACAACCGTTATACTTGTTGGTCTTGTAAACTCAGGTCTTATGAGTTTCCAAAGTACCATTGGTGTGCTTTTTGGTGCTAATATAGGTACAACGGTTACTGCATGGCTTTTGTCTTTGTCAAGCATTGGTGGGGATAACTCATCTGTTATTTTACAGATTTTTAAACCACAGATTTTTTCACCTGTACTCGCGGTTATAGGTACAGCCTTTACAATGATGTCAAAAAGCGATAAAAAGAAAATTATAGGTACACTTTTTATCGGTTTTACAGTGCTTATTTACGGTATGGATATTATGTCCGATGCTGTTGAATCCTTGTCGGGTGTTGGTGAATTATTCGCAAAATTTGATAATCCTGTTCTCTGTGTGTTTGTGGGTGTATTAGTTACTGCAGTTATTCAGTCTTCCTCTGCATCAGTTGGTATTTTACAGGCATTGTCACTTACAGGTGGTATTACCTACGATATTGCAGTTCCCATTATCATAGGTCAGAATATCGGTACTTGCATAACAGGTCTTATTTCCGCAATAGGCGCAGGTGCAAAGGCAAAAAGAGTTGTATTTTCACAGATATTTATTAAGGTTCTGGGAATGTTGATTGTTTTGCCCGTTTACCTGATTGTAACAAACGCTTTGGACATGCCTACGGATAAAATGACAGTTAATCCCGTAAGTATTGCGATTATTCATACTGTTTACAACGTTATATTACTCTTCCTTATGCCGTTTTCTAAGGCTATTGCTAAATTTTGCGAAAAAGTCATCCGTGAAAAGAAGGGTGACGAAAGTGATAAAGAAACAACAGCCGTTGTTTACCTTGATGAACGACTTTTGCGTTCTCCTGCAGTTGCAGTTATGGAGTGCGATAACTATACATCACAGATGGCAATAATTGCCAAGGTTACAATCCTCAAAGCTCTCAAACTTATTTTGGAATATGATAAAGATGAAGCTAAACTCATTAAAGAAAACGAAGGGGTTCTTGATACTTACGAAGATAAACTTGGCTCATATCTTGTTAAATTATCGGCAGAATCTCTTTCTGCAAATGATGCCCGTACTGTTTCAAGAATGCTTCATACAATAGGTGATTTTGAACGTCTGGGCGACCACGCATTGAATCTTCAAAAGGTGGCTCAGGAAATTCATGAAAAGAAAATTACATTCTCCGAAAAGGCTCAGAAAGAAATCGAAACTCTCATTGAAGCAATTACGGAAATAGTAATTATGACAACAAAGGTTTATGAGAAAAATGATTTGGAACTTGCAACGAGAGTTGAACCTCTTGAACAGGTTATCGACGGACTTGCTTCTGAAATCAAATCTCACCACATTAACCGTCTTCAGAGCGGTGACTGCACCATTGAAATGGGTTTTGTGCTTTCAGACCTTCTTACAAACTGCGAAAGAATTTCTGACCACTGCTCAAATATTGCTGTTGCAGTAATTGAGGCGCAGAGCGGAAGTTTTGATACCCACAGTTACCTTAACGGTATCAAATACGGCAACGAAGATTTCAAAAAGGTTTTTGAAGAATACAATGGAAAATACGATTTGCACAAATGATATTGAAGTGATTTTCGAGGACGGGGACATTCTTGTTATAAACAAGCCCGCAGGAGTTTTAAGCGAGGATTCTCCCAAGGGGGAAAAGGGAATAATATCCCTCCTCCTTAAAGAAAACAGAAAAGAAATCTTCCTTTTGCACCGCCTTGACAGAGAGGTGGGGGGAGTAATGGTTTTTGCAAAGAACAAAAAATGTGCCTCCGCTCTTTCCGGTGCCATTGCAAAGGGCGATTTTAGAAAGGTGTATCTTGCGGTTACGGACGGGCTTCCCGAAAGTGATGAGGGAGTATATAAGGATTTGCTTTTTAAGGATTCAAAGAAAAACCGCTCCTTTGTTGTTGACAGAATGAGAAAGGGTGTCAGAGAGGCTTCCCTTGAATACAGAGTATTGGGAAAAGCAGAGGGCAAAGCACTTGTTCAAGTGCTTTTACATACGGGCAGAACACACCAGATAAGAGTTCAGTTTTCAAGCCGCAAAATGCCCCTGACTTTTGACGGAAGATACGGCAGTAAGGAAAGGGGAGGAAGTATTGCTCTTTATTCCCACGCAATAAGTTTCACCCATCCGACAACGGGGGAAGCCGTTGTTTTTACTTCAAATCCCGATTTTAATAAATACCCTTGGAATATATTTGGCGGTGTTTAAATGCTTGATTTATTGACAAATTTCAGCGGTGTTATTGTGAACACCCTCACGGTTATTGTGGGCAGTAGCGTGGGTATGCTCCTGAAAAAACAGATACCCGAAAAACTGACGGATTCGGTTATGACCGTTCTCGGTCTTTGCACCGTTGCCATCGGTATTATGGGAATTATAAAGGGTGAAAATCAACTTGTTATGATTATTTCCCTTGTAATCGGCACGGTTATAGGCACCGTCATTGACATTGACGGATTCCTTACGAAAATCGGGGACAGGCTCCAGAAGAAAAGCGCAAAGGGTGAAAATGAGAAAAGTACATTTTCCCAAGGATTCGTTACGGCATCCCTGCTTTTTTGTGTGGGCGCAATGACCATTGTGGGATCAATGAATGCGGGAATTTCCGGGAACAATCAGATGCTCTATACAAAATCCGTTTTAGATTTGATTTCCTCTGCAATGTTGGGGGCAAGTCTGGGTATCGGTGTACTTTGTTCCTCGGCTTTCGTTTTCGTTTTTCAAGGGGGACTTGTGCTCCTTTCAATGTTCCTTGGTTCGTTCCTCAATGATTTTGCCGTGGCGGAACTTATTTGCGCGGGTTCGGTTATGATTACCGCCCTGGGTCTTAACCTTGTGGGTATTACGAAAATCAAGGTGGCAAACATTTTGCCGGGACTTCTCCTTGTACCGTTTGTGTGCAAGGTGTTTGAGATGGTTTAAAGAGTTTTGCAATAAAAAAAGCTTCGGGATTGTGGCACCCTCCGTAAGGAAGGTGCCACAGTTATATTCGCCTATCGGCGAGTGATATTGCTACGCAGTTATATTTGGACTACGCCCAAGTTATATTCGCTTCGCGAGTTTTGAAGGCGAATATAATATCACTGAAACGACAAGTTTCAATATCACTCTTTAGAAATATCTCGCCAAAGGCGAGGTATTCTAAAGAATATCACTGTGAGACCTGTCTCACAATATCACTTA
>CAYQYT010000018.1:0-29192 GCA_964421815.1 uncultured Eubacteriales bacterium | reverse complement strand
TCAAAAAAATCTCAAGGGTTTCTTTGTTTCTCGTTGTTTAATTTTCAAGGTTCGTTTGCTACTCTCGAGGCTCGGAGACTTGTCCTCAACTCGCGAGTGCCTGAATATGATATCACGTTCGATACCATTTGTCAACGACTTTTTTAAGAAATTTTAGCGTTTTTACAACCCACCCGGGTGTTTCGCTTTCTTTCTCTTTAAAGAGCAAATTTTCGGTTATTTCCGACAGGCTCTCTTGTCGCCAACGAGACAGAATTATATCACCGTAAAACCAAAATGTCAATACCTAATTTAAAACATTTTCGATTTTTTTCGCCGTGCTTTTCGGGGCTATGTTTTCATACTGTTTTATATACGAAACACCCAATACATTCATATCGTCATACAGTTCTTTCAAAGGCACAAGAACAAAGTCCCGTTCCCCTATTCTGCTGTGTGGAACAGTAATAGCATCTGTATTATTTTCATAACCCTCGAAAACCAACAAATCCAAATCTATTATCCGTGGTCCGTTTTTAAACTCTCTTATTCTGCCCATACCGGCTTCTATACCCAAGCACTCTCCCAAAAGCATTTCCGCCGACACGGATGTTTCAACCTCAACAACCGTATTAAAGAAGGCGCGTTGTTCCGTAAAACCCCAAGGTTCGGTTTCGTATATACCGGCGCACCTTAACACCTTAACATCGGGCAATAAATCAAGGGCTTCCACTGCAGATTTTATATTTGCCGCTCTGTCGCCAATATTAGTACCTATTCCTATTACTGCTTTCATTATTTACATCTCTCCGCAAATTCTTCCCTAGTTATTGTTTCTTCAACTGCCACATAATCGAAATCCGCCTTTATGGGTGCCTCGGGTTTCTTTAAAAGGACTGTAACACTTTCAAGACTCGGGTATTCGCCCATTATTTCCATTCCCACTTTGTGAGCTGCGTACTCAATAAGGTTATAACTCTGTGCAGTAAACACCGCCCTCGCGGTTTTTATTATTTTTGCATAACTCACCGTATCGTCGAGTTCATCACTTATTGCCGCCTTTTTTGCATCTATAAGTGCGGTAATATCCAATTCAAACATCTGTCCGTCTATTTTTTCTTCCGGATTTACTCCGTGGTAGGCTTTTAACCTTAATCCCTTAACAATAATTTTTTCCATATTTTCACCTTTTCACGACAGTTTGTCAAAAATCTTCAAAGCATCCACAGTTTCGTCAACATCGTGAACACGCAAAATTCGTGCTCCCTTAATGGCACAGTTTAAAGCCGCCGCCACACTGCCCGCAACTCTGTCTTGGGGATTCTCTTTTCCTGTTATCTCCCCGATAACTCGTTTTCTTGAAACACCTATAAGCAACGGAGAATACCGCGAAAGAGTTTCACATTCTTTCAAAAGGCTTATATCATCCTTACGGCTTTTTCCGAAACCGATACCACAGTCGTAACAGAGGCAATCTTCATTTATTCCGAAAGAAACTGCCCTATCTTTCATTCCGCAAAAGAAGGACAAAACATCTTCTACAACACCATTGGTATATTGAACTTCATCCTTTGAGGATTTTCCGCCCGTATGCATAAAAATCCATCCTGCGTTATACTCTTTTACAGCCGCTGCCATTTCGTTGTCAAAAATTCCGCTTTCATCATTTATTATACTGACCCCGTTTTCTAAAGCAAACTTTGCAACCGCGGGTCTGAAAGTGTCTATGGATAAAGGTACTTTGGCATTTTTAACAAGTTCGGGAAGTATCCCCAGCCGATCAAGTTCCTCGGCTTCCGATACTACTGTATTTTTCGGAGCGGTTGAACAGGCACCGATATCAATAATATCCGCACCGTCCCTATAAAGTTTTTCAAGCCTTTCGAGTGCGCCCGAAAGGCTGTAAAACTTTCCGCCGTCAGAAAATGAATCCGGCGTAATATTCAAAATCCCCATAACAAGGGGACCTTTTTTTTTGTCTGTTAAATACTTAAAAGAAAACATTATTTTCCACCTGTTAACAATGCCATAACCTCGGAACGAGTTCTTGCATCACTTCTTGCGGCACCTCTGAGAGCCGAGGTCTGTGTAACCGCTCCCGCGGCCTTTGCACCGCGCATTGTCATACAAAGATGCTCCGCTTCAATAATAACAGCAACACTCTTTGCTCCCAACTCGTCATAGAGGAAATCTGCAATCTGAGTTGTCAAGCGTTCCTGTACCTGGGGACGTTTTGCATACACATTAACTATACGAGCAAGTTTTGAAAGACCGATTATTCTTCCGTCCTCGGGAATATAGGCAATATGCGCCTTACCCACAAAAGGAAGCAAATGATGCTCGCACATTGAATACAAGGGTATATCACGAACTACGACCATTTCGTCATTTCCCGGCTCGTTAAACAGTTTGAGATGGGCATGGGCATCCTCGGAAAGCCCCGAGAACACTTCCTCGTACATTCTTGCAACTCGGTTGGGGGTTTCTTTGAGCCCCTCTCTGTCGGGGTCCTCACCTATTGCTTCAAGGATATCCCTGACTGCTTTTTCTATTTTTTCTCTGTCCATTTTTACTCCACCTTAAAAGAAAAGACAAATTGAATTCATCTTCTCATACGTACTGTAATATACTTTTGCACCGTTCAAATCGCTAAAAAGACCTGCATCTTTGTATATTGTATATATAATACCGGTGTTAAAAAGTGTATCCTTTGCCTGTTCAAGTGCTGCGGCATCGCTGAATCTTAATTCTACACATTTATAATTTCTCTGTTTTGCATTATACACTGCATTTTCAACGGAAACTTCAAGCTGTTGACTTTCAACATTATACACATACGCATTTTCGTAAACAAAATAATTATATTTATTCTCCGTACAAAGCGGAAGAGTCTGTTCAATTTCGCGATGTTCTAACAGTATATCATTTGTAGTTACATTAAAGTAGGTATGACGGAGCACCTGGGTTGCGGTTTTTGGGTCATCCCAAGTAACATCCACAAAATATCCGTTACCCTCAAGTACAACATAATTCCACATATGACCGATATAGTTTTCGCCATCCTCGGTGGATTCACCGGTTACAAGCCTATTATCTATATTCAAAGCATTCAAAAGATACTGGAACGCACGTGAATACCCCTCGCATGATGCTTTTCCCTGAACAAGACATCCGTAAACGCTGTTGGCATTGGGATATGTTTCAGGTTCAACATAGGAACAGTTTGTAACAATATAATCGTGAATATACAGTTCCTTTTCATACAAAGAACTATAATTCTCGGCTTCCTTGAGAATAACCGAAGTAACTGTTTCCAAATCCTCCCGTTGCTTTTGATATTCCTCCAAGGTCATTGAATATGTTGGTTCAAAAAATGTTTTCAATCCCTCTCTGTAAACCTTACAATTCAAACCCAAACAAAAAAGGTCGGGATTGTCGTAGGAAAGTGCTGTGAACATTTTATTGAGATCCGCCTCGTTCATCTCGGGTATCTCTATTCTTTCGGGCATATCATATATACTGTCAAGTACAACGGTATAAATTGTTTGCTCCGCACCGCTGAGTTCATAATAACAATGTCTGTAATAACCCGTTCCGTCACCGGTGGGTGGTGCTATCAGGTTGGCAAATTCCGTAGGTCTAAGAGTGGTATCATAAATTGTGTAAAGAAGCATACCGCTGACAAAAACGGCAACTGCCAAAACTGCTACAATTACATAAACAATTTTCTTTTTTGAATTATTCATCGTTGATCTCCTTTTCGGAAACATATACTTTTAGTTTTTCTTTTGAGGTTTTCGGAACAAGATAATTTATTTTATCTTTATTATTTGTAAAATCCACAATGGAAATATTGCTTTTACAGTAGTTTATAAGCTTTGAAAAAAGTGCATCGGCAGAATTAAAGTTCTCGATATTGTAGAAGGCCTCAAAGGAGGAAACTATAACTTCACCGTTCAATCTTGAGCACTCGTATCCTTTCTCTGTTTCACAGATGTACTTCATATACTTGAACACCTTTTCGGGAGCTAAGGTATTCTCCCCTCTTTTGAGTTCAAGAAACATATCAGGGGTGTCATATTCTATATCTTCGTTAACCCTAACCGTTACATCACCCAATGCTCTGAAAACAGACTTATAACCCGTATCGGTAAAAACAGCGTATTTATCCACATCAACCTGAAAATCTGTTTCAACGGAAGAAACAAGCTCCGTGACGCCCTTTTCGCTCAATAACTTATCATAGGTGATATTAGTGCTGTCACTTTTTTGGGTGTGGTCAAAAGGAATAACCCTTACCGTTTTTTCGCCTAAATCCACATCTATAATATTTATAAACCGAGTTTGTTTTCCGTCATCCGAAGTAACCGCTACAAGAAACAATGCGCCGCCATCATAGACAACATCATCTGTTTTTTTAGTTGTTTCAACAGTAGTCGTGCTTTCCTCGTCGGTTTTATTGAAAATATTATTAAAATCATAATTAAGTGAACGCCACAACAAAAATGTTGAAACAGTTCCCAAAACTATTACAAAGCAAATAAACAAACTGATTAAGACAATATTCTTCTTGTTTTTATTTTTACGTTGCAAGTCAAAGCCGTATTTAGCCAAACTAACACCCCGTCAATTTTCCTATAATATATCTACAATATATAAGTATAATAAATAATTAAACAAAATACAAGACAAAAAAAGAAAATCATATTTCCATGATTTTCTTATTCGTCATATTCATTTTTGTTTTCCGTAGTGGGTCGGATTGAGTATCTTGCCTACTCTGGGAACGAGAAAATCAATCCACCAGTGAAACCACCTGCCGATTAAAATGCATTTGAGTTTTTCCCCGACCTTTTGCGCCTTTTCGTCCGTCCCGGGAACGTATGATGGATACATCTTAATTTTCTTTCCCTTAAACTCAAATTTTAAAATCCTTTCGGCAACTGCTGCCAAGGGGCGAATACGCATAACAAGGAGATTTTCTTTTTCCCAATACGCGTAGCAACGAACCGTCATTTGAAACTCCCCGAGTGTTATTTCATCCAAGTTGGCTTCACCGTTCATGGCAAGGAACAATGAATTTTCAAACCCACCGTCCTCTTTCCAACTGAAAGTGCACCCGTCATTGTCAAAATCAAAGGACAAATCAGTCATATTCCCTCCCCTGTCCTTTGCGAAAAAGACAATGGGCATGGGCAACACACTTATGGGGAATCCGATAAAATTGATAAACTTACACCTTTTGAGTTTGTATGTTTTTCCGCTTATATTCTTTTCGGTGCTCTGCCGTTCTTTTACAACAATTCCGGACTTATCGGGTAACAAAATCTGTTGCCCGTGTTTTTCGTAATCAGGTTCAATAAATGCCTCGGGCATATACTTCCATATTACATCCAAAGTTTCCTGTAAATCACTATGCTCCGAGGTCATAACAAGGCAGGCATTGTAATCCTCAAAAGATATTCCGTATTGGCAGAACATTCCCTCACACCTATATGTATTGGGCATTCCGCTGCATCGCCAGAATCCGCAACCGTAACCGGCACTTGCATCCGCCGCTTTTTCGCTGACAGAGTTTTCACTTATAAATCCCGTTGCTTCTTCGGTCCACCATTCCGGCACAACTCGGCATCCGTCAAACACACCTTTGTTTTGGTAACAAAGAATGAGTTTTGCAATATCTTCGGTTTTGAGCATAAGACCCCATCCGCCCGTTTCCACACCATCGGGAGAATGTTCCCAGAAAGGAACATCAATTCCGAGAGGTTCATAGAGCCGAGGGGTGAGATATTCCGTTATGGACATACCGAGGATTTTACACAGCATTTTTGATGCAACGTAATAATTGTCGTTAACATATCGCCAACTTGTGCCGGGTTCAAAAATCCATTTTGCACGGATGAATGAATCCATCCAGTCATCACTTTTACTGCCCCTTATGGAAGTTTGTTTTCCTGCGGTCATACACAAAAGATGGTGAATGGTCAATTTTTCAAGGTTTTCATCCGTCTTTTTACCCTTTAATTCCGGAAAAATATCAAGAAGTCTTGTATCTTTTTTTACTTTGCCCTCATCCAAAGCAAAGCCGTAAGCCGTTGCAAGAAAGCTCTTGGAAACCGAATACACCATGTGGGGTGTTTCGGGGGTCAAAGGACTGCTCCAGGATTCACAGGCTACCTTGCCGTCACGCAAAATCATTAAACTGTGAATATTGATGCCGCGACATGACATTTCCTCGGTCATCTTTGCGACAACCGAGGAATCAATGCCTACCGATTCGGCACTTTTGGCTCTTTCAATTGATTTTGACTTTACCAAATCCGTGCCTCCGCTTATTCAAATTCTTCGTAATCTTTAATATGTTCGGATTCGTAACCTTTGTAAATATCAACACTTCTGATATGCCATTCAACAAATCCGTAATCTTTTGCCATTCTGTCGGAAGTGTCCTTCCATTTGCGGGCAACATCAACTGTTTTTGCAAAAAGGTCTTCAACATTTTCAGGACTCTGTAAATCCGTTGATTTTGCACCGGACTCCTCAACCATCTTTTTAATAGCACCGGGATTGTCCATAACGGGACAGGGACGGAGCATATTGTGTGAGAAGGGCTGACGGGCTTTATATGCCATAAATATCGGGCTCTTGAGAGCGTCGATAATATGTTTGTCCTTGTCTTTAATATTCACATTGGAATAGTGTGCAAATACACAGGGTTCACAGTCACCGTTTGCACTGATATGGAAATACTGTTTACCGCCGGCAACACAGCCGCCCACATATTCGCCGTCATTAAAGAAATCAATGGTGAAGAAAGGTTTAACCTCTTTAAATCTCCATTTCCTTATTTGATTGTACATCAATTCACGTTGCTCCGCAGTTGCCATAAGTTCGGGAGTTGAGCCGCAACCAACGGGTACAAAAGTGAAATACCAAGCAAAGAGAACACCCTGTGAAATAAGGAAATCCGCGTATTCATCGGAAGCGATAACATCCGCGTTAAGTTTTGTATAGCAAAGAGATGCACCAAAGGGAACACCGCGTTTTTTAAGGCGTGCCATAGCGGAAATAACCGCGTTATATGTACCTTTTCCCCTACGGGCATCGGTTGTTTCCTCGTTACCCTCAATAGAGAATGTAAGGAACATATTGCCCACTTTTTTAAGTTCATCTGCGAATGCGTCGTCGCAAAGAGTACCGTTTGTAAATGTAATAAACAAACAGTCGGGATTTTCTTTACAGATACGAATTAAGTCATTTTTGCGAACAAGGGGCTCGCCGCCTGTGTAAAGATAAACGTATGTACCAAGTTCCTTGCCCTCTTTAATAACCTTGTTTATATCGTCATAGGTCATCTGAAGATGGTTTCCGTACTGAGCCGCCCAACAGCCCGTGCATTTAAGGTTGCAAGCAGTTGTAACATCAAGAAGTATCGCCCAAGGTATGTTGCAACCGTGTTCTTTCATTGCGGCGAGTCTTCTGTCGTAACTTTTTACAACCGTGTTAATAAAGGGCGGAATAAGTTTCTGAATAACATCGGGGTCCGTATCCATAATTATTCTTTTAATTAGAGTTGCCCACTCATTACCCGGTCTTAAAAGTCTCTGTTTAAGACCTCTCAAAGTTTTATGGTGAATTTCCTCTTTGACCAATTTATCGCCGAAATCTATAAGTTTAAAAAGGTTTTTGTCGTAATCTTTTCTGACATACTTAATAGCTTCTTTGATAATTAAAGCAATCGCTTTTTGTTTTAGTGCCATTTTCCATCCTCTTTTCACCAATTTAATTGCCATTCTTCAGTCTGAACACCTTCGAATGTGGCAGAACCGCTTATAGAACCTCTGTGTGCAGAGCCGTCTATATGGAGCGGAATTGTATATTTTGCTTTTGTTACATAACCGTCCGCATTTATTCTAAACTCAATGCTTGAACCTTGATAAACGATATCCGCAGAATCCACTTCCATAAAGCTGATATCAAAATTCGCAACATCAAGATAGCCAACGGAAGCAGCATTGTGTTTGGGAACTTCGTACATTCCCACACTTTCCTCTATCAGTTTAATTTTAATAACGTATTCGCTACCGGAACGTTGAACGGAGGCAGTGGAAATTCCGTCTTCCGTCAGAGTGAAATTACCTCTTTTGGGGAGAATAATGGGTACTGTTTCGCCCTCGGAATTCACGGCTTTGCCGTTTTGGTAGGAAAGAGTTTCCTCAACGGGTTTAACTACCCAACCGATCATAAGATTTGCAATACCCTTTACTAAATCGCCGCCGGTACATTCTTTAACATCGGCAGTAAATCCTTCGGTATGATTAACGGTAAGATTTCCCGTATATGTCTTTGTTTTATTGACTGCACTTTTCGCCTTTGCCAAAATCTCCGCCCTATTCCAACCGGACGGGTCGGGAAGTGTGTTACTATTGGGAGTATCTGAATTATCAATACTGCCGGAATTTCCCGAATTGTTATTTACGACATCAACTGCCCCACTGACATTTTCCTCTTCGTTATCTTTGTTTTTCTCAGTAGCCGCAAAGGTCAAGCCCTCTTTGTAAACTATTGAATTTTCCGTTGTATTGTTTATAACATATTTTGTGGTTTCCGGGGATTTCAAGGAAATATCACCCTTGACCACAAGGCAAATAAGGACAACAACAGTAAGTAAAAGCGCAACTTCTATAAAAATTATCGCCATTTTATTGTATTTTGAACTCAAGAGTTTATTAAACTTTGAGTTAGAATCTTTCTTGTTTTTTATTGTCCTCACCACCACGGTTATTGATTTTATAGCACCATTGTTAAAATTATGTTAAGTTACAGAATTACCGAAAATACAGTACCTTCATTCAGTTTGCTTTTCACGGTTATCTCGCCGTCAAGCATATTTACAACCTGTTTTACAAGTGCAAGACCCAATCCGTTGCCCTCTTGGGAATGGGATGTATCGCCCTGATAGAATTTATCAAAACAATGCTTCAAAGTGTCTTTCGACATACCGCATCCGTCATCCGTAATCTTAACCAATGCTTTTCCGTTTTTGTTTTTCAATTCCACTTCTAAAGTGCCGCCAAAACCCATAAATTTGACCGCATTGGAAATAAGGTTATTCCAGACGATTTCCAAAAGGCTTTTGTCACTTTCAAGGAAAAATTCATCCAAATCCGCTTTTATTGTAATATTCTTTTCATCCAACACATCTTCAAATGACAAAATGCAATACCTGAGTTGTTCGTCAAGTGAAAACTTTTCTTTCCGGATTATTTCCTGATTTTCTATTTTGTTGAGTTTCAGAATATTTGTTACAAGATTTGACAGAGAGTCACCGGCTTCCAAAAGACGCTGTAAGTATTCAGTTCTTTTCTCTTCGGACAAATTTCTGTTCTGAAGCAAGTCCGCATAGCCTTGAATAACACTTAAAGGAGTCTTTATTTCGTGGGAAACGTCGGCAACAAAATCGTTCCTCATATTTTCCAAAGAAGAAATCTCCGCAAGCATTTTATTGAAATTCAAAGCAAGGTAATCCATTTCGCTTTTCGGTTTGTCAAAATACACGGGGACTCTTGCAGTAAAATCACCTTTTGCCACAAGTTTTGCCGTGTCGCAAACGGATCTGATTTTGTTGTAGTAAACCCGTCCTTTTACCATATAGACCAATCCAGTGGAAACAATACAGCCGAATAAAAGATACAAGAAGCAAAACAAAGATATTTCATACCTTGCTGCCTCCCTGCCCAGCAAGGCAACTAATACAAATATTAAAAACGTTCCGTTCAGAGCAATAATAAAGAATACGGAAATGAATTCAACAATAAAACTTCTTAACCTGCTGGCAAAAGCCTTTTCACGTTTGCTTCTTTTCATTCAAGTACCACCGCTTTGTATCCGAGTCCGTGAACCGTAACAATTTCAATATCTTTACACTCGGAAATTTTACTCCGGAGTTTTGTGATACAAACATCAACAGTTCTCAATGTGCTTTCACTGTCGTAGCCCCAAAACTCATTCATAAGTTGAGTTCTTGTAAATGTATGTTTCGGGTAGGAAAGGAATTTAAAAAGTATATTAAATTCCTTAACGGAAAGTCCCAAATCCTGCCCATTCAGGTAGGCGGCACTTTCAACGGAATCAAGTTCCAGGTCACCGACGGTGATTTTCTTTTTGTTGGCAATGTTGGCTCTCCTCAGAATTGCCTCAATTCTGAAAACCATCTCTTTCATTTCAATGGGCTTGACAAGATAATCGTCAATGCCTATTCGATAGCCTTTTTCCTTGGACTGCATATCATCACGTGCGGTCAGGAACAAAATGGGCACATCCTTGTCTATTCCGCGAACCTGCTCTGCAAATTCAAAGCCGTCAATATCTTTCATCATAATATCGGAAATAATAACATCAACGGACAGGTTTTCCATCTGTTCAAGTGCTTTGGCGGCGCTGTGACATCCCACAGCATTGTAACCGCTGTCAGCAAGATATGAGCAAACTATTCTGTTAAATTGAATATCGTCTTCAACAACCAAAATGCAAACCATTCTGACACCTCCCGAACACAAAAAATTCTACGTCAACAATGTTAATATTTTGTTAAACCAAGGATAACCTAAAAAAGAAAAAACTTCAAGGGGCGGTTAAACACCCTTTGAAGTATTTTTAGGTTTAATTAACTTTTCAACAGGAAGTTGTGCAAGTATGATTGCCAGGAACACAAGACAACATCCGAATATCTCGCTACCCGAAAGTCTTTCACCGAAAACGGCTCCCGCCAAAGCGGCAAAAACGGATTCAAGGCTCATTAAAAGACTTGCAACGGTGGGATTCAGATTTTTCTGGGCTACAATCTGGAGAGTAAAGGCAACACCCGAGGACATAACACCCGCATAGAAAACCGAGAACCATGCACTTGCAATTGCCTGCGGGTCGGGATTTTCAAAAGCGAACATACCTATTGCGGAAATAACTGCGGATATGAAAAACTGAACGAGGGAAAGTCGTACTCCGTCAACAGTTTCAACGAAGTGGTCAACAATCATAATCTGTACCGCAAACAGAAACGCACAAAGTATGAGAAGAATATCGCCGATACTTACTCCCCCCACATCCGTCACGCATAGGAAATACATACCGCAAGTGGCAATAACTATGCAAAGCCAAAGAATCGGTTTTACCTTTCTTTTAAAAATCAAACCGATAAGGGGCACCATAAGAATGTAAAGAGTTGTCAAAAACCCCGCCTTGCCCACACTTGAATACATAATTCCGTACTGCTGTACCAGGGACGCAAAGCACACGGACGTTCCGCAAAGAACACCGCCTAAAATAAGCCGTTTTGAAAAGAAGGTTTTGTTTTCATTGTGGGGTCCGTCCCCCACAAGTTTTCTGTTTCTTTTCATTACCACGAAAGAAACCGGGGTCAAAACAACTACTGCAAGGCAGGACCTTAAACACAGAAAAGTGAAATTACCTATTTCCTTTAAACCCTCGCTTTGAGCCACAAAGGCGGTACCCCAGATAAAAGCCGCCAGCATTAAAAGAAAAGTTGATACAATAGTTTTTGATTTTGAAACTTTTTCCGACATAATAACCTCTATTTTTTATTAATAACGGGAGAATGATACCACATTTTTCCCGTTTATACAACAAAAAAACTGCCCAACTATAATTAGTTTCGGCAGTATTTTTTGTTTTATTATTATAATTATTGCCCAAATGGAAATGAAAAGGGCATTTTACAGGGGTTCGGATCAGAAAAAATCACAAATTCTGTCTTACAAGTTGTGCCCTCAATTTATCTCTTTCGATTTTGTCCAGGGGTCTGTCAACAGAAAGTGATATTGTGGCAGGTTGCATTTGAATCATAAGAGCCTCAACAAGTGAACAATCCATATTGATTATTCCCTTGACGGCACCGAGACGCACCAATGAAATAAGTTCCATAAACTCATTTGTATCAATCATCCTTGCGTATTTCAAAACTCCGTAGGCTCTGAAAATTCTGTCCTCGGTAACGGGTGCCTTGAAGATTTCATCCCTTGCCACACGTTCCTGTGCCGCAATTTGCAGGGCTATTGATTTCAAATTTTCAATTGCGGCTTTTTCGGAAATTCCCAGGGTAATTGTGTTGCTCAAGCGGAACAAATCACCTTTTGCCGCCGCACCCTCCCCATAAGAACCTCGCAGAGAAAGTCCCAATTTTGAAACGGTTGTAATCAGTTTTGTAATTTGAGATGACGCAACAAGGGCGGGAAGATGCAAAACAACCGACGCTTTCATTCCCGTACCCAAAGCCGTGGGGTCCTGGGTAAGATAACCCAATTTGTCATCAAAAGCAAAATCCAGGTTTTCGCTTAACTGACTGTCTATTCTGTCGGCGGTTCTGTATGCCTCGTCAAGAGCAAAACCCGCATACATAACCTGGAGTCTGATATGGTCCTCCTCGTTAAGCATAATGCTGACAGATTCATCCTCAGTAAGAAGAAGGGCTCTGCCGTCACGGGATGAAGCAAACTCAGGACTGACAAGGTGCCTTTCCGCCAAGGAAACAACCTCCGACTGTGAAAGTGTTTTCATCTCATAATAGTTAAAGGCATAGTCTTTAACTGTTTCGGCGGCGGACTTAATAACGGAATTCACCTTTAATTTATCCTGCATCGAAAGGCGTGCGGGAAAGGGGAATTGCACTACATTACGGGCAAGGTGGATACTTGTGCTTATGACAACATCATTTTGAGCCCCTGTGCCCAAATACCATTTTGCACTCATTTCTCCTCGCCTCCTGCATTTAATATTGCGTTTATTTCGTCACGGATTCTTACCGCGGATTCAAAATCCTGTTCACGAACGGCATTTTCCAACTGTTCTTTTAATATCATCAGTTTGTCCCCGCCCGTTTTTGTTTGCGTGGGCTTTTTGCCCATGTGGGTACTTTTTCCGTGAATACGTTGCAAGGATGGAAGAAGTTTGTCGTAAAAAGCAGAGTAACATTCGGCACAGCCCATTTTACCGTCTTTTGCAATTTCCTCAAAACTTTTGTTGCAGACGGGACAACGAGCGGAATTGGATGGATGTTCCCCTTTTAAAAGAAAATCCCCCAAAAAATCGGAAAAGCCCAAACCGAAGCCGGAAAATGCCTCCCCATAGCCCAATGATCTGGCACAGTCGGAGCAAAGGTGTACCTCTGCCGCTCTTCCGTTTATAATTCGTTTCATGTGCATATTTGCTTCATTTTTATTACAGTTCTGACAAAGCATACCACTCACCTCTGTTACCCGTATTATACGACAAAATTTTAAACAATTCAATACAAGTCTATGAACTTATTTTACATATCGTATTCATTCGGCTCATGGTCTTCATATTCGTCGTCGAACAAATAATCAAACTCGTCGGCATACTCATAGTCGTATTCATCGGAAATCAAATCCCTTATGTCTGCAGGACTGTGTTTTTTGTATTTATCAAAATCAAAACTGTAGCCCATCTTTCTCGCCACCTTTCAATGATATTTCGGTTTTATTCTTTTCCCGAAACAAACATATATTCCTTTTGTAACAAAAAAATCGGAATAACATATTATGCATTGAAAGGGGGTTAAGAGAATGGGTTGCTTCTTCAACAACGGTAATAGCTGCACTTGGATTATCATCCTTATAATCCTCGTTTTGTTCTGTGGTAACGGCGGTGGCTGTGCACCTTACAACAACGATTGCGGTTGTAACAACAACTGCGGTTGCTGCTAATTAAGTGAAAACCAACAAGCTCACCAAATGGTGGGCTTGTTGGATTATTACTTATTAAAAACCATATATTATCAAAAGAAATCACAGCGACCCGTATTCAAGTCAGGTCGCTGTGTTTTTAAAATATGCATTATTAAAATATTACCGAAAGAACAACGCTACCAACGCTTAAAACCATAAGCCCTACAAGGATTATACATATTGTCCTTTTTGCTTTTTCAGAAAACATTATTCAATACCCAGGAGAGTTTTCACGCTGTCGGAAATAACCGAAAGTTTCTTCTCCGCTTCCTCTCTTGAATTTGCCTTTGCGGTAATATAAATTTTGATTTTCGGCTCCGTACCCGAGGGTCTTACAATCACCGTATCGCCGCTTTCCATTCTGTAAGAAAGGACATTGGATTTGGGAAGTCCTGTTTCACCGTCAGTTGTTTTGCCGGTTTTGTAGTCGCCTACCCAAACAACCTTACTGCCGTTGATTTCTTTCGGGGGATCGTTTCTCAAAGACTCCATCATATCCGCCATTTTCTGCATACCTGCGGCACCCTCAAAGGCATAGTTGTCAAGACGGTTGAAGAAATAGCCGTATTTCTCATAAACGCTGTTCATAAACTGCCAGAGAGTGATTCCCTGTGCTTTGTAGAAAGCCGCCATTTCGCAGATAATCATTGCGGCATTAACGCCGTCCTTGTCACGTGCGTGGGCACCCGTAAGGTAGCCGTAACTTTCCTCAAGACCGAGAACATATCTGTCCGCCTCGCCTTTTTCGTCAAGTTCCGTAACAAGTTCTCCGATATATTTAAAGCCTGTAAGGAGATCCGCCATTTCTGCTCCGTATTCCTTGCATATTGCGGAAATGAGAGGGGTTGTAACAATTGTTTTTACAACAACCGGTTTCTCGGGAAGTTTGCCCTTTTCTTTAAGTTGGGAAAGCAAATATTCACAGAGCATTGCGCCCACTTCGTTACCGGTCATAAGTTTGTATTCCCCGTTATCACGTACCGCAATACCCACGCGGTCGCAGTCGGGGTCCGTTGCAATCATAAGGTCCGCGGGGAATTCCTCCGTCATTTTAAGACCTTCTTCAAACACCTGACGAATTTCGGGATTGGGGTAAGGACAGGTGGGGAAATTGCCGTCGGGTTTTTCCTGGGCTTTTACCACTCTCAAATCCTCAACACCCAATTTTTTGAGAACACGGCGGACAGGCTTGTTGCCCGTACCGTTAAGGGGCGTATAAAGGATTTTAAGTCCGGATTTTTTCACAACGTCGGGATTTACGGAACATTCAAGGACTTTTTCAATGAACTCATCCTTGAGCCAATCCTCAATATAATCCACCAGATCATTTGCGAGAGCATCCTCAAAGTCCATACGCTTAACGCCGTCAAACATATCAACTTTTTTCATATAATCATAGGTCTTTGCGGCGGCTTCGTCGGTAATCTGGAAACCTCTTGGGTCATAGCACTTGAAACCGTTATACTTTGAGGGGTTGTGGCTTGCCGTAAGCACAATACCCGAGGAACAGCCCAATCTTCTAACTGCAAAGGAAAGCATGGGGGTGGGCATAAGTTCGGGGTAAATATACACCTTGATGCCGTTTGCGGCAAGAACACCTGCGGCGCACTCTGCAAAAACATCGGATTTAATACGGGAGTCATAGGCAATGGCAACGCTTGGTTCCTCAAATGCCTCATTAAGATAATCCGCAAGTCCCTGTGTTGCCTGACCTACGGTATAGACATTCATTCGGTTTGTACCCGCGCCGATAACACCGCGAAGTCCGCCCGTGCCGAATTCAAGATTTTTATAGAATCGGTCGAGTATTGCCTCCTCGTCACCCTCTATGGATTTGAGTTCTTCCTGTAAATCACTGTCAAGAATTGCTTTTTCTTTCCATAAAGCATAAAGAGTATTTATATCATTCATAGGAATCTCTCCTTAAATAAAATTCTTTGACTTTAAATTATATCATTAAAAAACAACAAAATCAATTATCTTATAAAATTGGTACGAATTTTCTGTTCACCGGCAGGTCTTTCAATGCCGTTTGCTTTGCCCGTCTCAATGCATTTGAGAAGCCATGCCATATTTTTACCGAGAGTTCTCATAATCTGCAATCCCTCAAGGTCTTGGAGAACATCCTCCGCCTTTGAGCCGTGTACCATATTCCAATACCCCGAAGAAACAATGGGCATATTGTTAATGGTGAAATACTTATTGAGAACCTCAAAAGCCGCGGTTGAACCCGCTCTGCGACAACTGACAACAGCGGCGGCGGGTTTGTATTTAAAATTCCTGCCACCTGCATAGAAGGCTCTGTCAAGAACGGCACAAATTGTACCCGAGGGTGCGGCATAGTGGACGGGAGAACCCAAAACAATTCCGTCCGCCTCTGCGGCTTTATCTATAAGAGTATTTGCAATATCGTCATCAAATACACAGTGGCCGTCATTTTTTACACAACCGCCGCAGCCGATACAACCGCGCACGGGCTTATTACCAAGCCAAAAAATCTCCGTATCAACACCCTGTGCATTAAGTTCCTTTTGAATTTCGCAAAGTGCGGTATGTGTGCAACCCTTTTCGTGAGGGCCGCCGTTTACAAGTAAAACTTTCATTCAGATACCTCTTTCAATTAGATTTAAAATATCTCTCGGACTATCTACAATATATTCGGGACAAAGATTTTCTAAAACCTCTTTATCACGAAAACCCCATGTAACCGAAACACAGGGAAGTCCCGCATTTTTTGCGGTTTCAACATCCACCTCGGAGTCCCCTATGTAAATAGTACTTTCTTTCATGGCTTTTATTTCCGCCATTGCACCGAAAACACCGTCGGGAGCGGGCTTTTTCTCCACCCCCGCCCTTTCGCCGTAGGCACAGTCATAAAGACCGCTGAAATAATCCTCCATTAGGGTCTTTACGGCAAAATCCGCCTTGTTGGAAACAACCGCAATTTTAATACCTTTTGATTTTAATTCTTTCATCAAATCAATTATGCCGTCATAGGCTTTCGTTAAAATCGCGGAATGAGTCTTGTAGTGTTCCTTAAAATCGTCAAAACACTTGTCAACAATTTCAACGGGGGTATTCTCGGGAACTGACCGTTCTATTAAACGGCGAATACCGTTACCCACAAAGGCTTGTATTTCTTCCGTGGAACGCATGGGCAAGGAATTTTTTCGTAGGGCAAAATTCACGCTGTCACGCAAATCTCCCAAAGTATCAAGCAAGGTTCCGTCAAGGTCAAAAACAACTGATTCAATCTTCATCTTCCGGGCACTCCAAATCCACAACCGTATAATTTCTGTTAAGAGCGGGTAAAACTTTTCCTTTCAAATCCTCGGTTTTAAACTTAACCGTTGCGGTATTAACGCAAGGGTGACAGGCAAAATACTCGTCTTTAAACACATTCTTTTCAACAAGAAGTTCAACATTTTCCTCCCTGTCGAACATCAGGGAAAGAACTGTCAAAGATCCCGGGGAAACATTGAGAAGTTCCTCCATTTTCTCACCGCTTGCAAAGGAAAGGCGGGAAGAATTTATCTGGGCGGACAAATACTTTGTTTTAAAAGGCATATTCCCGGGAATCAGGAGCATATAGAACTTTGTCTGTTGGCGGTTACAGAGAAGAAGATTTTTGCAAATCTTTGCACCAATCACCTTTTCAACTCCCTCGCAAAGTTCGATGGTTGCCGCCTCGTCATGTTCGGCTCTCACGTATTCCACCCCGTTTTCTTCAAGGAAAAGGTAACTCTGCATTTCCTTTTGCGTGGTTGTGGAGTCGGGATGAGTTGTAAATGTTTTTTCGTTGATATACATAACAGTTCTCCATGCAATATTTTTCCATACAATAATAAACCTTTAAATTAAAAGTGTCAATAAAATAAACCCTAAATTCACTTTTCCGCAAAAAAACAACTGCGAAATCCCAAACAGATGTCGCAGTTGTTTTCTCTTAATAAAGTCCCAAAGTTTTTTCTGCGGCTTCGCGTATTGCAAAGCCCGTAAGAATTGTTCCGTCGGAATTGTATTTTTCCGTCAAATCCTTGAGAATCCCGTAGTTTTCCTCCGTGGGATTTTCCCATTCATTACAGATTGCATCCAACAGATCACAACACATGGAAAATTTCTTGGTCCATTTGCCCAATTCCGCAAAAATCGGGAACTCGTCACTTTCAAGTAAATTAAGACACTCCCTCATTTTACCGATATACGCCTTAAACTCTGCGAGTGCTCCGTCCTTATTGCCGTCAGCCAAGGTTTTTCTGATTTTTCCGAGAGTTGAACTCATAATACCGCCGCTGTATCTTGAAAGGCAGGAAACACCCAAATTGTCCCCGAAGTATTTAAAAATATCCCCTTTTTCTCCCAAAAGTTCCTCATAGGCATTTTGGAGGGATTTTTCGGGACAGTAACTGTGGGGATTCCAAAGGTAATCCCCAATTGTAATAAGGGGAATTTTTGAACACTCCGCATATTCCATAACATTTGCAATAAGTCCCTCGGAGCATTTGTACAGTTCTTTGTCCCTGCCGATAATTGCGCCAAGGTGCATTTCCTGGTACATTTCGCAGTCGTTAACGGGGTAATTGTCCCAGAAGAGCGGTTTATGTCCTGTTGAACGGAGAAGTTCTTCGGACTCCCTCACGGTGAGAACTCTCGAACAAATCTCCGCACCCGTCCAGAACATTTTAACATCTTTCGGAATATTCCTGCCGAATTTAGAGATATAATAACCTTTTTCGTCACCGCTGTACTGTGTGGGACAAACAGTAAGTGATATGGAATTATCGAAACTTTTGAGGGCATTGTATGTCTTATTTATAAGTTGAATATGTGCGTCAACTATGCCGTCAAAAGCGACTTTGTCCTCCTCGTAACAGAACTCCGTGGGAATATCGTCAAGGAGCAAGCCGAAATTTCTTATACCCAAGGCATAGATGCTTTTGATTTTTTCAATAAGCAAATCAAAATCTTCTTCGGAAGTGTATTTATATGAAAGTCCCGGGCCGACGCACCAAAAGAAATCCATTTGGTTTTCCGTTGCAAAATCAAAAAGTTTCTTCAGAGCATTCAACTCATTTTCGGGGTAAAGTTCCCGCCATTTCTCCCTGTGATAAACATCATCCTTGGGAGCATAGTAATAGGTATTCATTCCGTATTTTGCCATAAGGCTCATAACTGAAAGTCTTTTTTCTTCCTCCCATGTTTTGCCGTAGAATCCCTCAATGTAACCGCGGGTTTCAAAAAGCGGATAATCTTCAAGTTCACCCGTTTTAAGTTCATTCGTCTCTATGAACTTACAAAGGGTGTTAAGGGCTCTGAACACTCCGCGTTCTGAAGATGTTTCAATAACCACACCGTCTTTATTTACGGTTATAAAGTATTTCTCATTCGTCAAAGAAGATATTTCCTCAATATAAGTAGTTTTTCTGCTGTCGTAAATCTTAATTTCAACCTTGAATCCGCCGTCTGTTCCGATACCGTAGGACTGAAAAACATTTTCCGCAACATTTTTGTAATCTCCCGAAACAGCAACCGATTTCACAGCAACGCTTTCGCCGTTTAAGTTGTTTTTTTGAGGTATGGGGTAAATCATAGGTGCTTTATCTCCTCTTTATATTTTCTTATAAGTTCATTGTTGATTTCATCGCCGCCGTCCACATTGGAACTTGCGAAATGCTCCGGCACAAAGCCCTTATTAACACAGATATCAACAGTTTCAGCCACAACGGCATTGAGAATCAACGCTCCGCTTACCGTTGAGGTGGGACAGATTTTTCCGTCAACACCGTCAATACTCACGCAGGCATCACCCACGCAACCGAAATTGTCCAACACTATATCCGCAATTTCGCAAAGCCTTTTTCCGCTTTTGTGACGGGATTCCGAAGAATATGTATGTCGGGTATTTGTGAGGGCAATAATTTTGACTCCCCGTTCTTTGCAAAGGAGTGCCATATCCACAATTACTCCGTTTCTTCCCGAGTTGGAAATAATAACAATAACGTCGTTTTCCTTAATTTTATAATCTTCAAAAAGCCTTTGGGCAACACCCTCAACACGTTCTGCCTCGGTACTTTCCGAAGCGGAAATATGGAGCATTAAAGCGGGCTCCAGAATGGGTTGTATTTTAACAAGTCCCCCCGCTCTGTAAAACAGTTCTTCCGCAAGCATGTGGGAGTGTCCTGTACCGAAAAGAAATATTTTTCTGTTCTCAATCAACGCATCGCTGAAAAGCACCGCCGCCTGTTCAATGGATTGTGCGCCGTCGGTTTCGATACGTCCCATTATTTCTTGATTTATTCTTATATATTCCAGATACTTTTTCAAAACATTTCCCTCGCAATTTTCAAAGCACTTTCTTCCGGGGGTATGGTAAGAAGTTCAATCTTTAATTCGGGGTGAATTTCTTTTATATCGTCCGTAAAGCAAGTTCTGAAGAACTCATTATTCTGAAAAACTCCACCGTAAAGAGAAAGCAAGGTGCATTTTTTCATTTCATTGAGGAGCATAAGAACTGTTTTTGAAAAGAAATGGGCTTCATTCATAATAACTGTTTTTGCCACAAAATCCTCCTCTGCAACCTGCGCCACCTTTTCGGAAAAGCCCGCCAAGATGTCTTTGGTCATTTTGGGAGAATGAATTTTCTCTATTATTTCTCTAAAGCAATCAACCCCGAAAAACTCCTCCGCCCCTTTAACAATGGGTGTACGTTTTCCCTCGTCACAAAGCATTGCACAGGCTTTCAATGAATTCAATGCTATTGAATAAGCCGAGCCCTCGTCACCGATAATATGTCCCCAACCGCCTTTGGTTTTGATAATATTATTCTCATCAATTCCCGCGACGATTGAGCCCGTCCCGCAAATTGCAACGGCGCGGCACAAATCCTCTCCCGAAGATGCCAGGGCAACAAAAACATCGCTGTTCATACGGATTTTTTCGGCATCAATTATACCGTTGCAAAGTTCATAAATTGTTTTTTCGTCCGCGGCATCATCCAATGCGGAGCAACCGATGAATGTTCCTTTAAAAGTTATTTTCCCAAGGGCATTATTGATTTTTTCTATAACAAGTGAAAGGTTTTCCCGTGCTTTTTCCATTCCTAAGGAATAAAAGTTTATACTTTTACCCACGATTTTAAAAAGTATATTCCCTTTTTCATCGGAAACCGCCGCAACAGTACGAGTACCGCCGCCGTCAATACCGAGATAATATTCCACGAAAAAACCTCCTTTGCTCTGTTATTTATTTAATTCAGCCGCCAACTCAACAAATCCGTTCATAATGGAAGAACCCGTTTTACAACCGAGAGAAACAAGTTCGTGATAATGATTTACGGGATCGCCCATTGTATAGTCATTATCGGGAACAATGTACCCTATCTCATCGTTTGCAAGGCCGAAAACCATTGTATCTTTCCCGAATATTTCACGGAGTGACGGGATTCCGAAATCCCTGTGTTTAACTGAATTTTGTGCGTAAAGTGATTTCCCGCCCATCAATAAGTCGCAGCAGAATTCACCGGGAACCATGGCAATTTTCAAATCCTTGCCAAGTTCTAAATAGCCGATTTCAGAATATACGGCATACTGTTTCTCGCCCTCAACAAGAACATTGTAATTGGCAAGTTTCAATTTGCCCGCCGCCGCCATAAGAGGATTTTCAATGGGGATTTTAACTTCCTTTAATCTGATATTAAGAATCGGCTCAACTTTTTTCTCTTTAACAGGCTCCCAATCCTCGCACCACAGGGTGTATTTCCCGCCGTTTTGTAAGGCTTCGGCTGTTTCTTTGAGAATTTCTTCATTGTTATAAAGAATACTGTCTTTCTTTATTTCACCGAGAGTTTTTGTAAGGGCAAGAGTAATTCTGCCTATCTCCCTGCCGAAACGGGCGGACTGTTGGTATCTGTGTTCAAGATGCAAACCGTCATTTGTAACACCGCAGGACATATAAATAGCACAGATTGCACCGTTAAAAAACATAAAATTGTACCCGGCTTTATTTATTATTTCTCCCATATAGTAAACATATTCGCCGCAAAGGCGACGTCCGGAGCCGACTTCACTTTTCACAGGCAAGCCCGCAACATCCGGGTGTGCGGGAAGATTCACTATAACTGTAGGAGTTTTCTTTTTGTCGTCGGGAGTAAAAGTCAATCTTGTAATATCGGTAACAACACTTTGTGCGGATGGTCTGTTTTTATTCTTAAAATAGTTTTCGGTAATATCTTTTTGTGCAACTGTCATTTCTCCCTTGCACATATCTTTTACCGCATTTATAAGAGTATCGCTTACTCTCTCGAAAAGGAAGCGCATATACTGCTCGTCCGCACCCCGTTCAAGAACACCCTTTCCCGTGTATTTGCGTTTAAGGTTTCTGAACAACTTCCCGGGAAATTCCGTCCACAATCCCTCCGTATCAACGCAACTATGTGAATGGGTGGCAAATATATTTACTGATGCGATTTTTCCGTCGGGATATAGTTTCAGATATTTTTCTTTGAATTTCTTTCTGATTACTCTTATATCACCGTTTGTTATGCCGATACAGTCAACGGTACAAAAAAGAGAAATCCCCCTACCTGAACCGTCGTCAAGGGCGATTGCCCTACCCTGCATGCCGTCAACGACCTCTTCAATGAGATTTTTGAATCTGTTTTCGGGAGCAATGTAACCACCCATATAGTAGTTACGTTCGGCATAATCCAAAGGAGTTAAGTCAACATTTGCGTAACCTAAACTCCATTTGCTTTTTTTAGAGGGTTTTTCCGAAAACTTCTCCGTGCCCGCAAAAAAATCCTCCGTAACATAGGCATTTGAAGGAAGAAAATCACTTCCGTCTTTAATAGAATTTGAAAAGGCTTTCAAACCGCCGTGAATAACTTTATGGAGCAACTCCACTTGTTTTTCTTTTTCCATAAAAGCACCGAAAAGGGAGATAAAAATCCCCCTTCTCCTTTCGTTTATTTCACTCTTTTCATTATATCGGCAACATTTTCCGCCATTGTTTCGTTGGTCAGATAGCCGAGGGAATTTGTTTCGTGGTAATGCTTTCTGTCAAACACATCCCTACCCTGCTCGATATACGGTTGGGTTTTGTGAAGAACAAAGTCATTGGGAGTTACGCAGTAACCCGTCATATCGTTGGTAACACAAAAAACAAGAAGGTCTTTGTCACCCACAATATCAATAAGGGGTGTGGGGTTAATGTCGGTACCCTTTCCCGTGGCAGAACTTTCCGCAGGTGCAGCACCGCCATATACAACCTCGGGGAAAGGTTCGCCGGGTAACATAAGAATTTGCTGTGTGCCTAACTTTATGTACACCATTTCAGTCAGGAGTGCAAGACCCAGATCGCCCTTGTCGCAGGGGTAACGCTGGGAAGAACATGCTTTAATGGTTGCCATAAGAGCAAGCAAGCCGTTGTCCACGGGAGAATAGTATTTCTGCTGAAGAACGGTAATTTCTACGGGCATTTCTTTTTCATTGTCAATACCCAATGCCGCTTTACCGAGGGTTTCACCCTGGATGCGTGTTCTTTCCGGCTTATCGTCACAGAAATCGCCCGGATCAACAGCACCAATGGCACCCACACCGAAAAGAACATGGGTACGTTTCTCGTCCTTAATGGTCTTTCTCATCCAATAGGGATAGTCTGCACTACACTCTCTGTTTGCACCGCCAAGTGTATTTGGATGAGCGGCATAGTTAAGGAACCAGGTTTGTGTACTTCCGTTATCTGGTACAAAACGGATTCTTGTGAGGGTATCGTGCATTGCGTTCGGCTCACGCTTGCAGAACTGTGCTTCGGGAACTCTTACGGTACCTATATACAGTTTGCCGACTTTACGTTTTTTGTAAGCCTCTCTTGCAACTTCTTCAAGGGATTTCAAAAGCAAATCCATATACTCGGGATCTTTACCGCTTTGAAGTTTGTAGAGTTGCCCCCAATAGCCAACGGTATCAAAACCCGCATGGGTATGGGTGCAGGAAGCAAAAACACCCGCACAGTTGCTTTCTTCTATTAAATCCTTTAACCTGTCGCGTACAATATTCAGTTCAAAGTTTGTAAGACCGATAATATCGGCACTGATGTGAATATAGCCACCGTTATCATCCGCACCTATCCACATTGCACTGACGGTAATTTCGTCATGGATTTTCTCAATTACATGACCCATACCGTGACCCGCAATCCAGTATTTCTTTGCGTGAATATCCTTGGGCATAACAACCCGAGAAGCATAACCGCAAACATAACTTTTGCCTTTTATAACCGTGGGTTCGGGACGGGGAAGCGGATCCGCCTTTACACCTTTTCTTATAAGTTTCTTTGCACTTCTTTTTCCTATAACCCTGACAGCCTTAGCCGCAAATTCATTAACGCCCATCTGAACACTCCTTAAAATCAAATTATAAATATACATATATATTGTAACAAATAATGTATTGTAAAGTCAACGAAATTACTTACTAAATACACAAGGAATAAATTGTGAAAAAACACAAAAAAATACCGTTGAATCGGACAATTTTCCGACCCAACGGTAACTGTAAAACATATTATTAATAGTTTTCTTTTCTAACTTCAAAGTAGCTTTGAGGATGTGCACAAACGGGGCAAACTTCGGGTGCTTTTTTACCCATAACAAGATGACCGCAGTTACGGCACTCCCACATTGTCTCTTCGGATTTTTCAAAAACTTTCTGCATTTCAACATTGGACAGAAGTTTTTTATAACGTTCCTCGTGGGACTTTTCTATATCGGCTACCATTCTGAATTTTCTTGCGATCTCGGTAAAGCCTTCTTCCTCTGCTTCCTTTGCAAAGGTTGCGTACATATCGGTCCACTCGTAATTCTCACCTGCTGCGGCGGATTTGAGGTTTTCAACCGTTGTGCCGATGCCTTTAAGTTCTTTGAACCACATTTTTGCGTGCTCTTTTTCGTTGCTTGCAGTTTCCTCAAATATAGCGGCTATCTGCTGAAAGCCCTCCTTCTTTGCAACTGATGCAAAGTATGTGTACTTGTTTCTTGCTTCGCTTTCACCTGAAAATGCGGCGCGAAGATTTGCTTCTGTTTTTGAACCTTTGAGTTCCATTAAAATCATCCTTTCTGTTTAATAATATTTCAGTTTCATTCAGTAATATTCAACAAAAGGGTTGTAAAAATGAATTTTACAACCGCTTTTGTATTTATACTTATTCTTTAACTTCTTTCTTTTCTTTCTTTTTGCTGAAAAGAATTTTATCTACGGGGAAATAGAGGAAGAACTGAATTGCTCCGCAAATTGCACCTGAAATTGAAATAGCCGCATTTTCACCGAGTTTGCTTTCAAGGAGAGTAATAAGTGTGGGTGAAAGCCAAGCGGAGAAGCAGATAAGTGCAATTGTGAAAACTATGTATATGGGAAGAGTAACCGCAATATTAGCACTTGAATTGAAAGTTTTTTCTCTGTTAATAAAGAAAGATACAATCTGTGCAATAACATTACTCAAGTTAGCAGCAATAAAGATACCCAAACCAACTTCTGCGGTTGACTGGAAGATTCCCAAAAAGCTGAATTCCTGATAAAGAAAACTGTCGCTCATAGGAAGTTTTATAAGCAGGGGCAAGAATGTCTGAATAACAAATGCGCCAAGGCTTACAAAAATAAATTTTACAAACTGCCAAAGAGTTTCAATGCCTTTGCCCTTGCTCTCGGCTGCGGAATCAATTTTTGATAATTTACTCATAAATCACACCTCTAAAATGAATTATTGTTCATAGTTTATCATAACAAAACCCAAGTGTCAATACAATAAAATACATTGATAAGTAAAGATATTCAATAAAATTTATTGTGTTCATAATTTTTTAAAAAAGTTATTGTATAATACTCAAACCAAATCTAAAAGGCATAATAAATACACTATAGCAAAGGAAAATTTATGAAAAGAACAAAATTAAAACACAGAAACTTGCCCGATTATACAAGGGGCGAAGAAATATTTAATATGGTATCCCACATTGTTGGCGGTGCTTTGGGTATTGTTACGACGGTTTTGTGCGTTACCTTTGCCGCAATCCACTCCAATGTTTTCGGTATTGTTTGCGGTGCCATATTCGGCTTTTCAATGATTGTACTTTACACAATGTCAAGCATATATCACGGATTAAGGAGAAACACCGCCAAAAAGGTTTTTCAGATATTGGACCATTGCTCCGTTTTCATTTTGATTGCAGGAACTTACACTCCCTTTTCCCTTTGCGTTTTACGGGAATACAGCACGGCTCTCGGGTGGACTGTGTTCGGTATTGTGTGGGGGCTTGCGGTTTTAGGTATAGTGCTTAATTCCATTGATTTAAAACGCTATAATGTTATTTCAATGATACTTTATCTGGGTATGGGCTGGTGCATTATATTTACCGCCAAAACAGTTTATGACTATATAGGTCTTGCGGGATTTTTACTGTTGCTTTTCGGCGGCATTGCATATACCGTGGGAGCAATTTTATATGGCTTGGGAAGAAAATACCGATATATGCACTCGGTATTCCACCTCTTTGTTCTGTTGGGAACGCTTTTGCATTTCCTATGCGTTCTCCTCTATGTTGTATAATTAAAACATAAAACTGCGGAATTCACTTTTTTCGGTGAATTCCGCAGTTTCTGTTTTTTCAGAAATTGCCTCCGTTCCAGCCCCAATCGCTGTAACCGGTATATTTGATATAAACCCTGTCGGGCATAATTCCCAATTCCTGCTCCAGAATATCACAAACAACGGAGGTCATTTTTTCACTGGCAGAGGAATTGACTTGTCCCAATAAATCCACGTCAACAATTGCGCTGTCCTGTGAATTGTCACCTTTGAACCAAAGTTTTGCATCATCCTCAATTCCCACCATAAGCCATGCTTCCGTTTTTCCCGGGAAACTTTCAATGGCTTTGCCGAAAGCACTTTTAAGAGCTTCACATTTCTCGGGTGCCACCTTTTTTGTTGTTTTGAGATTGATATAAGGCATAATACTCCTCCCAATTTTCAATAGAATATTTTATGTATGGCACAATATTAGCACTAATTCAATGATTTTTCAACCATTGAACTGCGCTGTGCGCTAAAATTGCACTTCCTACGGGGAGTGACTGCTCGTCAAACATAACCTTTGGGTGATGTTGTGAATATTGGTAACCCTCTTGGGGATTTCCTGCCGCAAGAGCCAACATCAAGGACGGCACCTCCTGACTCACATAAGCGAAATCCTCGCTTCCGCCGCCTTTGTTGGTCATACCGCCCATTTTTTGCGGTGTCAGAACATACTCTTCACCCAAAAGTTCAGTTAAATATTTTTCAACTTCTCCTGAAAGTTCCCCGTCATTTTTAAGCGTAGGACAGCCGTTGCCAAAATCGACAGTACCTTTTCCGCGAAAAGTACCCGCAATCCCCTCCGTGATTTCACAAATACGTTTCTTAATATATTCGCGTACTTCCTCATCAAAGGTGCGTAGTGTACCCTCCATAGTAATTGAATCTGCAATAACATTCCCTGCCGAACCCCCTTCCATTTTTCCGATAGTTAAAACAGCATCCTCTGAAATACCTAACTCCCTTGAAGTTATTTCTTGAAGTGCAATGAGGGTATGCGCCCCGATAGTAAGGGCATCTATACCTTGTTGCGGTGTTGAGCCGTGGCTTCCTTTACCCTTAATATTTATAGTAAAATAGTCCGCCGCAGGTGCGCTCACTCCACCGGCAGAAACTACAACCGAACCGGTTTTCAGGGGCACCCCCGCCATAACGTGAATCATTAAAGCCGCATCCACATCTGGCGATTTCAAAACACCGTTTTCAATCATATTTTTAGAACCGGAAAAAATCTCCTCCGCAGGCTGAAACATAAGTTTAACCGTTCCGTTAATTTCATTCTCGTGTTTCTTCAAAATTTTTGCCGCACCCAAAAGCATTGCCGTGTGCATATCATGTCCGCAAGCATGCATATTGCCGTTTTCACACGCAAAGTCAAGGTCTGTTTCCTCTTTTATGGGTAAAGCATCCATATCCGCCCTTAAAAGAAAAGTTCTGCCCCCGCCTTTTCCCATATTTACGACAATTCCGTTCTTTCCGCAAGGAATGGCTTGGCATCCCGCTTTTTCTAATTCCTCTTTAACGAATTGGACGGTTTTGGGAATTTCAAAACCTACTTCGGCATTTTCATGTAAATGCCGTCTTATTTTTACTATTTCCTGTTCTATGTTTTTTGCTTCTTGGAAGAAATCTCTTTCCATTATTTAAAACACCTCGGTTATTTTGCTTTGGGCTTTGCTATGCAGGACATAACAAGTCCCGCCAAAACCGCCGCCATAATACCGCCGGCACCCGACGTCAAAGGACCTGTAAAAATGCCGATCCATCCATCTTGGTCTATAACTTCTGCAGTTCCTTTAACAAGATTTGCACCAAAGCCCAGAAGCGGCACAGTTGCACCGGCACCGGCGAACTTTTCCAAAGGCTCGAACCAACCCAATGCACCTATTACCACACCGGCAACGACAAATCCCACAAGAACGCGGCCCGCGGTAAGCTTGGTTTTATCAATAAGAATCTGACCGATAACACATATTAAACCGCCCACAACAAAGGCTTTTACAAGCATCATAAAAACACCTCAAAAGATAATTTCGGTTTCTATTTTTTGTAAGACGTTTAATATTATACATAAAAAAACTGACTGTCATATTCAACACAATGATGAATACGACAGTTTAACTCCTGTTTTTCAAAAAAGAGCAGTACATTACTGTACTGCCGATTTTTTATTCTGCAACTGTTTCGCTGATAAAGTCTTCATCAAGACAGGAGCAAGAAACATAGTTATCTTCATCATAGCCCTGAGGAGCGTTTTTAGCCTTAATTTTTTCAATAACAACATAAACTGCTGCTGCGGCTGCGGCAATTGCTGCAATAATACCTACGATTTTTAAAACCTTTTTCATATTAAAAATCCTCCATACATTAAAAGTTGTTAACTTAATTATAACATAGTAAAGTTGAATGTCAAGAGAAACAAAGTTAACAATTATTAAAAATTGTCAAAGTATTCGATGATTACCAAATACAATTTGGGCAATACTCTTTTTACGGGCTTTCCCGCATTTATTACATAAAAAAATAAAGGAGTGCCCCTATGTATTTTAACAAAGTGGAAATATGCGGAATTGACACATCTACCCTAAAGGTTTTAACCGAAAAAGAAAAAAACATACTATTGGAAAAGGCAAAAAACGGCGATAAATATGCCCGCGAGAAACTTGTGACCGGAAATTTAAGACTTGTTTTAAGTGTTATTCAAAGATTTTCAAACAGAGGTGAAAACCTGGATGATCTTTTTCAAGTGGGATGTATCGGACTTATGAAAGCCATTGATAATTTTGACACATGCCACGATGTGAGGTTTTCAACTTATGCCGTACC
>CAYQYT010000017.1:0-39960 GCA_964421815.1 uncultured Eubacteriales bacterium | reverse complement strand
GCATGGACTCTTAAAGCCATGACCGATTCACTGGGTGCAAAGATTTTCATTTCCCAACTTATTGAGGGCAGTGCCGCAGGCTTCCAGGCTCTTCTTCCCGCAATTATCTTTGTTATTGCAGTGGGACTTTCCTTTGCAACAGGCACATCCTGGGGCACATTCGGAATTCTCATTCCCATTGTTCTCTCCGTATTCTCAGCGGGCGAGCCCATAACAATTGTTGCAATTTCCGCTTGTATGGCAGGTGCTGTTTGCGGTGACCACTGCTCACCCATTTCAGATACAACAATTATGGCTTCCGCAGGTGCTCAATGCGACCACCTTAACCACGTTTCAACACAGTTACCCTATGCTCTTACAGTTGCCGGCGTTTCCGCAGTAAGTTATATTATTGCAGGTTTCGTTCCCAACTGGATGATAGTTCTTCCCATAGCACTTGTGCTTATGGTTGCAACACTCTTTGTTCTCAAAGTAGTTATGAAGAAAAAAGCATAAACTAATTCATAAAAAATTCCCCCTACGGTTTTGATGCCGTAGGGGGTTTTTTATGTTTATTATGTTTATTTGCTCATAATTTCTTGCAGGAAGTTAACAGCGGATTTAATGTCCTTTTCGGGATTATCTCCCACCTCACGTTCAATGGTAAGGAAGCCCTTGTAACCGATTTCTTCCAAGGCTGCAAGATATTTTGGGAAATCCACACTGCCCTCGCCCAATGGAACCTCAATAAAGGACTCATCCGTTACTATAACATCTTTTTTGATTCCGTAAACAATTTCCGGGTCACGGAAGAAAAGTTGTTTTCCGTCCTTTGCGTGAGTATGGACAATGTATTTTTTAAGGTTATGCACCGCACCCACGGGGTCGTCACCGGTCACCATAACAAGATTTGCAGGGTCAAGGTTTACACCCACGCCCGTTGAATTCAGACTGTCGAGAAAGCCTTTTAAAACCGCGCTTGTTTCGGGGCCTGTTTCAACGGCAAAATGGGCATTGATTGAATCCGCATATTCCGCAAGTTCAAAGCAAGCCTCCTGCATAATTTTATATCTGTCATGATTGGGGTCGGAGGGTACAACACCGATATGGGTTGTCACAATATCTGTTTCAAGTTCCTTTGCAAGGTCAATGATTCTCTTTGATTTCTCAACTCTTTCTTTGTTGAGATCTTTGTGAATAAATCCCCCGCCGCCTAAATCTCCGCACAATGCGGAAACAGTCAATCCGTTGTCTTTAACAAGTGTTAAAAACTCTCTTCTTTTTGCACCAACTAAATTTTCCGGTGCCATTTCACCGCGGGTAGCATACACCTGAATACCCCGGGCACCGCACTCCGCCGCCTTTTTAACGGCAGAAGCCGTATCTGTTTTAAAACTGTCGATTATTACACCAATGGGAAATTTTTGCATTTTTATACACCTCTGAATTTTTAGTTTCTGTTTTCGCCGTTATTTTGAAAATCTTGAAGTTCCGGCGGAAGATTATTCTGTACCGGCTGTTGTACCGTATGATTATAGGGCATTGCACCGGGATTATTGTACTGCTGATTATATGGATTTACGGGCTGTGTGTTATATTGGGTATAATTCTGCCCGCCGTTTTGTATAACCTGTTGACCCATTGTCATTCTTGCCTGTTCAATGGGACCGAAAAATTCCTTGTATTCCTTGAGTTTTTTCCTTGTTTTAAGGTAAAGGACAAATAATACTATTGTTAAAATCGGTAATGCCAGAGCAATAAAAATGAAACCATAGGCAAATGAGTCAAGATCCTCGTTATATTCATAATAATCCGAGGTTAAAACATCTCTTTCCAAAGCGTCCATATATTTTTCCGCCTTGGAAAAATCGTATGCTCTTGAAGGTTTTTCACCATTATAATAAGTACCGTTTATATAGAAATCTGCCATGAATTTTTTCAGATATTCGGGCTCTTTATCTTCTTCAAAAATACCGGATGATGTGACCACATAAAGATTTTCCCTTGTTGCGAAAACATAGGCATATAAATCCTCTTGGAAAATATCTTCACCGGTTGTGCCGTAAATATAGCAGGCGGTTAACCCGTTTATATTTCCTTTTTGAACCTCCGATATTTCCACAGAGGAAAGATCTTCATATAGGAAGTATTCCATTCTTTTTTTGATAACTGCTGTGTCAGTATCTTTTATTCCGTCGGGAAACAAAAGATTTCCCTCAACAAATATTGCGATATTTCCCTCGTAATTCACGTTATCTTCCAGATAATAATGGTCATAGCCGTAATCCTTGGCTATGATAAAATCATCGGGTATTACAGCGTGGAATTTGTCGTTTAAAAGGGTGTTGTCCCTTGCAGACGCGTTAACAACACTCATTGACAACGCAATACTCAAAACCATTGATAAAATTAAAATTTTTCTTTTCACTTTTATTCCCCCTTGATTTTTTTCCAATATTCCTTTGCCGTCTGCTCTATTTTATTGTCGCCGTATTCATAATATTTGGCATCTTTTAGGGCATCGGGCAAATATTGCTGTTGTACCCACCTGTTAGGATAGTCATGCGGGTATTTATAAAACTGACCCTTAATTTGAGCGTCGTCACCGTCAAAATGCTTATTTTGAAGTTGGCGGGGAATGGGTCCGGATTTACCTTTTCTTAAATCTGCCAAAGCCATATCCACTGCGGTTTCCCCCGTATTTGACTTGGGCGAGGTTGCAACTAAAATTACTGCATCCGACAAAGGTATTCTAGCCTCGGGCATACCCACTTGAAGAGCAATATCCGTACAACTTTTTACTATGGGTAAAATCTGCGGATAGGCAAGTCCCACATCCTCCGCGGCGCAAACTAAAAGACGTCTTATTGCAGAGGTCATATCCCCCGCTTCCAAAAGCCTTGCAAGGTAATGAACGGCGGCATCCGGATCGGAGCCCCTCATTGATTTTTGAAATGCAGAAAGAATATCGTAATGCTCGTCACCCTCCCGGTCATACCGCATTGCACTTTTTTGGGTTAATTCCCTTGCGTTTTCAAGGGTGATTATTCTTTTTTCATTCTCTTTGGGTTTTGCCGCGGCCAATACGCAAAGTTCAACTGCATTAAGGGACTTTCTTACATCCCCGCCGCAGGCAGTTGCAATATGTAGAGAAACTCCGTCTTCAACCTGAAACTTTTCCCCTTTTTCTTCCGCCAAAAGTGCGAAACCCCGATTAACCGCTTTTTCCACTTCCTCGGGTGTTACATGCTTGAATTCAAACACGGAAGAACGGCTTAAAATCGCACTATATACATAGAAATAAGGATTTTCGGTTGTGGATGCAATAAGAGTTATTGAGCCGTCCTCAATGTACTCCAAAAGAGTTTGCTGTTGCTTTTTGTTAAAATACTGTATCTCATCAAGATAGAGAAGTATTCCGTTGGGTGCTGTAAAAGCGTTAAGGTCTTCAACAATATCTCTTATATCCTGTGTTCCCGCTGTTGTGCAGTTGAGTTTTCTCAAAGTTCTATCGGTTTTTTTGGCAATCATTCGCGCCAAAGTGGTTTTTCCGGTGCCGGAGGGCCCGTAAAATATGAGATTTGGAAGTTCCCCCGATTCAATTATATTTCTTAAAGGCTTCCCTTCTCCTATCAGGTGCTGTTGTCCGACTATTTCATCCAAGCTTTGTGGACGAATTCTGTCCGCAAGAGGTGTGTGCATTTAATCAAATCCTTTTTAAAACATCTGCCATTCAAACAAGCCTATCAACACGGCTATTACAATGGGTAGTGTTCCGCATTTTCTGTACAAAACCGAGCGTTTCATATCCGGTGAAATATCCAGTTTTTCTGTTTTTTCAATATATTTAGTCAGTTTTTTATAATACAGATTTGTTGCATAAATTCCCATTACCATACGAACACCGTAAAAGACGATATATTTAAAAATCGTTACGGGAACGGGAAGTTTAATTTTTCCCATTATATCGTAAAGTTCTTTTTGAGTTTTCGTTAAAGTAGCGCTTTTGGAGTTGGAATAGTATGCAAGTATATCTTCTGCAAAATACGGGTCCTCCTCCTGACAGGCGGTTAAGGCATTTGTAAACTCAGTATTACTGAAGATTGAATAATAAATCGAACCGAATACCAAAACATATAAAGCCAATATAACTGCTGCAATTTTATACATTTTTCTGTATAAACTCCAGGCTAACGGAACAAAGAATGAAGCTATGTTCCAAGAGAAAGTTTTCTTTGTTCTGTCAATGAGCATAAAGCGAGGAATATAGTACTTTTGATTTTTTCCCACTGCCGCCTCATAGTAGGAAACAGGCTTACCGTCGATAGTAATGTTTTTTTCATTGTTATTTATTTCTTCAAAGATTTCCCTTACTATCTGTTCGGGTTGATTTTCTTGGACAGGGCTTTCAAATTTTTCCTCTGAAATATCGGGATTTTCCTCTTTCAAAGTTTCCTGAACATTTTGAAATTCTACTTCAATAGGTTCATCCGTACCATGCTTGTTTTCATTTATGCATTTCCCGTTTTTGAGGTAACATTCCCTATGGTGAGGAGTGCCGCATTCGGCACACACAACAACATCGTCATCCTCTTGGAAAAACTCGTTACAAACCGGACATTTAAAATTTGTATATTTCATCTTTCGCCTTTCTTTAATATGATTTTTCAATTTAAATATTACAGTAAAATTTTTATAAATGCAATATTTTACAGATTAATTTTTCACAATTTTAATAACTGAAAATTTTTTGAACAATTCTTTTGCAAATTGTCGATTTTTTTCTTAAATTTGTTGAAATGTACCCAACTATATGATATAATTTATTAGAATATATTATAATAGTTATATACATTATATTGTAATTTTTGGGGTGAACTAATTGGACAATATTATTGAATTGTGGAGCGCAGTTCTTAAAGAAATTACAGGTCATGTTTCAAATGCGGTTTTATCTACTTGGATTAAGGATTTAGTTCCCATGGATTTTGACGGGGATTGTGTTACCGTACAAGCCTCTTCAGAATTTAAAAAGAACATAATAGATAACCGGTTTTTAGATGAAATAAAAAAATCCTGTGAAACTGTAATCGGTTTCCCGGTTAATGTTTGTGTTACTGTGGATGAATCCTCTTTGAAATTTTCCGAGGCATCAAAAGAAAGCGGAAACTATGACAATAACCGCATTTTAGATGAAAATGAAACCGAATATTCAAAATTGGAGCCAACTTTCAGTAACTTTATAGTCGGCTCAACAAACCAGTTCGCTTATGTTGCCGCTGTTGCTGTTACAAATAATCCCGGAAGCGTTCACAATCCCCTTTTTATCTACGGTGAATCCGGTCTTGGCAAAACTCACTTGCTCAAAGCAATTATGGCAGAGTTAAAATTAAGAAAACCGACCACAAATATAATATATACAAGCGGTGAAAATTTCCTTAATGAAATGATTAACCACATGGGCGAAAAAAATATGTCGGAATTCCATAATAAATACAGAAATGCCGATATTCTTCTTATGGACGATATTCAATTTATAGGCAAAACAAGTGTAGCGCAAGAAGAATTCTTTTATACCTTTGAAGCACTTATAAACCAAGGTAAACAAATTGTACTTACATCCGACCGTCCGCCAAAAGATATTCCCACATTGGAAGAAAGACTTCGCAGCCGTTTTGTACAAGGCTTGCTTGCAGATATTCAACCCCCAATGCTTGAAACACGAATCGCAATTATTCGCCGTAAGGCTCAGGCATTTAATATGACAATCCCCGATGATGTTGTTGAATTCATTGCGGAAAGGCTTAAAAATAACGTTCGTCAAATAGAAGGCGTTGTGAATAAACTTTATGCAGTATATTCCATTGACGGAAGTTCTCCCACAATCGGAGTTGCCAACGACATCATAAAAGATATTATTTACTACGCTCAACCCACGGAGGTTACAATAAATAACATCATTGATAAGGTTGCAAAAAGTTTTGGTGTTTCGCCGGAAGATATACGCTCCGAAAAGAAAAAAGCCGAAATTTCCAATGCAAGACAAGCTGCCATGTATATTATGAGAGAGGTTACAAACCTTACTTTTGAAGAAATAGGAAGCCAATTCGGAGGTAAAAAACACTCAACGGTTATTTATTCAATAGAATCCTGCGAAAGCAAAATGGAGGACAACCCCTCTTTAAAAAACAATATATATGACATTATGAAGAGTATAAAAGATGAAAGACTTGACAATTGATTTTTAAATAGTTTTCTACATTTTGAACATCAATTATCAATGCATTTTCAACATTTTAAACATTCGCTCTAATTTCAATTTATTTACTGACAAAAATAAACAATTTTTAAACAGAAACAAAAAGTTCTGTATTTCTTGTAAAACAAAGGCTCAAAAATAAAACTGACAATTAAACATCTTCTACTACTGCTACTGTTTAATTTATTATTTTTGACGTAATTTTTTGTTTTATTCAAAAAAATATAAAATTTTTAATTTCTATCTTTATGGAGGTAGCATTATGAAAATAATTTGTAACACAACCGTACTTGCAGAAGCTTGTAACGTAGTACAAAGAGGTGTTCCCCAAAAAAGTACTCTCCCCGCAACGGAAGGTATATTTTTACAGGCTAAAAATTCAAAACTTACCCTCACCGGCTACGACTTAGAAGTCGGCATTACAACTGTTATAGAATGTTCAACCGAATCCGAGGGCAGCATTGTTCTCAATGCAAGACTTCTTTGCGATATTTTAAGACGTCTGCCTTCACAAAGTGTTACTATCAGTTCCGATAGCAATAATCTTTGCAAAATAACATCCGGAGAATCAGAATTTTCTCTTGTAGGTATTCCCGCAGACGATTATCCCGAACTTCCCACAGTTACCGGAGGTATGCCTTTCTCAATTAAACAGGGTATTCTTAAAAATATGGTTAAGCAAACAATATTTGCCGTTGCCGTACAAGACATTAAACCCGTTCATAAAGGCATCAAATTTGAAGTTTCAAACAATAATCTCCGCCTTATTTCCTGCGACGGTTTCCGACTTGCAATAAGAAATGAAACAATAGAATTCAACGGAGAAGATATGACATTTGTTGTTCCCGCAAAAACTCTTGCGGAAGTTACAAAATTAACTGATGATGACGAGGCAAATATTGTTTTCTCAATAGGAAAGAAATTTATTCTCTTTGAAATAGGCAATTACAGAATAATTTCACGTATTTTAGAGGGTGAATTTTTCAACTATAAAAATGCAATACCTTCCGAAAGTTCAACCAAAGCAAGAGTTAACCTCAAACTTCTGCTTGACAGCGTTGAAAGAACTTCTTTGCTTATTACAAGCAAAATTAAAAGCCCGGTACGCTGCATTTTTGACGATAATACAATAAGAGTTTCGAGTGCAACATCACTCGGTGCGGCAACTGATAAAATTCCCGCATCAATAGACGGAAAAAGACTTGAAATCGGCTTTAATAATACCTATTTAACGGACTGTTTGAGAACTGTTGATGTGGATGAAGTTAACATTGAACTTTCCACCCCTGTTTCTCCTATAATAATAAAGCCGGTTGAAGGCGATAGTTTCATTTTCCTTATAATTCCCATGAGATTAAAAAATGAAAATATCAGCTGATAAAAGTTTTAAACAATAACTGAAAGAATTTTTAAAAAATGAAAATCAAAGTTAAAATAGCACCAAAAGAACATAAGGATTTTGTTTTAAAAGGTGATTATATTCGTCTTGATGACCTTTTAAAAAATGTCGGTGTTGTAAACACTGGCGGCCACGCAAAAATTATTATTCAAGAGGGCGAAGTCAAAGTTAACGGAGAAGTTTGCACAATGAGAGGTAAAAAACTCCGTGTGGGTGACTGTGCCGAATATGAAAGAATAATTTTTGATGTTAAATAATTTTAAGAAGCGGTGAAGTATGACAGTCAATTCTGTTAAAATTAAAAATTTCAGAAATATTTCCGATTTATGCTTTGCCGCCGACGAAGGTGTAAATGTTATTTACGGTGAAAATGCTCAGGGAAAAACAAATATTTTAGAATCAATGTGGCTTTTTACCGGTTGTAAAAGTTTCAGAGGAGCGAAGGACAGGGATTTTATTAAATTCGGAGAAGAATTTTCAAAAATAAATTTGGAATTTTCCGATAACATAAGGACAAAAAAATCCAAAATTACTTTTGGAGATAAAAATAAAAATGTTTTTCATAATGGAGTTCATCTTCGTTCTTCTGCAGAACTTATAGGCTCATTTTACGCGGTAATTTTTTCTCCTGTTCATTTATCTTTAATTAAAGACGGACCTTCTGCAAGGCGAAAATTTTTAGATACGGCTCTTTGCCAGTTAAAACCTTCCTATGCTCAAAATCTTGCAGATTATAAAAGGGCTCTTTTGCAGAGAAATGCTCTATTAAAAGATTTATATTTGAATACGGAACTTTATGACGTTCTTGATGTGTGGGATGACCGCTTAGCAAGACAATCTGCATGCATTATAAAGGAAAGACTTGATTATATCTCTTTAATTTCCGAATACAGTAAAAATATTTATTCGGGAATATCCGAAAACAAAGAGGAATTTTCCGTTTTTTATTCAAGAAATGAATATAAAGATGAAAATATTTCAGTGAAAGATATTTATTTAAAAGAACTTGAAAATTTAAAAGAATCCAGAAAAGAAGATATTATTTTTAAAAACACTACGGTTGGTCCCCACAGGGATGATTTGGAAATACTTATAAATAATGTCAGCGCAAGAAGTTTCGGTTCCCAGGGTCAACAGCGATCCTGTGCTTTGGCTCTGAAATTAGGAGAATCGGAAATTATAAAGAAAGTAACCGGTGAAACACCCGTTGCCCTTCTTGATGATGTTATGAGCGAACTTGACGAAAAACGTCAGGATTATGTTCTTAACCATATAAATGACAGGCAGGTTTTTCTAACCTGTTGCGATCCGTCCCAGGTTTTAAGGCTATGCGGCGGGAAGTCCTTTTTAATTAAGGACGGTGAAATAGTTTAATGTATATACACATTGGACAAGATACGGTTATTGTAGATAAAGAAATAATCGGAATTTTTGATATGGATAATACAACGGTTATGAAAAAAACATTGGATTATCTGAACATTGCCGAAAAGGAGAAATGTGTGGTAAACGTTGCTCCTTTTGAGCTTCCTAAATCTTTTATTGTTTGTCAGACTCCCAAAGGCAGAAAGATTTATATTTCTCCCGTTTCCGTGGGAACGGTATTAAGGAGAATAGAATCCGGTAATGTGGGATGATATAATTTGTAAATAAATTATTTGATATATTTATTTTGAATCTTCTACGGAGGTTAGTATTTTGGACGAAAACATCATTAAAACCGAAGAGGAGCTTCTTGCAGAAGCTAAAGAAAACGAAGTAGTTCTTGATGAAAACGCAGAAATTGACACTGTCGTTACGGAAAAATACGATGCAAGTGCAATTCAGGTTCTCGAAGGACTTGAAGCGGTAAGAAAAAGACCTGGTATGTACATAGGTTCTACGGGACCTAAAGGTCTTCATCACCTTGTTTATGAAATAGTTGATAACTCCATAGACGAGGCACTTGCAGGTTTTTGTACCCATATTGAAGTGGAAATTCTTCCCGATAATATTATTACTGTTCGTGATAACGGACGTGGTATTCCCGTTGGTATCAATGAACAGCAGGGACTTCCTGCAGTTACGGTTGTTCTTACGGTTCTTCACGCAGGCGGTAAATTCGGCGGTAGCGGTTATAAGGTTTCCGGTGGTCTTCACGGTGTTGGTTCCTCCGTTGTTAACGCACTTTCCGAGTGGTTTGAAGTTGAGGTTTCACAGGACGGCCATGTGCATTATCAGCGTTTTGAGCGGGGTACTCCCACCTGTGATTTGAAAGTTATCGGAGATACCGACGAAACAGGTACCCTTATAAGATTTAAAGCGGATTCCGAAATATTTACGGAAACTACCGTGTATGAATTTGAAACTCTTGAAAGAAGATTAAGAGAACAAGCATTTCTTAATGCGGGTCTTTCAATTTCTCTTACGGATAAACGTGATGTTGATGAAGTAAAAGAAGTTTATTGTTTTGAAGGCGGTATTTCTTCTTTCGTAGAATTTGAAACAAATAAGAGAGGACTTACTCCACTTCATGAAAAGCCCATTCATTTTTCTGCCGTAAGCGGTGACAGAGAGGCAAACATTGCTCTTATGTACAACGACAGCTATAATGAATTGATTTTGAGTTTTGCAAACAATGTCAGAACTATCGACGGCGGTACCCATGAAAATGGTTTTAAAACTGCATTAACAAGGGTATTTAACGAATACGGACGAAAATATAAACTTTTAAAAGATAACGATAAAAACCTTTCCGGTGATGATGTTCGTGAAGGTCTTACGGTTGTTATCAGCGTTAAACTTACGGAAGCACAGTTTGAGGGACAAACAAAGGGTAAATTGGGTAATACCGATATTACTCCCCTTGTTTCAAAATGTGTTTATGAGAAACTTTCAACATATTTTGAAGAAAATCCCGCAGAAGCAAAGGCTATATTCAGCAAAGCCCTTGATGCTTCAAGAGCAAGGGAAGCCGCAAGAAAAGCAAGGGACAATGCCAGAAGAAAATCCGTACTTGAAAGCAACAATCTTCCCGGTAAACTTGCAGACTGTATTGAAAAAGATGCGGTCAGAACAGAAGTTTATATTGTTGAGGGTGATTCTGCGGGCGGTTCTGCAAAACTCGGCAGGGACAGAATGTTCCAGGCAATTCTTCCCCTTTGGGGTAAAATGCTCAACGTTGAAAAAGCAAGACTTGATAAGGTTATAGGAAACGATAAACTGACACCCGTTGTTCTTGCATTGGGTACGGGTATCGGTGAAGATTTTGATATAAACAAACTCCGTTACGATAAAATTATAATTATGGCGGATGCCGACGTTGACGGTGCCCATATCAGAACACTTCTTCTGACTTTCTTCTTCCGTTATATGCCCGAACTTATTACCACGGGTCACGTTTATCTTGCCCAACCCCCTCTTTACAGAATAAGTAAAGGGCAAAAACACCAATACGCTTATTCCGATGAGGAAAGAGATAAAATTCTGGCAGAAGTGGGAACAGGTTCTTCAATCCAGCGTTATAAAGGTCTTGGTGAAATGGACCCCGCTCAGCTTTGGGAAACAACCATGGATCCGGAAACAAGACTTATGTTGAGAGTTACCGTTGAAGATGCAGAAAAAGCGGATGAAACATTCTCAATTCTTATGGGCGATAAAGTTGAGCCACGTAGGGAATTCATTGAGAAAAATGCTAAATTTGTTAAAAATCTTGATATTTAAGAAAGGGAGGATTTAAAGATGGACGAATTTAATGAAAAAAACGAAGGCGTCACTCAAGGTGTAAACAATCTTCCTGACCCTTATGAAAATCAAAGAATAATAAATGTTGAAATCAACAACGAAGTAAGAACATCCTTCCTGGACTATTCAATGTCGGTTATTACCTCCCGTGCTCTCCCCGATGTGCGTGACGGTTTGAAACCTGTTCACAGAAGAATTCTCTACACAATGTATGAGAATAATCTTACTCCCGATAAACCCTATCGTAAATGTGCCGACACAGTCGGTTCGGTTCTCGGTAGATACCATCCCCACGGTGACGCATCCGTTTATGATGCAATGGTACGTCTTGCACAGGACTTCTCCATGAGATATATGCTTGTTGACGGTCACGGTAACTTCGGTTCAATCGACGGCGACCCCGCCGCTGCTTACCGTTATACTGAGTCCCGAATGAGCAAAATGTCCCTTGAAATGCTTACGGACATTGATAAAAATACTGTTGACTTTATTCCTAACTATGATGACCGTCTTAAAGAGCCCACGGTTTTACCCGCACGTTTTCCGAACCTTCTTGTAAACGGTTCACAGGGTATTGCAGTTGGTATGGCAACAAACATTCCTCCCCATAATTTAGGAGAGGTTTGCGGTGCCATTGAATGTCTTATTGATAATCCCGACGCGGAACTTGAGGACCTTATGGAACACATTAAAGGTCCCGATTTTCCCACCGGCGGTATTATTATGGGCAGAGCGGGAATCAGAGCCGCCTACGCAACGGGCCGTGCAAAGGTAATTGTACGTGCAAAAAGTGAAATTGTAGAGGGTAAAAACGGCAGATTTAAAATTATAATTACCGAAATTCCCTATATGGTTAACAAGGCAAGGCTTATTGAGTCAATTGCAGACCTTGTCAAAGATAAAAGAGTTGAAGGCATTGCCGATATCAACGACTATTCTTCCGACAAAATGGGTATGCACATTGAAATTGATATTAAGAGAGACGCAAATGCACAGGTTGTTCTCAATAAGTTGTTTACTTATACTCAACTTCAGTCAACTTGCGGTGTAATTCTTCTTGCACTTGATGACGGACAGCCGAAAATTCTCACTCTCAAAGAAATTCTTCAAAAATACATTGACCACCAATGCAATGTTATTATCAGAAGAACTCAATTTGACCTTAAAAAAGCACAGGAAAGAGCACATATTCTTGACGGTCTTGCAAAAGCAATTGATATTGTTGATGATATTATTGCAACAATCCGTGCATGTAAGGGAGGTCAGGCAGAAGCAAAAACTGCCATTATGGAAAAATTTGATTTTGACGAAGTTCAGGCAACCGCCATTGTTGCTTTCCGTTTAGGTCAGTTGGCAGGTCTTGAAATTCTCAAAATTACTAACGAACTTAATGATCTTCGTGAAAAAATTAAGGATTTGGAAGATATTCTTGCTTCCCACGAAAGAGTTCTCGGAATTGTTAAGGAAGAATTGGGTGCTATAAGCAAAAAATATTCCGACGAGCGTAGAACCTCCATTGAAAATGTCAGCGGCGAGGTTGATATTGAGGATCTTATTCCCGAAGAAAAATGCATGTACACCTATACAAATATGGGTTACATCAAACGTCAGCCCGTTGACCAATTTTCAATTCAAAACAGAGGCGGACGCGGTGTTAAGGGTATGACAAGACGTGAGGACGATTATGCAGAAACAATGTTCATTGCTTCTTCCCACGACTTTATTATGTTCTACACCACTCGCGGACGTGCTTACAGACTTAAAGGTTACGAAATTCCCGAGGGCAGTAAGACAAGTAAGGGCTCGAATATTGTTAATATTCTTCCCCTTGAAAACGGAGAAAAGGTTTCTGCAATGATTAAAATTCCCAAGGATGACGAGGGAATGTATCTGTGTATGGTAACAAGAAAGGGTATTATAAAGCGTTCTTCACTTGATATATTCAGAAATGTCAGAAGAAACGGTATTATTGCAGTAAATCTGCGTGAGGATGATGAACTCGCTTGGGTTAAGTTAACATCCGGTAATGATGATTTACTTGTTGCTACAAAGAAAGGTATGTGTATCCGTTTCAATGAAAACGACGCAAGACCTCTCGGCAGAACTGCAAGCGGTGTTAAAGCAATTACCCTTAAAGACGGCGACGAAGTTATCGGTATGAGCGTTATGAGTGAGGGCGGAAAACTCCTTACCGTAAGTGAAACCGGTTTCGGACGTATAAGTGAAAACAACAATTACCGCTTACAGTCAAGGGGCGGTAAGGGTCTTAAAAACTACCATATTGATAAATACGGCGAGGTTGCCTCAATAAGTGATATCAATGAGGAAGACGATATTATCCTTATTTCCCAGGACGGTATAATTATTAGAATTCCTGCTTCTGCAGTAAGAATTTGCGCCCGTCCGTCAAAGGGTGTTAAGGTAATGCGTCTCGGAGAGGGCGATAAGGTGGTTACCCTTTCAACAACCGAGCACGATGAAAACGAAATCAACGGCGAGGTTGAGGATGACGGAACCGCTTCGGAGGGAGCGGGAGACACATCGGAGGATAATGAGGATATAGGAACTGAAGACGTTAACGAAAACACAACGGAGGAATAATGAGTAATGTCGGACAGTAATAAGCGTGATGAGGGTTTGCAGGATTACATGGATTTGCTTGATGAAATGGCAAGAAAAGACAGTGAAAATCCGGAAAAAATACCCTCTCCACCCCCTAATATAGAAAAAGATGCGGAAAAAACAGAATTTGAAGATATAAAAAGTTCTTCAGATAAGGAAAAAAATCCTTTTAAAAGACTTTCCAAGTGGTACAACAATTTACCTAAAAAGAAAAAAATTGTAGTAAGTATAATTGCGGTTTTTCTTGCTGTTGTGCTTACACTTACCACTGTTCTCGGTATTTTCATAGGAAAAAAATTCGGACTTTTAGGCGACAATATAAACAGTCCGGAATATGATGATACCATATATGATGACGGCGAATTTGATGATATAAATATTGATATCGGGTCTGCCGGATTTAAACAGGCACTTCAGGACTGGGCTACTCAGGGGAATGAGAATAAAATGTCCAGTAAAAATGTTATAAACGTTCTTCTTGTGGGTGCCGACAGCCGACAGGGAACTAATTCGGGAAATACGGATGTAATGATGCTGATTTCCTTAAACAAAAAAACTAAGACATTGAAACTTATTTCTTTTTTAAGGGACAGTTATCTTTATATTGAAGGCAAAAACAATTCCTATTGCACAAAGTTAAATGCTGCATTTTCCATGGGTGGTTCCGAATGTCTGCTTCAGACCATTGAAAATAACTATAAAATAGAAATTGATAACTATGTTATGGTTAATTTTGAGTCTTTCAAGTCAATTATTGACGCAATGGGCGGCATAACCGTTGATGTTCAAAAGTATGAAGCGGATTATAACTACACGAAATTTAAAGTTGCTCTCCCATACGGTGAAGATGTAACCCTTAATGGTGAACAAGCCCTTTGTTTCTGCCGTATCAGAGGATGCGATGCAGACGGCGATGTCAGCAGAACCCGCAGACAAAGACAGGTAATAGAAGCTATAATTGACAGGGTAACAAATGCATCCGTAAGCGATTTGAATAAGTATATTGATATACTTCTTCCGTACGTCGATACAGGTTACAGTAAAACACAAATATTTTCTTTGGGTGTTCAGGCTTTGACGGGTAAATGGTATAGCTATGAAAGAACGCAAATTCAGATGCCCGACGAAGAATGCAGAACTTCGGGAAGTGCAAATGCTTGGATTTGGGTTGTTGATTATCAGTTAGCCGCACATAAGCTTCAAACTGAAATTTACGGACAATCAAATATTACTCTTGCTGAAGATAGAGTATCAATTATTGATGTTTACAGGGGAGCAAATTATTCGGGCAGTTCATCTTCCGGAAACAGTAATACGGTTACAACTACAAAGAATGACAAGTACAACCCCGAAACAACTTCGGGAACAACTGCTCCCGAAACAACTCAAAGTGTTTCATCAGTAGTTGATGATAACGGTGAAAATATTGAAACAACTGCGGAAGTAACGGAAAACACAACAGTTCCCGTAACGGAGGTTCCCGATACTACGCAGGTTGAAACAACGGTTGCAACCCCGCCATCCACTACCCAAGGTACATTACCTCCCCCAGAGGTGACTGAATAATGGGAAAAAATAATGAATATGTAAAAAAACGTAAAAGTTATTACGGTTTTGCAAAAAATTATCCCGGCAAATTGGGTTCAAGTAAATATGTTATCGGTGACAGCCGAATAGTAAGAAGAAAAGAAATAGTTCGAAAAATTTTAATTATTACATTTATAGTAATTGTTTTTATTGCTTCTTATGTGGCAACATCCGTCGGATTTGAAATTTCAGAAAGACAACCGAATAATAAAACAACAGCATCCGTATCAATAATATTTGATACGGATGTTGTTTAATATTACATTATATAAAAGAAAAACCTCCGACCCTTCGGTCAGAGGTCTTTGTTAACTTAAATTATTCGTCATCGCCACAGCAATCGCAACCGCAGTCGCAATCGTCGAAATCAATGTCAAGTTCAAGTTTTTCACCGCAAGCGGGACACTCGATGAATTCTTCGTCAAGCATTTCTTCATCAAGGTAAATTTCTTCACCGCAGGAAGGACACTCAACTTCAAAAAGTTCATCATCTTCACAGTCACAACAATCGCAGAAATCCTCATCGCCGCAGAATACATATTCTTCAAGCTCGTCAAGATCTTCGTCAATAGCGTCAACGAGGTCTTCAACTGAACTGAGATCTTCGTCAATATCAGTTACTGTGAGAGCCATATCCTCAAGGATATCGAACATAGCTTCAAAAATTTTTGCTTCTTTGGACTCTTTGTCAAGGTCAAGACCTGCAGCAAGTCCTTTAAGGTATGCAACCTTTTCTGTAAGTGTCATATAAATGACCTCCTATTATTTATTGAAAATACTCAAAAGTGATTATGCTCTTGAGAGATATTCGCCCGTTCTTGTGTCGATGTTAATCATTTCGCCTTCATCAATGAAAAGGGGAACTTTGATTTCTGCACCTGTTTCAACAGTTGCGGGTTTTGTAGCGTTGGTAGCGGTGTTGCCTGCAAAACCGGGATCGGTCTTTGTAACCTGGAGAGTTACGAATGTGGGGGGTTCAACACCGAAAACATTGCCCTTGTATGAAAGAATCTTACAAGTCATATTTTCTTTTACGAATTTGAAGTTATCTGAGAGGTTTGAAGAATCAACGGGAATCATTTCATAACTTTCGGGATCCATAAAGTAGTAAAGACCGCCGTCTTCATAAGAATATTCCATATCTTTTCTTTCAATGAAAGCTGTGGGGAATTTATCCGTGGGGCTGAAAGTTTTTTCAACAACACTGCCGTTGATTACATCTCTGATTTTTGTACGAACAAAAGCCGCGCCTTTACCGGGTTTTACATGCTGGAATTCGATAATGGAATAAACCTTACCTTCCATTTCAAATGTAACGCCGTTTTTGAAATCGCCTGCTGTTACCATAATTAAATCCTCCGAAAATGAATTTCATATTTTTACATAATAATACTATAACATTTCGCCCCTATTTTCAAGTCTTTTTTTATATTTTACCAATTTATAGGGGAAAAATTCAATGTTTTTTATTTTTCTTCTTTTAAATCAATTCCCAATTCATCAAGTTGAACCGTGTCAACTCTTGAGGGACATTCCGTCATTGGTTCGCTTGCATTCTGTACCTTGGGGAATGCAATAACATCACGCAGGGAATCAACTTTAAGAAGTTGCATAACAAGTCTGTCAAGACCGATACCCATACCGCCGTGAGGGGGAGGACCGAATTTGAAAGCATCAAGAAGATAGCCGAATTTCTGCTGTGCTTCTTCCTCGGAAAGACCGAGAAGTTTGAAAATTCTGTCCTGTAAATCGGAATCTGTAATACGGATTGAACCGGAAGAAAGTTCAATACCGTTGAGAACAAGGTCATAAGCCTCCGCCCTGACTGACGCCTTATCCGTTTCAAGATAGGGAAGACACTCGGGAAGCGGAGAGGTAAAGGGATGGTGCATGGCAACAAATTGCTGTGTTTCCTCGTCCCAATCAAAGAAGGGGAATTCAACAATCCAAAGAAGATTGAAGCCGTCACCGATAATGTCAAGTTTTTTAGCGGTTTCATTACGCAAGGAGCCGAGAACTGAAAGAACGGAACTGTTCTTTGTATCTGCAATAATGAAAACAACATCGCCCTTTTCGGCACCTGCTCTGTCAAGGATGGCTTTCATTTCATCTTCTGTCATAAACTTTGCAAAGGAGGAAGCAATACCGTCATCGGTAAGTCTTATCCATGCAAGACCCTTTGCGCCGATGCCTTTTACAAATTCCGTAAGTTTGTCAACTTCTTTTCTTGTGTAAGTTGTAACCGCATTTTTAGCAGTAATACCGCGAACAGAACCGCCCCCTGCTATTGCGGAAGAGAATACGGAAAAACCGCAATCTTTCACAATATCGGAAAGGTCAAAAATCTCCATACCGAAACGGGTGTCGGGCTTGTCGGAGCCGTAGCGCTCCATGGCTTCCTTGTATGTAAGTCTGGGGAGGGGAAGGGGAATTTCAATTCCGAGAGCATCTTTGAAAACTCTTGCAATATAGCCCTCGCCTATTGAAAGAACGTCCTCCATAGTTACAAAAGACATTTCAAGGTCGATTTGTGTGAATTCCGGCTGTCTGTCCGCTCTCAAATCTTCGTCGCGGAAGCAACGTGCAATTTGCATATAACGGTCAAAGCCCGCAACCATTGAAAGCTGTTTGTAAAGCTGGGGGGACTGGGGAAGAGCATAGAATGAGCCTTGATGAATACGGCTGGGGACCAGGAAATCCCTTGCACCCTCGGGAGTAGATTTAATAAGCATGGGTGTTTCTATTTCAACAAATCCGTTTTCATCAAAATAGTCACGGGTAATTTTTGTAACCTTGTGTCTGAAAAGAATATTGCTCTGTAAATCGGGACGGCGAAGGTCAAGATAACGGTATTTAAGCCTTGTAAGTTCCGAGGTCTGACAGTTTTCTACAATGTCAAAGGGGGGAGTTTCACTTTTTGAAAGAACTCTCAAGTCCTTAACGTCAATTTCGATGTCGCCCGTGGGAATTTCCTTGTTTTTTGAGGAACGTTCACGGACAATTCCTTTTGCCATAAGTACATATTCGCTTCTTACACCGAAAGCCTTATCAAAAATTTCTTTTTCCGTACCTTCGTCAAATGCCAACTGAACAATACCCGTTCTGTCACGCAAATCCACGAAAATAAGTGCGCCAAGGTCGCGCTGTTTTGCAACCCATCCGCAAACAGTTACTTCGTTGCCGATATTCTCCGCGCGAAGTTCACCGCAGTAAACGGTTCTTTTAAGACCGTTCATATTATCCATATTTATACGCCCTTTCAAAGAAAGAATATTATTTTACGTTTATCTTATGCTGCACAAGATATTTTGTGGGAAAATGAAGTGCAACGGCAAATGCAAATCTCACAAGTGAGCCCACAACATTAACACTCATGGCACTTAAACCCATTGCCTCTTTAGTCGATTGAATATCACTTGTAATTTTAATTACATCCGGTGATATAACCAATCCGAAGGGAAGCATATCGGCAATTCCGTTTGAAATTGACTGAATTGCTCCAAGAATAACAAAGAAAATTATAATTGCACCCAAATTTCCGAATTTTGAAACGGGGGACACCTGGGAAAGTGTTAATGAGAGTTGTAATGACTGAACTGCAACCAGCACAAGCACAGCAAGGGAAATGCAGAAAAACATTACCGTCATAAAAATTGTAAGGAAAGAGGGTACTCCGAAAATTTTAAGAAGATTTTCGATACTTTCCATAACATCTTCTCCCAAGGTTTCCTGAACCTGAAAAACCCAAAGGACAAGGGAACCGATGAAAAGTGCATAAAGGGAGAAAACCCAGATAAGACTTGAAATCGTCTTTGAAACTAAAAGTGAGCCGGTTTTAACGGGGAGGGAAAGTGTGAGATAGCCCGCCCTGCCGAACATTGTTTTTGAAAACATCATTGCTACGGCGATTATTATGACTACACATGCAAAGCCCAAAGCAAGGCTCACAAGCAAACCGCCCATTACTTTAATGACTTTTTCGTCGGAAGTCAATGTGAATATCTCCGCTACAACGGCAGCAATAAATGCACAGAGCAATACTGCGGACATGGAATGCCATTGTGCTTTAAGGTCATTTTTTAAGAGTTTACCAAACATTGTTGAATACCTCCTTGAAAATGTCCTCGATTGATTTTCCGTCCTTAGTGATTTCAGCAACGCTGTCATTGAGGAGAACTTTGCCGTTTCCTATAAACAAGCTGTGAGTAAAAACGGACTGCAAATCGTTAATAAGATGGGTTGATATGAGAAGCGTTGATTTTTCCGCATAGTTTTCCATAATAAAATTCAGAATGGAACTTCTCGTTGCAGGGTCAACACCGCCCATGGGCTCGTCCAGTATATAAAGTTTTGCACTTCTTGACATAACAAGGGACAGCAAAAGTTTTTCCTGCATACCCTTTGACATGGTTTTGGATTTCTGCTTTTCAGGCAGTCCGAATCTTTTTAACATTTCAAGAGCTTTGTTTTTGTCAAAGTCGGAAAAAAAATCGTTAAAATAATCAACTGCGTCAATATTACGCATCCATTCGTGAACAAAGGTCTGCTCGGGAAGATAGGCGGTAAATGCCTTGGTTTTTTCCCCGGGAGTGGCTCCGTCAACAAGGACACTTCCGGTATAATCGTGAATAAGACCCGTAAGTATTTTCATAAGTGTGGTTTTACCGCAGCCGTTGGGACCGAATAAACCGATTATTTCGCCCTCCGGCAAAGTAAAACTCATATCATTAAGTACGGTGTTGTTGCCGTATGATTTTCTGAGAGAGTCAACTGTTATAATGGACAATTTGAAGCCTCCAATCTGTTTTCTCAGACTTTTTTACAAATTTAATCAATTATATATTTTACAACTATATCAGTTAATAGTCAAGCAGTATAAGTCAGAAAATAATAAGTTCCGCCTATTTGCACATAAAAGAAATACAGTGCCTGAGGGGACAGGCACTGTATTCCCGATACAGAGTATAACACTCAGTATCTTAGGTTTACTTGAGGAGGGGTTAGTTCCTTTCGGAACTAAGTACTCGTACTCAGGTGCGGCTCCCTTTCCAAGTACAACCGAATTATAACAAAGAATTATTATGAAAATATGAATATTGTGTTAAACATCGATTAAACCACAAAAAAATACCATTTTGTCGAAAAATAAAAAAATCTTCCGAAAATACTTGACAGTCACGCGAACCTGTGATATTATCATATCAACACGAAAACCAATCGTGCGAAAAGGAGTGAGATAATGAAAACCAACGTAAAAGCTTTTGAGCCCATAAGGGCGGCAATGAAGTTGACGGGGGGCTTTACCCTTTCCCAATTAGCCGAGTTGTCAAATCTTGAATCTACAACAATTCAAAACTGGGTTAAACGAGGTTGGATAGAACCGCCCAAGGACCGCAGATACGGCGAAGAGTCCGTTGCCCGAGTTCTTATAATCAATATGCTCAAAGGTGCAATGCAACTTTCAAACATTGTTTCCCTGATGTCATATATCAACGGCAAGGTTGACGACAGACGGGATGATTCAATCCCCGACGGTGAATTATACAGTATCATGTGTTCAGTTATGGAAAGAATTGATGAAATCGGAAATATAAATAAGGAAACTGTCGTAGGAGTGATTGATGACGAAATTAAAGATTACAAAGAGCCTTTCCCGGGCGGAAAAGAAAAATTGCAAAATGCCCTGAATATTATGATGTTGGCACACATTTCATCCAATCTTAAAAAAGAAGCAGAAGAACTGCTTCAAAAGTATATTGAGATCTGATTGTTCCACGTGAAACAAAATAAAAACTTCATGGGGAACATAGGATTGAATATAAATGTTCCACGTGAAACAAAATTAATTTAAAAGGAGTACATAGTTATGATCAGAAATGCAAAAGTAGTGGGAGAGAACAATTTCTCCCAAATGAAAAAATGGATTGCTATAGGAACAGTTGCTTTTGTTGTTCTTGTGCTGTTTGCGGCATCAATCACTATCGTTCCTGCAGGACACACCGGTGTCGTTATCACACTCGGTAAGGTTAGCGACAGAGTTTTGTCCGAGGGTGTCCATTTGAAAGCACCTATCGTGCAGAATGTTGTGAAAATGAGCAATCAAATTCAAAAAAGTGAAATCGCTGACGCAGAATCCGTTTCAAAGGATTTGCAGGCAATAACAAGCACAATTGTTGTTAACTACAAAATCAACAATAATTCATCTGCAAAAATTTACAGAGAAATCGGCAGAAATTATGAGGAAATTATGCTTATGCCCGCAATCCACGAAAGTTTAAAGGCAGTTACGGCAAAATATACAGCGGAGGAATTAGTTACAAGCCGTTCCCAAGTGGCATTGGAAATCCAGGAAACCCTTGAAGAAAAAATGTCGGATTACGGTATCCTGATTGAGAAATTCAATATAGTTAACTTTACATTCTCCGAAGAGTTTTCAAAAGCCATTGAAGCAAAAGAAGTTGCAAGACAGAATCTCTTAAAGGCAAAAACAGAAAAGGAACAGGCAATTGTTGAGGCAAATGCACAGGCAGAAAAGAAAGTTATTGCCGCAGAAGCGGAGGCAAAAGCCATCCTCAGTAAAGCAGAGGCACAGGCTGAAGCAAACCGGACAATAGCAAAATCCCTTAACGACAGAGTTCTTGAGAACAATAAGATTGAAAAATGGGATGGAAAACTTCCTTATGCAACAGGGGGCGCCGCAATTCTTGATGTTTCGGCGGACGGAGACGGTGATAAGGCGGACTAATACGTCGTTACGCGGATTATAAAAGAAAAAATAATCGCCGTTTTGCACATTTGAAATATCTAAACTTTGTTGAAGATTAACGAAAGTTACTCGCTTTCGTTAATCTTTCTTTCTTTATCATTGAATACAAGTTCATTTTGTGTTAGAATTACATTATATTATTTTAAAGGAGCGCGGATAATGAATTTAAAAGAAAAAGCCGTGGAGGGAATTTCAAAGGTTAAAACCTATTGGAAAACTCCGCCGGCAGGTCGTTATATGACCTTTAAGGAAATTGCCGCATATTCGGGCGGCGGTATAGGTGCGTACCTCATTGTTTGTATGAGTATTCCCTGTATTTTGGGTGCAACAAACGTATTCTTGTCGGGCGTTATCGGAATAGGGCTCACGGATATGTACATTATGTATGTTATCAGTGTGCTTTCAGGTATTCCTTTGACCGCCCTTCGTGCGAATATTATTGATAACACCCGAAACAAAGCCGGTAAATACCGACCATATCTTTTGAGGATGGGTATTCCATGTTCGCTCATTTTTATTGCAATGGTTTGGTTCCCCTATAACAAACTCAATATGATAGTGGGGGACGGGGAATTATTCGGAAAGCCCTCGGTTTATATCGCCAAGTGTGCAATAGTTCTGCTGTTTAATATTGCACTTCAATTCTTTTACTATTTCTTCTACGATGCCTATGAAAACCTTATCCATGTTCTTTCTCCCAACTCCCAGGAAAGATCGGATGTTGCATCGGTAAAAAGTGTTGTTTATTCTTTCGGTCCCACAGTGTATAACATCATTATACCCCTTATTGCAATGATGTTCGGCACAAACCAGACAGATATTAAGGTATATCGTTTCGCTTTCCCGATTATCGGTGTAATCGGAACACTTCTTGTATTTATTGTCTATGCAAACACACAGGAAAAAATTGTTCAGGCGAAAACCCACGTTGTGCAAATCAAGTTTATAGACGCACTCAGAGCCGTTGCAAAGAACAAATATTTCTGGATTATTTCAATGGCAACCTGGATAGGTTTCCTTGAAACCGCTTATGCAAATGTTCTCTATTGGCTTTGTAACTACGGCGGTGCCTGTTCAAACGGTACATATTCAATCGTAACAACCGTTTACGGTAATGCATCCCTTTGGGGTATGCTTATGGCTCCTTTTGCTATAAGAAAATGGGGAAAGAAGAAAGTACAAATTGTAACCAACCTGTTTAACATTGTATTCATTCTTGCAATGTATCCCTTCTTTATTAACAATCCCGTGGGAGCGGACGGCAACCTGAACGGCTATATTATATGGGCGATTATGGCTTGCCTGTGGCTCAATGCACTTGTTGGCTCATTCGCTCACATTCTCAATCCCTCAATCCAAGCGGATATCCGTGACTATCAGCAGTACCGAACCGGAGAGCGTATTGACGGTATGTTTGCGGCTGTTGGCACAATCGGTAGCGTTATAACCCTTGTTACCGCAAGTGTTCTGCCCGCACTTCAGGAAAAACTGGGTATGAATGTTGCTACGGCTACAAAGGTTACATCAAACTCTGCATTGATGTCAAGAATTCTGCCGGGTACGGAAAAAAGTATCGGAGCCATTCTTTCCGAACAGTTAGCCAACGGACAGGATAACTTTACAAACCCCTCATCCGCACTTTATGATATTGAGGGCGTGTTACTTCCCTTGCTTAAAATCCTTGTTATAGTAGCGGCGGTGGGTGCAACCCTTAACCTTATTCCCTATCTTTTCTACGATCTTACGGAAAAGAAACAGAAAGCCGTTGTAAAAGTTCTTAAAATAAGAGCAATGTTTGAGGACTACGGCAACGGTGTTCTTGATGACGGAGAACTTGTTGAAGCCATTGACATTATCAGAACTTCAAGAGAAATGGCAGTTGCATCGCCCAAGCAGGTGGATAAACAAACCTATAAATCCATTAAAGATAAAGAGGAACGCAAGAGTGCCAAGAAAGCAATTAAAGCAGATATGCAGTTCAACGAAGATATTGAAATTGCACAGTTTGTTTGCGAAGAGCTGGATAAATTTTCAACACCTGTTGTACAACGCGAACTTGAATTGAACAAAGCGGTGTATGACAAAGGTCTTGCATCACTTTTGAAAGCGGACATAACTGCTATCAGAGCGGAGAAAAGTGCCGCAAAAGCACTTCCTCAATCAACAGAGGAAGAAAAGGCTATAAGAAAAATTGCAATAGAAATTGCCAATAAAAAAATCTCCTCATACAAGGCAGTTAAAAAATATTTCTCCAACGGACAGGAATTTGTTCAACCGGATTTTGCAATACTTGAAAAATTCTTTGATATAGAGGACGAATGTGACGAGAAAATCAAAGAACTTGTCCTTGAGTCCAATAAAGCGAAGAAGTCAAAAAATACACAAAAGGTTAAAGAGATTAAGGCGGAAATCAAACGAGTTGAGGCACAAAGAGATGAAGCCCGTGACAATTCCAAAAAAGAAATGGATAAGCACGCATACTTTAACCGTGCCGCAAAGCCCTATCTTGACGCTGAAAGACTTATTAAGCAATATGAGAATTACGGCAAGTTTGAAGAAATTGCAAATGCTTACGATGAAGCAAAAATCCGCCATGAAGCAGATGTAGCACGAAAAGTGGAGGAAGAAGAACGCAAGAAAGCCGAGGAGAAAGCACTTGACGAAAAGTTAAAGGCAGAAAAAGCGGCTAAAAAGGCGGCAAAGAAAAAATAAGACATAAAACAAAAATCCTCTTGCTTTAATAAAGAGCAGGAGGATTTTCTTGTTAGAAAATAAACTCGGGACGAAAAGATGTAATATCTCATCGCCCCGGGTTTCTATTTTGTATTATTCGTCATCATCAGCAAGTTTTGCATCGGCAATAACTTTTTCAGCTATGTTATTGGGTGCATCCTCGTAACGAGCAAATTCGAGGGAGAAATAGCCTCTGCCCGCTGTTACGGAACGAAGGGTAATTGCGAAGTCGCTCATTTCGGCCATGGGAACCTCTGCAACAAGCTCCTGCATATTTGTTTCCTCTGCGGGACCCATACCAAGCACTCTGCCGCGACGCTTGTTAACGTCACCCATAATATCGCCCAAATCCTTGTCGGGAATGTAGGCTTTGAGAGTTCCTATAGGTTCGAGGATTGTGGGAGCAGCTTCGGGAACTGCCGCTTTGAAAGCGATTCTTGCAGCCATTTTGAATGCCATTTCAGAGGAGTCAACGGGGTGGTAGGAACCATCGTGCAGACAGGCTTTGATACCAACCATGGGGTAACCGGCAATAAGTCCGCCGGCAACACATTCGCGTAAGCCCTTTTCAACTGCGGGGAAGAAGTTCTTGGGAACGGCGCCGCCAACAACTTCGTCGGAAGTGAATACGAATTCCTCTTCGCCCATATAGGGTTCAAAACGAATCCAAACATCACCGAACTGACCGTGACCGCCGGACTGCTTTTTATGACGTCCCTGTTTGTCAACGGTTTTGCGGATTGTCTCTCTGTAAGCAACTCTGGGAGCGGTGAGAGTAACCTCAACACCGTATTTATTTTTAAGTTTGGAGATGATACTCTCAAGATGCTGCTCGCCAAGGCCTGAAACAATTTGTTCCTTTGTTTCCTTGTTGGTGTAGAATTTCATTGAGCCGTCTTCTTCCTGGAGTTTGTTAAGACCGGAAGCAACCTTATCTTCTTCACCTTTTTTAACAACATTAACCGCCATTGAATAGCAAGGTGCGGGGAAATCAACACCGTCAAGGACAACGGGATTTTTGGCATCGCACATTGTGTCGCCTGTTTTGAAACCGCCCAACTTTGTTACAACACCGATATCACCGGCTGTAATTTCGGAAGCATCCTCCTGCTTTGAACCTTTTACAAAGACAATTTTGCCCATTTTTTCTTCTTCCTCTGTACGAGGGTTATATGCCTTTGTAGCGGGAGTGATTTTACCGGAAACAACCTTGAAGAAAGACATCTTACCAACAAAGGGGTCGGCAACCGTCTTAAAGCAAATTGCGGCAAGGGGACCGTTTGCATCGCAAGGAATATCGGCCTCACCCTTGGGAGAGGGAGCAAGTTTAGTAATACCGTTAAGAAGAAGGTCAACCGCTTCACCGGTATAGCCGGAACAAGCATAAACAGGAATAACCGTTCCGTCTGCAACGCCCTGGGACAGGCCTGAAACCTTTTCATCGTGTGTGAATTCTTCTCCGTCGAAGAATTTCATCATAAGTTCCTCGTCCGCGGAGGCAACAGCCTCTATAAAAGCGTTGTATATTTCGTCAATATGTGCGTCTTGCGGAATAGCAACCTCGGTTGCTTTAATGCCGTCATATTTAAATGCTTTGTTCTGAAGGAAGTTAACGTAGCAGTCAACAACACCGTCCACCATATAGGGAATTACAACGGGGCAAATTGCCGTGCCGTATTTTTCCTGCAAGTCATTAAGAGTTTTATAGAAATCACGATTTTCGCCGTCACATTTTGAAACTGCGATAAATTTGGAAAGACCCTTTCTGCCTGCAATACGCAAAGTTTTCTCTGCACCCACGTCAACATTGTGTCCGCAAGAAAGAACGACTATTGCAGTTTCTGCAGCACGAATACCCTCGCTTCTTGCACCCTCAAAGTCAAAAAGACCGGGAGTGTCGATTATATTAACTTTTCTGTCCCGCCATTCGATACATGCCATGGCGGAAGAAATTGATACTTTTCTTTTTTTCTCTTCGGCATCGAAGTCAAGCACGGTATTACCGTCTGCAACCCTGCCCAATCTGTCCGAAGCACCTGCCAAGTAGAGCATTGCTTCCGCAAGAGTTGTTTTACCTCTTGCGCCGTGGCCCGCAATGGTCACGTTTCTGATATTTTCTTTGGCATAAGCTTTCAAGTGAATTCCTCCTAAACAGCGGTTTTTAACCGCCGATGAAAATGTAAAATAATGTTACCAAAAATATATACAAACACTATGGCAACTTATATTTGGTATTTTAGCACATATTTTTTGCGTTTACAACGATTTTTTTGAGTAAAAAGTAAATATTATTGATATTACATAATAAACAGGGTGGGTTTTTATGTAATATGTAACGAATATTTTAAATAACGCTTTTTTCGTTGAAAAATTGAAGCAGTTGTGATAAAATGATCACACAATGAGATTTTATACTCAATTATTATGACTTGAACCTTTGGAGGTTACTATAATGGACGAAAATAAAAAAAATAACGAAGTAAATGAATTAAAAATTCCGACACCACCGCCCGTGGTGCCTAAAAAGGAAACACCCAAAAAAGAGGGTAGCCAAAAAGCGCCTAACAAGAAACTGTTAATTCTTATACCTGTTATTGTTGCAATAGTTGTGGTTGCCGTAGTGCTTGCAGTTATCCTTAAAAACGGAAATGATAAGAACAAGGAAACAACCCTTGCTCCCATTGTTGTTACGGATGAAAACGGTGTGCCTGTTACTAATGCCGACGGAGAGCCGGTTACGGTTGTTCCCGAAACAGAGGTTTATGAATATACGGACGCAAACGGAGAAAAGAAAACTACCGTTGTGTATAAGGAAGTAACGGTAAATGTTCCCGTTACCGATAAAAACGGCGAAGCAGTTACAGATAAGAACGGTGAGGTTGTTACAACTCAAAAGACGATAACTCCCACCACCCAAAAGAATTCAAATGTTGTTGTAGGAACAACCGGTGTTGCGGTTACTGACGGTCAGGGACACACCACGGTGGATGAAGACGGAAATATATTTACAACAATTGTTGAAATCACATCCTCTCCCGCTATTGTTGACGTTGCAGATATTGATTGGAAAACCTCTTTGGGCGGAACCTCGGAAGATTATGTATCAAGTATGATTACATTTAAGGATGGTACTTATTTGAGTTCTACCGTAACAAACTCCACCGATGGGGATTTTACAAAATTCAAGGATTTGGGTTATGCCACTCCTTACACGGTTCTTACAAAGTATTCTAAGAACGGAGATATTACATGGCAAGGGGCTTTGGGCTCTAAAAGGGGCTTAACAGCTATCACAAAACTTGTTGCTCTTGATGACGGCGGCTTTTATGCAGTGGGCTACGGAAGAAATATAGGCGGTAAAAACGGTAAAGGCTATTATGACGGTGCCGTGTTCAAGTTTGATAAAAAAGGACAGCAGCTTTGGGTTAGTACTTTTGGAACAAGCACTGTTGATTTGTTTGAAAGTGCTTGTTTGACAAAGGACGGCGGTGTTGTTGTTGCCGGTTCCGTCGGAAACAACGATAAGGACGCGGCAGGCTTCGGAAAACCTGAGTACAATTCTGCTGCATGTGTAGTTAAATACGATTCGGACGGAAATTTAGTTTGGAAGAATATTGTCGGCGGCAACAAAGATGGTTTCGAAGGCGTTGTTGAAGATAATGAGGGCAATATTTTCTGCGTAGGAAACTTCTATTCCGGTGATTTATTTAAAAATCAAGGCTATGCCGATGGCGGAATAGTTAAATTTACAAGCGGCGGAGAATATGTAAAAGTTGTACCCATTGCGGGAACCGGAATGGAAAACTTCAGAGGTATCACTGCTTGCAAGGACGGCGGTATAGTGGTTGTAGGTCAATCCAATTCTTCGGATGCCGGTTCAACCGATAGTTTCTTTGTATCGGAACTTGCGGCAAGGGGCGGTTATGACGCATACATAATCAAATATGATTCAGATTTAAGCCTCGCCTTTGCAAAAACATTTAGAGGACAGAACAACGAAGATTTGACCTGTGTTGTAGAAACCGAGGACGGTTCGTTTATTGCTGCCGGTTCAAGCAATTCATCATCCCGCGACCTGAAGGGAATTACAACCCGAGGTGCAAATGATATTGTTATCGCTTCCTTTAACAGAAGCGGTGAACTTTCCTGGGCACGTTCCTTCGGAGGCACAAAGGCAGAGAGTGCAAGTGCAATCTGTCTTGCTAAAGACGGCGGTTATGTGGTTGCAGGAAAGACGCTTTCCAAAGATATAGATATGAAAGGTATTGCACAGTACGTTTCCGACAAAGCCGTAGGTGTAATTGTGAAATTTCCCGAATAATGATTAAAATACAGTGTGATTATTTAAACGGTGCGGTTGCCGTTCCCACAGAACTAATAGACAAACATTTAAAACTTGCCCCTGCGGCAAGTTTTAAAGTTTTGCTTTTTATTCTGAGAAATCCCGAGGGCACGGCGGATGCCGAGCAAATAGGTATTTGCACGGGGCTCAGTGTGGGAGAGGTTTGCGATTGCCTGGATTTTTGGGAAAGCAACGGGGTAATATGCGTTACCAGCGAGATTGTCAGCGATAAAGCATATAAATCTGCCCTGGGAAATGCAAAAGTAACCGAAAAGCCGTCGGAAGAATCTAAAAGTAAAACTGTAGTAAAAAAATTACCGATAAAAAAACCTACTCAAAGAGAAGTTGCTTTACGATTATGTGAAGAGCCTGAACTCAAAATTATTTATGATGAAGCACAAAATATCCTTGGCACTTTCGGCTATGATACCCAAGCCCTCATTTTAATGATTTACGATTATTACGGATTTCCCCCGGAAGTAATTATCACCCTTTTACAGCACCAAAAATTTGAGGGAAAAACATCTTCTTCATCCATAAAAAACAGAGCAGAGGATTGGGCAAAAAGAGGTATTGATTCCCTTGAACTTGTGGAAGAAGAACTTCTGGCTCTTGAAAAAATTTCAAAAACCTTTGACGCAATAAAGGAAACGGCGGGATTCCCGGGAGATGTACCTACAACCCGAATTGCAAAATTTATACGTACATGGGCAGTTGAATGGGATTGTTCCGATGAATTGATAATTTTTGCCTTGGAAGAGAGCAAAAAAGTTTTATCGGACACTAACAAGCTCCTTAAAAAATATGTTCAATGGGGAATAAAAAGTCCCGAGGAGATTCAAGCACGTAAGAAAAAGTCCTTGCCCACGGAGGTTAAGAAAACTTACGAAACTGAAGAAATCGGGAAAAACAGTGTTCTTGACTGGATAAAAAAATATGCCGACGGGGAGGCTGAATAAATGAAATATTCGGAAATTATTTATTCAAAAGCAGAAGCCGAGCTTAAAGAAAGACGTATTCGAGCCGAGGAACTTGCACAAATGCGCCACAAACAGTTTGCCGCAAAATACCCGGAAATAGTTGATGTTGAGAATATAATGAAATTTTCCGCTCTTGAAGTGATACGCAGCGTGGGTTCAAATGGAAAATCCGTAAATATGGCGGAGATTTCCAAAATAAATTTGGAGGCACAGGAAAAGAGAAGAGAGTTACTCGTTAAAAACGGTTATCCCGAGGACTATCTTGATGTGCCTTACACTTGTAAAAAATGTAAGGATAGCGGAATTTTAAACGGCAAACTCTGTGAATGTCACCTTGCAATTTTGCAAAAACTTTCCGTTGAGGGTCTTTCATGCAGTCCCATACTTGCAAGGTCAACTTTTTCTTCTTTTAATTTGGAAAATTACAGTCCGGTTAAGGATGCGGAATTGGGCTTTTCCCACAGGGATATTATGGGCGGCGTTTTTGCAATGCTTAAAAACTATGCAGAAAATTTCGGCCCCGACAGTCCCTCTCTCTTTTTCAGCGGAGGAACGGGATTGGGCAAAACCCATCTTGCCCTTGCTATTTTCAATGTGCTTACCGAAAACGGCCATAATGTTTACTATTCTTCTGTCAGAAAGGTTATCAGGCAACTTGAAAACGAGCATTTTGGTAAAAGCGATACGGATTTGAATGAAGAATTAAGCAGGAACGATTTGATAATTATAGACGATTTGGGAGCCGAGTTTGAGACGTCTTTCGCAACAGCCGCCATCAACGAAATAGTTGACGATGCTGTTTTAATGTGCAAGCCCATGATTTTAATTTCCAATTTTGATAGGTACACATTAGAAACAAGATACGGCGAAAGAATGGCTTCAAGATTAAATGCTTTTGAAATTATTCAGTTCCACGGAAACGATATAAGACAAAAGAAAAATAAATAAATTTACGGAGGATTTGTTATGTTAAAAGGTATTCCAAATATTATTTCACCCGAACTTCTTAAAATACTTGACGAAATGGGTCATGGCGACGAAATTGTTATCGGTGACGGCAATTTTCCTGCCGCATCAAATGCACAAAGGCTCATTCGTTGCGACGGACACAATGTTCCCGAACTTCTAGACGCTATTTTGAAACTTATGCCACTTGATACATACGTTGAAAGTCCCGTTATGCTTATGCAGACAACAAAGGGCGACCCCACACCGGTAATTTGGGCAGAGTATCAGGACATTGTGAACAAACACAACGGCGAAACAAAAATGAGTGAGATTGAGCGTTTTGCTTTCTACGACAGAGCAAAAACCGCCTATGCGATTATCGCAACAAGTGAATCCGCACTCTATGCAAATGTTATTCTCAAAAAAGGTGTTGTAACAGAATAATTCACATAAACACGTTTAAGGTTTTGAATTTTAAACGTGTTTATTTATTTCTTGTAATTTACAGAAAATTATGTTATCATATATGGGAACAAATGTTCTAAGGTGAAATCAATGGAAATTTATATGATATATTTTTTGATAATATCCGTTATTACGGGTATTGTTACCGTGTATGACAAGAAAGCGGCAAAAAACCGACCCAGACACCGAGTTCCCGAAAGAGTACTTTTTTTGTTGGCATTATGCGGGGGAAGTTTTGCGGAATTTCTTGTTATGCTCAAAATTCGACATAAAACAAAGCACAAAAGATTTATGATAGGACTGCCTTTAATAATGGTTGTACAGGTGGTGGTTATATGGTTAATTTTGACACAAGGATTCAATTTTTAAAGGGTGTCGGAGAAGCAAGGGCAAAAACTCTTGCCAAACAGGGTATTTATAGCGTGGGCGATCTTTTAAGAAACTACCCCCGCGCCTATGAGGATTGGAACACAACTACATTACTGCGTGACGCACGGATTAACGAAAGTATCTGTGTAAGGGCGTTTGTTGCCCAAAAACCTCAGGTGGTAAATATAAGCGGTGGAAGAATTCTTGTAAAAACCGCGATTTCTGACGGAAGCGACTATATACCCGTTACTTTTTTCAACAACAAATATGTTAAGGATCAACTTGTTGAAGATGAGGAATATTTATTCTTCGGAAAAGTGACATTGGACAAGTTTAACAACAAAACAATGCTTTCACCCCGATTTGAAAAATCCCTTGATAAACAAAGAATTCGGCCCGTTTATAAAGCCACAACCGCACTACCCTCTAAAACAACCGAGAGACTTGTGGAAACTGCTTTAAGAGAAGTAAAGGGGAATGTTCCGGAGATAATTCCCGAATACATAATTAAAAAATATCGTCTTATGGGATTTGAAGAAGCCTTGAGAACCATTCATTTTCCCGAAAGTGAAGAAAAACTTGCTCTTGCGAAACGCAGGTTGATTTTTGAGGAACTTTTGCTGTTGCAAATGGGACTTTTGAATGAAAGAATTGAGGGGGTAAATAGAGTTTCCGTCCCTGTGGAAAGGGATTATACAGGGGAATTTTTTGACTCACTTCCCTTTGAGCCTACAAATGCCCAGAAAAGAGCCGTGGCAGAAGCGGTGGCAGATATGCAGGGTACAAAGCAAATGAACCGACTTCTTCAGGGTGATGTTGGTTCGGGAAAAACTGCCGTTGCGGCGGCAATAATGTACAACGGTGCGAAAAACGGCTTTCAAAGTGCTTTGATGGCACCCACGGAAGTTTTGGCAAATCAGCATTTTAAAACACTTTCCGCCTTCTTCGGTGACGATATAAAAATAGAACTTTTAACAGGTTCGGTTACCGCAAAGAATAAGAGGATTATAAGGGAAAAACTAAAAAACGGTGAGTGCGATATAGTTGTGGGAACCCATGCAATTATTCAGAATGATGTGGAATTCCGAAATCTCGGACTTGTTATTACGGATGAGCAACACCGATTCGGAGTGGAACAGAGGGCGATACTTTCGGGAAAAGGTAACGCTCCCCATACACTTGTTATGTCGGCAACGCCCATTCCCAGAACCCTTGCCATGATGATTTACGGGGATTTGGATGTTTCCGTTCTCGACGAACTTCCAAAGGGCAGGCAACCCGTAAAAACCTATCATGTGCCTACAAGCTATCACGAACGCATTTACGGTTTTATCAAAAAAAATATTGCCGCAGGACGTCAGGCATATATTGTTTGTCCCCTTGTTTCCGAAAGCGACAGCGACCTTGTTCCCGCTACGGAATATTATGATTATTTAAAATCCACCTATTTTGCCGATTGCACTTTGGGTCTTCTTCACGGACAGATGAAACCCAAAGAAAAGGATGCGGTTATGTCCCGTTTCTATTCGGGGGAAATTCAACTTTTGATTTCAACCGTTGTAATTGAGGTGGGTGTGGATGTACCTAATTCAACGGTTATGGTTATTGAAAATGCGGACAGATTCGGATTGTCTCAACTTCATCAGCTTCGCGGCAGAATCGGAAGGGGCAAGGATGAGAGTTTTTGTATTCTTATTTCCGATGCACAAAACAGGGAGGCGGAGGACAGATTTGAAACAATGTGCCGAACATCCGACGGCTTTGAAATAGCAAAAAAAGACCTGGAAATGCGAGGTCCCGGTGACTTTTTCGGCTCCCGTCAACACGGGCTTCCCGATATGCGTATTGCAAATTTAATGACCGATACAAGAATTCTTTATGAGGCGCAAAAAACCGCAAAGGAGATTGTTGATAACGAGGTTTCAATTACATCGGAAGAACGGCATCTGCTGGCGCAGGAAATGAAGCGACTGTTTACGCGTGTTGCAATGAATTGAAAAACCCTCTGCCTGCAACGAACAGGCAGAGGGTTTTTCATTGAAAGATTTGTAGATGTTGTGTTCGGTCAATTTAGAAAATTATTCAATAGGTTTATCCGGTAAAAAAGCGATGTTCATGTAGTTTTTCTCAGCAGTATCACAATTTTCTAAACCGTCCGTATAATTGCATATCATTTCAGTCATTTTAGCCTTTTCGCTTAAATCCTTTAACCAGTCGAGGCTTTCCTTGAAAAATACAGTTTCATCATAATCGACCGGTGCTTTAATTTCTTTTTTTCGTATATATGCCAAAAGGTATGCTATTACTAAATCTTCTGAAGACATGAAATCCGGCGGTACACTACCCTTTGTTATATACATTTCCTCTGTATCTTGTTGGCATTTTATGAGTAATTCTTTGACAACGGGGTCTTGACATATTTCAATAGCCTTTGTCATTGCGTTGAAATTTCTTGCGTACATTTTCTTGTACATATAAACCTGTCTTAATAATCCCAAGGTGCCGTAGGTGTCTTTTGCTTCGCTGATATACATGATAGCCCTCCTAAAAACAAAAAATGCGCAGCCGAAGCTACGCACGAAAAATACATAACTCCCATTGATGCGACTCAAAACTCAGGCCAAAAAGCAAACTGAAAAGGAGTATGTACTTTTACCGGGGTACATACTGCTTTTTGGCTATTTAGTTTTAAGTCGCAAAATTAGTTTATCATAAAACTGAAGCATTATCAATAGTTTTTACAGGAGAAACAGAAATAGGAATGCAGTTGAAACGTTATAAAATAAAATCAACCCGCCTTTCGTAAAAAGCGGGTTGATTTGTTGTTTTATATAACTTATCCGAAAACTGCAAGGAGGAATCCTGCGGCAACGGCGGAACCGATAACGCCTGCAACATTGGGACCCATAGCATGCATAAGAAGGAAGTTTGTGGGGTTGTATTTAACACCCTCATTCTGAGCAACACGTGCCGCCATGGGAACTGCGGAAACACCTGCCGCACCGATAAGGGGATTGATTTTACCCTTGGTGACAATATACAGAAGTTTTCCGAGAAGAACACCGCCGGCGGTGGAGAAACAGAATGCAACAAGTCCGAGAACAACAATAAGGATTGTTTTAAGTTGTAAGAACTCCGTACCGTTTGCTGTTGCACCAACCGTTACACCAAGCATAATGGTAACAATGTTCATAAGAGCATTCTGGGCGGTTTCGGAAAGTCTTTCCGTAACGCCGCACTCTTTGAAAAGGTTGCCCAACATAAGCATACCCAAAAGGGGAGCAACCGAGGGAAGAAGAAATGCACAAAGAATAAGAACGGCAACAGGGAAAATGATTTTCTCTGCCTTTGATACCTTTCTCAACTGTTTCATTTCAACCTTGCGCTCTTTTTCCGTTGTGAGAGCCTTCATAATTGGGGGCTGAATAATGGGAATAAGAGCCATATACGAGTATGCCGCCAGGGCAATGGGCGCTAACAGGTGGGACGCTAACTTTGAAGTAAGGAAAATAGCCGTGGGGCCGTCCGCACCACCGATAATTGCAATGGATGCCGCCTCGGCAGGTTCAAATCCGAATGCAACTGCAAGAATGAATGCACAGTAAACACCCAACTGAGCCGCCGCACCTAACAGAAGACTTACGGGGTTTGAGAGGAGGGGGCCAAAGTCGGTCATTGCACCTACACCCATAAATATAAGGCAGGGGAAGATACTGGATTTAACACCCACATAAAGTATTCGCAGAACACCTGAATCGTACCAATGAGCGCCTTCAACAGCGGCTTGACCATAACTGCCCAGTGCGCCGCCGGTTGTGTCAAGCATTATGTTTGCACCGGGGAGGTTTGCAAGAAGAATACCGAAAGCAATGGGAACAAGAAGAAGGGGTTCAAATTTGAATTTAATTGCAAGAACCAGGAAGAATATGGCGACACCAATCATAACCAGGTTCTGCCATTCCAAAAGATAAAAGCCGGATTGCTCCCAAAGGTTAGTTAAAATCGTAGAAATGTCCATGAGTAAAACCTTTCAAGCTTTAAAGTTTATTTAATCAGATAACAGCGAGAACATCATCGGTGTTTACGTTTGTGCCCTTGGGTGCGTTGATGGATTTTACAGTACCGTCGCAGGGAGCAACAATATCATTTTCCATTTTCATAGCCTCAAGAACAACAATAACGTCACCCGCTTTAACGGCTTCGCCCACATTTTTCTTAACTGCAAGGATTGTGCCGGGCATGGGAGCCTTAATCTGTGTTCCGTCTGCAGAAACGGGAGCAACCTCGGGAGCGGCAACGGGGGCCGGAGCAACTTCGGGAGCAGCAACGGGAGCCGGAGCAACGGGAGCAGCAGGGGCAACAGCGGGAGCGGCAACTGCAACGGGAACCTGTGTAACCCCTGTTACAACTGCATCGGATTCTGTAACGTCAACTTCGTAAATTTTACCGTTTAATGTAACATTGTATTTCATATTATTATTCCTCCACTAATTTAATAGAATTGAAAATAAGGTTGTCAAGGGGGATGCCGGTTTTGTCCGAAATAATCGCCATAACTACGGCGGCATCCTGTTCCTCTACGTTAATAAGTTCGGGTTCCTGGTTAAGACGTTTTATATATTTGAAAGCGAGCCTTTCAAGAGGAATACCCGATTTGTGAGAGGTGATTGCCATAATTACTGCGGCATCCTGTTCACTTACACCGTCAAGGGTTACATAGCCGGGAGTGTAGGGGAGTGTTGCTTCGCCTGTTGCAACATTTTCGGCAACGGCGGGTTTTTCCTGTGTAGTTGCAGGAGCGGAATTGCTTTCGGATTTTACGGGAGCACTTTCCTTTTTAACGGTTTTCTTTGAAACTCCGTTAATTGTTTTGGAAAGAAGTGCCACAAAACAAGCAATCACTAAAAGCAAAACAAGGACAACACCGAAACCGAAACCTGCAATGCCCGTGGCATCAATTATTGAAAACAAAGGAAGAAAAGTCATATTAAATCCTCCTTAGTCAATAGCCTTGATTTCGTAGCTGTAAGTTTTAGAAGCCATTTCATCACGGTAGTCAAAGAAACTTTCTGCTTGAGTGGGGAATGCAATGTATGAAAGCACATCTTCGTCGCTCTTTGCTTTTTTACCGAGTTCTGCTTTAGCTGCTTCAAAAGCGGGTTCAAGGGTGTCTGCATATCTGCCTTCAATTCCTTTTTCGTCACCGAGAATCTGCTTTTTAACATCCTCGTTAACCTGTCCGGGAGCCTTTCCGTATTCGCCCATAAGGTATGACTTAACCTCTTTTGATACGTTTTTATAGCGTTCGCCCGCAAGCACGTTGGCAGTAGCCTGAACACCAACCATCTGGCTCATGGGTGTAACAAGGGGAGGATATCCCAAATCTTCACGAACTCTGGGAGTTTCAAGGAGAACTTCATCAAATTTGTCCATTTTGCCCTGTGCGGTGAGCTGTGCCACAAGGTTTGAAAGCATACCGCCGGGAACCTGATAATCAAGAGCCTTTGCATCGGTGCAAAGAACTGTGGGATTAAGAAGTCCGCTTTCAAGAGCTTCCGCTCTGATGGGTTTGAAGAAATCTGCAATTTCACGGAGTGCATCGTTGTTGAGTCCTGTTTCGTAGCCAAGTTCGGAAAGTGTGTAGTTGAGAGTTTCCGTTGCAGGCTGTGCAGTACCGCCTGACATTGTGGAGATGGCTGTGTCAATTACGTCAACTCCCGCTTCAACTGCTTTGAGGCAGGTCATAAAGCCGAGACCCGTTGTGCAATGTGTGTGAAGAACAATGGGAACATCAACCGCGGATTTAAGTGAGGAAACAAGTTTATGTGCTTCCGCAGGACTGAGAATACCCGCCATATCTTTAATAGCAATTGTCTGACAACCGATGCTTGCCATATTCTTTGCAAGTTCAACATAGGCTTCAAGAGTATGGATGGGGCTGATTGTGTAGCAAATAGCACCTGAAGCGATTGCACCGTTCTTTACGGTTTCATCAACAGCAACCTCAATATTCTTAACATCGTTAAGTGCATCAAAAATTCTGATGATGTCAATGCCGTTTTCAATGCTCTTTTTAACGAACATTCTTACAACATCATCGGGATAATGGTGGTATCCAAGGAGATTCTGTCCTCTCAAAAGCATCTGGAGTTTTGTGTTGGGACAGGTTTTCTTAATTTTTCTGAGTCTTTCCCAGGGATCTTCTTTAAGGTAGCGAAGACAAGAGTCAAATGTTGCACCGCCCCAGCACTCGAGTGAATAGTAACCGGCTTTGTCGAGTGTTTTGAGAATCGGCTCAAACTCGTTGAACTTCATGCGGGTTGCGATCAATGACTGGTTTGCATCACGCAACACGGTTTCTGTAAATTGAACCTTTTGCATTACGATTTCTCCTTTATTTATAATATTGTATAAGGAATTTTATATATTAAGATAGAGAATGGAAAACATCCCTACCAATTTCCCCCACTTTATCATATACCAAAACAAAAAAAATATCAAGCACATTGTTAGATTTTTGTCAAAACAGAGATAAAAAAATCTAAAACTCTATCAATAAATAGTAATTTTGTGAAAAAATCAAGCCTCTGCAAATGTAAAATACAAAAGCGGAGGCGTTTAATCTTACCAAAATATTATAAATAGTATGGCGAAATCACTATACTATTATATATGTGTGGTTCAACGGCAAAAAACGTGACTGCCGATTGTGGTAATTACAGGGCGGGTGCGTATCCACGCATTTGAGGTTTTTGCGGGGTTGTAATAATACAGAGCACCGCCGCTGGGATCCCATCCGTTAAGTGCGTCCTGGGCGGCCTTTCGGGATGTGGCATCGGGGGAAACGGACCAGTTGCTGTCGCGGACAGCGGAAAAGGCACCCGCCTGATAAATTACACCTGAAACCGTGTCGGGAAAGGAGGAAGATTCCACCCTGTTTAATACAACTGCACCAACTGCAACCTGACCGGTATAACTTTCCCCGCGGGCTTCTGCGGCAATAACCTTTGCAAGAAGGTAAATGTCGGAAGAGCTGTAACCTCCCGCCGAGCCGCCCGATGATGAACCCAATCCTAAGTAGAGAAGGGTTTTGGGTCCGGCAATGCCGTCTGCGGTGATTCCCACGGAACGCTGGTATCGTTTTACGGCACTTTGAGTTTGTACCCCGTATATTCCGTCAACCGTGCCGTTGAAAAAGCCCAAGGATTTTAATTTGTTTTGAATTTTCCTTACCTCGTCACCTCGGGAGCCGATCTTCGAAAGCACCTCTTGAGTAGTGCTTGTTCTGTTATCGGCAACAATGAAACCAATACTGCCCGATATAACCGTAAGGGCTAACAGGATTCCCAAAAGCCTGCCTCTGAAAGAATGAGCGAAATTACTGTATGATAAGTTTTTTCGTTTTGTATTCATAGTACACCTCAGCATTTATTTTATAATAGGTTTTTCCGTAATGGCGAAATAATACATATAAACTAAAAAATAATGGATGTTAAATAGTTCGGTTTGATTTTTCTCTCTGTTTTTTAAGGTGATTTTTGCGAAAATTGTGGTTGGTAAATATGCACAACCACAATATCTTGTGATTGGTAAAAAAGTTTAAAAAAATCTAAAAAAAATTAAAAAAAGTGCTTGACAAAAAAGGGGTGTAGTGATATTATATTCAAGCACTCTTCGAGAGGGGCAAAAACGAAGCGCAAAAGCGGTTCGCGGGAGACCTTGAAAAGAGGGCGACGAACCTTGAAAATTAAACAACGAGAAACAAAGAAACCCTTGAGATTTTTTTGA
>CAYQYT010000016.1:0-47215 GCA_964421815.1 uncultured Eubacteriales bacterium | reverse complement strand
TTATTAGATTACACCGTACCCTTAATAAAAAACTTCCTTATGTGGCGTTGCCAAACGGAATTGTCTTTATCATAAACTGAAGTCATCCTTTGAAAAATCACCGGAAAATGAAACAACAACGGGTTCTCTTTTCAAGGGGTCGTATTTGAATTTTTTGCATTTTGAGTAGGACTGCATAATTCCGCCCACTTTACGGCAGAGTACAGTACAACCGTTGCCAACGGTATTTCCGTATTCACAGAAGGCACACTGAGGCTCTGTGTTTTTGTTAAATAATTTAAGAGCCATAATATCCCTCCCACTCTTCAATGGGAGTATTTTAACACATTTTTTTGCGGTTATCAACCTCTAAAATCAAAAGAATACACATAGTAATTAAAATTAGGGTGGCTCCAAGACTGTGGTAAAGTGTAAATGTGGCGATGCCGGTTTCAATAACAACGGAAACCTCTGCACATTGGGGGAACAGTTTTAACAGAAATGAACAGTAAATTGTGCTTAAAGCGGAATTTAAAAGTCTTGAACATATAAAAAATTTGGTTTTCGTTTTGCATACGACACAATACACACCGCATTGGCATATTACAGCAAATCCGCCGAAACCTAAAATTGCCGCAATTACAGGTAGGGAGAGGTTTGAGGATGCGGCATTTTCGCAACCCGTTGTAACTTCGCTTGCGGATTTTATTAAGCAAGAAAGGGTTGGCGGCAGTTTTAATGCATCGCAAAGAGCGGCAAACACCGAAAAGGTTAAAACCCATCCGCATACGGAAAACATAGCTTCACTTCCGCTTGCAACGGATTTTACAAAAGCATTTCCGCCATCGGTATTTTTTGTTGCTTCGGCAACAACTGAACTTTTTCCATCGGAAATAAAACGACAAAAAAAGCCAACTGTTAATGAGGAAAATAGGCAGGAAACGTACAGAATCACACCGCTCGAGGTGTTGCCGAGCATAAAAGTGCCCACCGCCGTCACTACAAAAGCAGGACTGGGATTTATGCACCAATAAAGTAAACGCTGGGCATCGTTTTGGGAAATACTACCCGCTGTATATAATTCCGAAACTGTTTTTGCTCCAACGGGGTATCCTCCTAAAAGCCCCAATATCAAGGGTACAATTCCGTAACTGTCTGTTTTAAAAATATACTGAAAGGGTTTTTTAAAAAATTTACTTATCATTTGGGAAATTCCGCTTTGAGCTATGTAGGAGGACAGTACCATAAAAGGAAAAAGTGACGGAATAAGGCTGTTACCCAAAAGTAAAAATCCGTTTTTTATTCCTTGGGCTGTATCTTTCGGATAGATAATAAGACAAGCGGCAATTGCCGATACAATTACCAGGGACAAAAGATTTTTAAGTAACAGAGAAGAAATACGTTTCATAGTTAACACCCCGCAAATATATTTTATGACGAATCAGCATAGGAATATAACAAAGGAGTGTGATGGTTTTGGGCTTTAATCCCTTAAAGAATATTGTGGAAGATGCGGATTGTGCGGGTATTGAAATGTTCGGAAACAGAAGGATGATTGTTTCGGATTGTAAATGTGTTGTGGATTTTTCCGATGATTGCATCGTTCTGGATTTGGGTAATATATTTATGAAAATCAAAGGGGATGCTTTGGTCATATCATCTTTCGCCTACGGACAGACTGATATATGCGGTGAATTTGTAAGTGTAGAATTTGAAAAAATCTGATTTTCGGAGGCGATGAAATGATTAAACTTTTAAGACTTTTAAAAGGATATGTTGAGTTCTGTGCCGAGGGCGGTTTTCCTGAACGTTTTATAAATCTTTGCAAAATTCACGGTATAAGTCTATGGAATGTAAAAAATGATGGTGTAAAGGTATATGCCTGTACAACGGAAGCAGATTTCAAACGTCTTTCGTTGCCGGCAGAAAACTCCGGAATGACACTTGAACTAATAAAAATAAAAGGTTTAAAAAAATTTCTGAAACGGCACAAATGGCGGTGTGGTGCGGCTTTTGGCATTGTTATGGCTTTTGCTTTTTGGTTTTTTATGTCCGGATTCATTTGGGAAGTAGAGGTTTTGGCGACAGATGGTGTAAATGTAGAACACTTTACAGAAAGCCTTGCGGAATTGGGCATTAAAGTTGGGGCGAGAAAGTCAAAAATTGACATAATTGACGTGCAAAATCAACTTATGAATGAGTACAAAGAGTTGTTGTGGGTATCGGTTAATATTTTCGGCGGTAAAGCCCAGATTGAAATGAGCGAATTTGTGAAACAAAAGGAAATTATTGATACAAAGACACCTGTAAATCTTGTAGCATCAAAAAAAGGACGGATTGTTCTTGTGAAAGGCTATAGAGGTGTTAATGCCGTTAAGGAGGGGGATAACGTAACCGAGGGCTCACTGCTTATATCGGGAGTAGGATTGAATGCGGACGGAAGTGAATATTTTGTGCACGCTAAAGGTGAAGTTTATGCAAAAACAGAAAACACACAAAAAAGAACTTGCAATAAAAAGGAGAAAAGGGAGATTTCCTTTGAAAATAACGGCAGATACTTTCTGTATGTGTTCTCTCTGAAAATACCGCTGGGTTTAAAAACCGAGGGGGATTTTCTAACGGAGAGTAGGATTTTTCTTGAAAGTCGTGGCACGGTTTTACCATTTGGTTTAATTAGGGAAGACAACTTTAAAACTCAAAAAAAAACAGTCGAATATACCGAGGAAGAGGCAAAATTGCAGTTATTGCTTGAAGCTGTCGAGGAAAAAAGGGAGCAGTATAATTCTGCTGATTTGGAGAAAGTTGAATACAGTTTGAAAAAAACGGAGAACAATGCGGAAATGATTTGCCGTGTTGTTTGTACAGAGGATATTGCACAAGAAAAACTGATTTTGACCGAAAATTAAAAACTGTAACTTTTTTATATTTTATTCATAAAAATTTAGTGGACATTTACAAAATTTGTGCTATACTTTAAATGTAGTATTACATTAAGATTAAAAAGAAGGTAATTAAATCGGAACAGTTAATAAATGTTGACAGGATGGAACAGGCGGTTAGTCTGTTCGGAAGTTTTGATGAAAATATTTTAATAATAGAGAAAGCCTTTAACGTGGATGTTATAAGCCGAGGGTCCGACATAAAGGTTGCCGGAGATGCTGAAAATGTCAGCAAAGCAGTCAAGGCTATAAACGGACTTTTAATGCTTCTCAACCGCGGTGAAACCCTTAACGAGCAAAATGTCAGGTATGTTATTTCCCTTGTGGATGACGGGAACGAAGATAAACTTGTTACAATGAGCGGCGATTGTGTTTGTATTACAAGCAAGGGAAAACCCGTTAAGCCAAAAACACTCGGTCAAAAGAAATATGTTGAGTCAATAAAAAACAACACTATTGTTATAGGTGTGGGTCCCGCAGGTACGGGTAAAACATATCTTGCGGTTGCCATGGCGGTAAACGCTTTCAGGGCTAAAGAGGTTAATAGAATAATTTTGACACGACCCGCCGTTGAAGCGGGGGAAAAGTTGGGGTTTTTACCCGGAGATTTGCAGAGTAAGGTTGACCCCTATCTGCGACCCCTGTACGATGCACTTTTTGATATGTTGGGTGCGGAGAATTTCAACAAATATCTTGAAAGAGGTAATATTGAAGTTGCGCCCTTGGCGTATATGAGAGGTCGTACTCTTGACGACAGTTTTATAATTCTCGACGAGGCACAGAATACAACTCCGGAACAAATGAAAATGTTTTTAACCCGAATGGGATTTAATTCAAAGGTTGTTGTTACAGGTGATGTTACCCAGATAGATTTGCCGGACGGCAAGCGTTCGGGACTTGTTGAGGTAACAAAGATTCTCAAAAATATGGAACAGATTGATATTGTACGTTTTTCAGGTCAGGACGTTGTAAGGCACAAACTTGTTCAAGATATAATAAGAGCTTACGAAAAATATGAGGAGTCTAAAAAAAGAAAATGAGAGAGAAAATTAAAGTAATAATTACAAACGACCAGAAATCCGTGAAGATTCCCACGGGAGTCAGACTGCTTGTAAGACGTTGCTGTAATGCGGTTCTTACATTTGAGGATTTCAGCGAGCCTGCGGAAATCAGTGTAACCTTTGTGGACGATGCGAAAATTCACCGGTTGAACAAGGAACATCGCAATATTGATAAAAGCACCGATGTTTTGTCCTTCCCCCTTGGCGAAAACGGGGAATATGACAGAAATCTTGATACGGGTGCCTGTCTTCTGGGCGATATCGTTATTTCCGTAGAAACCGCTGTTCGCCAAGCGAAAACCTACGGACACACACTTCAACGTGAAATAGGATTTCTTACGGTTCATTCAATGTTGCATCTTTTAGGTTACGACCATGTGAACGGCGGAATTGAAGCCGTACATATGCGTGAAAAGGAAGAACATGTTTTAACTGAGTTAGGTCTCAAACGCAACGAGTCATACTATATGGATTCCGAGGAGGAATAAAGTTTGAAGGATGTTGAAAGTCTGTTTAAAAGCTTTTTGTATGCTTTTAAAGGCTTTGGCTGGATGGTAGGTCACGAACGCAATTTCAGAATACACCTCACCTGTTTTATTTACATGTTGTATTATCTTTTGCGATATGATTTTTTCACCGTTTCGAGAACGGAGTTTGCAGTATTGCTTGTGGCATCTGCCATGGTTATCGGCGGTGAAATGTTTAACAGCGGTATTGAAAAAGCGGACGATTCAGTTACTAAGGATAAAAACAGCACCATTGCTGTTTCAAAGGATGTTTCCGCAGGTGCGGTTTTGGTTTTTGCGGTGTTTGCGGTCCTATGCGGAATTGTTATTTTGTGGCAGCCTGCGGCATTTGAGGCTCTTTTCAGGCATTACACGGAAAACCCCCTCAACATACTTTGGTTTGTTTTAAGTGTAATAGCGTTTACTTTGTTTATTTTTAAATTTGATTTTAACAAAAAAGGAAAAAAAGAATGACGGAAAGAAAAGCAGTATTTATAGCAATCGTGGGCAGACCCAATGTGGGTAAATCTTCAATTCTCAACAATCTTCTCGGGCAAAAGGTGGCAATTGTTTCCTCAAAACCACAGACAACGAGAACAAAAATCATGGGAGTTTTAACAGAGGGCAATGTCCAGCTTGTTTTTACGGATACTCCCGGCTTTCACAAGCCTAAAACAAAACTCGGAGAAAAAATGATTAAAGCTGTGGATGACAGCATAGACGGTGTTGACTCCTGCCTTTTTGTCACCGAGGCAAAGGGTGAAATACGTGACGCGGAGCTTGATCTTTTAAAAAAGTTGAAATCCGAGAGAATACCGGTTGTTTTGGCAATCAACAAAATTGATATGCTACCGGACAAGCAGGAACTTATGGGGCGTATTGTTGAACTTACTAAATTGATGGATTTTGACGCGGTTGTTCCCGTAAGTGCAAGGGAAAATGACGGAATGGATGAGCTTAAAGCAGAACTTTTCAAACTTGCCGTACCGTCGGAATTCTTTTTTCCGGAGGACACTCTCACCGACCAACCGGAAAGAGTCATTGCATCAGAGATGATAAGGGAAAAACTCCTTCATAAATTAAGTGATGAAATCCCTCACGGCATTGCCGTTTCCATTGAAAAAATGAAGGAACGGGAAGATAAACCCATTATGGATATTGATGCTGTAATTTATTGTGAAAAAGAAAGTCACAAGGGTATTGTTATCGGCAAAAGGGGAGCAATGCTCAAGGAAATATCAACCAACGCACGACACGAACTTGAACAGTTTTTTGGCTGTAAAATCAATTTACAATGCTGGGTCAAGGTTAAAGAGGATTGGCGAAACAGAGAGGGCTTAATTCACAATTTCGGCTTGGATTGATTTGGTAAGGCTTGCAATCTTTTACACAGAATAAAGAAAACTTCGCGGAATAAAATACTATGGAACTATACTTCGCGGAGCTGATAATATGGACGAAAAAGAACTTTGGGAAAAGTTTCAAAAGGGCGGGAAAATTGCGGATTATATGGAATACCGCAACTGCGTAAATATGAAAAAATCGGAGTTGGAAAAAAGTGGTGAAGATTTCGGCACCAGGGCTGGTAATAAGGGAACAGAGTATCGGTGAAGCCGATAAACTCATAACCGTGCTCACGGCAAAGCACGGTCTTATACGTGCTTTTTCACGTGGTGCAAAAAAAACAAAAAGCAAAAAACTTGCAGCAACCTCTCTTCTTTCCTACTCTGAGTTCACATTTTCAAAATCCCGTGATGCTTTTTCAGTTGAGGACGCCCTTGTTAAAGAGGTGTTTTTTGAACTTAGAAAAGATGTTCAAAAAATGGCTTTGGCACAGTATTTTTGCGAGCTTGCATACGAGTTTTGTGAAGAGGATTTTGAGTCGGAGGAGATTCTCCGACTTTTTCTTAACTCGCTTTGGCTTTTAAAAGATGATAAAAAACCGATGCCGTTTATAAAGGCGGTGACGGAATTAAGGTTAATGTCCGCCGGTGGTTATATGCCGGATTTGGTTGCCTGTGAAAAATGCGGTGAATATGAAACAGATTCAATGTTTTTTTCTTCGGAAAGCGGGAAGTTGTACTGTGAGAATGGCAGACCCAATATTACCTGCAAGCACTTGAATTTATCGGTGGTGACAGCCATGAGGTATGTTGTGTTTTCAGACTTTTCCAAAATATTCTCATTTTCTTTGGGAGAGGATTCATTAGCAAGTTTTTGTGAAATATGCGAGGAATATTTACTTAACAAAACTCAACGAAGATTTAAAACACTTGAGTTTTACAATGCGATAAAGGATTGAATATGAGTACATTAAACAGACATTTAAAAGCACTTGAATATGACAGGATTCTGGAAATGGCAATGAAACGGGCTTGTAATGATGACGCCCGTGATATCATTGCTTCCGTAAGACCTGAAACAAGTGTGAATATGGCACAAAACCATATTGATATGACGGAAAATGCCTACATATTATTAGCAAAATTCGGCGGTCCCTCTTTCGGCGGATTGAAGAATGTTAATAATTCCCTTACCCGTGCGGCGGCGGGAGGCGTGCTTTCAATGAAGGAACTTCTGGATATCGGCTCCACCGTAAGGGCGGTACGCGGCATAAGAGAATGGCGAAACGGCAGCGGCGGTCAGGAAGAATTAAAGATTGATTTGTATTTTGATTCTTTGATGCCCAATAAGTATTTAGAGGACAAAATATTTTCTGCCATTATTTCCGAAGATGAAATGAGTGACAATGCTTCCACGGAACTTGCTTCCATTCGTCGCCAAATAAAGAATAAAGAGAACAGCGTCCGCGATCAGTTGGAAAAACTCATTCGTTCTCAAACGTTGAAAAACGTTTTACAGGACGCCATCATTACCCAAAGGAACGGCAGATATGTTGTCCCTGTTAAAAGCGAACACAGAGCCTCGGTTTCAGGCCTTGTTCATGATACTTCTTCCACGGGGGCAACGGTTTTTGTTGAACCCACGGGTGTTGTGGAAGCAAATAATGATATAAGGGTACTCAGAGGTAAAGAGGCACAGGAAATCGAGCGAATTCTCTATGAACTTTCCGTGGAAGCGGGGGGATTTGTTGAGGAAATTAAGGGTAGCTATGAATGTGCAATCGAAATAAATGCAATATTTTGCAAAGCCCATCTTGCCTATGATATGAAAGCTTCAATGCCCATTCTTAACGACAAGGGTGTAACGGAGTTGAAACAGGCAAGGCACCCACTGATTGATTCTAAAAAAGTTGTTGCAACGGATATCCGTTTAGGCTCGGATTTTGATACTCTTGTTATTACGGGTCCCAACACGGGCGGTAAAACCGTAGCTATAAAAACAGTGGGTTTGCTTTCAGCTATGGCATCAAGCGGATTTATGATTCCAGCCGCCGATGAAAGCAAGGTAAGTGTGTATAAGCACATACTTGTTGACATCGGGGATGAGCAGAGCATTGAGCAATCTTTGTCAACTTTTTCTTCCCATATGGTGAACATAGTCAATATTCTTAAAACTGCGGACGAAAATTCCCTCGTGCTTATTGACGAGTTAGGGGCGGGCACCGACCCGGTAGAGGGCGCGGCACTTGCAATGGCAATTTTGGAAGAACTCCGCAATAAAGGTGCAAAAATTGCCGCAACAACCCACTATGCAGAATTAAAAGCCTATGCTTTACAGACATCGAGAGTTGAAAACGGCTCTTGCGAATTTGATGTTAACAGTTTAAGACCTACTTACAGACTTCTCATAGGAATACCCGGTCGTTCAAATGCTTTTGCAATTTCCGAAAGGTTGGGTATTGATAAAGGCATTATTGACAGAGCGGCGGAACTTGTGTCCTCGGAGAATACACGCTTTGAAGATGTAGTGGATATGCTTGAAAAAAGCCGTCTTGAAATGGAGGGCGAACATCAAAGGGCAAAAGAGATAACCCGAAAAGCCGAGACGGATAGGGATGAGGCGGCTAAAATCCTTGCGGATGCAATGAATAAGCGGGACAAAGAAATAGAAAAAGCACAGGGCGAGGCACTTCGCATTGTGGAAAAAGCCAAGAGAGAGGCTAATGCACTTCTTAACGAGGTTGAGAAACTGAAAAAAGAGGCAAAACACACAAAGGATGCGGCGGAATTGGCACGAAAAGCCAAAAGTGCGGTCAATTCCCATCTTAACGCAATTAACAATGCGGTAAATCCCGTATTTGATTCCCTTGAAGATGATGAGGACTATGTTCTTCCCCGACCTCTTGAATTGGGGGACACGGTTTACAGCAAAACAATTGGAAAAAATGCCACCGTTACGGCCATAAAAGACAAAAAAGGAAATGTTGAAATTGCCGCAGGAATGCTCAAAATGAGAGTTAAGGAGGAAACCCTCCGCCTTATTGATAAACCGAAACAAAAAGAAAACACGAAACGTCAGGTTTCTACGGGCAGGGTAACAGGTGAGAGCAAGTCCACTATGGCGGTTAATAACCGGTGTGATTTAAGAGGTCTTATGGTGGATGAGGCTATAATCGTGCTTGACCGCTTTCTTGATGATTTGCTCCGTTCGGGACTTACGGAGTGTACTATAATTCACGGCAAGGGCACCGGTGCTTTGAGAGCGGGGGTTACACAGTTTTTAAAAGGGGACCCGAGAATCAGAACCTTCCGTTTGGGTACTTTCGGTGAGGGTGAGAACGGAGTAACAATTGCGGAAATTAAATAAATTAATAAAAACGCGTTGTATGCCATTTAATAGGAATACAACGCGTTTTAATTTATTCTATTGTAAACTTAACATTTGAAAAATCCAGGTTTTCTAAATCTGACTTTGGCATTTTTAAGTAGGCGATTTTTTCCGTATCCGCAAGAAAATCCGGCATATTTGAATCCAGAGGGTCATATTGCAAAAGTGTTATTTCCTCTCCGTTTTCAACAAGAACTCTCGTTCCGTCGAATGCGTCCTGTGTTTCGAAAAAGTCAATGGAAAAATCCGTTTCCATATCATCAAAAATTTCAAAGCCCGCATTGAAGTCGTCAATTAAAGTGTCGGGCTCTTTTGCACAGTATCTGACATTCGGTGTGTAGTTTTCTCCATCTTGGGTGAGGAAAATATAAATAAAGCCGGTTTTATCGGAAAGTATATTCCCGTCAAAATCTTTGAATTCCGAGAGTTTTAACTGGCAGAAGAAAAAATCGTCATCCCCGACGGTTCCGTCCCCCAGCCATTCCTCCGGCATTGTGGGTGAACCGAAAAATTTACTGGTGCCCGGGTCATATTCTCCGTGGGCTTTTTCAACCTTTATTCCAACCATTTTTATGCAACTCCCATATATTCTTCCAAAACAAGACCGCTTGACTTCAATTCTTTTGCAAGTTCAACGCCCACATAACGCCAATGCCAAGGCTCATAGATAACTTTTGTTATGTCCTGTTTGTCCTTGGGGTATCTCATAATAAAACCGTAATCGGCGGCATTTTCCGTAAGCCATTTGAATTCGGCGGTGTCTTCAAACCATTCGTCAACGCAGACAATGTCCATTGCGTAGCCTAAATTGTGCTCCGAAGAACCGGGTGGCATAATAATCGTAGCGGCTTTGACTTTTGCCTCCTCGTAAGAGTAGCCCTGACTTTCGAAGAAACTTATTTTGTTGTTATAGTTTCTTTCTTGTAATTCATAGGAACGATATCCCGAGCAGGGGGTAAGGTTGATACCCTCTGCCTTTGCCGCATTATACATTTTTTCGTAATGCTCGGCTACCTTCCTGTCAAGACGTTCACCGCTTCCGCAAACATATACCAAGTCCGGCTCATAGCTGTCGGGAATTCGATAACTTGAATTCACAAGGGTTAAGTACCATTTTTCTTCGTCGATGGTGATGATTGTAGGATTGTCAATGGTGCCGGGTTTTCCAACTGCGTCGGTTACGGGCGACGTTTCGGTAACAGTTGTGTCGGGGGCCTTTGTACCGTCTTCTTTGTCCGATTCTGACCCAACGGTTGTGCTATTGCTATCGGTGGTTTTGTTTTCGGTGCTTTGAGAAGAAATTTTTTCTTTTTCCCTCAAGGCGTTATTCTTCTTGTTAACCGCAACACACACAACAGTGACAAAAATAACAATTAGTGCCATCATTATACACAGAAAGTTTAGAGCTTTCTGTTCTGTTGAACGCTTTCGGTTTTTCTTTTTGTTTTGTGTAGCCATGATTTTACTCCGTAGAAATGATTTGATAGAAATATTATATTGCCATTATAATTAAAAGTCAAATACTATTATTTACTTTCGGTATATAAATTAGTTGTAAATTACAAAGGCGTGTTACGGAATTTGTGCTTTTTATACAAATATAAAAAAATCTAAAAAACTACTGTTGTTATGAGAAAAAATGTGGTATAATCAATCGGTGAATAGGTCGCATTACAGTATGCGATAAAATATCGAAAGGGGTCAAACCTTAATGAAACGTATTTTTACAGTTGCAACAGCAGTTTTGCTTGTCAGCACACTTTTAATGACATTTACATCCTGCGGCTCTTCCGATAACACGGAAGAAACCAACGAGGTCGTTTCTACGGAGAAAGCGGTTTATACCGAAAGTGCAACTCCCGTAAACAAAACAAGTGAAGAGGTTCTTGCTTATTTTAACAGCCTTGTTAACGGTGTTAAACTGAATAAGCCCGCGGTTTCGTACAAAATAGAAAAGAATGTTCCCAACAACTCGCTCAAAGTAACAAAACAGGGTCAAGAGGAGGCAGAGGAAATCGATGATTCCCTTGAAGCAATAAACGATGCCGCAAAAGGTATTAAAGACCTTGTGCTTGAAAATATAAAAAAGACATCGGGCAATATAAACTACGGTGATGATAATTCGGAGACACTTTTTGTTAAGGGTGAAGTATGGGCTTCCGAACTTACTGCTGAAGATATTGATTATGCAACTCTTAATGAAATAGGCGATACATACTACATAACCATTGCTTTTAATGAACTTACAAGCGAACAGGCTCAGAATGTTTTGACTAAGGCTTTTGACCTCCGTGATAAAGAGGAAATTCTCGCTTCGGAGGAATTTGCAAAAAGTAAGGAATATCTTGCACTTAACGATTACGATGTTGTTTACAGCGGTTGCAAAATTACCGCTACCGTAAACCGCCTTACAAATGAGATTACAAATATCAATTATTTTAAGGCTGCTAAGGTCACCGCATATATGACCGGTGCGGGAACCCTTGAAAGTTACGGCGATGTAAGTGTTATGTTTACTCTTGAGGATAAGGCAAATTATGATATCAACTGGGACAACGGATTACCAACAAGTCCCGTTGAGACTGCGGAAGTTTCAAAATAAACGGAGGTTATACCGGTGAGCAAAAAAATAATTGCAGTTTTAACAGTTGCCACACTTCTTTTCCTTTGTGTTTTTGCCGCTTGCAGAAAAGAGGACAGTTTGTATATTGATGACAAGGAATACGAATTTGTAACAGATGAAAACGGAGAAAAGGTTCTTGCCGATGACGGCAGACTCCTTGTTTACGAAACAGATAAAAACGGAAAAATTGTGAAGGATGAAAACGGCGAGCCTTTGACAGAAGCAAAGCAGTTCCAACCCATCGAAAATGACGGTGTAGTTGAAGATTACGGCTATATTCTTACCTTACCCGAGGGTTGGGAAACGACCGATGTGTACAATAGTTTTGTAAATCCTGATTTGGACATTAAATGTAATATTTCCGTGGTAAAATACCTTTATGATGATTATTACGAAAGAAACAAATCGGTTTATGATGGCTTTAAAGAGGAAAAAATTGAATGTGAATGGGAAGAGGATTTGGATTTTTCGGAGGACTATAAAGGCATATGTCGCTTTATGTACAAGATTGAAGGTCAATTTGCTGTTATGTATTTCTTCAGCAACTCCGGAAACACCTACAAACTTCTCTTTGAAGGTACATACAGTGACGAGGCGGTTAAATCGGCGGAATCTTTCTGCAAGGCTATGGAGCTAAAACCCTACACATATTATAACGATATTACGGAAGTCAGCACCACAGCGAACTAATGAATTGAAAATAATAAGAATGGGGTCTGCTTGCAGACCCCATTCGTTATGTTATAAGATTTATACTTTATCTACAAAGTGTTTTTGCGTTGCCATGTAAATTGTCGGTACAAGTATTACGGCTAAAGCCAATTCGATCAATCCGTTTGTGCTGATCAATGTTGTGATAATAACATCGATTGTTTTGGCACTGTCACCGAAGAGAACTTGAAATCCGCCGCACAAGTTAAGAAAACTGAGAACAAGTACTGTATTTGTAAGTGTTCCTGCAAGTGCGGAAACACCCAGAGATATGGGCTTTTTACATTTTGTTTTTGAGAGTCCTTTAAATACAAGTCCCGCTACAAGCCCGACTATTATACGGGGAAGAAGAGATACCAAGGGATTTTGGAAGGGGATTATGCCGAATTGGAAAGCTCGCATAATACAGGTTAAACCCCATACACCTCCCAGTACAGCTCCCATTGCGGGGCCCAATACTGCGGCACCGAATATAACAACTGCGTGTAGAGTGGTTATTTCAATAACTCCTACTGTAATGTAGCCAAGGTACGGTGTGAATGTCATAACAACTATCAATGCCGAAAATAATGCACACATCACTAAACGAGTAAGTTTCTTCTTTTGTTTCATAATAAAAACTCCTTTGCTATTATTCCTTATAATTACGGATATAATGCTTTTTGCTTTTTCTTTTTTGGTTATCTGTTCTTTTTATATATAGCCAAAAGTCCTTCTAAAACAAGGTCTTTGTTATATATAATTTCTTTTTTGCAACATCCAACAATTTCTTTTGCAAGACCGCCTGTTGCAACAAGGGTTTTGATGGGCTTACCCAACTCTTTTTCCAACCTGTCAGCCATACCGTCAAGCATACAGGCATTGCCAAGTACTGTTCCCGCACGGATACATTCAATAGTATTTGTGCCAATTGCATTTGCGGGAGCCGAAAGTTCTATGGCGGGTAATTGAGAAGTACCCTTTGAAAGCGCATTCAAGGAAATCTCAACCCCGGGTGCAATGGTACAACCTAAAAATATGCCGCCCTCATCAATGACGGATATTTTGGTAGCCGTGCCCAAGTCCATTACAAGACAGGGCAGGGGGTACTGAGCTATGGCACCAACAGCACCGGCTACAAGATCTGACCCAAGTTCCTTTGGATTATCCGTAGCAATTTTAAGTCCGTTTTTTATGCCCGCCGCGACTACTAAAGAGTCGCAATCGGTTACCATTTTTACGGCTTGTTTGATGGTACGGGTGAGCTCGGGTACAACAGAACTGATTATGGAACCGTCAATTTTGTCGGTTTCAATATTTTCCAAGCGGAGAATATTTTTTAACTCGACTGCATATTGTGACTCCGTTCTTCGCCTGTCGGTGGAAAGCCTCGAGATGAAAATAATATCATCATCTTGAAAAATTCCAAGAGTGATATTTGTGTTGCCGATATCGGCAGTTAAAATCATAGTATTGCCTCCTTTGAGTGTAATCTGTTTTAACTCTGACCGCTGAAATTATACAATATTGCCAAAAAATTTGCAATAGTTTTGACAAAGGTCTTTAAAAAAAGTGAAAAGTGTGTTATACTTTACCAGTAAAATTTTTTGAGAAAGGGTGTTTCATTATGAAAAAAGAGAAAGGCGTAAGTTTTATTAAAGAATTTAAGGATTTTATATCCAAAGGCAATGTTATTGACCTTGCAGTCGGCGTTATTATAGGCGGTGCTTTCAGCGGCATTGTTACAAGCCTTGTAACAAATATTATTACCCCTATAATTTCTCTTGTAACGGGAAAAGTGTCATTTACTGATTTGTTTATTGCACTTGACGGTAAAGAATATGCAACTCTTGCCGCCGCAACGGAAGCAGGGGCATCAACTGTGAACTACGGACTGTTTGTTCAGGGCGTAATTGATTTTATTATTACCGCATTTGTAATATTTTTACTTGTTAAGGGTATTAACAAAATCAGAAGCCTCGGAAAAAAGGAAGAAGATGCGCCCGCACCTGCTCCCACAACAAAGATTTGTCCTTTCTGCAAATCTGAAATCAATATAGAAGCAACTCGTTGCCCCAACTGTACCTCGGAGGTTGAATAATATAATGGGAAGTTTAAGGTATTACATTGCGCTGTGGGCATCAAAAACCGTGTATAGGCTGTTGCGTATTCTAAAGAGGAATGCGACAATGTATCCCGGTTTTATAGCTTTGAAAATATGTCCCGATTACCTTGCGAGAACGAAGAAATCTCCCAATGTTCTTTGTGTAACCGGCACAAACGGTAAAACTACCACTACCAATATGGTTGCCGATATTCTTTCCCAAAGCGGAATGAAAGTTGTTTCCAACAGGTACGGCTCAAATATCAACACGGGTGTAGCAACAGCCCTTACACACAGTGTTAATGTTTTCGGTAAACCGAAAATTGATGCTCTTGTGTTGGAGGTGGATGAAAGATTTTCACGACTTATTCTGCCCTTTATTAAACCGGACTACCTTATTGTTACCAATCTTTTTAGGGATTCAATAAAACGCAATGCCCACCCGGAATACATTTTCAGTATTCTTGATACCTATGTTCCGAAAGAAACAAAACTTATACTTAATGCGGACTGTCTGCAGTCCTCACAACTTCTGAAAGAAAATAAAAGAGTTTACTTCGGTATAGATAAGCTTGATACGGATGTTACGGAATGCGTCAATCTTATAAACGACTTCTCCATTTGTCCTGTTTGTGATGAAAAACTGAAATTTAATTATTTGAGATATCACCACATCGGAAATGCATACTGTCCAAAATGTGGTTTTAAATCATACGAGGCAGATTACAGATTGACTGACATTGACTATGAGAACAAGACAATTACCGTTAAGCACGGGGAGACTGCAGATGTTTACCCCATGGTGAACAGAGCTTTATATAACATTTACAATGAACTTGCCGCCATAACTCTTATGTCGGAATTCGGTATTGACCTTGAAAAAGTTAAGTCTTATATGGCAAAAATCAGCGTTACCCAAACCCGATACAATGAGGCAAAAGCAGGAAAAACCGAGATTATCAGAACTATGGCTAAGGGGCAGAACTCTGTTTCCTGCTCCCGAACCTTTGATTTTGTAGGTCACGAACAAGGTGCAAGAACCGTCTTTATTATGATTGACGATTTATTTGAACGACGGGATTCCTCTGAATTTGTGGGTTGGATTTACGATGTGGATTTTGAGTTCTTGAATACTCCCGATGTAAAACAAATTGTTCTTGCGGGTCCTCGTTGCTATGACTACAAACTCCGCTGTCTTATTGCGGGAATTCCCGAAGACAGAATTCTTTGTGAACAGGATGAATTTAAGGCGGTTGATATTATGGACAAGGATATCGACAAGCTTTATCTTCTTCACGACACCTCTACCTACGACTTGGCATGCCGAGTGGAAACTAAAATGATAGAGGAGTTTTCCAAAGCATACAAAGGCGGTGAGGCTAAATGAAAATAGAAGTTTTGTATTCCGAGATTTGCTGTTTGTTCGGTGATAAGGCGAATATGAGGTATTTTGAAATGTGCCTGCCCCATGCGGATTTTATAAAAACTCCCGTAAGCGAGATGCCCCGTTTTTTGACCGAGGATGTTGATATGGTGTATTTCGGTTCGTGCAGTGAGTCCAATCAGGAAAAAATCCTTGCCCGACTTAAAGATCATAAAGAGAGAATAGAAGAACTTATTTCAAAGGGTGTTATATTCTTGATGACCGGCAACACCTTTGAAATAATGGGAAATTATATCGAAAAGCCCGACGGAGAGAGAATTGAGGCTCTCGGCATTGTGGATTTTTACGCTAAAAGGACTATTCCGAAGCGTAACAACTCATTGTTTATAGGCGATTTCGACGGTATGGAAATCGTGGGTTATACAAGCCGATTTTCCCATGCTTATGATATTAAGGAACAAGATGGTTTTATCAATGTTACTAAAGGCTATGGCTCTTTTGAAAACTCTAAAAATGAGGGTATAAGAAGGAATAATCTTTACGGAACATACCTTTTAGGCCCCTTCTTAATTCAAAACCCTTTGTTTACGGAATATCTTATGAAACAGCTTGGTGAGGAGAATCCTCAACTTGCTTTCAAAGATGAAATAATGAAAGCATACGATGTTCGGTTAAAAGAGTTTAAGACCGATATTGAGTTTATAGGATAATAAAAGGAACTGTGGATGAATGTTTCCACAGTTCCTTTTTATGTATTAGTTGTATGCTTTTATTGTTCGGTTCTTTGTTTTTTGAAACCTTTGTTGATTACACTGTTAAGTATTACATTAAGAGCGAAAAGACCGATACCAACGAGTATTCCGTATCTGACGGAGCCGGAAATAAATGCAATGCTTGTGCTTTCCGCAAGTGATATACTGACGGTAAAAAGAATACCCGCACAAACAAAGCAAAGAGTGGAGAGTACGCACATTATAATATTGGCACCTGCTTTGAGTTTGGGAGCTTTTGCCAAAACAAAGACAAAATTAAGGACACCGAAAACTACTGCAAGATAAACCAACAAGATTGAAATAAACAACATTCCCACGGATGTGCCTATAAAATTTGATGTTACAAGACTTGCAAGAGAACCCCAATTAAGCGACAGCAATGTGTTAAGTGTGAAATCCACCAATGTCATATTTACGGATTCCGCATAAACAAAGGGAAGATTTATACTGTAATTCGCAAGGGGTAAAATCAGTACCGCCAAGGGAACAAATGTGAAAATAAACCTCAATATTCTCAGTTTACTCCCGAATAAAGCACTTTTGAAGTTGCCGGTGAATTTCCTGAACTTAGTCCATGCTATTTCTGCATTTGCGGCATCTTCGTTGAGCCTTTCCTCCCAATTGTAGTTGGGAATATTAACATTACAGTAGGGACATTCGGCTTTTACGTGCCAAAAGTTAAGGTGTTGTCCGCATTTAGGGCAAACTGCCATAAATGTTCCTCCAATCCGATCTTATTATCAATAATCAAGAACTCTAAGCAATGTTTTTACATCAATCGGGAGATTAGCTATGGCATTTCGTGCTTCTTTTTCACGAATTTCGGGAGTTATGAAAGCGATTTCGTTCTTTTGTGCGCCATCTCGATGAAGAATAATTGCACCATCAAAGGTTTTATTGATTTGATTGTATGCCTCTATATAGTCATCGGTTTCGGCACGAACGTAAAGAGGAGTACTCTGTAAAACCGGGTCAATAACATAATTGTCCTCTGCGGGACCCCAACCAAAGGCTTTTCTCTTTGCTGTATGCTTTGCACAGTCAATTATATCTGCAACAACTGCGCTCGCCGTAGGAAGCTTACCGGCACCTTTACCATAGAAAACCACATCGCCGATTGCATCTCCTCGTACAAGGATTGCATTGAAAACATCGTCAACGGATGCAAGCTGGCTGTGATTCTGTATAAGGCAGGGACCTACGGTTGCGCTGATGCTGTTATCGTCAAGTTTGCAGGCACGTCCGATTAGCTTTATTACTCCGCCCCAGTTTTTAGCATATTCAACATCTTCGGGAGTTATACCGGTTATACCCTCTGTTTCAACAAAGTCCGGGTAAACATGCTTACCGAAGCAAAGGGAAGCAAGAATACAAATTTTTCTTGCGGCATCGTGACCAAGAATATCGGCGGATGGATCACGTTCGGCATAACCGTTCTCCTGTGCCAATTTAAGTGCATCCTCAAATGACATTCCATCTACAATCATCTTTGTCAGAATAAAGTTTGTTGTACCGTTAAGAATACCTGCGATTTCGCAAATCTCATTTGCTGCAAGGCACTGGCTGATGGGTCTTATAATGGGAATTCCGCCGCCCACGCTTGCTTCAAACAAGAAGTTAACATTGTTTTCCTTTGCCATTTCAAGAAGCTCATAGCCCTTTGCCGCAACGAGTTCCTTGTTGGATGAAACAACGCTTTTGCCCGCCATAAGGCTTTTAGAAACATATTCGTATGCCGGCTCGGTTCCTCCCATACATTCAACAACAATATTCACCGATGGGTCATTAAGTATATCATTGAAATCTTTTGTAAAGCATTTTTCCAACTCGTGACCCTTGAAATCTCTAATATCAAGAATGTGCTTGATTTCAAGAGTAGCCTGTCCGCTTTTTGCAACAATACTTTTTTGGTTTTTTAGTAAGAGTTCCGCTACACCTGAACCGATTGTGCCGAAACCCATAATTGCTATTTGCATTCGGATACCTCCGTACAGTATATTCCAAATCATTTTATCACAGAAATCCAAGATAATAAAGAGGAATTTTAAAAAAATATGATAAATTATGAAAAATTATAAAAAATTGTTAAAAATTCAATCTTTTTATTGTATTCTTAATTCCAATAGTTTAAAATAATAATAATAATTAAACAGTTTCGGAGGGATTGTTTTGGACGCTGTAACAGAAAAACGTAAATCATTTATCATAAATTTTGTTTATACGGCGATTTTTGTGGGATTGTATTATTTTATTGTAAAATATGCGCTGGGTTATATATTTCCCTTTATTGTTGCAGCGGCTCTTTCAATGTTCCTTCAGAAGCCGGTCAGAGCCATTACCAAAAAACTTCGTATAAAAGCCCACAGTGCTGTTTCAATTATTTTGGTATTGCTTATTGTTGTCCTAATTCTCGGTACCATAATCGCTGTGTTGTACGGCTTGATAAACGAATTGAAAGATTTTTTTGCTTATTTGTTCGGTTATTTCTCCTCGGTTTCGGAATTTATTAAGACGGCGGAGGAATTTACAATGAATCTTGTTGTTAAACTTCCTCGCGGTATAAGTGATACAATCGGCGGATATGTTACGGATTTCTTTGACAGAATCGGCACTCAAAGCAGTGGTATTGATTTGTCAGTACTGTCAGCACCCATAAGCGGAGCATGGCACGTTGTAAAGGGAATACCGTCATTGTTTTTGTCCATTCTTGTTACGGTGATTTCCTGTGTTTTTATGACTTCGGACTATGAAACTATTAAAAATATGCTTCTTGGAATGGTTTCTAATATGCATCGGGAAAAACTTGTGAACGCAAAGCGCACCACTACTAAAGGTGTAGCAAAACTTTTTAAAGCCTATGCAACAATAATGTTGATTACTTTTACGGAAATGTTCATAGGTTTGTCATTTATGAAACTTATCGGGGCATATACGGGCGGTTACATTGCAATCATTGCCTTTGTTACCTGTATTGTTGACATTATCCCTGTTTTAGGCACAGGTACCGTGATTATTCCTTGGGCAATTTACTGCTTTATCAGCGGTGATGTGGGTTTGGGAATCGGTCTTATTGTTCTTTATGCTGTGATAACGGTTCTCAGGCAAATTATTGAGCCTAAACTTGTAGCGAACCAGGTGGGACTTCCTGCAATAGTCACCATTGCCGCTATGTTTATAGGTGCAAGGCTTTTCGGTACATTCGGCATTATTATACTTCCATTGACAGTCATTGTTTTGAAATTGATGTACGACGAGGGTGTAATCGGCAACAAAGCTTCGCTTGAGCAAGAAAATTCGGCGGGGTCATTTGAAAAGGGTGAAAAAATTGAATAACAAATATATTGATATTCATTCACATGTTCTCTGGGGACTTGACGACGGTGCCGGAACTCTCGGAGAAAGCGTCGAACTGTGCGAAATAGCGGCACAATCAGGTACATCCCATTTGTTTTTGACACCCCATCTTATGTATTGGGAAAGTGCCGAAGAACTTTTCGATGAGAGAAATATGAAATTTGACAGGCTCGAGGAAATAATTGCAGAGGAAAATATTGGTTTAAAGCTTTGCAAGGGTTTTGAAATTCTTTGCGATGATGATATTTTTAATATAAAATATTTCAACCCATATACTTTAAATGATACAAGATATATTTTAATTGAATTCGATTTTTTCAAAACATCGCTGGATGATGTTGTTTCCTGGACGGAATACCTTAAATCCTACGGTCTTGTGCCTATTATTGCACATCCGGAAAGATATGAATTTCTGCTTTTTGACAGAAAGGGAGTCGATCTGCTTTCCGAAAAAGGCAATTTATTTCAGTTGAACAGTGGCTCTGCTGCCGGAATGTTTGGAGAAGAGGTTCAAAATTTCGCAGAGGAAATGATAAAATACGGTTATGCGGATTTTATCGGTTCCGATGCACACGATTTAAGAATGAGAAATACTGATATAGATTTCTGCTTTGACAATTATTCCGATGAAATAAATCTTGAATTTTTGGAAAAAGCCTGTATTACCAATCCGTTGAAATTACTGCAAGATGAACAAATTAAGCCATGTCGATTGTGCTATTTTGCCAAAAACTAAAAAAAAATCTGTATTTTCTAAATAAGAAATAAAAAGTTTTATACTTGTGCTATTATGTGTACAAGAATAAGTAAGAAAGGAGGAAAAATCCATGTTAGATAAAATCTGGCAGCTTCTCGCTAACTACGAACTTGACATAGGTGAAATTGCGGATGCAATGGGTAAACTTATTAAAGTTGAAGGTACGGACAGTGAAGGCAACCCTATATATGGAGGTAACTTGGCACCTCTTATGGATTTCCCGATTGTCGGCATGATTCTCGGTGTGTTTGTAAGTTTCACTCCCCCGACTGAAACAACTTTATAAGTTTTTTACATACGCTAAAGGTTAGTGTGAATTATTGCAATAGTTTTCACAAAGAGAGTGCGGTTTTCCGCACTTTCTTTTTTTGGGGTATTGCATTTATTTATATATACCATTATAATATATATGCATTTTATGCAAAACACTTTTGTGTTTTCCGGATGTTATGAATTCTAAATTAACATTAAATGTTTATTTTATCGGATTGACAGATAATTCGCGACAAAACACTGTAATCTGTTATTCAATATATAGAATTGCGAGGTTAAATACATGGAACATAAATCAGAAAAAAAAGGCATGGGCGTTGTTATAGCACTTGCAGTTGCCATTATCCTTGGGGTTATTGTGCTTACCATTGCAATTGTAAGCATTTTAAAATCCAATGACGGAACTAAAAATGAGGATACCACTTTATACACACTCGCCGGAGTTCAGATGTCAACGAATGAGGACAAAGGTAACGATTATTTTGATTTGGATGAGCCTTCAAGTGGTGAGAGTGAGGCAAACGGTATTGTCTCGAATAATGATGTTTACAATAATGAAGATGCAGGTGACCGTGTTACACAAGCAACTACTGAAAATAACACTTACGATCCCGTTGCAGAATATGAAAAACTTTCTAAAAACGGAGAGAACCAACTTTCTGACCACCATAACAACAAGTATATAAAGCTTGTTTCGGAGAAGTACGGTGTTGACACGGAACTTTTGGTTGCAATTTACTCAGAGCCCGATACGGGTAACAACTTTGTACTTGAGTTTAACGGCAAAAGGGACGAGGACGGTAATGTTGTTAAGAGCCCTGATACCCTTAACAAAGTTTATCATATAGATGAAGATAAAAACATTGCAATTGCAACAGGAAAAACCAAAGGTAATGTGGGTGTTTCCTATGAGGAAGGTACACTTTGTTTTAACATGATAAAAGTCGTGGTTATGCCTCAATATCCCGATTATTTTACCGGGGTTGAATAACGGGCGTATTATTTGTGAAAAAACTTGTTGTATTGTAACAAAAAAAGTTTTAAAATTTCTTAAAAAAATACCAAAAAACACTTGCAATATTGAATATGTTGTGTTATTATGATAGGGCGCGCGAAGGGCGTGTCCCTATCTTTTTATGCCCTGATGCGAGCAGATATGCGATGACGCGGGAGGTGGCTGCCCTTTGAGGCAGGGAATTTCCGCCGAGTATGTCCGATTTTAAACCGGGCGATTAAATACCGAATACAAACACGTGTGCCGTCCTTAACTGTGGCTACGCGTCTGTTTCGGAGCGTAAGTTCATCCCGGAATGTTCATTCCGGTTTTTAAACGGAATGGGCGATAAGCCCGGGTGAGTTGTTGAAACTTACGTAGCCCGCCAATAATTTTAGGAGGCGTTAAAAATGGCAGTTAAGGAAAAAATCAGAATCAGACTCAAAGGTTACGATCATAACCTCGTTGACAAGGCAGCAGAAAAGATCGTTGAAACAGCAAAGCGTACAGGCGCTCAGGTTTCCGGTCCCATTCCGCTCCCCACAGAGAAAGAGGTTATCACAGTGCTCCGTGCAGTTCACAAGTACAAAGATTCCCGTGAACAGTTCGAACAGCACACTCACAAGAGACTCATTGACATTCTCAGACCCTCAAACAAAACTGTTGAGGCTCTTACAGGTCTTGAGCTCCCTGCAGGTGTTGATTTTGAAATCAAACTTTAATCCGATATAAAGTTTGATTTTGAATATACCTATTATATATAGGTCACAGGTCATGTTGAGGAAACTCAACCAATAATCTGAAGGAGGAAAACAAAATGAAAAAAGGTCTTATCGGAAAAAAGATCGGCATGACACAGATCTTCGATGAAAAGGGTAATATGATTCCCGTTACAGTAATCGAAGCCGGTCCTTGCGTAGTTGTCCAGAAAAAGACAACTGAAAACGACGGCTATGAAGCTGTTCAGGTTGGCTACGGCGATGCTAAAGCTAACAAGGTGAACAAGCCCATGGGCGGTCACTTTAAGAAAGCGGACGTTGCTCCCAAGAAGGTTCTCAAAGAGTTCAGACTCGATGACACTTCCGCAGTAAACGTTGGCGACATTCTCAAGGCAGATATTTTTGCCGCAGGCGATTTCGTTGATGTAGTTGGTACCAGCAAAGGTAAAGGAACTGCAGGCGCTATCAAACGTTGGAACTTTGCAAGACTCAGAGAGTCCCATGGTACAGGTCCCGTTGGCAGACACGCAGGTTCACTTGGTGCTTGTTCAACACCTTCTCGCGTTTACAAAGGCAAAAAAATGGCAGGTCACCTCGGTACAGAGCGTGTAACTGTTCAAAATCTCACAGTAGTTAAGGTTGACAGCGAAAACAACCTCATCGCTATTAAAGGCTCTGTTCCGGGTCCCAAAGGCGGTATAGTTGTTATTGCTGACAGCGTTAAGAAAGCTTAAGGAAGGAGTGTAACAGATGAGTAAATTATCAGTACTTGATATGGCAGGTAAAAAAGCAGGCAGCATCGAGCTTAACGATTCTATCTTCGCTATTGAGCCCAATATGTCCGCTATGCACCTGGTTGTAGTTGGTTACTTAGCAAATCAGCGTCAGGGCACTCAGTCCACAAAAACTCGTTCCGAAGTAAGCGGCGGCGGCAAGAAACCGTGGCGTCAGAAAGGAACAGGTCGTGCAAGACAGGGTTCAACAAGAGCTCCCCAGTGGTATCACGGTGGTATTGCTCTCGGTCCCAAGCCTCGCACATACGGAATCTCCATCAACAAGAAGGTTAGAAGACTCGCTATGAAGTCTGCTCTTTCTTCCAAGGTTGCTGCAGATGAAATGATCGTTCTTGATTCCATCAAACTTGATGCAATCAAAACAAAAGAAATGGCAAATATGTTTGCTGCTATTAAAGCAGGCAAGAAAGTTCTCGTAGTTCTTCCCGAAAATAACGAAGTTATCTACAAGAGCATCAGAAACATTGAGGGTGCTAAGGTTTCAACCGTAAATACTCTTAATGTATATGACATCCTTAACTGCGACTCTCTCGTAGTTCTCAAGGATTCCGTTACAAAAATTGAGGAGGTATATGCATAATGAAACTTGCACAGGACATTATCATTAAGCCCATCATCACAGAAGCATCAATGATGGGTGTAGCTTCCAAAAAATATACCTTTAAAGTTGCAACAGACGCTAACAAGGTTGAGATTGCAAAAGCAGTTGAGGAACTTTTCGGTGTTAAGGTTGCAAAGGTAAATACAATCACCGTTAGCGGTAAGATGAGAAGATACGGCAGATTCGAAGGCTATAAAGCTTCTTGGAAGAAAGCTATCGTAACTCTTACAGAGGATTCAAAAACAATCGAATTCTTCGACGGTATTATGTAATCTGAATTAAAACTATTATAACTTATACCCGTATGGTATAGTATGGAGTTGACATTCTCCGCAAAACCATTATAGGAGTGTGAATAAAATGTCTATAAAAGTTTTTAAACCGACTACAAACGCAAGACGTAATATGTCGGTAACAGATTACTCCGAACTTTCAAAGGTTGCTCCTGAAAAGAGTCTTTTAAAGCCTCTTAAGAAAAATTCAGGTCGTAACAGCTACGGCAGAATCACCGTTCGTCATCGTGGCGGCGGAAACCGTAAAAAGTACAGAGTAATCGACTTCAAGAGAACAAAGTTCGATGTAAAGGCAACTGTTAAAACTCTTGAATACGATCCCAACCGTTCAGCACACATCGCTCTTATTGAGTACGCAGACGGCGAGAAAGCATACATCCTTGCTCCCGTTGGTCTTAAAGTAGGCGATACAGTTGTTGCAGGTCCCACAGCAGATATTAAACCCGGTAACGCACTTCCCCTTACAAATATCCCTGTTGGTACTTTCGTTCACAACGTAGAACTTTATCCCGGCAAGGGCGGCCAGCTTGCAAGAGCAGCAGGTAACGCTGCACAGCTTATGGCAAAAGAAGGCATTTATGCTCTTCTCAGACTTCCCTCCGGTGAACTTCGTAACGTTCCCGTACAGTGCATGGCTACTGTTGGTCAGGTTGGTAACCTCGACCATGAAAACGTTAAAATCGGTAAGGCAGGACGTACACGTCACATGGGTATTCGTCCCACAGTTCGTGGTTCTGTAATGAACCCCAATGACCACCCCCACGGTGGTGGTGAAGGTAAATCACCCATCGGTCGTCCCGGTCCTGTTACTCCTTGGGGTAAACCCGCTCTCGGTTACAAGACAAGAGCTAAGAAGAACCGCTCCGATAAGCTTATCGTGAAGCGTCGTAACGGCAAATAAGCCGGAAAGGAGCATTACTAATGAGCAGAAGCATTAAAAAAGGACCTTTCGTTCAGCCCAAGCTCCTCGAAAGAGTTCAGAAAATGAATGAAAACGGCGAAAAAATCGTTCTCAAAACATGGAGCAGAAGTTCAACAATCTTCCCCGATTTCGTTGGTCACACTTTTGCAGTTCATGATGGCCGTAAACATGTTCCGGTATATGTTACCGAGGATATGATCGGTCACAAACTTGGTGAATTTGCTCCCACAAGAACCTTCAAAGGTCATGCGGGATCAAAGACTTCAAATAACGGTAAATAATAGGTCGAAAGGAGTGTGTTAATAATGGAGGCAACAGCAAAAGCTACTTATATAAGAATAGCTCCCCGTAAGGTTCAGATAGTTCTCGACCTTATTCGCAATAAGCCTGCAGATGAAGCAATGGCAATTCTCAAGCACACACCGAAGGCCGCTTGTGAGCCGCTTGAGAAGCTTCTTAAATCCGCAATTGCAAATGCGGAAAACAAAAATATGGACGTAAGTTCACTTTACGTTGCACAGTGCTGGGTTTGTCAGGGTCCCACTCTCAAGAGAATCAGACCCCGTGCAAGAGGCAGCGCTAACAGAATCAACAAAAAGACATCCCACATCACCCTTGTACTCAAGGATGCAGAATAAGCGAGAGGAGGAAATATAATGGGCCAGAAAATAAATCCTACCGGATTAAGAATAGGCGTTATCAAAGATTGGGAATCTCGCTGGTTTGCAAAGAAGGGTGAGTTCGGTGATATTCTTGTTGAGGACAACAAGATTCGTGAATTCCTTCTTGAACTTCTTGCTCCCGCAGGAGTTCCTAAGGTTGAAATTGAGCGTGATCCCAAGAGAATCCGCATCAACATTTTCTGTGCTAAACCCGGTATTGTAATCGGCCGTGGCGGTGCAGAAATCGAAAAACTCAAAGAAACTGTTAAGAAAATGCTTGGCGGTGACAAGGATGTTTTCATCAACATCACCGAAATCAAGCAGCCCGACCTCAACGCACAGCTTGTTGCTGAAAGCGTTGCAGCTCAACTTGAAAAACGTGTATCTTTCCGTCGTGCTCTCAAGCAGTCCATCGGACGCACAATGAAAGCCGGTGCTAAAGGTATCAAAGCTCAGGTTTCCGGCAGACTCGGAGGTGCTGAAATCGCTCGTACAGAGCAGTATCACGAGGGAACAATTCCGCTTCAGACAATTCGTGCTGACATCGACTATGGTTTTGCAGAGGCAAAAACAACATACGGTCGTATCGGTGTTAAGATTTGGATCTACAAAGGCGAAGTTCTCCACGAGTCCCGCAAATCCAAAAGGGAAGGAGGAGCCAAGTAATGTTATTACCTAAAAGAGTTAAATACCGCAGAGTTCAGAGAGGCCGTCTTAAAGGCGTTGCACACAGAGGTAACAAGGTTAACTATGGTGATTTCGGTCTTCAGGCTCTCGAACCCGCATGGATCACTTCAAACCAGATTGAAGCAGCCCGTATTGCTATGACAAGATACATCAAGCGTGGCGGTAAAGTTTGGATTAAAATCTTTCCGGATAAGCCGATTACAGAAAAACCGGCTGAAACTCGAATGGGTTCCGGTAAAGGTTCGCCCGAGTATTGGGTAGCTGTGGTTAAACCCGGCAGAGTTATGTTTGAAATTGCAGGCGTACCGGAAGATGTTGCTCGCGAGGCTATGCGTCTTGCAGCTAACAAGCTCCCTATCAAATGCAAGTTTGTTACTAAGGCAGAACAGGATGGTGAGGCAGAATGAAAGCAAGTGAATTAAGAACTCTCTCTCAGGCGGAGTTGGATGCTAAGCTCCTTGAATTGAAGAAAGAACTCTTTAACCTCCGCTTCCAACAAGCCATCAATCAGCTTGATAACCCAATGAGAATCAGTGCCGTTAAAAAAGATATCGCTCGTGTTATGACTGTAATCCGCGATATGCAGCTCAACGGTAAAAATTCTTAATCACGGAGGGCAATTAAATGAGTGAAAGAAATTTAAGAAAAACTCGTGTCGGCATCGTTACAAGCGATAAGATGGACAAGACAGTAGTCGTATCCATTAAGGACAGAGTAAAGCATCCGCTTTATGGTAAAATTGTCAATCGCACACTCAAGGTTAAGGCTCACGATGAGACAAACCAGTGCGGTATCGGCGACCGTGTAATGATTATGGAAACACGTCCTCTTTCAAAAGACAAGAGATGGCGTGTATGTGAAATAATTGAAAAGGCTAAATAATTTAGTCGCTTAAAAGGAGGCACACACTGTGATACAGCAACAGAGTTACCTCAAGGTAGCCGACAACACGGGCGCAAAAGAAATTATGTGCATTCGTGTTCTTGGCGGTTCCGGTAAGAGGTATGCCAATATCGGTGATGTTATCGTGGCTTCTGTCAAGAAAGCAGCACCCGGTGGCGTTGTAAAAAAAGGTGAAGTTGTAAAAGCCGTTGTTGTTCGTTCAGCAAGCGGTGTTCGCCGTGACGATGGTACTTACATCCGTTTCGACGAAAATGCAGCTGTTATAATCAAAGAAGATAAGAACCCGAAGGGTACCCGTATTTTCGGACCCGTAGCAAGAGAACTTCGTGAGAAAGAATATCTCAAGATTCTCTCTCTTGCTCCGGAAGTACTTTAATGGGAGGTACGACAGATGAATAAAGTTCATGTCAAAACAGGCGACGAGGTCATCGTTATTCAAGGTAAAGACCGCGGCAAAAAAGGCAAGGTACTTCAGGTATCTCCCTCAGAAGGCAAGGTTATCGTTGAAGGCGTTAACATCGTTTCCAAACACGTTAAACCCCGCAAAATGGGCGAAGCAGGCGGCATTATTAAAGCCGAAAGTGCTCTCTATGCGGACAAAGTACAGCTTATTTGCCCCAAATGTGGCGCAGCTACAAGAGTTGGCAATGAGGGTACAGGCAAAGATAAAAAGCGCGTTTGCAAAAAATGCGGCGCTAAGTTTGAATAAGGGAGGGACTTACAATGGCAGCAAGACTTAAAGAGTTTTATATTTCCGAAATCACTCCTCAACTTATGAAGAAGTTCGGTTACAAGAGCGTCATGCAGGTTCCCAAACTTGATAAAATCGTTGTAAGTATTACATCCGGTGAAATCAAGGATAACTCCAAGGTTCTCGATGCAATCATCAGCGATCTCAAGCAGATTACCGGTCAGACACCCGTTGTTTGTAAAGCAAGAAAATCAGTTGCTAACTTCAAACTTCGTGAGGGTATGGACATCGGCGCAAAGGTTACTCTTCGCGGTGACCGTATGTATGAATTCCTTGACAGATTTTTCAATCTTGCTCTTCCCAGAGTTAGAGACTTTAGAGGTATCAACCCCAACTCATTTGATGGCAGAGGTAACTACTCCATCGGTATCAAGGAACAGCTTATATTCCCCGAAATAGAGTACGACAAAATTGATAAGGTTCGCGGTATGGATATCAGCTTTATCACTACCGCTAACACAGACGAAGAAGGCCGCGAGTTGCTTACACTTCTCGGCGCTCCGTTTGCTAAATAAGGAGGGTTATCGTGGCTAAGACATCTATGAAAGTTAAGCAGGCAAGACCTGCTAAATATTCCACAAGACAGTACAACAGATGCAAAATCTGTGGCAGACCCCACGCTTACCTTCGCAAATACGGTGTTTGCCGTATCTGCTTCAGGGAACTTGCTCACGCAGGTCAGATCCCCGGTGTTAAGAAGGCAAGCTGGTAAGAGCGATTGATAAAGGAGGAAACACGGCATGCAGATTACTGATTCAATTGCTGATATGCTTACAAGAATCCGTAATGCTAATTCAGCAAAGCACGATACAGTGCAGATCCCGGCATCTAACATCAAGAAATCAATTGCTCAGATTCTTGTAGATGAGGGTTATATTAAAAGTTTTAAAGTAATCGAAGACGGCAAACAGGGTGTTATTGAGATTGCTCTCAAATACGGCCCCAACAAGTCTCAGGTTATTACAGGTCTTCGCAGAGTTTCTAAACCCGGACTCCGCATTTACTCAAATTGCGAGGATATGCCCAAGGTACAAAACGGCCTCGGTATCGTTATCCTTTCAACATCTAAGGGTATTATGACAGATAAGGACGCTCGCAAAGCTAATGTTGGCGGCGAAGTTCTTGCATACATTTGGTAAGGAGGTACAGTACTATGTCTCGTATAGGCAGAATGCCCATTGCAGTTCCTGCAGGCGTAGATGTCAAGATTGACGGCAGCACTGTTACCGTAAAGGGTCCCAAGGGCACTCTTACCAGAACAGTCAGCAGCAACATTACTGTCGCTCTTGACAATGGCGTGATTACAGTTACACGCCCCAACGATTTGAAAGAAAATCGTGCACTTCACGGTCTTACCCGTACACTCATTGCCAATATGGTACAGGGTGTAAACGAAGGTTTCAAGAAGGAACTTGAAATCAACGGTATCGGTTATCGTGCGGCAAAACAGGGTAAGAACCTTGTACTTAACATCGGTTATTCTCACGATGTTATAATGTCCGAAGAAGAGGGCATTACGGTTGAGGTTCCTGCTCCCAACAAAATCATTATTTCCGGTCCTGACAAGCAAAAGGTTGGTCAGTTTGCAGCAGAAGTCAGAGGTAAGAGACCTCCGGAACCTTACAAGGGTAAAGGTATCAAGTATGTTGATGAAGTTATCCGTCGTAAGGAAGGTAAGGCAGGTAAGGGTAAATAATCCCTGAATTCTAAAAAGAGGTGAAGAAATAATGGTACAAAGACCGAACACTAATAAAGCAAGGGTTCAGCGTCATAAAAGAGTACGTGGCAAAATCAGCGGTACTGCTGAATGCCCACGTCTCGATGTATTCCGTTCTCTTCAGCATATCTATGCTCAGTTGATTGATGACGTAAACGGTGTAACTCTCGTTTCAGCATCAACTGTTGAAAAGGACTTCAAGGATTACGGCGGAAACAAAGACGCAGCCTTCAAAGTAGGTAAGTTATTAGCAGAGCGTGCAGCGGCAAAGGACATTAAAGATGTTGTTTTCGACCGCGGCGGTTACATTTATCACGGCCGTGTAGAGAGCTTGGCCGAAGGCGCCCGCGAGGGCGGCCTCAACTTCTAAGAAAGGGAGGAATTAACTTTGGCTAAATTCGATGCAGCTCGCAAAGACTCTGAACTCCAGGAAAGAGTTGTTGCTATTAACCGCGTATCTAAAACGGTTAAGGGTGGTAGAATTATGAAGTTCTCTGCTCTTGTTGTTGTAGGTGACGGTGAAGGCACAGTAGGTTTTGGCTTAGGTAAGTCAAACGAAGTTCCCGATGCTATTCGTAAAGGTATCGAGGACGCAAAGAAAAATCTCGTAAAGGTTGCTCTTAAAGGAACAACTATTCCTCACGAGATTATCGGTAAATTCGGTGCAGGTGAAGTACTTCTCAAGCCCGCAGCACCCGGTACAGGCGTTATCGCCGGCGGCCCCGTTCGTGCGGTTGTTGAGACAGTTGGTATCAAGGATATTCGTGGTAAATCACTTCGTTCCAACAATCCCTGCAACGTTGTAAGAGCTACTATGGACGGACTTATGAAGCTCCGCAATGTTGAAGAAGTTGCTAACATTCGCGGCAAATCCGTTAAACATTTTAAAGACTAAGGAGGGTGGTAAACAATGGCTAACATTAAAGTTAAGCTCGTAAAGAGCCTTATCGGTTCAAAGAAAGATCAAATTGCCACCGCCCATGCGTTAGGTCTTCGTAAAATCGGCGATACATCCGTACAGCCCGACAATCCCCAGACCAAAGGCAAAATTAGAAAAATCGCCCATCTTATTGAGGCTACTGAAGAATAAGCAAGGAGGTGCAAAATATGAAGCTTCACGAGCTTTCACCCGCAGCCGGTTCTAAAAAGGACGTAAAGCGTATCGGTAGAGGTCCCGCTTCAGGTCAGGGTAAAACAGCCGGTAAGGGTCACAAAGGTCAAAAGGCACGTGCCGGTCGCGGTATGCGAATCGGTTTTGAAGGTGGCCAGATGCCTTTGCAAAGACGTCTCCCTAAAAGAGGTTTCGTTAATATTTTCGGTAAAGAGTTTGCTATTGTTAACGTAGCTGCTCTCGAGAACAAATTTGAGGACGGAGCAGTTATTGATATCGACGCTCTCAAGTCCGCAGGTCTTGTTAATAAAACACTTGATGGTGTTAAAGTGCTTGCACATGGTGATATCACAAAGAAATTCACCGTTAAGGTTAATGCTTATTCTGATGCAGCTAAGGCAAAAATTGAAGCTGCCGGAGGAAAGGCAGAGGTGATTTAACATGTTTCAGACATTGGCTAATGCATGGAAAATCCCCGATTTGAGAAAGAAGATTCTCTTCACTGCATTCATCATTGTTATATTCAGAATCGGTGCCAACATCCCCGTTCCTTTCGTTGATATCATCGAAGGCGGTCTGTTGGGCGGTTCGGACGGAACAACCTTCCTCAGTTATTTGAGTATGATGACCGGTGATGCATTTAACTACGGTACAATTTTCGCTCTTTCAATCACTCCCTACATCAACAGTTCAATTATTATTCAGTTGTTGACTGTAGCAATCCCCGCTCTTGAGAGACTTTCAAAAGAGGGTGAAGAGGGAAGAAAGAAAATTGCTTCCATTACTCGTTATATGACTCTTGCTCTCGGACTTCTCCAGAGTATAGCATACTTCATATACCTTAATGCAAAGGATTATCTCCTTTACACAGGCGGCGGTTTTGCCAAGGTGTTTGAAGCAATCGTTGTAATTTTAGTTCTTACCGGCGGCACGACACTTGTTATGTGGCTCGGTGAACAGATTAACGACAAGGGTATCGGTAACGGTATTTCAATAATCCTTTTTGCCGGTATCATTTCTCGTATTCCCACGGAAGCAGCGATGCTCTTCGGTACATCCGAATCAGCACCCGGTTACTTCGCAAGGGGCGGTATTTATTACTTCCTTGCTCCTTTCGTAGTAGTTTGCTATCTTCTTATGATTGCTTACATCGTATGGATGGACAATGCAGAGCGCAGAATCCCTGTTCAGTATGCTAAGAGAGTTGTAGGCCGTAAGATGTACGGCGGTCAGAGCACACATATTCCGATCAAAGTTAATATGAGCGGCGTTATGCCCGTTATCTTTGCAAGCTCAATTCTTTCTCTTCCTCCCACGATTGAACTTTTCGTGGCTAACAAGATTAAAGAGGGCGGAGCATGGGATACATTCTTTGGTTGGTTTGAACCCACAAGCGTGGTTTATGGTGTTCTCTACTTCCTGATGATAATCTTCTTTGCGTATTTCTATGCAGCAATTCAGTATAATCCCACTGAAATGGCTAACAACATCCGTAACAACAGCGGTACAATTCCCGGTATCAGACCCGGTAAACCCACCGCTCACTATATTGAGAAAATTATCTCAAGAATTATACTCCTCGGTGCATTGCTTCTCAGCGTAGTTGCTTTGTTCCCCACAGTATTTACTCAGGTAACTTCTCTCATTACACAGGACGGAATGAACATTTCTCTCGGCGGTACATCCATTATCATTATGGTTGGTGTTGCTCTTGAGACTGTTAAACAGCTTGAAAGCCAGATGATGCTCCGCCATTACAAAGGCTTCCTTGATTGATAAGGAGGAAATGTAATGAAACTTATATTTCTCGGTGCTCCCGGTGCGGGAAAAGGTACCCAGGCAGAGATTATTGCTGCCAAACTGAATATTCCCACAATTTCCACAGGCAATATCATTCGTGAGGCACTTGCCAACGGAACCGAAATGGGAATCAAAGCAAAATCGTTTATTGAAGCCGGTAAGCTTGTTCCTGATGATGTCGTAATCGGCATCATCAAGGAGAGGCTGGCAAATGAGGATTGCAACAACGGATTTATCCTTGACGGATTTCCCAGAACAATTCCTCAAGCCGAGGCTCTTGATAATATGGGCATTATTATTGACAAGGTTGTTGATATTGATGTTCCCGATGAAAACATTGTAAAGAGAATGTCGGGCAGACGCGTATGTAAGGCTTGCGGTTCTTCTTATCATATTGAAAATAAGAAACCCAAGGTTGACGGCGTTTGTGATAACTGCGGCGGTGAGCTTCAAATCCGTAAGGATGACGCTCCCGAAACGGTTCTTGACAGACTCAATGTTTATCATGAACAGACCGAACCGTTAAAGGATTACTACGCAAAATGCGGCAAACTCCGCAGCGTAGAAGGCACAGCTCCCATTACGGAGATTACTGCAGCAATCCTTAGTGTGTTGGAGGATTAAGCATGATTGTGCTTAAAAGTGAAAAGGAAATTAGGCAAATGCTTGAAGCTTGCAGAATTTCCGCAGAAGCACTAAAAGTAGCGGGTGCAGCGGTTGAGCCGGGTGTTTCAACCTGGGAGATTGACAAAGTTGCCGAAAAGTATATTGAAAGTAAAGGTGCAAAGCCCACTTTCCTTAACTATAACGGCTTTCCTGCTACAGCATGCATTTCCATAAATGATGAGGTTATTCACGGTATTCCTAACAAAAACCGCATCGTACGGGCAGGCGACATAGTAAGTATCGACCTCGGAGCCTGTATCAACGGTTATACCGGTGATAATGCCGCCACTTTCGCTTGCGGAGATGTTTCCGCAGAAGCGAAGCGGCTGATGGAAACTACCGAACAGAGCCTTTACGAAGGTATCAAAAAGGCAGTTCCGGGCGGCAGACTCGGTGATGTTGGTTTCGCAATTCAAAGTTACTGCGAAAAGCGAGGCTACGGTGTTGTTAAAGAATACACGGGGCACGGAGTTGGTTCTGCGCTCCACGAAGACCCCGCTGTTCCAAACTATGGCACTATCGGAAGAGGTGTTCGTTTGGTACCCGGCATGACAATTGCCATTGAACCCATGATAAATGAGGGTAAGGCATCTGTTAAAACATTGTCTGACGGCTGGACGGTAAAAACAACCGACGGCAAGTTGTCCGCACACTTTGAGCACACAATTGCAATAACAAGCAGCGGACCGTTGATAATGACAAAGATATAACTTGAACAGAATGAAAACATAAATCAGGAAATCAGGAGGTAGTTGTTATGTCTAAAGACGATATGATCGAGGTTGAAGGTACTGTCTTGGAAGCGTTGCCAAACACAACATTCCAGGTGGAACTTGAAAACGGTCACAAAATTCTCGCCCACATTTCCGGTAAGCTCCGAATGAATTACATTCGTATCCTTCCGGGTGATAAGGTTACAGTAGAAATGTCGCCATACGACCTTACACGTGGACGTATCACATGGCGTTCAAAGTAAGTAAAAAGGCAAAAGCTGAATTTTAGGAGGTATTCTAATGAAAGTCAGACCTTCTGTCAAGAAAATTTGCGAAAAATGCAAAGTAATCAAACGCAAGGGTAAAGTCATGGTTATCTGTGAGAACCCTAAGCACAAACAGCGTCAGGGCTAAGCCCAACGCGGAAACCATATTTGGAGGTGCAACTGACAAATGGCTCGTATTTCAGGTGTTGATTTACCAAGAGATAAGAGAGTAGAAATCGGTCTTACCTATATTTTTGGTATCGGCCGTAAAACTGCCAGCGAAATTATTGCTGCAACAGGCGTAAATCCTGACACAAGAGTTAAGGATCTTACAGAAGACGATGTTGCAAAATTACGTGAGTACATTGATCACAATGTTAAGGTTGAAGGTGACCTTCGTCGTGAAACAGCTTTCGATATCAAGAGACTTGTAGAAATCGGTTGCTATCGTGGCGTTCGCCATCGTAAAGGTCTTCCCGTAAGAGGCCAGCGTTCTAAAACAAATGCTCGTACTCGTAAAGGTCCCAAGAAGACTATAGCTAACAAGAAGAAATAAGTCCAAGGAGGTATTAGAATGGCTACAAAAGCTACCGGCAAAAAAGGTGCCGGAACACGCAAGCGTCGTGAACGTAAAAATATTGAACGCGGTGCGGCTCATATCCAATCCACCTTCAATAACACTATTGTTACTATTACTGATACTCAAGGTAACGCAGTTTCATGGGCAAGTGCCGGCGAAATGGGCTTCAGAGGTTCTCGTAAGTCCACTCCTTTCGCAGCACAGACAGCTGCTGAAACAGCAGCAAAGGTTGCTATTGAGCACGGTATGAAAACTGTTGAAGTTTATGTTAAAGGCCCCGGTTCAGGAAGAGAAGCTGCAATCAGAGCATTGCAGGTTGCAGGTCTTGATGTTACACTCATCAAGGATGTAACTCCCATTCCTCATAACGGATGCCGTCCGCCTAAAAGAAGACGTGTATAACAATATAGGAGGAAACGAATTATGGCAAGATATACCGGTGCGGTATGTAAGCTTTGTCGCCGTGAGGGTCAAAAACTCTTTTTAAAGGGTGGCAGATGCTATACAAACAAATGCGCTATTGAGCGCCGTTCCTATGCTCCCGGTCAGCACGGTCAGGGACGCAAAAAGACATCCGAATACGGAATGCAGCTTCGTGAAAAACAGAAAGCAAGACGTTATTACGGTGTTCTTGAGGGACAGTTCCACAAATATTTCCTTATGGCTGAAAAAATGCCCGGTCAAGCAGGTGAAAACCTTCTTAAACTTTGCGAAAGCCGTTTGGACAATATAGTTTACCTTCTCGGATGGGCAGATTCCCGTGCAGAAGGCAGACAGCTTGTTACACATGGTCATTTCTGTGTTAACGGCAAAAAAGTTGATATTCCTTCCTACCTTTGCAAGGCCGGAGACGTAGTTTCCATTAAGGAAAAATCAGCGCAGACTGACGCATTTAAGAATATTATCGAAGCAAACGGAAGCCGTCCGGTTCCCACATGGCTCGATATCAATCGCGATGCTCTTACAGGTAAGGTAGTTAACCTTCCGGAAAGAGATCAGATTGAAGCTCCTGTTGCGGAGCATCTTATCGTCGAGTTCTATTCGAAATAATGCTCTTTAGCCTCGGGCCTATAAAGGCTAAACAAAAAAACGCACACATCTGTGTAATTTTTAAGGAGGGTTTGGTATGATTGGTATTGAGAAACCTGAAGTAAAATTTATCGGTTCAGCTGAAGATTCGGCTTTCGGTACGTTTGTTGTGGAACCCCTTGAAAGAGGTTTCGGTACAACACTCGGTAACAGCCTTAGAAGAGTTCTTCTTTCTTCACTTCCCGGTTATGCAATTACTTCTGTAAAGATTGATAATGTTCTTCACGAGTTCTCAACGATCCCGAACGTAAAAGAGGATGTAACTGAGATTGTTCTTAACCTTAAGGGCGTTATTCTCAAAATACACGGAGACGGTCCCAAGATTATGTATATCGAGGCAAACGGCTCCGGCGAAATCACCGCGGGTGATATTAAAGCAGATTCCGAGGTTGAAATTCTTAACCCCGACCACCACATTGCTACTCTTGATGCTGACGCACATGTAACAATGGAGCTTACTGCTGATAAGGGCAGAGGTTATGTTTCTTCTGACAGAAACAAACAGATTCTTGAGCCCGCTATCGGTGTAATTGCAATCGACTCGATATATACACCCGTTTTAAAGGTGAACTACACAGTTGACAACACTCGTGTAGGTCAGATTACCGACTATGATAAGCTCACTATTGATGTTTGGACTGATGGAACAATTTCCGCTAAAGAAGCTGTTTCATTTGCCGCAAAAATCCTTACTGAGCATCTCAATCTCTTTGTTGAACTTTCAGATGAGGTTTCACAGACTGAGATTATGGTGGTTAAAGATGACACTTCCATCGGCAGAGTTCTTGAAATGACTATTGAAGAACTTGACCTTTCAGTTCGTTCATTTAACTGCCTCAAGAGAGCCGGTATCAATACTGTTGAAGATTTAATCAATAAAACTGAAGACGATATGATGAAGGTTAGAAACCTCGGCAGAAAATCTCTTGATGAGGTTGTTGCCAAGTTGACTTCTCTTGACCTTTCTCTTCGTGATGAAGACGAATAAAATTCGTATTTTCTACAAAGGAGTGATTTAGATGCCCGGAACCAGAAAACTCGGTAGAGCAAGTGACCATCGTAATGCTATGCTTCGTAACATGGTTACATCTTTACTTGAAAACGGTAAGATGACAACAACTGTTACAAGAGCTAAAGAAGTTCGTGCAATGGCTGAAAAAATGATCACACTCGCTAAGGTTGACAGTCTCCACAACAAGAGACAGGCTATGGCATATATTACTAAGGAAGATGTCGTTAAAAAGCTTTTTGACGAGATCGCTCCCAAGTACAAAGATGTTAACGGCGGTTATTGCCGTTTGATCAAGACTGAAACTCGCCGCGGTGACGCAGCTGAGATGTGTATTCTTGAGTTAGTTTAATAATTATGTAAAGTGGCTGTAAAACGAAGGTTTTTACAGCCATTTTTATTGGTTTATGTATTTTTTATAAAACAAGAAATGGGCTGAAAAAAAACGAAAGTTTTTTTCAGCCCATTTTTGTTATTTGAAGTGTATATAATTTTTACATACCGAGCATGGAAGCCATCATACCCTTTTTCTTTTCCTTTTTTGGCTTGTAGAGAGGGGGATTCTCGAGACGGAGTCTTGCGCTTTTGCTCTTTGACAGATATTTGATAATTTCGCAAACAGGTTCATACATTGTTTCGCTGAAATACTCCTTTGCGGTATCTACAAGGTCGGGGTTTTCCGCCAGGGAGCAACCGAGAATTGTAACTGCTACGGTACTTTGAGTGTCATTTGTTCCGTCCTCATAAATATCGTTTAGAAGTTTGAAAAGTTTTTTCATTTTAACGCTGTTGTTCTCGCGGATGGTATCAATAACTACCTTGTTGCCGTGATTAACAAAGAAGTCCTCTGCCAGAAACTCTCCGTATTCGTCGAGGTTCCTTTTATATTCATCACGAAGTTCGGGATAGATAGTTGTGAAACGGCTGCCCAAAGTGTTTGTATCGTATGCGAGAGCACCGCTCTTAGCTTGTGTTCTTGAAACAGGAGTGGGAGCCTTTTTGCCGCTGTGGGCAGGTTTGTGGGAAAACAACTTTTCAAATGTTTCGTTATATTCCTGGCAGATGTATTTAATATCTTTTTCGTTAAAAGTTTCTAAATCAAAAAGGCTTAGAGAAACACGATTCATATCGTTATCGGGAGCATCATCTTCATCAGCTTTTGCACAGTAAAGACTAAGCTTTCCCTTATCATACTCAATACGGATTCTGCCGTTTTCTCCACGGTACATTATTATGGATTTTCCGTTAACCTCTTCAACGGGAAGTTGAGGAGGGAATACTCCGTTGGGATACTCGGGACGGAAGTTGAGTTCTTCGGTTTTCTCTCCGATACCTTTAATTAAAAGTTCAAGTGCGCTGTTAAGTTCAAGCATTTAAAATACCTCGCAAAAATAATATACCTATGAATTATAGCATATAAATATCAGTTTGTCACTAAATATTTTCAAAATACATAAGGTGGAGTCAGATTATTGGCTTACACCTTTCATTGTCAGAGAAATGCGTTTCTTTTGAGGTTCAACGGAAATAACTTTTACCTTTACTACCTCGCCGACTTTAAGCACCTCGGAGGGATGCTTTATATATTTATCGCAAATTTGGGAGATGTGGACGAGTCCGTCCTGATGAACACCGATATCGACAAATACACCGAAGTCAATAACATTTCTGACAGTTCCCGTAAGTTCCATGCCTTCCCTTAAATCGTTCATATCCATAATGTCCGTTCGGAGCATGGGTTTTGGAAGTTCGTCACGTATATCCCTGCCGGGTTTTTCAAGTTCGCCCATAATATCAACAAGAGTGGGTGTGCCCATGCCACATTCCTCCGCCGCCTTTGCAAGTCCGTATTCCTGTACCTTGCCGCTTATACCTGCGGCGCCCTTGTCTGCAACATCCTTTTGGGAATAGCCGAAAAGGTCAAGGAGTTTTTTTGCAGCATCATAGCTTTCAGGGTGAACTCCCGTGTTGTCAAGGGGAGTTTTACCCCCGGGAATCCGCAAAAATCCCGCGCATTGTTGGTATGCCTTGGGGCCTAATCCCTTAACCTTTTTCAAGTCCGTTCTTGCATTAAATCCGCCGTTTTCCTCACGGTAGGTTACAATGTTTTTTGCCGTTGCGGAGGTAATGCCGGAGATGTATTTCAAGAGGGACACTGAGGCGGTGTTAAGGTCAACACCCACGGAGTTAACGCAGTCCTCAACAACACCGGAAAGGGATTCTTCAAGTCTTGCCGGGGGGACATCGTGCTGATACTGTCCCACACCGATGCTTTTGGGCTCTATTTTTACAAGTTCGGAAAGAGGATCCTGAAGTCTTCTTGCAATGGACACAGCAGAACGCACGGAAACGTCAAAATCAGGGAATTCCTCCGCACCCAACTTTGAAGCGGAATAAACTGATGCACCTGCTTCGTTTACTACCATATAGGAAACGGGGCGGGGGGATTTTTTGATTGTGTCCGCAATGAAAATTTCACTTTCTTTACTTGCGGTGCCGTTGCCTATGGAAATACAGTCAATATGGAATTTCTTTATAAGTTCAAGAACTTTCGCTTCCGATTCCGCAATTTTTGACTGAGGGGGAGTGGGATATATTACTCCCGTGTAAAGCACTTTCGAATTTCCGTCAACAACTGCCAATTTACAGCCCGTTCTGTATGCGGGGTCAACGGCAAGAACGGTTTTGTTTTTAATGGGAGGTTGCATAAGTAAGGGCTTTAAGTTACTGCCGAACATTTTAATTGCCTGCTCGTCCGCTTTCTCCGTAAGAGCGGAGCGGGTTTCTCTTTCGAGGGAGGGGAATATAAGTCGGGAATAACTGTCCTTTGCGGCTTCGCGGCAAAATTCCGTTGATGAGCTGCCCTCTTTTATAAACAGTTTATCAAGGAGCAACAGTGCGGTTTCTTCCTCCACACCTACGCTGACCTTCAAAAAACCCTCTTTCTCACCTCGGTTAATGGCTAAAATTCTGTGGGATGGGATTTTTGAAACAGGCTCGGAGTATTCATAATACATACTGTAAACGCTGTCCTCTTCCGTTTTTGCAAGTGATTCGATTACACCGCGTTTGCTGATTAAATCTTTTAATACCTTACGGGCTTCGGGAGAGTCGGAAATAATTTCCGCTATAATATCCGACGCGCCTTGCAGAGCATCCTCGGGGGATTCAACGCCTTTTTGGGTATCCACATATTCCGCGGCAACATCATTTAAATCCACTCCTTTAAGGGTAAAGGAGAAAAGAAGTTCCGCCAAGGGCTCAAGACCCTTTTCCTTTGCGACGGATGCCCTGGTTTTACGTTTTTGTTTGTAGGGACGGTAAATGTCCTCAACTTCCGCAAGTGTAACTGCGGCGGCAACTGCGGCGCTTATTTCCTCGGTGAGTTTGCCCTGTTCCTCAATGGAAGAAAGAACTTCCTCTTTTCGTTTTTCAAGGTTGCGAAGATAAGTGAGCCTGTCGTTTATGTCACGGAGTTTCTGATCATCGCAGGAGCCTGTCATCTCTTTTCGGTAACGGGCAATAAAGGGGATTGTGTTGCCGTCATCAATTAAATCAACGATGTTTTTAATGTGATTTTCGCTAACGGCGAATTCATTTTGTAACGCTTTTAAAATGTCCATTTTTTAAGTCCTTTGCTGTGAATTGATATTGTAAAGTTATTTAAACTTTGATATACTGTAATTATAAAATGATTAGGGGGGGATTATATGAAAGTATTAGCCGAACGTGCCGATAGGTATTTCATTCTGACACCTGTAATGGTAATTGCCTTCCTGTTTGTGTGTTATCTTGAGTATTGCGATTGGGTGTTGGACAAAATCAGTTTGGGCAGGGGTTTTATCGCTGTGGAATTTACTGTTTTGTTACTAACGTTCCAATGTGTAAAGAACTTTGTTCGGTGCATTTTAATGCCGAAAAACATCATTGAATATGACGATTACGGCATTTATATTTACAAAAGGCGAAATAAAGAACCCATAATCCTGAGATACGATGAAATTCTCAATAAAACCGCCGAAAACGATGAGGGGTATATATTTGTGGAATATTTCTTTATGTTTGAGAAGTTTCCTATCACTTTTTCGACGGGTACATTGAGAATCGGAGTGAAAGACGGATTTATCAGAGTTCCTTGTATTAAAAATGTAAGAAAAGTGCAAACGGAACTTAACAGGCTTTTAATTCGATACAGAAAACAAATGCGCTTAAAGTACGAGGAAGGGTTACACATATAATAGATTGTATATATAATACCATATAAACAAAGAAAACACAATGTGATTTATTTTTTAATTTACTGTTGATAAAATTTCAGTAATGTGATAAACTAATGTTGCGACGCAAGTGAATAATATTATAGACATATGTGTGTTTCGTTAAAAACACACTCCATGCTATTTTCCATATGTCTATAAGATATTATTTTAATAGCACTTGTGTCGCAGCGAGTGGAGTTATGTGTTTTATTGCGTAGCTTCGGCTACGCATTTTTTATTTGTGTGGGGAACAAATATGGAGGAAAACATATACAAGGCTATGTATTACCGTCTTTTTAACAGGACAAGCGATATTATGAACATTACCGACGATGAAAGAGTAATAAACGGAATAATGCAGGCACATCTTGAAACCGAGGAAATGTTTATGAGTTTTACGGAAGAACAACCTAAACTGATAGACATTTCACCATATTTACAAGAAAAAACGTAATTTTTATTAAAAAGATTTTTTGTTTACAATTTGTTCATATTTCCGTGAAGATGTTGCAATAGTGGTATGTTATATAATAGCCATAGACATTAATTGCTAAACATTTCATTTTCTCTTTCCAAAATTCGATCCCTCGCTTAACGGCGGGGGATTGGATTTTTTTAGTGAAGAGTAGAAAGTTGAGAGGGAAAAAGTGAGGAAATGAGATGGCAATCGTAGTATAAAAATGTCTGAAAAAACCTTTAGAATTAAATACCAAAAAACAGTTGACAGATTTGTGTATGTATGATATAATTCCCTTACCTCTCAAAGAGGGTTCTTTTTTTGCGTCCTGATTTTAGGATGTGCGGATGATATTTCCGCGTATCTTGACGCATTAAGAGCTTTCTCGGCATGAAACGGGATTCGCCCTTTTCACCGACGAGAGGGAGGCTAATCAAAAATTGGAGGTGCCGTTATGAGAGTTAAAATCACACTTTCCTGCACAGAATGTAAACAACGTAATTACAACACTATGAAGGAAAAGAAAAACAACCCCGACAGGTTGGAGATGAAGAAGTATTGCAGATTCTGCAAGAAACACACTCTCCACAGAGAAACAAAGTAAGGAGGTAGCATCATGGCAGACGAAAAGAAAACCGTCAAAAAAGAAGATGCCTCTAAAACTGAAAAGAAGAATACCAATATTTTTAAGAAAATCGGCAATTTCTTTGTAAAAATCGGCAAAGGTATCGCTAAATTCTTTAAAGACCTCCGTGGTGAAACAAAGAAAATTGTTTGGCCCGGTCGCCAGATGGTTATTAAAAGTACCGGTATTGTTCTTGCTGCAATCCTTGTTATCGGTTCGGGTATTTGGATCCTCGATTTTGCAATTTCGGGCGCTGTAACCGGTCTCAGCAACCTTGCTGACAACACCGAAGTTACCGAAACAGTTGAGGATGACGAAGAACACGATCACGAAGGCGAAGAAACCGACGAAGAAGACACTACGGAAGAAACTACTGAAAAGGAATAATCCGATTCTTTACTTAATATCAGTTTTTTCGGAGGTTATACTATGTCAGGCGAATCAAGATGGTTTATAATCCACACCTATTCCGGTTATGAGAATAAGGTTGCGGAAAATATCGGTAAGATTGTCGAAAACCGTAAAATGCATGACAAAATCCTCGGTGTAAGTATTCCGCTCGAAAAGGTTGTTGAAGTTAAAAACGACAAAACAGTCGAAGTTGAGCGAAAAATTTTCCCAGGTTATGTTATTGTAAAACTTGCGGTTGAATACAGCGACAAAGATGGCGAAGAAAACGTTCTCAAAGTGCCCGATGAAACTTGGCACGCTATCCGTTATACAAGAGGTGTTACGGGCTTTGTGGGCCCCGATGGCCGCCCCGTTCCCCTTACCAAAGAGGAAGTTGAAAAACTCGGAGTTGAAAAATCCGCTGAGGGCGAAAACAACATCATCAATACCGTTACAGAAGTTCAATTCGCTGAGGGTGACCTTGTTACCATCACCGAAGGCCTTATGGAAGGTAATTCCGGTGTTGTTGAAAGTATCGACACCGCTAACGGAACCGTTCGTGTTATCGTTTCATTTATGGGTAAAGAAGCTCCTGTTGAGCTCCCGCTCAATCAGGTGGAAAAGGCGATTGACTAATCGCATAACAATTGGTAATCAGAGACAATGTGCTCTGTTATATGCGACATAAGGGTATGTCGCGTGTGGGAGGAGTAAGGCGAGCTCTTATTCCGCCATACCACGAATTTTGGAGGTGCAAAAAATGGCTCAAAAGGTTGTAGGTTTCATCAAATTGCAAATTCCCGCCGGTAAAGCAACCCCGGCACCCCCCGTTGGTCCTGCTTTAGGTCAACACGGTGTAAACATCATGGCATTCACAAAGGAATTTAATGAGAGAACAAAAAATGATATGGGTCTCATTATTCCCGTTGTAATCACAGTTTACGCTGACCGTTCTTTCTCTTTCATCACAAAGACTCCGCCTGCTGCTGTTCTTATTAAGAAGGCTTGCGGTATCGAAAGCGGTTCGGGTGTTCCGAATAAAACAAAGGTTGCAACAATTACCGGAGAGCAAGTAAGAAAAATCGCTGAGCAGAAAATGCCCGATCTTAATGCTGCTAATATTGAATCCGCTATCTCTATGATTGCAGGTACAGCACGTAGCATGGGCGTTACTGTTGTTGATTGATGCTCCCGGGTGGGAGGTAAATCCGATTTAACCACTCTATAGGGAGGAAATGTAATTATGAAACATGGTAAAAAATATGTAGAGAGTGCAAAACTCGTAGATAAAACAAAACTCTACGAAGTTGCTGAGGCTCTCGATCTTGCAGCAAAAACTGCAAGTGCTAAATTTGACGAAACTGTTGAAATGCATATCCGTCTCGGTGTTGACTCCCGTCACGCTGACCAGCAGGTTAGAGGTGCGGTTGTTCTCCCCAACGGTACAGGTAAAAAAGTTCGCGTTGCTGTTTTCGCAAAGGGCGACGCTGCTAAAGCCGCTGAAGCTGCAGGTGCAGACATTGTAGGTGATATGGATCTTCTTGAAAAGATTCAGGGCGGTTTTATGGACTTTGATGTATGTATTGCAACACCCGATATGATGGGCGTTGTTGGCCGTCTCGGTAAAGTTCTTGGCCCCAGAGGTCTTATGCCCTCTCCCAAGGCAGGTACTGTTACTCCCGATGCAGCAAAGGCTGTTGAGGAAGCTAAAGCAGGTAAAATCGAGTATCGTCTTGACAAAACAAACATCATCCACTGCCCCATCGGTAAGGCTTCTTTCGGTGGCGAAAAACTTACTGAGAACGCAATGGCTCTTCTTGAAGCTGTTATTAAAGCTAAACCCGCAGCAACAAAGGGTACTTACATCCGTTCTTGCGTTGTAGCAACAACAATGGGCCCCGGTGTTCGTGTTAACGCTGCTAAGCTCACCGCAGTTTCTACCGAAGAATAAAAAATACTTGACATACCAAAAAAGGTGTGTTATATTACTTGTGCTGTTCTAAAGACAGCAGGTGCAAATTTTGTTTAATGGTCCGTCCGCCTGCCGAGGAATGCATCAATTCTTGATATTATTTTATTGAGTTTTTATGCCCTTCTCGTGCTATGCGGGAAGGGCATTTGAAATTGGCAGATAATTTAAGTTTTCGGAGGTGAATTAGTTTGCCAAGTGCTAAAATCTTAGAAGCAAAAAAAGCTGAGGTTGCTGCTATCGCTGAAAGACTTCAGGGTGCATGTGCAGGTGTTCTCGTTGATTACAAAGGTATCACAGTTGCCGATGACACAGTTCTCCGTAAAGAACTTCGTGAAGCAGGTGTTGAGTACTCTGTTACAAAGAATACTATGATTGAACTTGCTATTAAGGGCACAAACCTCGAGGGTCTTTCCGACTGTCTCGCAGGTACTACCGCTCTTGCTACAAGCACGGACGATTATGTTGCCGCTGCAAGAATCCTTTCAAAGTTTGCAAGTACACACAGCAACTTCACAGTTAAGAGCGGCTTCCTCGATGGTGAGGTTATCGGTCTTGACAAAATCGACAGTCTTGCAAAGCTTCCTTCAAGAGAAGTATTGCTCGCTACTGTATGCAATGCGTTCAACGCTCCTATTTCTGCATTCGCACGTGCAGTTCAGGCTATTGTTGACAAAGGTGGCGAAGCCACAGCAGAAGCAGCAGCTGAATAATTGCTGCAAATAAAATTAAAAATTTAAGCCTATACGGCAAAATAATTGGAGGAAATTAAAATGGCATCTGAAAAGATTACTGCTATTATTGAAGAATTAAAAGTACTTACAGTTCTCGAGCTCTCCGAACTCGTTCATGCTGTAGAAGAAGAATTCGGCGTATCCGCTGCAGCAGCAGTTGCAGTAGCAGCTCCCACAGAAGCAGCAGCCGCTGCAGAAGAGAAAACAGAGTTTGATGTTGTTCTCGCTGAAGTTGGTGCAAACAAAATCGCTGTTATTAAGGTTGTTCGTGAACTCACAGGTCTTGGCCTTGCAGAAGCAAAGGCAAAGGTTGACGGTGCTCCCGCAACTCTTAAAGAAGCTGTATCAAAAGACGATGCAGAAGCAGCAAAGGCTAAGCTTGAAGAAGCAGGCGCAAAGGTTGAAATTAAATAATTTCGATTTGTTAAAAATGACCGCTGTTCCAAAGGGAACGGCGGTTTTTTTATGTCATGGAGCGTAAAAACCATGCTATTTTTTAAAGCCACTAAAATGAGGTTGTAAAAAAACTTTCGTTTTTTACAGCCTCTTTTTGTTTTATGGGGATGCGTATATTTTTTACATCGGCTTTATATAAACATACTGCTCGAAACATTCAATTTGCCGATTAAATAAAGAGTAACAATGGATTTCGACGTAATAAAACTTTTTTTGCTTTTATTTCGTTGAAATTGTTCAGTTGCATATATGCCGTATTGTTTATTTGAACAAAAACGAACAAACGTTCTAAAATAGGTTGCAAAAGTTTTATTTACGTACTATAATGTTCTCAAATCAAAAGAACAAATGTTCGTTGTGCAGTGCGGTAAAGGGAATTACAAAACGGACAAGTTCTTAAAGTTTTGTTTTAGATTTAATAGGAGGTTTATATGCCGAAGTCAATTGATGTTTTAATTGAATGTCCCTTTTACATAGGTGAGGGAAAAGAGTTTATTGCATGTGAGGGTGTTATTAAGGGGACGGTGGACAAGCACTTTTTTACAAACCGCAAGGACAAAAGCAACTTTGAAAGCCTTGTTTGCTGCCGTGACCTTGGCAGACAGTGTGTGCATTATAAAAGAGTTAACGAGTTGTACGAAAAAGGTCTTAGGGTATAATTTTTTTATTAATGAAAGGTCGTGAAAAATGAACAACGAGGTCAGTTCCGAGAAAGGAAAAAATAAGGGGGACAAAACCATAAAATGTGTTTCCTCGGCTACGGAAAATATGAGTGCACTAATTGATGACATAATCAAAAAAGCACGGAAGAATTTCAGGCAGGGGGGCAAGCCCGATGTTGACGCAAAATTCCTTAAAGAAAGTGTCGGGGCAT
>CAYQYT010000015.1:27003-52285 GCA_964421815.1 uncultured Eubacteriales bacterium | reverse complement strand
CAGACAGACAGACAGACAGACAGACAGACAGACAGACAGACAGACAGACAGACAGCATAACTGCGCCCATTTCAAAATTTCATATAGTAAATCAACCGCTCGTGCTGCGGGACTTTGTCCTGCGGTTCGGGTGGTTTTTGATTTTATTTTATAAGTGAACAAAGGAGGCTAAATTATGTCCGATACAAACAAAAAACTTGATGCCAATATGGCTGCTATGATGTACTATCAAATCGATAAGCTATTTGGTGCAGGAAGTCAGTTGTTTACAATGGAATATCCGGGAAGAACTTTGAATCGTTTAGATTACGCTTATCCTATCGAGGACTACAACAGCAGCAGTTTATTAAAACCATATGTTGTTGCAGAAAAGGAATTTCGTTTATGTGATAATATGCTTGACTTGTCACCAATTGTACAGGGACCAAATGGTTCAAATTTGTCAGTAGTTTATAATACTGCAATAAACAATTATACTCCTAAACTTGAGAATGTAAAAGATTTTGTTACTGATAAAATGGAACTTCGCCTTTTCTTGATGGAAAAGATTACTGATGAAATTGATGGTGAGCTAATAACCTGTAGTAGAATGGAGTTCTGTCAACGTACATATCTGCGCTATCTTGAAAAAAAGTATAAATGGGATCAGGAGAAGATTGATAAACAAAAGGAGTATACTACCAAAGATGAATTGGATGAGTATGCAAAATGGCTGTCAACCACGGCATGGACTAAAGACCACGAACTTGAATGCCTATTTAATGATGCTGTAGTTAGAGGTTTCTATCATGAAATTATGACAATCCTTGGTTTTCTGGATGTTGCTTCACCGGCAGAACGCTTATCGTCTGCTAAAACAAACAGAAGAACTTCCACAAGACGTTCATTGGATGACAGCATGGATATTCTCCCTGTTCAATTTCAGCCGAGCAACTGGTTCCGCTCCCTTATGCCGAATTTTTCACCGCAGGATCTGACTTTGGGTACAGATTATCTGACGTTGGAATACCGTTCTAAAAAAGCACTGCTTACCAGTCTTGAATCCGAACTGCGAACTCTTGTGTCAAACAACATTGATTCCGACACTATTAAGCAATTAGAAGAACAAACGGTAGCTTTAAAAGAAGCTATGATTTCAGACGAAAAAAGTTATTACAGTGCATTTACAGATGCTCAGGTCAAGGCTATAAAGCTTGCTTTTGAAATAGCTTCCAAAGGTGAAATAGTTGGATTCATTAGCGGAGGAAGTGCGGAAGTATTAAGTGCTTTAAACAACGTCATCAATAATGTTGATTTTGCAGACTTGCTTGGAATTGATTCTAAGGATACAAACGACAATGGAATAATTACCGATCTGATAAACTGCACATACAATCTGTATGAAAAGCATCTTAATTATTTCAAATCGTTTGATAAACTCATGGATACACAACTGGCTCTGACAAATGCTCAAAGTAATGATTATCAGGATCAGATTGAGATTCTGAAAGAAAAAATCAGACTTTTAAAGCAGGAATTAAATCAGTTAGCTGTTGTATTAACCAGCAATGCCGTAAATAATCCCTATGTCAGTCCCGTTCAAAGTACAAAAACTGCGGTAAAAACATCGTCTGACATCAAAGAAGATAATGCTGAAAATTTCAATGAAGGTATCAATATTCTGGGCGATGACGGTGAGAACGATACAGATATTGATACGAGTATTCTTCCTACGTCAAAGTATGATGAGGATACTACATTTACAGATATTGTCTTTAACAGTTCTGATATAGAAACACTCAGCAGTGAAAACCAGAATTCAACTTATGCTAAACTTGGCGGCAGTATGGGAAACTTTTTCTTCAATTCAAGTTCAAATGTAGAATACTCTGCATCTTCTTCTCAGTTTGTGCAGGAGATGTACGATGAAGGATTTACCATAGGAATGAGGGTTACAAAGGTAACTATCGACCGGGGCGGTTGGTTCGACCCATCAATTTTTGAATTGTCATCGTCGTTTATGAGGCTGAATCCGAAAATATTCTCCGGCGTGGGATTAACAGTAAATCAGGTGCTTGAAGCGTATAACAGCAAGGACAACAAATATGACCGTGGTAATTATACGGAGATACAAAAGCTGATAACTACCTCCGATGGCGGAAGATATATTATCCCCGCATTTCCGACTTCATTTATAATAGTCAAAGATGTGGTTATAAAATCAACCATGAAGAACTTCAATGAAGAACATTACAAGGAATTCAGAAAAACTACAGCCAATACAACCTCGCATATTTTCGGTTTCCGTATGTCCGGCGGTTATACAACGCAAAGCTATATGGGGTATAATAAGAGTTCAGATGGTACTGTCAACTTCTATATGCGTATCCCCGGACCGCAGATTCTTGGTTGGTTTATGGAACTTACGGCTAAAGATAATGCGTCCGATTATGAAAGTCTTTCTAAGTCAGATTACTTTACTGACATTATGGTGGCTTTAAAGGATTACAGGGAGAAGTTAAAAGAAATAAATGAAAAGTCGGACTTCGGCAATATCACTATAGCTAGGAGTTAATAATATGGTTACTATGGATTTTATTATGAATGTAGTGGAAAATTACTTGATGTACAATGCCAACAGAGTGATGTTCAATTGGGCTGCTAATGGTGGGTGGGAGCGCTGGTTTCAAGGTGAATTAAGTTGGATGTTCTCTAAAAGTATTCCTGTAGTTGAAAATGAAGTTAAGCCTGACACTTTTGTTGATGTCGAAACATCACAACGAGTTGATATATCGTTAAAAGATTACGATAATAGTATTGCGTATATTGAATTAAAATGTTTTTCTTTTATCCAAATCACAAATGAAAATATAGAGCATTTCTATCAATCTGTGATAAATGACTGGAAAAAATTATGGTACATGGAACACAAAAAGTATAGTCTGGTTATGATTCCTAATGATGTTAACGGAGTAGGGAAAAGGTTGCAAGAACGATTAAAAAATATCGCTGAAAGTAATTATATTCATATTTTAATAAAATTGTGTAACAGCGATTATTGTAATAAATATATGTATGTGTGTTTATTTGAAATTTCCAATCAAAACATAAACATATTAAATCTTTAAAGGAGGTACTACATGAAAAGAAAACTAAAACGAACCATCGCCGCATTGTCAGCGGTAACAATGATGTTCACGACAGCTACGGTTCTGCCGGAGGGAATGTCATTTGGCTTTGGTACAGGTATCACAGCAATTGCGGCAGAAACTGAACAGCAAGCCACAGATGAAGCAAGCGTAACAATTAACGGGACAACTCTGTACTATGCCACATTGGAGGAAGCTTTTTCTGCCGCAGATGGGAAAACTGCCACGATTACTATGTTGAATGATGCAGAGTGTACTGTTACAAGTGGCTCGCCAATCAGTGTTATGAATAAAAGTAACATCACGCTGAACATGAACGGAAAAACTTTATCCGGTCATGGAACAGGAAGTTCTGGAATCATTACTCTCGCTACAGGTTCCCTGTCGGTACAGGGACCGGGAACGATGAAATCGACAAATGAGTGTTTGAACTGTCAATCCAAGAATGCTGAGATGACAGTTGAGAACATAACCTTTGACGTATCTGAGGCCTATTATGGTGTATGCGTTCTTTCATCCAATACAGTTACACTGAACAATGTCCAAATAACCGGGAAAGCTAGTAAATACGCAGTCTATTTATATAATAGTGGAAATATGACGATCAATAACGTTAGTGCGACGAAAACAGGCTATTGTGACGTGTACTATAATTCCAGCGGAACACTGAAAATCAACGGTGGTACATTTGATAAGATTTCAGTTAAATCTGGTAACAATGGAGGTATCACATCCGTTTCGCAATTACTGGGCGAAGGCTGTACTTATAGGCATACGGATAAAACTTGGGCAACAGCTGACGAATTGAATGCATTGGAAATTCAAAACGTAACCGTCGAAAAGATTCCCCTGACAATTAATCCTCAAGCGGAAACATCATGGTACTATAATTCCGCTGAACACAGCTTACAGATGAACGCAGTCCCGACAACAGAAAATAATGGGATTACCTACGAGTGGTATGACGGTGATACGAAACTTGAATGTGTTTCTGACGCATGTACTATTCCAAAGACAATGTCCGCAGGAAACTATAACTACACTTGTAAAGCAACCTGTGACGACTATACTCTGTCCCATAAGTTTACATTTACCGTGAAAGAGTGTAAGCATGAGGATGTTGAAATAGATTTCAACATCAATGGTTTCGGAAACTGCCCAGAATGCAGCGAAGTCGTATTTCAACCTGCCGTTGAAACAAAAGACACGTATGACATTAACAATGACGGTACATATGAAGAGGTTTACGAAATCAGCAACGCCGGACAGCTATACTGGTTTGCGGGACTTGTAAACGGTACACTTAGCGGAGTTGACAAGAACATATCAGCAAACGCTGTTCTCACAGCGGATATAGACCTTAGCAGTAAAACATTTACCTCAATAGGCGCAGAGGAAACTAATGCATTCAGTGGTATATTTGACGGCAGTGGACATAAAATCACTGTAAATCAGAGCGGAAGCGAATATGTTGCAATCTTTGGATATATTGGTGCATGTACGATTAAAAACCTTACTGTTACCGGTACAATCAATACTACTGAAAAGTATGCTGCCGGTATTGCTATGAAAAAGCTTGGCGATGAAACTACAGCTAATATTGAAAACTGTATATCTGATGTTACTATAGTATCAAGTGTAAGTGGTGACGGCACACATGGCGGTATCATTGGTAATGTAGACGGAACTGTCAATATCAATAACTGTGCGTTTACAGGTAAGATGGAAGGGTCGGCTACCACCTCATGCGGCGGCATAATCGGATGGACACAAGGAAGTGCAAATATAACGAACTCCTATGTTTCAGCTTCATTTGGTATCAGCAGCACAAGTGGAAATATTGTCAGCAGAAAAGGAAGTAATGCGACGGTAACGGTTACTAACTGCTATTATCTTAATCCGCTTAATGCAACACAAGGTTCAATAACACAGAAGACAGAGGAGCAGTTTGCCAGCGGCGAGGTAGCTTATCTCCTTTCAAAGGGAGAAAACGGCTCAATCTGGGGACAGACACTCACAGGCGATAACAAACAGGATTACCCGGTTTTAGGCGGCACAAAGGTTTATCAGGTTAATGTCTATGAAGGCTGTGAAGGTAATCCGGGTGAACCGACTTATTCCTATTCAAATACAGAGGAAGACCCGGTTTATGCAGATCATACCGACGGAGATGAAGATGGAAAGTGTGACACCTGTAGCAAATACATGGACAATATCGGTGCAAGACTGGTAGGTCACTCACTGACACTTGACGGTTCGGTAGGGGTTAACTTCTACATGGAGCTTTCAAGTGAGGTTATATCTGACAGTAGTGCATATATGGAGTTTACACTTCCGGGAGGAAAAACTTCTACAGTGAAAGTAAGTGAAGCTCCTACCGAAGAAATCTCAGGCACAACATATTATAAGTTTAAATGTCAGGTAAATGCTACAGCAATGACAGATACCATCACTGCACAGATTAAATCGACTGTCGGCAATAGTAAGGTATATGAGTACACGGTCAAGGAGTATGCAGATTATCTTTTTGAACATAAGGATGAAAACACAGAATTTGCCAAGGCTGCAGAGCTTATTGAAGCCATGGTAAACTACGGCTCCTACGCACAGATATATGCCGGTTACAATACAGAGAAGCTTGCTGTTGGAGATGTAAATAATCTGAAATCACTTGATGATGTTTGGATTAGTGAATATTACGAACCATCTCCAGCCGAAACAAAAGTACAATTTGCAGGTGCGAACCTTTCACTCCTCTCTACAACAACACTCAGAATGTATTTCCAGCTTATAGATGTTGAAGCAAATGAAGTCCGATTTGGGTATCAGGGGCAGTTATTAGAAATGAAACAGTCAGGCGATTATTACTATGTTGAGCTGGTGGGCATTCCTGCAAGTAAGCTTGATGATGAATTTCGTATTGACGTATTAGACGGCTCAACCAATTTTGTGGTGACTTACACACCTATGGCATACTGCACAAGCGTGGTAACCCGTCCTACTACAGAAACCCGTACCGAAAGCTTGAAAAACCTGATTAAGGCTCTTGTAATGTATAACCAGGCAGCGGATGCTTACATATCAGAAGATTAATAATGGAGGATATGGACATGAAAGAAAAATTTGAAAAGGCTGAAATTGAGATTGTTGAATTTGAAACAGAAGATGTGATAACAACAAGTGGTGGAGGGGCTGTTGATTTGCCTTTCGAACCGGTATAACATTATGAGTAATCTGTTATGAAAATAAAAGCGGACACTGAGCAAGGTGTCCGTTTTTCATAGGGAGGTATTAGAGTGAAAAAAATATTATTTTTTATTCTGGCTGTTATTCTGGTTGTATCATCAGGTGTGCAGACACAGGCTGCAGAACTGCCATTCGTTCCGGATGGAGAGGAAACTACCAGCGAAGTAAATGAAGACAAAAAGGAAGCAACAGAAGAAGCAAAAAATGAAGTGACTCAAGAGACAAAAGAAGAAACGACTGCCACGATTAATGATTCAACAGATGGAAGCTCGGATAGTGATGATTTAACCACGAAAAGTGATGATATAGAGCTGCCTGTTGAAGCCGCTGGAAATAACACTCTATTGGCTGTTGATGATGGAATTGTAATTGATAACGACAAGAGAGTAACTGTCGATAATGACAAGCATCTTGTAATTGTCGACAAAGATGGAAAGAAAACAGTAATTGACGATTCGCAGGAATACACAGAAAATGTTAATGAGAACGGACAAACAGTTATCAGCAATGACAAAAACGAATCTGTTTCAGTATCAGACAACGAAACAATCACTTTCATTGATACGAATGGAAACAGTGTGATCAAGGATGTTGACGGTAATGTGATAGAAGATGTGCCGGAAGGTATAACGGAATCCGTGGCAGAAGCAGCAGCGAATAATACCAGTGACAAAAACTACCCAGTGCTTGTCTTTGCTGTGACAGGAGCCGCAGCCTTACTGCTTATTTCAGTTGTCGCAGTAATACTGGTAAAGAGGAAAAAACGTGGATAATATTATTACAGTTAAAATTGCGGATAAAGTTATAGCAGTATCAGCTCTGCACGAATACATTGCCGATTACTGCAAGGACTATATTTCAGATGATACGCCTGATTTCACAGTTCAGATTACGCAGTCAGACATAGACTGCGAAAGAGAAAAATCAAAGCAGGAAGATATAAAAGAAGGTATTCCAATAAGGAATTTCAGTGATGAGTACCTTGAAACACTGGCTGTTTACCGGAAGATTGCGGACAAAATGCTTGAATCTGATACTATCCTGTTTCACGGCTCAGTCATTGCCGTTGACGGTATCGGTTATCTGTTTACAGCAAAGTCTGGCACAGGCAAATCTACACATACAAGACTGTGGAGAGATTTGTTCGGTGAACGTGCCATTATGGTAAATGACGATAAGCCACTAATTAAAGTATCGGAAAGTGGTATAATTGTTTACGGCACTCCCTGGGACGGAAAGCACAGGTTAAGTACAAATATAAGTGTTCCCTTGAAAGCAGTCTGTGTTCTGGAACGTTCAGAAGAAAACCGCATTGAAAAGGTTACGGCTGACAGCGTGTGTAATATGCTTGTACAGCAGGTGTACAGACCGCAAAATCCGCAGAAGCTTCTGAAAACATTACAGCTGATTGATATATTGTCGGAAAATGCAGGACTGTACAGACTTGGCTGCAACATGGATATATCAGCCGCTGAACTCGCTTACAACGCAATGAAAGGATAGAATTATGAAACTGAAAGAATCATTTGTTACCCATAAAAATAAAGATGACTATATGATGATAGATGCTTCGGGTAAGTTTGCTGGACTGATTCACAGCAATGCAACAACCGCATTTATTGTTGACTGTCTGAGAACCGAAACCACAAGAGAAGAAATTATTTCAAAACTGCTGGACAAATATGATGCAACAGAAACAGAAGCAGCTGGAAGTGTTGATAAAGTAATCAATGCACTAAAGAGCATAGGGGCTGTTGATGAATAAGTCTACCTTTGAAGAAGAAATCGAAAAGTCAGGCAAAATCATATATACAAACGTTGGTGACAGCATGATGCCATTCATCAGACAAGGCAGAGATGTTCTTGTCATTTCCAGAGCCGAGGGCAGACTAAAGCTGTATGACGTGCCGTTGTATAAACGTGACAGCGGTCAGTATGTTCTTCATCGGATATTGAAAGTCAGAGAAAATGACTACGTTATCTGCGGTGATAATCGCTGGAACAGAGAGTACGGTATCACAGACAGGCATATCATCGGAGTACTGACAGGTGTTATCCGTAACGGAAAAGAAATTCGTGTGACTGACCGCAAATACCGGATATATGTGCATTTATGGTGCGATTTCTTTCCCGTAAGGGCATTTATTATCCGTATACGGCAGTTTCTGAAAAGGCGGCTGAAATGAAAAATAACACATTAAAATGGCTTTCTGATGTAGTAGGAAAACATAAAATAAGTGTACTTTTACTGTCGCTGATACAGGCTTTGCTTGGCGGCAGCGGAGTAATATACGCTTTACTCCTGAGAAACGGTATAGACTATGCTGCTGAAAAGGACAAGTCAGGCTTTTTACTTGCTCTTGTTTCGGTTATCATTCTTGTGCTGATTCAGATACTGCTCAGAGCCGTTGTCCGATGGCTTGAGGAGCATTCCCGTTCTACGATAGAGAATATTCTGAAAGTAAGGCTTTTTGAAACTCTGCTGAAAAAAGACTATGCTTCGGTGACAAACATTCATTCTGGCGAATGGATGAATCGTCTGACTTCTGATACAAAGGTATCGGCTGACGGTGCGGTGGATATTCTGCCCGGTGTAGTCGGAATGGCTGTAAAAATGATCGGCGCATTTGTCATGTTGCTGATTATTGAGCCAAAGTTTCTTTTTATACTCCTTCCATGCGGTGCGGCATTGATCCTGCTTACATACGCATTCAGAAAGGTGCTGAAAAGGCTTCATAAGTCGATTCAGGAAAATGACGGCAGACTGCGTATCTTTTTGCAGGAGCATCTGAGCAGCCTTATCATTGTCAGAAGCTTTTCCGCTGAACAGCGTACAGCAGAACAAGGAAAGCAGAAAATGTCTGCACATAAAAATGCGAGAATGAAACGCAATCATTTCTCTAATTTATGCAATATCGGTTTTTCGGCGGCTATGAACGGTATGTACCTTGTGGGATTTGCATACTGCGGACTGGGGATAATCGGCGGTACTGTAAGCTATGGAACACTTACAGCAATATTACAGCTGATTGCACAGATACAGTCCCCTTTTGCCAATATCACAGGTTATCTGCCTAAATTTTATGCTATGACAGCAAGTGCTGAAAGGCTTCGTGAAGCTGAAAATTTTGCGGATGACTGCACAGGAAAAATCATCGGCAGCAAGGAAATCCAAAAATTCTATGATACTGAATTCTCTGCAATAAAGGCGGATAACATCTGCTTTACATATAAAAGCAATGACAAAGAGAGTGTTCTCAATAATGTGAGCTTTGTAATAAACAAAGGCGAAAATATAGCCTTTACGGGACATTCCGGCTGCGGAAAGTCTACTGTATTAAAGCTTTTGATGTGCCTATACCACCCCGACAGCGGAAGTATTATGGTACAAAAATCAGATAGAACGGAAACAGAGCTTACAAGCCAGTGGCACAGGCTGTTTGCTTATGTACCGCAGGGCAATCATCTGATGAATGGCACGATAAAAGAAATCATCATCCTTGCAGATACACAGGCAGATGAAGAAAAACTCAGACTTGCGCTTACAATATCCTGTGCTGACGAATTTGTATCGGAGCTTGAAAATGGTATTAATACTGAGCTTGGCGAAAGAGGTGCAGGACTTTCAGAAGGACAGATGCAGAGAATTGCAATTGCAAGGGCGATATACTCAGGTGCTCCTGTTCTTCTGCTTGACGAAGCTACCAGCGCCATCGATGAGCAGACGGAAAAACAGCTGCTTGACAATCTGAGAAGCATGACCGATAAAACCGTATTGATCGTGACACATCGTCCGGCAGCACTGGATATCTGCGACAAAATCATCAGATTTACTGAAAACGGAATTGAGGAAGAGAGAGGTATAATATAATGCAAGACGGCGAAACAATAACTATAAATTCAAAACGGAAACTTGTTACAATCTACATTAGCAGGATTCTGTATGTCATCATGCAGCGGCAGTATGCCGAGATACACGTTTACGGCAACAGGAAATATGTAACAAGAATGACTTTCGGAGAACTAAAAAAACAGCTTGGCGAAAACTTTATTGAAGTACGACGTGGATGTATCGTATCAATAAAGGCTATACGCAGTATCACAGACAAAGTGAATCTAATCAACGGTGAAATACTCAGATACACAGTACGCAGAAAAAAGGAGATACTATCAAACTATCAAGCCATTATTGATGGTAATTCATAGCCCAGTATAGAATGGAGAAGTTATGAATCAAACTTTTTATGATTTGATATATCTGTGTAAGTGTGCGGTAAACGGCACAATTCCTTCCAAAAGCAGATTAGATCAGATGAATATGGAACAGTTATATACTGCTGCAAAGTTTCATACTCTGACAGGGATCACAGCGTATGCTCTTGAAAGTGCAGGAATACAAGAGGATAAATTCCGTACAGCAAAAGAGAAAGCATTAAGAAAAAATATTTTTCTTGATATTGAGAGAAAAAAACTGTTCTCATTCTGTGAAAAAAATGGGATATGGTATATGCCCTTAAAAGGCTCTATACTGAAAGAAATGTATTCTGATTTCAGTATGCGCCAGATGGCTGATAATGATATTCTGTTTGATGTGAAATATCAGTCTGAAATAAAGAAATACTTTGAAGATAACGGCTACTCAGTCATAAGCTATAACAAAGGGAATCATGATGTATACGAAAAACCTCCGGTACTGAATTTTGAAATGCACACGTCTCTTTTTGGGCAGGCTCATAATCAGGAATGGAAGGAATACTACGAGGATATTAAGGAAAGACTTGTAAAAGACAGTGACAATAATTACGGTTATCATTTTTCAGATGAGGACTTTTATATCTACATCATAACACATGAATGCAAGCACTACACCGGCAGCGGAACCGGACTGCGTTCCTTGCTTGACCATTATGTTTATTTACAGGTAAAGCAGGATTCTATGGACTGGGCATATATATCAGATGAATGTGAAAAGCTTGGGATTTCTGATTTCGAGCACCAAAGTCGCAACCTTTCGCAGAGGGTATTCAGAGAAAGTTCTGCTGAATTATCCGATGCTGAATTATCCGATGAAGATAAACTGATGCTTGAACACTATCTTAAATCAGGAACATACGGAACTTTAGAGCAGTATACACAGCAAAAGATAGAGAAATTTCAGAAGCAAACCGGAAGTACTTCCAGGCGAAAATATATCTGGCAAAGGATTTTTCCTCCAATGGAAATATATGAAGCTTTGTTTCCATTTTTCTACCGGCATAAAATTTTGCTGCCTGTGGGATGGGCATATCGTCTGATAAGAGGGGTGACAGCAAGAAGAAAATACGTTAAAAATGAACTCAAATATCTGTATCGATCTGATAAAAGTGAATAAACTAAAACACCGCCTGTTTTTGTGCAGTGAAGTTGTAAGATAAAGGTAGACACATGGAAAACCACCATGTTGTCTACCTTTTCTTTATGCTAAAATATAGCTGGAGGTGGTATTGTTGAAAAAGGGGCAAAAGAAGCGTGTATGGACACCGGAGCAGAAAGTAGAAATCGTCCATAAGCATCTAGATGAACATGTTTCGGTACGTACACTGGAAAAGGAGTATACAGCAGACAGAAGTATGATTTGCCGGTGGGTAAAGGAATATATTGCCGAAGGAGAAACAGCATTTATTCCGAAAGGGCATCCGGGGAATCCGTTTGCAGCGTTGCACGTCAGCAAGAACCTTTCGGAATTGGAAAGGCTGCGGCTTATGGTAGCCAAGCTCGAAATTGAAAATGAACGGTTAAAAAAAGGATATTGGGTGAAAGGAGTTGGTGCAAACAAGGAATACGTTACCGGACCCGGCAAGAGTACGAAATCATTGAAATACTTAAAGTAAAATATTCCGTTGTGTTCCTCTGTCAGCTTATGGGAGTTAGTAAATCCGGTTACTACAAGTGGAGAGGGCGGCAAGGAAAGCTGAACCGATATGAACAGGACAGGAAGCTGCTCACAAAGCTTCTGACAGAACAACACAAGAAACATCCTTCTCACGGTTACCATATGCTCGCAAAGGGTGTATTTGAAGCTACCGGATGGGTATTTTCTCACAATTTAGCACATAAATGCTGCAAGCAGGCTGGAATCCGGTCAAATGCGAGGAAGTATACCTATAAAAAAGGAGGCGAAGAACATATAGAGTTTCCCAACGAAGTAAAGGGAAACTGGAATGCAACTCGACCTATTGAAATTGTCGTATCCGATATGACAATATTTAAGAACAACGGAAGAAATTGGGAATGGACACTTCTTGTTGATACATTTAACAACGAGATTCTTGCACACCAGGCAACGCCGATTCAGGGTAGCACCAAACCGTACTATCATTGTCTGGAACAGCTCAAGCTGCTTGCAGGCAAGAAAAATGAGGAGCAGACACCCCAGGTAGTCTTGCACACCGACCAGGGCTCTGTCTACTCCTCACAAGCCTTCCGACAGGCTCATGAACATTATAACATACTTCGTTCGATGTCGCGAGTAGGAACTCCAACAGATAATGCAATAATTGAAGCACTAAATGGCTGGATCAAGGAAGAATTGTACCTTGACTTTGGCTTAGCGACCGCCAGGGATGTTCCGAAACTATTGGATGAGTATTTACATTCATATCTATAAAGTAAAGCCCTGTTTTTCCGCCCCAACCGCCGGCACTTGCACATTGGGTGCAAGCTACTCCGTCTGTTTCGTAGACTCGCTGTCCTTGTGCGCCGGGGATAAGCTGTTTAAGATTTTTCGCATAGCTACTTCCGATAGGAAATATTTTTCCGGCACATCGTGCATCAAGATATCCGACAATGTACAGCCGTCTTCGCTGTTGTGGGACTCCGAAGTATTTGCTGTTAAGCACCATCCATTCGAGATGATACCCCATTTCAACAAGCGAGGTGAAGATGGTAACAAGCGTCCTGCCGCCGTCATGCGAAAGCAAACCGGGGACATTTTCCAAGAGAAGAAATGAAGGCCGTTTCTTTGCAATGATTCGGGCAATTTCAAAGAAGATAGTTCCTCTTGTGTCTTGGAAACCAAGTCTTCGCCCTGCAACTGAGAAACTCTGACAAGGAAATCCGGCACAGAGCAAGTCGAAGTCGGGCAAGTGTTCGGGATTGATTTCTCGCAGGTCGCCATAATTCAAACCTCCTTCCGCACCGTAGATGGCTCTATATGCTTTTGCAGCATTCTGGTCTATTTCTGCATGACCAACACATTTGAAATAACCTGTTGCCATCAAGCCGGAATGGAAACCTCCGATTCCTGAACATAAATCGATAAATTGGATAGCCATATGGCATCCGTCCTATATCTTTTTCGTTTCACCTCACTCTTTACAAAGACTGTTCTTGGGGAGCTTGTGTCTGCTCTTGTTCCATAGACTTTTGACGAAGTTCCTCGTCAATTTCTTCTTGGGTTAATCTGCGGATTTCATCGACCTCGGGACAAATGGATAATGTTCTTCCGTTATCCCATTTCATATGGATGTTTCCGCCGTCATCAACATGGTCGACTGTTCCTCGGGTGCCGCTTTCAACGGGATGGTGAGGATCATTCATACAGATCAATTCCAGTCGAGTGCCGGGGGGATAGGCATCTTTCAGTTCCTGAATTTGACGATGCTGTCTTTCCCAATCATTCATTTTACTGTACCTCCTGTTTAGTAGTTCGTTTGGAGACCATGTGAAGTCAAAGTTAACTTTATCAATATTCTGACAACGGGAGGAGATAAATGTTTCGTCCATTTCTAACCGCTTCATGATGTATGCGATTTCTTCGGGAGTAGCTTTCACGATTTCTTCTCCGCCGTAAAGGTATGCTTCTGCATGCACCTTGACTGTGGTGTCTTCACTTATGTCTTCCATAAATCTGTCGAAGGCAGTCCAACCTTCGAGATCATCAAATTCTCTTGGGATACCACCCACAAGGAACTCGACTTCCTGTTTGTTGGCGGTTGCAGTAACCGCCGAGAATAGCAGAGCCATATTTATCACCATCTCCTTTCTACTGCATGGTCATTTCTGGGGCAGGGGTTTCGTCACCAAGCATTTTCGTGAGTATTGCTCTCCGATCTATGGCAGCTTCATATTCTTCATATTCTTCCTTTGTAGGATGTTCGCCATAGTCGATTGCAAACTCTGTTCCTTCGATAATTGGTGCGAGTCTTTCAAGCTCGGCATTGATTTCCTGTTCAGAAGGGCATATTTCAATACTGGATTGTTTGAAATTTGAGAGGCTGTAATACTCTCTTGCCCAATTTGGGTGTAGCTTCAAAAATTCTTCGTTAGATGCATTGATGCCAAGGCTTGGATTGCCATATTGGTCATCTGTGTCATACACCATTTCGATGCTGCCGTCATCCATTAGGATTCTCATGCCAGCTTTAATCTCCTTACCGTTCTTATCAAAATACTGCATTGGACATAACTCCTTTCCTTTATATTTACTCATCCTCTTGGCAGAGGAGGGAGTGCAAAACAAAAAAAGCGGATGCAATGAAAAGTCATTACATCCGCTTCAAGACAAAATTATTTAACAATTATAAAAAAGAAAAAAGGGCAGATTCAGCGATAAATAATCGCTAAATCTGCCCAGAATATTCGCTTCGGTGGTTCGAATCCACCTTGTAGGTCGTTGGCATCTATGAAATTGCAACTTGAAAAATAGGGGTAAAAAATGCGAAAAGCCTTGATTTCTCAAGGCTTTTCGGTACGGCATCTAAATAGACCGTAACACATGGTGGGAGCGGGTGGATTCGAACCACCGAAGGCGGTGCCAACAGATTTACAGTCTGCCCCCTTTGGCCACTCGGGAACACTCCCATATAAACTATTTAATTAAAATGGAGCTGGTGGACGGACTCGAACCCCCGACCTGCTGATTACAAATCAGCTGCTCTACCAACTGAGCTACACCAGCGACTTAATGCTTGACTACTATATCATAAAAGCGGGGGTATGTCAAGAGAAATTTTTATTTTTTTGAAAAGTTTTCTCCGGGAGCCTTCTATGGGGTGTAAACAGATGTATAAATAAATTTGACCAACTTTAAAAATAAAGCCAAAGTTCTGTACAAAGTTTTAGGAATTCCTTTGGGGAACAATTTTTTATTCTGTTAAAAATTTTTAGAACAAAAATACACCGCCCCACCGAATGAACAGAGGGACGGTGTGGATTATTTGTTTTTATGCTTCGGGATTATTATTCTGAGAGGATTCAACGTTCTCGAAGGGAACTTCCTGAACGGGAGCGGCTCCATAAGGTGCGCCTACGGGTGCGGATGTGAAAACATAACCTGCATCTGCAATTTTGTTAAGGTCACTCTGCATTAAGCAGTAGTCAACAATACCCAAGCCGAAAAGACCGAGAATAAGGTAGAGGATTGAGTTATCGCTGTGGGCAATACCGGCAGCTTTACAACCCTCGTTGAGTTTTCTTTCTGCAAGGAAGAAACCGATAAAGGGAAGGAAGATAACAAGGAGAATTTCTGCCAAACCGTCATCGTTAACGTCTTTAACTTTTACAGCGTCCCTGGCAATTTTTGCACCCCAGACAATACCGTAAATGCCGCATGTTATTATTGATAAAATAACGCATTTTGCTATACTTCTGTTTTCAAGTTGCATAAGAACAACTCCTTTCACTTTTAGTGGTTAAATTATAGCCGAAAAGAGTCGAACACAATATGGTTTATAAAGCGATATTTTCGCCCTATCTGCGTTAAAACCTCTCGTAATACGACAGTATTACATCGAGTTTTGCCTTGATAGAACAAAAATCTCGATTTATAAACTGCTTCGCACCTATTAGATAAAGATTTGAGTGCAGTCGGCGGTTTTATCGGTGAAGCCATACTGACGTATGGCAAGCCGAAAAACAGTCGAATGTGCCAAAGATTTATTTAATAGGCATATAGGGTTCGACTCTTTTCGGCTATTATACCATATCATTCTACACTAATCAACAGAAAACTATGGTATTTCGACACAAAATTTAAGATATTATATTCGTAAAACACTCCGAAAAATTTAAAATGATGCAATTTCCCTGTTTACCCTTGCCCTTAAATTCAGGAGCCATTCCTGTTCGTGGGGATAATTTTCGAATGAAAGAGGAATATCGAGTCCCTGTTCAATGAATCGGAGAACATATTTTCTTGAAGTAAGGCTTTCCAGGAGTTTTAATGCCCTCAAATCCTGGAATGCATCGTAAAAAACAACGTGTCGCAGAGAATTTAAAGGCTCCCCATTTTCACCCGGATAGACCACAAAGGCATCCCCCGAGGGAAAAGCATTGTCCGCGGCGGTAATTTTAAAGGGGTCAATGGGATATTTTGAATATTGGGAGTACCAGAAATTATGCCCCCAATGCAAAAAACCTTTTGCATTGTATTTATAGAGGAGAACACCGAGAATTCTGTTTCTGGGGGAGGGTTGGGAGAACATTCTGTTGGGCAGGAATTTGTTAACCTGACCGCAACAGTAATATGTCCAGAAATCCTTGACCTCGGCTCTGAAAATATCTGCTTCGCCCTCGGCGCAAACGGGGGTTTTTATAAGCCCCTGTCGGTAGTATTCAATGTCGGAAAGTGCGTCAAAAGTGTTAAAATCCGGGAAAAGACGGTGGATTGTATCAGCGGCTTTTTTGTAATCTTCCAACTGCTCCTGATTAGGTTCGTCGGAAACGTGCAACCAACAGCGTTTTTTGATACCCAAAGCCTTGACCTCTTTTTTGAAAGCCGTTGCAAAGGCTTCAAGAAATTCCGTGTATTCTTTACTGCCGGCATCCGTTTCCCAACCGAAAATCCTTTTTTCTTCACCGTCAACGGTTGCAACAATTTTCGGTGCGTGTTTGGCACCCCATTGGGTGAATAAATGTGATATTTCAAAGGCTTCGATTCCGTTTTTTAGGCAGAGTTTTATGTATTTTCTGAAATTTTCAAAACCGAAACTGTAACAGCCGCCCTCTTTTATTACTTTGACAAGTTGAACTGTGGGACGTTCGCCCCCCACTTCCGTGTCCAATGGGGGAGTAAATATGGGAGTAAGAAGCATATTTACACCGTGTTCTGCGGCATTTTTTATGTAATTCTCCGCAATTTCCCAATATTTGTCGGAAAATATTTCCACACCATAGTAGGTGCAAATACAGTCGTTGTGGAACCAGTTTGTGAAAAGCAGTTCCTGCTTGGGAAGTTCTCTGTCAATGATATTGAGAGTAAAGGTTTTTGTTATGGCGGTTTCCCCAAAGGTCAGGGTAATGTTAATTTTCTTTTTGCCCACGGCGGATTTTTTGGGAGTGTATTCAACCCAAAGGGAGTTCCATTCCCCCTTTTTAACTGTTATGCAGTCATTTAAAGGCATAAGTAAATCGGGGAATTCCTTTCTGTTAAGGTCATAATGATAGGAATCCGAATAATCGTACCCGCTTTTTTCACAGGGCATATTTTTAACGGAGTAAAGTTTGATATCATTCTTTAAAGGGGATGAAAGGTCGATACCAATTTTAGTTTCTTCCTTTTTTTCTGCCATAAAAGCCACTTGGAAAGATATGTTTTCGTTTTTTAGGGAAGAAAAAGATGTGAATTCCTCGAAATTCGGCTCTGTATCTTTGAAAACTTTAGTAAGGGAGGAGAGTAAAAGAACTTTCACGGATTAAACCTCTTTTCTGTCAATGCCTTTTTTACGCAGTATAACAAGGGGTACGAGAATCAGCAGGGCAAAAATACCTGCGGCAAGGAACATTTCGGCGCAGGGTTCATATTTTTCCATACCGTTTTCAAAATAAACGGCACCCGACGCGGCTTTGCAGACAGCGTCCCCTATGGAGGGACCCACAATCATGGGAATAAGCACAAAGAAAATCATTCTTATACCCTGGAAAAGTCCCGTTTTGTCCTCGGGAGTGTAGTCGCGGACGGTGGAGTTAAGCATAATTCCCAAAAGTCCGTAGCCCGCAAAAAGTGGGATTGCGGCAAGAGCAAATTTTCCGATGGAGTGGGTGAGACCTGCCCCAATAAGACCCACAATAAATAAAGCGGTCGCACCGAAAACAAGATTCTTCTTGCCCACCTTGTCAATAACCTTACCCGCAATAATTATGAGTGCGCCGATTCCTATAAGCACAAAGGGCGCGGCAATAATAACGGGAAGTGTAATGTACTGTAAGAGATTCTCGATTTTAAAGCCCAAGCCGTGATCCAGATAAATGAGAAGGTAGGGGAAGAAAATCTGGACGGCTACGGAGTAAATGCAAACTGCAACGAGAGAAATATACAGTTTGCTGTTTTCTTTGATAACGGAGGGTTTGAAACCGTATATAAGGTCTTTCCAATAGTTTTTGTTGGGGTTTCTCTCGCCGTTTCTTGAGTCTTTTAAGGAGAACAAACCGATTATTCCGCAGAGAATTACAAAACCGCCGATGATGAAAAAGAAGTTTGAATATCCGCCCAAAGGCTCAATCATACCGCCAAAAACAACAACTACCACCATTGCAACAACCGGGAGAATGGCAAGTACGCTTTCGGCTGTGGCACGGTTTTTTGGGGTGGTAATGTCCGTTACCCAGGCGTTAAAAGCGGAATCGTTACTTGTTGAGCCCACAAATGTCATAACGCAGTCCATTACAATGATTGAAATTGCCGTAGCGGTGACGATTTGAGAGACTTCCGTAAGTCCGAAAAGCCCGCCGATATTTTCTTTTGTGAGAAAACCGAAAGCTGCGGTGATAATACCCCAGATAAGATAGCCCACGGAAATGAAAACCTTGCGTTTATTCATTTTGTCCGAAAGGTTTCCCATTACAAAGGTTGTGACTACCGCGGTGACTGCGCTGAATGCCACCATCAATTTAATAGCCGTCATGGAGGAAAGGGAACCCGTAACCGCACCGCCTTCATAGACGGTGTTGTACATAAATGTGTTGTAGTACATATTTTCCAGGTTCCAAGCCACCTGACCCACGAAGCCGAAAAGGCAGAGATTGAACCAGATTCTGCCCGAAAGCTTATTTTCCGACGGGGTTTTTATTTTATTCTTGCTCATAAATCACGTTACTCCTTGATATATTTACGGTTCAATTATAAAGGCAAATATAATCAGTGTCAAGAAAATTGAGAAGCGTATAAAATGCGGATAAAATACTAATAATTTTTTTGTAAACAATTGTTTTCAACAGTTTACAAATAATGGAATGTGTGATATCATTATAAAGTTATGAGATTTTTTAAGGAGGTAACCGATATGGAACACAGAGCGGCTCATTTTGCGGCTGATAAGGCGCTTTCGCGGATTCTGAAGTATATTGACAAAGCTCCTGAAGAAAATCTTTTGAAAATTCTGAATGTTGCAGAACGTTATTTCACAATGTATCCTAAAGAGAATTTTAAAAAAATGAGGGCGGCAGTTTCGGACAAAGACAATGTGTATATGCACCTTGCCAAAAATATTCTCAACGACGTTGACAGGGATTTGGTAAAATCCTTGCTTCTTTCTCTCGGGGTTCACGCAGGCTATTTCGGTACAAAAACAGTACGTGCAAACCGCGATAAATACAACTGCAATATTCCGTTTATAATTCTTTTTGACCCCACAAGCGCCTGCAACCTTAAATGCAAGGGCTGTTGGGCGGCGGAATACGGTCATAATTTCCAACTTTCTCTTGATGAAATGAGAAGTATTGTCAGCCAGGGCAAAGAACTCGGCACACATTTCTATATGCTTACGGGGGGCGAGCCCCTTATCAGAAAAGCGGATATAGTTACTGTTGCAAAGGAAAATCCCGAGTGTACATTCCTGATTTACACCAACGCGACACTTATTGACAAAAAACTTTGTGACGATATTAAAAAATGCGGAAATATCACCCTTGCCCTCTCCATTGAGGGTGACGAGTGCAGTAACGATGACCGTCGGGGCGCCGGTGCTTACAAGAATACAATTAAGGCTATGGAACTTCTGAAACAGGAGAAGATTCTGTTCGGTATTTCCGTGTGCTACACAAGTAAAAATGTCAGCGACGTTACAAGCGACGAATTCCTCGACAAGATGGTTGACGCGGGAGTTAAGTACGCATTCTATTTCAACTTTATGCCCGTGGGAAAGAATGGGGACAAAACATTGATTCCCACTCCGTCACAGCGTAAGTATATGTATTACTGGATGAAAAAAATGCGTAACGGACACACGGGTAAGCCCTTGTTTGTTATGGATTTCCAGGATGACGGAGAATATGTGGGAGGCTGTATTGCCGGCGGAAGGAACTACTTCCATATCAATTCAAAGGGCGATATTGAGCCCTGCGTATTCATTCACTATTCCGACTCCAATATTAAGACGGATACTCTTTTTGAGGCGCTTCAAAAACCGCTGTTTATGGCATACAGAAAGGGTCAACCCTTTAACGACAATCATCTGATGCCCTGCCCCATGCTTGAAAATCCGCAGATTCTGAGAAAAATCATTAGGGAAACCGGCGCAAAAAGTACGGATTTTGTATCCCAGGAAACAGTTGAAGAACTTTGTTCAAAATGTGACGATTTCAGTGCCGCATGGAAGCCGGTGGCAACGGAACTTTGGGAGAATAATCCCCATCCGAAAACTCATACCCAATATTACAAAGACCATAAATAAACGCAGTTATATAAAAAGGATGTAAAAAACGAAAGTTTTTTACATCCTTTTTTTGTGGACATATTCGACAATTGTATAGGGGGTGTGTTGGTTATTTTTTGCCGACAAAGCGAGGGTTTTGAACGATTTGTTAATAATAGGTAAAAATATTTGTGCATTATTGACAAGACTGTCATTGGGTGCTATACTACCTAATACGTATATTACATATTATTTAATATTCAATATTTTTGGAAAGGTGAGTTGAAATGAAGAAAACAAGAAAAATTTTGTCCTTTGTTCTTTCCGTGTTTGTTGCTTTGGGAAGTTTACCCGTAACTTATGTTGCAACAGGGGCGGCAGATGCGGTTCCCTATGCGGCAACACAGACAGGCACGGCGGAAACCCCCACGGAACCCATAGAGGCAACGGGTACATTCAGCTACGATGATTTATATAAGCTGAATATAGATGTTGAAAACACAAGTTACACGTTTTATCAGACACAGAATGACGAGTATTTTACATTTACCCAGAATGTGGGTTTACAGAAAAAATACAGCGATGTTAGTACATCGGATATGATTTTAACTTTTGAAGGTGTAAGCCATTATACCGGGGAAACAGATTCGACAACCGTTGGTGAAAACGGTGTGGGTCAGGGTACCGATCTTATGGAAGTTCCTGCAATCACAACCAACAATACCGAGGACTTCCTTAACAAATACTATGTTCCCGACAATACATGGTCTGCTGCCAACAACAATGCGTCCAACCTTTTTACAGCGGACGCAAATAATCCCACCGGCGAACTTGAAGGAAAATGGACGGATGCTGCCGGATGCAAGAACTATCATTTAAATAACAAATTCATCATAAAGGGCTTGAGTTCTTCCGAAAAGGGTGAGGTTAACACAGGTTTTTACGATTCATACAAGTGGAACTGGAGAATGCGCGATGACTCGGCTTCGGCAAGGTTTGAACTTCGCCTTGAAACAAAAATCCGTATTCTTGACGCAAGAGAATTTGTTGAGGAACTTGCAAAGGCACAGGCAGTCCTTGCAAATCCCGAAAACTATACTCCTGCTTATGTTTCATCCGTTGAAGCAACTTTGGATTCAATTCCCGACGGATTAAAGAATCTCTCCGAGGTTTACAGCCAGAGCGAAATTGACAGCTACGCGGAATTAATTAAAACAATCAGTTTGAACGCGGCGGATTACAGGGAGTACAGCGAAACATACGCTTCGCTTAAAGCACTGACCAACGAGAACGGCATATATAATGCAGAGAGTTTTGCACAATTTCAGGCAAAAATCGAGGAAATAAACGCAAATCTTCCCAAAAATCTTGACAAGACACAACAGGCAACCGTTGACGCGGCAACTAATGCACTTAAAGAGGCATATAACGGTCTTGTTATAAACGGTTCTGCCGGAGAGAGTTCGGGCAATACCATAAATGTAAACAGAACTAATTTTACCGTTCAAAACGATTTTAAATTTATTCAGATAAAAGATGATCAAAAATTTTCCTTTATTCAGAAATGGGTAATTGATAGAGTGGATGGAGAGTCTGACAGAAAGTTCTATTCTGATTTGGTTAAAACGGATGCGGGCGGCAACGCGGTTCCGTTTATAACAAAGTTGGATTCATCATCCATACTGACAAATCAAACAATTTCAACAAAGGCGGTTAAAAACGGTTTAAAAGGCGTTACAATTTTCAAATGTTGGCAGGAGACTGACGGCAACGGGGTTGTTAACACCGGAAGTTCCGTTATTAATTTGGCGGAGGGTGTTATTAATCCCGGATACGGAGGTTTTAAAGAAGGTAAAAAATACTATTTGCAAACTACACCTGTTTTTACAGGCTTAACCAAAGATGAAACAGGAGAAAAAACCTATACTTTTGACCAGAATGTTTATGCGAGTTACAGTAACTGGATAGGTGCGTACACGTATGATGACGGATCTTTTACCACAACGGTGACAATTACCGACGCCAGAGCCCTTATTGCCGCTGTTGAGGAGGCAAAGGCGACTCTCGCAAATCCCGGCACACATTCCGAGGGATACCTTACTGCACTTCAAGCGGCGGTGGATTCCGTTCCCGAGGATTTGCTCAACGGAACTAAATACTATACCCAAGAAACCGTGGATAAGTTCATCAGCGATCTTACAACAATCCCCGAGGAAGTTGCGGACTATTCGGAATTTGTTGAAGTTTTCGAGAAAATGACGGCACTCAAAGAATCCAATTATACAGAGGAAAGTTACAACACCTTTATTGATGAGATTTATGAAATCAATAAAAATCTTCCCAAAAATCTCACCGCGGATCAACAGGCAACTGTAAATGCGGCGGTTGACGCTCTCTATGCGGCACAGGATAAGCTTGTTTCTGTTCATCTTAATGAAGATAATGTCTTCACCCAGGATGATATAGGGGAGGATTTGGGCAACAGCCCTCTGGAGTTTTCTCTTGCCACAACTCAATACAACTTTATGCAGATAGCGGACGGTCAGAAATTTATATTGGGAACCGATATCGCGGTTAGAAACACAAAGTCAAACTACAAATTGAAAATGCGTAACCTGGGATTTTCCGTTTCCACACCGGCAAATCCGTCCTCTGTTTGCTCTACGGATAGCCATTGCCACGGACTTGAAAACATTACTTTGAATCAAACCGAATTGGTTGCTGCAAGCGTCAGCGGAGTTGAAGCACTCACATATACCGATTCTGCTGTTAATGTGGATCAGGAGGGCAATATTACTCACCACAATACATGGGTAAATACCGGGGGTCCCGCACTTGCAACAAACGGGCTTATCAATCTTGTTCAGGTTTCCGGAACTAAATCCTCCGCACATGCAGAAATATATTATGTGGGCGCATCCGGTGAAAACAGCGCGACTGTTGATGCAACCTATGCTTTCTGGTTCGGTTGGTCATACGTGGAGACTTTCATAGGTATTGAAGGTTCCACAACTTTCCGCCATGTGCATATTCCCGTGAATGTAAAAATAACGGATGCCCGTGCCCTCAACGCTCTTTACGGCGAGGTTGAAGACATTGTAAACGGAAGACTTGAAACAAATTACACACTTGCTTCATTAGTTAACCTTTATAATGCTTTCAAGGAAGTACCCGCAGATATGGCAAATGGCGAAGCATACTATTCACAGGATTTGGTTGATGCACAGTATGCCGCGCTTAAAGCCGCTTATGACAGTCTTGCAGAGGGTGCCGATTACAGCGAATACTTTGAAGCATATATCAAAGCACAAGAGATTATAAATAGCGGAAACGATGACGGCTACGGTAACAAGATTTATGACGAGGATACATTCAACGCGTTTATTGAAGGAATAAACGGAATTCACAACGGTCTTGACAAAGAACTTACTGCAACGGGAGAAAATCAGCAGATCATTGATTCTGCCACGGCACAGATAAAAGATGCTATTGCAAATATAGAAGCAACAAAGCGTGCCGATTACACGGATTTTGAAAAGGCAATGGACGAGGCGGAAAAAATCTTAACTGCCCCCGAGGGTACATATACCGATAAAACTATTGCAGAAATCCAAGCAATTTATGATAATGCAATAACTCTTGACAAAAACCTTCCCGCAAGCAGTCAGGAAACTGTTGATGCAATAACTTCACAGTTGGAAGCGGCCGTTGCGGACGCAGAGTTCAAGGCGGATTACAGCGAATATGATAACGCTTTGAACAAGGTTCAGGAAATTGTAAATAATCCCGATAAATACACAAGCGAAACTGTTAAAGCCGCGGAAGAAGCTATGAATTCGGCAGGTGCTATTGATAAGGATCTTGCAGATACGGCGGAAAACCGCGAAACTATCAGTAACGCAACGGATTCTCTCAACAATGTTCTGAACAATGCACAGGAGAAAGCAAATTACAGCAAACTTGAGGAAGCAAAGAAAGAACTTGACAATATTCTCAATGCTCCCGAGGGCACATACACCGACGAAACTATTAAGAATGCACAGGCGGCAAAGGATGCCTATGATGCTCTTGATAAAGACCTTGCAAAATCCGAACAGGCAACCGTTGATGCCGTAAAAGACACCATTGATAGTGCGGTAAACGGAGCCCAGGAGAAAGCAAATTACAGCGAACTTGAGGAAGTAAAGAAAAACCTTGACAACATTCTCAATGCTCCCGAGGGCACATATACCGATGAAACTATCAAGAATGCACAGGCGGCAAAGGATGCCTATGATGCTCTTGATAAAGACCTTGCAA
>CAYQYT010000015.1:0-26903 GCA_964421815.1 uncultured Eubacteriales bacterium | reverse complement strand
AACAGGCAACCGTTGATGCCGTAAAAGACACCATTGATAGTGCGGTAAACGGAGCACAGGAGAAAGCGAATTATACCGATTACAATAACGCAAAAGCGGTTGCGGACAGTCTTGTAAATGAGGACGAAAACGGCAATCCCATTTACGATGAAGATGCGTTCAAAGCATATAAGGATGCTGTTAGCACTATCGACAGCGGACTTCCCAAGGATTTGACAAAAGAGGAACAGGCAACTGTTAATACCGCAACAAGTAATCTGGAAAGTCTTAAAAATGAACTTGAAAACAAGAAGTATTACACCGTAACATTCAAGGGTGCGGATGGAGAAGTTCTGACTACCGAAAGATATGTGAACGGCGCGACTTTCAGTTCCATAAGCGCTCCCGCAATTCCCGATAATACCGCGGACACCGCATATTTCGGTTGGTACTATGAGAACGGCACCGCTATTGCCGCGGACTCTGCTGTAAGCGGCGACTTTAACGCGGTAATTTTTGCCGAGGCAAAGAAACTTATTCCCACAGAAGAAAGCGGTATCATCATTGACGGCGAAAAGAATTTAATTACGGGTGTTGATGCAGGTACAAGTGTTTCCCAAATCCTCGGAAAATTCGAGAATGATGAAACAGTTGTTGAAATCAAATCCTACACAGGCGAGATGCTTGCCGACGAGGATTTAGTGGGTACCGGTTCAACAATTACTCTTAAATCAAAGTTCACGGGCGAAGTTTATGAATCAAACACATTCATTATTATGGGTGATGTGGATGGTAACGGTATTGTAAATAATGCTGACTACCGAAAGGCATTGGAGGTCAACTTAGGGAATGAAACTTATTCCGAAGAACATTACTATTTCTTCATTGCTAACGACATGACCGGTGATGGTGTTATTAACGTTCTTGATACACATTCAATTAGAATGATGTTTTAAAATTAAAGGAACTGTAAAAAACGGAAGTTTTTTACAGTTCCTTTTTTGTTTTTGGGTTTTATGCACTCTACACTTTTTTACAACCCTTGATTTATTAAGGTTTATATGGGAAAGAGGGCATAAGTTGGAGTTTGAATTTATTGAGTTCGTGCATGCGGTCGATTTTTTTCTTTGTTTCTTCGTCCTCGCACACGCCCTCTCTGATATACCTGTCAAGAACTGCGTAGGTGAAGCCCAGATTATCTTCATCGGTTTTGCCGCAGAGTCCGTCAATGGGCACTTTTTCAACAAACATTTCGGGAAGTCCCGCTGCTCTGCCCACCGCCTTAACTTCCTGAACGGTCAGGTTGGACAGAGGGGAGAAATCCCCGGCACCGTCACCGTATCTTGTGGCATAACCCACCCAATCTTCCGAAAGATTGCAAGTGTTGGCAACTCTGCCGTTAACACTCTGGGAAACCGCATAAACCGTTGCCATTCTCAAACGGGGAGGAAGATTTACCGTTGCCTGGGTATTAACATCCACACCGTTTTTCTCCAATTCTTCCATAAGTCCCTTATAGGCGGAGTTTATGTTAATAGTGTAACTTTGTATTCCCAGATGCTTCACAAGTGCTTTTGAAACGTCAATGTCAAACTGTTCGCCGTTGGGGAGAAGTACGCCCACAACATTATCTTTGCCAAGGGCTTCAACTAAAAGTGCCGCAACAACGGAACTGTCCTTGCCGCCGGATATAGCCACAACACCTTTACAGCCTTTGCCGTTAACTTCGAACCAATCTCTGAGCCATTTAACAATATCGTTCTTAACTTTTAATGCATCAAATGACATAAACTCACTCCTTTAAAAAACGATGTTTTTATTTTATTCCCTTTCTTTTTATTTTTCAATATTTTTTTCAAATATCTTGCAACAAAAATAAATGTTGCTATAATTATAGTGATATAAAAACACGGGGGTATGGAAATGACAATCGACAGCGCAATTAAATCTCTTGTAAAGTACGGGATTAAAGAAGGACTTTTGGACAAATTTGACGAAAGATGGGCAGTTAACAGAGTTCTTGAGGTGTTGGCTCTTGACGCAATCGAAAGCGATGCAGAGACTTTTGAAAACGCAACCCTTGAAGAACTTTTGAAAATACTTCTTGATTTTGCCTGTGAAAAGGGTCTCTGCGAGGATTCCGTTGTGTATAGGGATCTGTTCGACACAAAAATTATGGGTGCTATTTGTCCCAGACCCTCCGAAGTTATTAAGAAATTTAAGGGACTTTATGATGAATCCCCCAAAAAAGCAACGGAATATTATTATAATATTTCAAGAAAAAGCGATTACATAAGAGAATACAGAATAAAAAATGACGTGAAATGGGTTACTCCCACAGAATACGGTGATATTGATATAACAATCAATCTTTCAAAGCCGGAAAAGGACCCCAAAGCAATTGCGGCGGCACTTAAAATGAAACAGAGTTCATACCCCCTTTGTATGCTCTGTCCCGAAAATGAGGGCTACGCAGGACGGGTTAACCACCCCGCAAGGCAGAATCACCGCGTAATACCCCTTGAACTTGAGGGTGAAAACTGGTGTTTGCAGTATTCACCATATGTTTATTACAACGAACATTGCATTGTTTTCAGCGCAGAACATACACCCATGAAAATCAGTGAGCAAGGCTTCCGCAGACTTTTTGCTTTTGTGAAAAAATTCCCCCATTATTTTGTAGGTTCAAATGCGGATTTACCCATTGTGGGCGGTTCCGTTCTTACTCATGACCATTTCCAAGGGGGCAACTACGAATTTGCAATGGCAAAGGCTCCCGTTGAAACAAAGGTGACCTTTAAAGGCTATGAAGATATTGATGCGGGTATTGTTAAATGGCCCATGTCGGTGCTTCGCCTTGCAGGTGACGATACAAACAGAATTTGTGAACTCAGCGGAAAAATTCTCGAAAAATGGCGGGGCTATACCGACGAGAACGCTTTCATATTCAGCCAAACCGACGGTACTCCCCACAATACAATTACACCCATTGCCCGTTTCAGAAAAGGTAAATTTGAAATTGACCTTGTTTTGAGAAACAACATTACTACCGATGAATATCCCGACGGTGTTTACCACCCCCATCCACAGCATCACCACATTAAAAAGGAAAATATCGGTCTTATTGAGGTTATGGGACTTGCGGTGCTTCCCTCAAGACTTAAAACGGAAATGGCTCTTCTTAAAGATGCCATCCTTAAAGGAGAAGATATTACCGCAAACGAAACCATTGCAAAACACTCCCAATGGGTTGAAGAGGTTAAGAAGAATAACGTAATAACCGAGGACAACTGCCAAAAGGTTTTGCAGGATGAAATCGGAAAGGTTTTTGCGGATATTCTCGGTCAATGCGGAGTTTTTGCCCGAAATGACGAGGGGAAGGCTCAATTCCTGAAATTTGTTGAGGCAGTTAATCTCTAATAATATATAGAATTTGATAATACAAAAAACTCACCCGAAAAAGAATCTGACTTTTTCGGGTGGTTTGCTGTTTAGCGGCGGCTTTTATAATGCCCGATTTTCAGGAGACGGTAAAATCGCAAGTGCGACAAAAATATGATTAAATATACAGGAAATTATCGGATTTCAGAAGAATTTTGAAAAAAAGTTGAATATTTAGATTCGGTGTGGTATTATAACTCTATGTTTTTTTAAAGGAGATTGTTATGGAAAGTAATGTAATTGCAATTTTGATAACCATTGTTTGCTACCTTGGCATAATGGTTTCAATCGGTGCATGGTTTACAAAGAAAAATAAAAGCACCTCGGATTTCTATCTTGGGGGCAGAAAATTGGGCCCCTTTGTTACCGCAATGAGTGCCGAGGCCTCCGATATGAGCAGTTGGCTTCTTATGGGTTTGCCCGGTGTTGCCCTTATTTGCGGTCTTGCGGAAGCATCCTGGACGGCAATAGGACTTGCAGTGGGTACATACTTTAACTGGCTTATTGTTGCAAAGAGAATCCGTATTTATTCAAGTAAATTGGATGCTGTTACGGTTCCCGAGTTTTTCTCAAAAAGATTTAAAGATGACAAGGGCATCCTTAAAGTTGTTGCCGCTTTGGTTATCATTATTTTCTTTATTCCCTATACGGCATCGGGTTTCTCCGCTTGCGGTAAACTTTTTGAGTCCCTTTTCGGTGTTCCCTATTTACAGGCTATGATTGTCAGCGGTATTGTAATTGTTATTTACACCGCGTTGGGCGGTTTCCTTGCCGCTTCCACCACGGACTATATTCAGTCAATTGTTATGACCGTTGCCCTTGTTGTTGTACTCGGTTTCGGTATCAACTATGCAGGGGGCTGGGATGTGGTTTGCGAAAATGCGCAAAACCTTCCGGGCTATCTTAAATTAACAGCCACCCATGGAGCAGGTAGTGTCAGCGAGGCCATTGCGGGAACTGCGGGTACAAAGCCCTACGGAGCCCTTACCATTGCCTCAACTCTTGCATGGGGCCTTGGCTATTTCGGTATGCCCCACATTCTCCTCAGATTTATGGCAATCGAAAAGGTTGAAAAAATTAAACTTGCCCGCCGTGTTGCAACAATCTGGGTTGTTATTTCAATGACTGTTGCCATTGTTATCGGTATTGTGGGTTACGGTGTTGTAAAAAGCGGCGTTGTTGCAGATCTTCAGGACAGCGAACGTATCATTATAGAAATCGCAAAAACTATCAGCGGCGAGGGTATCGGACTTGCGATTGTTGCGGGTCTTATACTTTCGGGTATTCTTGCGGCAACAATGTCAACTGCGGACTCCCAACTCCTTGCGGCATCCTCAAGTATTTCCGAGGATATCATGCGTGCGGCAAAGGTTAAGATTTCCGATAAAAAGAGAATGCTTGCTGCAAGATGTTCTGTTATTGCCATTGCCATTGTTGCAATGTTTATTGCAAAAGACCCTCAGAGCAAGGTTTTTGAAATCGTTTCTTTTGCCTGGGCGGGCTTCGGTGCAACATTCGGACCCCTTATGCTGTTCTCCCTTTTCTGGAAGCGTACCAATCGTTACGGTGCAATCGCCGGTATGGTAAGCGGTGCGGCAATGGTATTTATCTGGAAATTTGCCATCAGTAAACTTGGCGGTGCTTTCGGTATTTACGAGTTGCTTCCCGCATTCATCTTCTCATCAATTTGCATTGTGGTTGTATCACTTCTCACAAAAGCACCCGAAAAAGAAATTGAAGAAGTTTTTGATTCGGTAAAAACAGGTACTATTGAATAAAAAATATTTTTCAATTCAGTTGAAATGTGTTAAAAAGATGTCGGCAGTTCTGCCCCTCTGCACAGAGAGGTCGGAACTGCCCGATTTTTTTGTTCTTTCTTGATATAAATCATAAATTTCAAAAAACTGCAAAGAATATTAAAAGATGTTTCAGGGTTGGAGCATAAAAAACTAAAGGTATATTTTTACAAATATAGAATAATTTGTGGCTTGATTTTCGGGGTCTTGTTGCGTTGTTAACAAAAAAATGTATGTATAGTTTTTTTATTTTGCGACCTTGTACATTGTCAAGAGTATTTCTATATTGTATAATGGAACTGTAATAAAGAGTAATATAAAATTTAAAAATATATTAGAGGGGAATATAACAGTGGTTCAAAATTACGATGGATGGAACGGCTTTGAAGCCGGAACATGGAAAAAAGAAATAAATGTCAGAAGTTTTATAAAACACAATTTCACACCCTATGACGGGGATGAAAAATTCCTTGTGGGTCCCACGAAAGCAACTCTCACTTTGTGGGATCAGGTTCTTGAACTTTCCAAAAAGGAAAGGGAAGCGGGTGGAGTGCTTGATATGGACACAAAGGTGATTTCCACAATCACCTCCCACGGCCCCGGCTATCTTAACAAAGATTTGGAGAAAATCGTGGGATTCCAGACGGACAAGCCCTTTAAACGCGCCTTAATGCCCTACGGCGGTATTCGTATGGCGGAAAAGGCTTGCAAGGACAACGGCTATGAAATAGATCCCGAAATCAAGGAGTTTTTCACAACTCACAGAAAGACTCACAACGCGGGTGTTTTTGATGCATATACTCCCGAAATGCGCGCCTGCCGTTCAAGTCACATTATTACGGGACTTCCCGACGCATACGGCAGGGGAAGAATTATCGGTGATTACAGAAGAATTGCCCTTTACGGTGTTGATAGACTTATTGAGGACAAAATGGAGCAAAAGGAAACAACCCGTTCCGCAATGTACTCCCACATTATTCAGGAACGTGAGGAACTTTCCGAGCAGATTCGCGCTCTTGAGGACCTTAAAAAAATGGCTATGAGCTACGGCTACGATATTTCACAGCCTGCAAAAAACACCAAGGAAGCAATTCAATGGCTGTACTTCGGTTACCTTGCCGCAGTTAAGGAGCAGAACGGTGCCGCAATGTCCTTGGGCAGAACTTCAACATTCCTTGATATTTATTCCGAAAGGGATTTAAAGAACGGCGTTTTCACAGAGGAAGAACTCCAGGAAATGGTTGACCATTTCATTATGAAACTCCGTCTTATTAAATTTGCAAGAACACCTGAGTACAACGCGCTTTTCTCGGGAGATCCCCAATGGGTTACGGAATCAATCGGCGGTGTTGCCATTGACGGACGTCACATGGTAACAAAAATGTCCTACCGTTATCTCCACACCCTTGAAAATCTCGGTGCCGCACCCGAGCCCAACCTTACGGTGCTCTGGTCCACAAGACTTCCCGAGAACTTCAAGCGTTTCTGTGCGAGGATTTCAATTGAAACATCCTCCGTACAGTATGAGAACGATGACCTTATGCGTTTCCACCACGGCGACGATTATGCCATTGCCTGCTGTGTTTCATCAATGAAAGTGGGCAAGGAGATGCAGTTCTTCGGAGCAAGGGCAAACCTTGCAAAATGCCTTCTCTATGCCATCAACGGCGGTGTGGATGAAATTTCCGGCAAACAGGTTGCTCCCAAGTATCGCCCCATAACAAGTGAATACCTTGATTACAGCGAGGTCATGGAAAAATACGATGCAATGATGGAGTGGCTTGCAGGAGTTTATGTTAACACCCTTAACATAATCCACTATATGCACGACAAATATTGCTACGAAAAAATCCAGATGGCACTCCACGATAAAAAGGTAACACGTTGGTTTGCTACGGGTATTGCGGGACTTTCCGTTGTTGCGGACTCCCTTTCCGCAATTAAATATGCAAGGGTTAAAACAATTCGTAACGAGGACGGCATTGTTGTGGATTACGAAGTTGAGGGGGATTTCCCAAAATACGGAAATGACGATGACCTTGTGGATGAGATTGCCTACGACATTGTTCACCGCTTTATGACCCACATCAAAAAGAATCATACCTACCGTGACGGTATTCCCACAACCTCAATTCTTACGATCACTTCCAATGTTGTTTATGGTAAAAACACCGGCGCAACTCCTGACGGACGTAAGAAAGGCGAGGCTTTTGCTCCCGGTGCAAACCCCATGCACCGCCGTGATACCAAGGGTGCGGTTGCATCCCTCGCATCCGTTGCAAAACTTCCCTTTGTGGATGCACAGGACGGTATTTCAAACACATTCTCAATTATTCCCGGTGCCTTGGGCAAGGATGACCAAATTTTTGCGGGAGATATTGAAGTCAATTTCGATTGTACCGACGGAGCTTGTATGAGCCCCACACTCTTTGAAGGGCTTGATGCAGAGTGAATGCGGAATGCGGAATTCGGAATTCGGAATGTAGGGGAAGCGTTGCTTCCAAACATTATAAGCTTCGCAAGAGGTGAGTGAATGCGGAATGCGGAATTCGGAATGTAGGGGAAGTAGAATGAAAGAAAATCTAATTGCTGATAAAACCTTTGATTTTGCGGTTAGGATAGTTAATCTGCATAAATATTTAATTTCAAGTGGTGTAGATTATTCGCTTGCAAAGCAATTGTTGAGATGTGGTACAAGTATAGGTGCAAATGTAAGTGAAGCTATAAAAGCACAGTCAACTGCAGATTTCCACACTAAATTAACAATAGCATTAAAGGAAGCAAATGAAGCACACTATTGGTTAAGGTTATTGTTTGTTACCAAATATTTAACAGAACAAGAATTTTTTAGTATTGAAAAAGATGTTGATGAAATAATATCAATTCTTGTAGCAATTACTAAAACAACGAAGGAAAAATTGAATACAAAATAAAAAATATATTTGGAGTTTATAAGAATTCGACAGATAAAGTTTCGGTTACTATTTTTATTCGGAATTCGGAATTCGGAATTCGGAATTTTAGACAGGAGGTCAGTAAAATGGCTGCAACACAGAATCAGATAGATAACCTTATATTTAACAGAACAAGATTTTTTTAGTATTGAAAAAGATATTGAATACAAAATAAAAAATATATATGGAGTTTATAAGAATTCGACAGATAAAGTTTCGGTTACTATTTTCATTCCGAACTCCGAATTCCGAATTCCTAATTTTAGACAGGAGGTCAGCAAAATGGCTGCAACACAGAATCAAATAGATAACCTTGTTTCTCTTCTTGACGGATATGCTCAAAAGGGTGGACATCACCTTAATGTAAATGTTTTCTCAAAGGAAACTTTACTTGATGCACAAAAACATCCCGAAAAATATCCCCAACTTACAGTAAGGGTCAGCGGTTATGCCGTAAACTTTATTAAACTCACAAAGGAACAACAGGACGAGGTTATTTCAAGAACATTCCACGATAAAATATAATGACGGGATATATTCACTCAAAGGAAAGTTTCGGCACGGTTGACGGACCCGGTATAAGATATGTTGTTTTTATGCAGGGCTGTCCCATGCGTTGCCTTTACTGCCACAATCCGGATACCTGGGATTTGAAAGCGGGAGAGGAAATAACCGTTGAGGAAATTATTGAGGAGTTCAACAAAAACCGCGCTTTTTACAGCAAGGGCGGTATCACCGTCAGCGGCGGAGAACCCCTTTTACAAATTGATTTTCTCACGGAACTTTTCCGAAAATGCAGGGAGGAGAATATTCACACCTGTATTGACACTTCGGGAATCACTTTCAAAGAGGACGGGGAGTATTTGGAAAAACTCAGCCGCCTTTTGGAGTGTACCGACCTTGTTATGCTTGATATAAAGCATATTGACCCCGAAAAACACAGGGCTTTGACGGGGCACGGTAACGAAAATATTCTCGCCTTTGCAAAATTTCTTGAAGAAAAGAAAGTTCCCCTTTGGATAAGGCACGTTGTTACAGAGGGCTACACCGACAACAAAGAGGATTTAATAAAATTGGGTGAATTTATCGGAAAACTTAAAAATCTCAAAGGTCTTGACGTGCTGCCATATCATACAATGGGAGTAAGCAAGTACAAAGAAATGGGCATACCTTATAAATTGGAGGGGGTAAAACCCCTGCCTCAATCCGAAGCCGTCAAGGCAAAAAAATATATACTATACGGAATAAAAAGAAGTCGTCAGTCAACGGATTGACGGCTTTTTTAAGTGCAAAATGCAAAGTTAAGCGGTTAGCTGTTGCAAATAGCAATTACAAATAGCGGTTAGTATAAGTAATGCGAAGCCTATCCTCCCTTTTTCTGCGAAGCAAAAAAGGGAGGGGGACCGCGTTAGCGGTGGAGGGTCCAATGAAATTCTTTACCTCGACTATCCTCCCTAAATCTCCCTCCAGGGAATTTAGGGAGGGGGACCGCGTTAGCGGTGGAGGGTCCAATGAAATTCTTTACCTTGACTATCCTCCCTAAATCTCCCCCCAGGGAATTTAGGGAGGGGGACCATTGCCAACGGCAATGGTGGAGGGTCCAATAAGTTGTTGAAATTAACAAATAATGCATTATAATATAAATACAGGGAGGTTTTGAAATGAAAAATGATAGAATACTGATAGGTAGAGCAAATAAAATGCGGAAAAACCCGACCCCCGAAGAAAATAAAATGTGGCATATTATTCTAAAGAATATGGAGCCTAAATTCACAAGACAAAAAATTATTGGTCATTATATTGTTGACTTCTATTGTTCGAAATTGAAACTGATTATAGAAATAGATGGTGAGCAACATTATTTACCCGAAAACGAGGAGTATGAAAACAAAAGAACTGCATTTCTTGAAAAATCAGGTTGCAAGTTTTTGAGATTTTACAATAGTGATATAAATAAACTAATTAGAAATGTTGAATATAATGTAATAGATGCCTGCAAAGAGCGTGCAGAAGAGTTAGGAAAAGACATTGAGGTTAGGTTTATTAGTGAATAAATATATTTATCGGGGACCCTCCACCGCTAACGCGGTCCCCCTCCCTAAATTCCCTGGGGGGAGATTTAGGGAGGATAGGCGAGGTAAAGAATTTTATTGGACCCTCCACCAAAAGCTACGCTTTCGGTCCCCCTCCCTTTTTTGCTTCGCAGAAAAAGGGAGGATAGACAAGGTAGAGAACTTTATTGGACCCTCCACCGCTAACGCGGTCCCCCTCCCTAAATTCCCTGGGGGGGGAGATTTAGGGAGGATAGGCTTCGCGAATATAGAAATTTATCGGTTTTATGGGAGTTTCGTAAAATTCCCGTTTTAATTCCGTTTTGTTGTCGGTAAAATCAACAAAAGACGTGCTTTCAAATTGTGCAAAAGGGCAAACTTTTGAAATTCAGCCAAAAATTGCAAAAAAACCTTTACAAATGCAAACGGTGGTGCTATTATTTGCTTGTAAGTTACGGAAGCGGTTACGAAGAGTTACGGTAAATTCCCTAAACCTGGCAAAACCAAATCTGATAACTATACAAAAATCAAATTTTGTATTAAAAAAGGAGTTGTTCGTAAATGTTTAAATTTATGAAGAGCAAAAAGGGTTTCACCCTCGTTGAATTGATGATCGTTGTTGTTATCATGGCAATCCTCGTTGCAGTTGCAGTTCCGATTTTCTCAGCTGTTACAGCAAACGCAAAGAAGAAAACATGTATCGGTAACCAGAGACAGATCATTTCCTCTGTTGGCGACTGGATCATGCTTCAGGATAACTCATCATCTATTGAAGGTGCTTTTGAAGTTTCCGGTGGTCAGGATGCAGGTACATTCACCGCTTGGACTACTTTGACTAATGCTCAACAGGCAGCTATTAAAGGTTTGTTCAAAACTGTTCCTGTTTGTCCCGATGAAACTTGTCACATTACTGTAACAATCACAAAGGGTTCAAACGGTTCTCAGTCAACTGTTACAACAGCATGTAGCGGTAATAGCGGTGATGATGCAAACGGTCACGAAATTAAGACCAACGAATAATTTAGTGCTAAATAACGGAAACTCCCGGGTATCCCGGGAGTTTTTTAGAGTAAAAGGGCTTACGCTTGTTGGATTAAACGGAGATATATGAAAATGTTTAATTTTTTAAAATCAAAAAAAGGTTTTACTCTCGTTGAACTTATGATTGTTGTTGTTATTATGGCAATCCTTGTTGCAGTTGCAGTTCCGATTTTTTCCGCGGTCACGAAGAATGCAACAAAAAAAACCTGTATCGGCAATCAGAGAGAGATATTATCTTCCTTTAGTAGTTGGCTTATGCTCATGTCCACGGAAAATGTTTCCGGTACCATTACCATAAGCGGAGGTAAAGACAATCCACGTTGGCAAGACGGGCCGATTACAATAATGGTGAACGGCACAGAGAAGGACGTTACAGATGAAGTTAAGGGTATGTTTAAATTAATACCGGCTTGTCCTGATGAGAATGCAAGTATTATAATCACGATTACTCCCGGTACTAACGGTTCGGAAGGTTCCAGAGCCGGAGTGGTTACGGAATGTAAAAACGGTGAAAACAGTAGTGAGCATAAGGTTCCCGGACTTAAATAACAAAAAAGATAAAGCGTTTGAAAGAGGGCTTTATCTTTTTTGCTTTTTATTTTAAATTCAATCATTTGTTTTTATATGACTATTTTTTCTCCGTCAAAGACGATTATTCCGTGACCGTGACCTGTTTTTCCGCCACTTAAAACGTGGTGTTTAAAGGCTCGGCGCAAAGAGGTGTCCTCGGGCCAGTTTTTCGGGGATTTGTAGCCGTATTTGTCAAAAATTCTCCAGGCATCGTTGAATTTGTCACAGGATTCGCTTGAAACAATCTCAAAGTCGTCTATGAATTTTATGATATTGGATTTCTCGGGAAGAAAGTCCTTGTATCCGTCGTAGATGAGCCAGGAGCCGCACTCGAAAATCATAAGCCCGTCGTCCCTGCGGAAATCGGTGAAAAATTCGTATGCCTTTTTAAGGGAGTCAAGTCGCACATCATCCGTAAGGGGTACTCCCGAGGAGGGAATGTGGAAATTAAGGGTTTTGTCGCCTTTTTTTACGATTATTCCGGAAGATGTTGTGAAGTCCTCCCCTTGATATGAGGACATATCGAATTGGTATCTTCCCAAAGCAAAACGGCGCAGGGCGAAAAATTCCGTATTCCACCAGGGGACAAAGGTGCCGTGAACACCCTTGCAGTTCACGCACTCGCGGTATTTGTACTTTAAGTCCATAATGGAGTCCCAGAATAGTTCGTCACTCAAACCCCGTTCCCTGTACCGAGTGTGCATAACCTCTGCGGCACGGAGAAGAAAAACAAAATCCAAGGAATATTCCTTGATTCCGTAAATATTTGAAAGGGGCTTCAGTTCCTTGAAACATTTTCCGAAATCGTGTGCCTCGGGAAAAAGATATTCGTTAAAAATTTTCTCAAAGCGGTTGTTAAGGCTTTGAGTTTTTTCTATTTTTGTTGCATATTTTTCAAAGACTTTAACGGCTTCGGGGGGGAGACCCAAGTTCTTTTCAACCTCTTTGAAATGTTTTGTGAGTATTTCCATATTTATTCAACCTTTAGTTCTTTAAACTGTTCAGGGGAGCGGGAATTCTTCCGCCGCGGTTTATAAAGTCCGCACTGCTGTGGGTGTGTACGGGCATAACGGGTGCCGTACCCAAAAGACCGCCCATTTCTATGGAATCGCCCACATTTTTGTTGGGGGCGGGAATGATTCTGACAGCGGTTGTTTTGTTGTTTATCATGCCGATTGCGGCTTCGTCGGCAATAATGGCTGAAATTGTTTCCGCCGTTGTGTTACCGGGAACGGCAATCATATCAAGTCCCACGGAGCATACACAGGTCATTGCCTCCAATTTGTCAAGAGTGAGAACACCTTTTTCAGCCGCGGCAATCATGCCCTCGTCCTCGGAAACGGGAATGAATGCACCTGAAAGACCGCCAACGTGGGAGGATGCCATAACACCGCCTTTTTTTACTGCGTCGTTGAGCAGGGCAAGGGCGGCGGTAGTGCCGTGGGTACCGCAAGTTTCAAGACCCATTTCTTCAAGTATTCTTGCAACGGAGTCCCCTGTGGCGGGGGTGGGGGCAAGGCTTAAGTCCACAATGCCGAATTCCGCGCCCAAGCGTTTTGAAGCCTCGGTTGCCATAAGTTGACCCATTCTTGTAATTTTGAAAGCGGTTTTCTTTATTGTTTCCGCAACAATGTCAAAAGGCTCGCCCTTTATTTGTTTGAGAGCGTTATATACAACTCCGGGGCCTGAAACACCAACGTTTATAGCACGTTCGGATTCACCAACACCGTGGAATGCGCCCGCCATAAAGGGATTGTCTTCAACTGCATTGCAGAAAACCACAAGTTTTGCACAACCGAAACCGTCGCGGTCCTTGGTGATTTCCGCGGTTTTCTTGATAGTTTGACCCATAAGTTTAACGGCATCCATATTGATACCGGCTCTTGTTGAGCCGATATTTACGGAGGAGCAAACAAAATCGGTTGTTGCAAGTGCTTCGGGGATGGATTGTATAAGTTTCTTGTCACCGAGGGTAAATCCCTTTTGAACAAGGGCGGAAAAACCGCCGATAAAGTTTACACCGCATTCTTTTGCGGCATTGTCCATTGCCCGGGCAAAGATTGTGTAATCATCGGTTTCACAACTTTCCGCCGCAATGGCAATGGGGGTTACGGAAATTCTCTTGTTAATAATGGGAATACCCATTTCTCTTTCAAGGTCTTCTCCTGTTTTTACAAGATTTTCCGCATATTTTGTGATTTTATCATACATCTTTTGAGCGCAGATTTTGGGGTCCGGATGTGCGCAGGAGCGCAGGGAAATTCCCATGGTAATTGTGCGTATGTCAAGATGCTGATTATCTATCATATTGAGGGTTTCAATAATTTCTCTCTGATTAAGCATAATTCACCTCATATTTTGTGCATTGCGTCAAAAATATCTTCCCGCTGAATACGGATGCTCACACCTAAACGCTCACCCTCTTTGTTGAGCGCGTCAACAATTTCGGGGTATGAAACATTTGCCTGTTTAATATCAACGAGCATATTCATTGTAAACATATTCTGCATTACTGTCTGGCTTATATCGAGAACGTTTACATTGATTTTTTCAAGCACCACACAAATGCCCGCAATAATTCCCACTTTGTCTTTTCCTACAACGGTGATAACTGCATTCATAAATATACCTCTCTTATATATTTTTTAATCTTTCATATTCTTCCACGGTGATTTCTATTACTTTTCCGTGTTTGAATCCGTAGGGGAAAGTGAATTCCTCGTCGGCACGACTGAAGTTCATATCACCGGTTTTGGAAGAAACAAAGGGTACGTACCCCATTTTTTCTTTTTCACAGCCGAAGAAGTCAAGCATAAGGCACCATCTTCCGTCGGGCAGGGTGTAGGTTGTGGGTCCCTCGTAGGAGCCCGGGTGATAAATTTCTCTGTCCATATATTCCTCAAAACCTTTGTCATGTTCAAAAGGCCCGTAAAGGTTTTTTGATGTGGCGTGCATATTCATTGGCGGATTGGAGGAATTCTTGTAGAAAAGGTGGTAAGTATCTCCCACCTTTGTAATATGGGAATCGAGGATTTCGTTGTCCTTTGTAAAATACAGTTTCGGTTCCGAAAAACTTTCAAAATCCTTTGTAACGGAGCAGTAAATTGACATGTGGGAAAATCCGTCATCTTCAACGGTGGAACCCCAATGTATAAGATATTCTTCGTTCTCGCTGTCAAAGAAAATTTCCGGAGCCCACAGACAGCCGAAGTCATCCCGCCCGAAATATATGAGTTTTTGTTGGGAAAAATTCACAAGGTCATCGGTTTCCCACATACAAAGACATTTACTGCCGTGGCTGTTAACCTGTTTCCAATCCACATTGTAATTTTCGTCCATTCGGTGTACAATGCACAGGTCGGTGGTCAGAATAACAAAACCGCCTGTGTGAAGTCTTACGATTTCAATATCACGGCAACCCCTGTCGCCCATGGAACTTGTAAGAATTGGATTTCCGTTGTTCACCTGTTCCCAGTTGTATCCGTCACGGCTTATTCCGAAATAAACGGACTCGCCGTCGGGGGTGATTTTTTCTTTGAAATGAACAAATAAGTAGGGCATACTATCTCACCTGAACAGTTTTTTGATACTCTTTTACACCAATGCAATAAATCAGTATTTTAAGTTTACCATATCGTTTCTTTTTTTACAACTGATGAAATTAAATATTTATTATAAATTGTTGTAAAATAGGAAATATGTGATATAATTACAACGGCAATAATTCTGTCTGTATTGATTTATACAAAGTGTAATGGAAAGAAAAGGTTATTGGAATGAGAAAATCAAAATCGGAATTATCTACAACTCATATAATTCTTTTGAGTTTCCTTGCTGCGATTATTGTGGGCTCGATTCTGTTGATGCTCCCCATAAGTTCCGCAACAGGCGAGTGGACGCCTTTTATCGATGCGCTTTTTACCTCAACAACATCAACCTGTGTTACGGGGCTTGTGGTTGTGCCCACGGTTTCCGCCTGGAGTACTTTCGGGCAGATAATAATTCTGTTTTTAATTCAGATAGGCGGCTTGGGAGTAATCACGGTTGCTTTCGGACTGACTCTTATTGTTAATCGGCGGATGGGTCTTTCGGACAGGCTTCTTCTTCAGGATGCCTTTAATCTTAATACCCTGTCGGGACTTTCCCAATTTGTAAAAAAGGTTGTCCTCGGCACTTTGGCATTTGAGGGAGCGGGAGCGCTTATTTATATGACGGTTTTTGTCCCGGAATTCGGCCCCAAAGGTATCTGGATTTCTGTTTTTACGGCGGTTTCCGCTTTTTGCAATGCGGGACTTGATATTATATCCGTAAACAGTCTGGCGGATTATGTTCACAACCCCGTTATCAATTTTGTTACCTGCGCCCTTGTGTTCCTGGGCGGTATAGGTTACATTGTCTGGTGGGATGTGGCAAGGGTTATCAGGCTCAGGGGAAAAAGGCGGCTTAAAATGCTGAAGGCATTAACCCTCCACAGTAAAATCACTCTTGTAACAACATTTATTCTGATATTCGGCGGTGCGTTGTTCATCTTCATTTTCGAGTATGACAATCCCCTTACAATGAAAGACTTTTCCATATATCAGAAAATACAGTCGTCAATTTTCCAATCGGTTACAACAAGAACCGCGGGATTTTTCACCGTGCCCCAGGAAAACTTTACAAACGGTTCCGCCCTTATATCAATTCTCTTGATGTTTATAGGCGGCTCCCCCGTGGGTACGGCGGGCGGTGTTAAAACCGTAACCGTTGCAATTGTTATAGAAACGGCAATTTCGGCAATAAAAAATAAAAACGATACCACAATGTTCAACAGAACCATTTCAAAACAGGCTGTCAGCAAGGCCATTGCGGTAATGTGCACATCTTTTATAATAATGTTCACTTCCACGGTCTTTCTTTCGGCGGTATCGGATGCCGGCGCCATTGACATTATTTACGAAACAGTCAGCGCCACATCCACCGTGGGACTTTCAAGAAATCTGACCGCATTTTTGAATACGGCGGGTAAAATCATAATCATCGCCACAATGTATTTCGGCAGAGTGGGTCCCATTTCTTTAGCCGTGGCACTCAGAACAAAAAAGCAAAACTCAAATATCGTTAAAAACCCCATTGAAGATGTCAGCGTGGGTTAAAAGGAGAATGTATATGGGAATAAAATCATACGCTGTTTTCGGGCTTGGCCGTTACGGCAGAGCAGTTGCAGAAGAACTTGTAAGAAACGGAGCGGAAGTGTTGGCGGTGGACGTTGACGAGGAACTGGTTAACGAAGCGGCACAGGTAATACCCGTATGTAAATGCGCCGATGTTACCGACCCCGAGGTTATTGAAAAATTGGATATAGCCGATATGGACGTTGTTGTTATTGCAATGGCTAACAGTCTTGAATCGGCGGTTATGGCAATAACTCTTTGCAAGGATGCGGGAGTTAAAGAGATTATCGTAAAATGTGTTGAGGGTATGCACGAGAAAATCTTCGAAAGATTGGGCGCGGACAGAGTCGTTTTTCCCGAAAGAGAAGCCGGTACAAGACTTGCCAAAAATATTTTGAGTTCAGGATTTATTGATGTAATAGAACTTTCAAAAGATGTTTCCATGGTGGAAATCCAAATGAAACCCGACTGGGTGGGCAAAAACCTTGTTCAGTTGAATTTGAGAAAAAAATATTCCATAAATGTTGTGGCAATTCTTAAAGACGGAGAGGTCATAACAAGCATCAATCCGGAAAACCCCTTGGAAAAAGATATGCAACTTATTGTTATTGCAGATACGGATAAGTTGGGAAAACTAATGTAGAATAAAATGCGCTGTAAAAACGGAAGTTTTTACAGCGTTTATATTTTAGTCAGTAAATTCAAATGTTCCGGAAATGAAGATTACGCGGTCGGTATCAACGGTCAGCAAACCGCCGTCGGATACTGCCGATTTTTTCTTTTCCTCGTCAAGCCACAGGGCGCAGGGTGCGTTAACAACCGATGTTATGAAAGGTATGTGACCCGCCATAACCGCAAGTTCACCCTCAACACCACGGACATCCAGTCTGTAAACGGGGCCGTCAAATTTGTTTCCGTCGGGGGAGGAAACCGTCAAGTGAAATGTGTTCACTTCTGCACCTTCTTTGCCTTTTCAACCGCTTCATCAATGGTTCCTACAAAAAGGAAAGCGGATTCGGGCAAATCGTCGTGTTTGCCCTCTATAATTTCCTTGAAACCGCGGATGGTTTCGCCTATGGGAACATATTTACCCTTGAAGCCGGTGAATTTTTCGGAAACATCAAAGGGCTGGGAAAGGAATCTTTGAATCTTTCTTGCTCTTGAAACAAGAAGTTTGTCCTCGTCGGAAAGTTCATCCATACCCATAATGGCAATAATGTCCATAAGTTCGTTATATCTTTGAAGAATTCTCTGAACTTCTTTTGCCACATAGTAGTGTTCTTCACCCACAATTTCCGGGGAGAGAATACGGCTTGTGGATTCAAGGGGGTCAACTGCGGGGTAAATACCCTGGGATGCAATGTTTCTTGCAAGAACAGTTGTTGCATCAAGGTGGGCAAAGGTTGTTGCGGGCGCGGGGTCCGTAAGGTCATCCGCAGGCACATAAACCGCCTGAATTGATGTAATGGAGCCTTTTTTTGTGGATGTAATTCTTTCCTGCAAAGCACCCATTTCCGTTGCAAGAGTGGGCTGATAGCCAACGGCGGAGGGCATTCTGCCCAGAAGTGCCGAAACCTCGGAGCCCGCCTGGGTGAAACGGAAAATATTGTCAATGAAAAGAAGAACGTCCTGTCCCTCTGTGTCGCGGAAATATTCCGCCATTGTAAGACCCGAAAGAGCAACACGCATACGCGCTCCCGGGGGCTCATTCATCTGACCGTAAACAAGGGCGGTGTTTTTTATAACCCCCGATTCTTTCATTTCGCAATACAAATCGTTGCCCTCACGGGTACGTTCACCGACACCGGAAAAGACGGAAATACCGCCGTGTTCTTTGGCAATATTATTGATAAGTTCCATAATAAGAACGGTTTTGCCGACACCTGCACCGCCGAAAAGACCGATTTTACCGCCCTTTGAATAGGGGCAGATAAGGTCAATAACCTTGATACCCGTTTCAAATATTTCCGTTGATGAGGAAAGTTCATCATAGGCGGGAGCGGAACGGTGAATACTCCACTTTTCCTCGGTTTCGGGATTGGGGAGATTATCAACGGCCTCGCCCAGTACGTTGAAAATGCGTCCAAGGGTTTCGCGTCCTACGGGTACGGAAATTGATGCACCCGTATCCGTAACGGGAGTTCCCCTCTGAAGTCCGTCGGTGGATGCCATGGCAATACACCTTGCGGTGTTATCACCAATATGTTGCGCCACCTCAACAGTTAAAGTCCTGTTTTCCATGGGTATAGTGAGTGCGTTAAGAATTTCAGGAAGTTCGCCCTCGTTGAAACGAACGTCAACAACGGGTCCCATAACCTGAACAACTTTTCCCGCAGCTGTATTTTTCAATGTGTTCACCTCTTGCGAAAATATGGTTAGTTACCGCTACCGGCAACAATTTCTGTGATTTCCTGGGTAATTGCGCCCTGTCGTGCGCGGTTGTACTGGAGTCCTAAATCATCCAGCATCTGTTTGGCATTTTTACCTGCGGAGTCCATTGCAATACGCCTTGAAGCAACCTCACAGGCGAAACTTTCTCTCAAACAGGCAATTAAAATCCCCGCAACATATTCTTTGACCGTAAGATTGAGAACGGTAAGATGATCCGGCTCAAAAATTGCGCTTACGGCGGTATTCTTTTCTGTTTTTTCAAAAGGAAGCAGCCATTTTATCCGGGCTTGGCAGGACATAACGGAAATGTATTTTGTGTAAATAACTCCCAATCTGTCGAATTTTTCTTCCCGAAAATCTTTGCAGAGTTCTTCTGCGAGAATTGCCGCGTCGCTGAAAGAAAAATGCTCCGAGGAATTGGACTCTTTTTCAAACTTTTCACAAGCCCTTTTGCCGATGGGAATGAATTCCACGTCCGGATACTCGGAACACAGTCTGAAAACATTTGAGTTGTAGCCCCCTGCAAGACCTCTGTCACCTGCAATAACAATGATTTTTGTTCTTGGAGAGTCGGTTTTTCTCATATACGGGCTCTTTAAACATTCCTCCTCGCTTGTGAGAAGTGAAATGGATTTTTCCAAAGCCTCGGTATATTCTCTCGCGTTTTGCATACCCTCGTTTGCACGGCGGATTTTTGAGGTTGCCACAAGTTCCATGGCCTTTGTAAGTTGGAGGGTGGAATTTACGCTTTTAATTCTGATTCGTAGTGCCTTGGTGTTTCCTGCCATAGTTTACACCCGCATTTCCGAAAGAACGGCTTTCAATTCTTCCTCGTCGGACTCGTCATAGTAGCCGTCCTCAATTCTTTTGAGCCAATCGCCCTTTTCATTTTCAAGTTTTAAAAAGAGGTTGTGTTCATATTCCTTAACCTGTGAAACGGGTACGGAATCAAGATAACCTTTGATTACCGCATATACAATGGCAACCTGGCATCCCACGCGAACAGGTGCGTTTCGCTCCTGTTTGAGAACTTCAACAATACGTTCACCCAAAGCAAGTCGGGCTTTTGTGTCTGCATCAAGGTCGCTGCCGAATTGGGCAAAGGACTGAAGTTCACGGTATTGGGAATAAAGAAGTTTCAATTCGCCGGAAACCTTTTTCATTGCCTTTAACTGTGCGGAGCCACCCACACGGCTAACGGAAATACCCGGGTTTATAGCGGGCATAACACCTGAATGGAAAAGTTCTGTTTCAAGGAAAATCTGCCCGTCGGTAATTGAAATAACGTTGGTGGGAATGTATGCGGAAACGTCACCGGACTGTGTTTCGATAAGGGGGAGTGCGGTAATGGAACCGCCGCCGTATTCCTTGGCAACACATGCCGCACGTTCAAGAAGTCTTGAATGGAGATAGAAAACGTCACCGGGATATGCCTCGCGTCCGGGAGGACGGCGGATAAGCAAGGAAAGTGCGCGGTACGCAACGGCATGCTTGCTTAAATCGTCGTATATAATCAAAACATCCTTGCCCTGTTCACGGAAATATTCCGCCATAGCACAACCGCTGTAAGGTGCGATATATTGGAGGGGTGCGCTCTCCGAAGCGGATGCGGACACAATTATGGTGTAATCCATGGCGCCGTTTCTTATAAGTTCGTTTGCCAACTGGGCAACGGATGTGCTTTTTTGACCAATTGCAACATATATGCAAAGAACATCGGAGTTTTTCTGGTTGATTATGGTATCTATTGCTATTTCCGTCTTACCTGTCTGACGGTCGCCGATAATAAGTTCACGCTGACCTCTGCCTATGGGAATCATACTGTCAATGGCTTTGATTCCGGTCTGTAGGGGTACGCTTACGCTTTCGCGTTCTATTATACCGGGTGCTTCGGATTCAATGGGGCGGGTGGAACTGTATTCGATGGGGCCTTTGCCGTCAATGGGTTCGCCCAAAGCGTTAACAACTCTGCCCAAAAGTTTTTCTCCCACGGGTACGGACAGAACTTTGCCCGTTCTCTTTACCGTTGAACCCTCGCGCAAATTGTTTTTGTTTGAAAGAATGGCTACGGAAACGGATTCTTCTTCAAGGTTTTGCGCCATTCCGAAAGAACCGTCCTCGAATTCAAGAAGTTCGTTAGCCATGCAGTTTGAAAGTCCGTAAACACGGGCGATTCCGTCACCCACAAGAATTACCTTGCCGGTTTCGGTCATTTCCACACGGGACTTGTAATTTTCAATCTGGCTTTTAATAATACTGCTGATTTCGCCGGGATTATTCATTCGCTTATCACTCCCTTTGCTTGGTTAAGGCGGTTTTTAATACTGCCGTCAAGGATTATGTCATCGAACTGAACCTTGACTCCGCCTATAAGACTTTCGTCCTTAATATAGTTCGGTTCAATAATTTTATTGCTGATTTTTTGAAGTTTTTCAAGTAATGCGGATTTTTGAGCATCCGTAAGGGGCTCGACGTAATAAATATCGGCTATGGTGCGATTTTCAAAAATGCGCACAAGTTCCGAAAATTCATCAATGCAACCGCAGATTTCCCCTATATGACCGTTTTCACAAAGAACTTTCAGAAAGGAAACAATATATTCCGTATATACACCGCCGAAAGCCTCGTCAATGTTTGAAAGCCTTTCCGATAAAGATATGGCGGGGGACTCCAAAAGTCTTGCATAATCGGGGTTTTCCTTGAATATTGTCCGTATCTCTCCGAGAGCCTTTTTGTACTCATCAAGAGCATTGTTCTCCGTTGCCAACGAAAAGAGGGCGGTTGCATACTCTTTGTTAGTTTGCGTCATTTCCGTCACCTATTTCATTGATAAATGAGTCAATTATTTGTTTATGGTCCTGAGGATTTATTTCACGTTCCAAAAGTTTGCTTGTAAGAACCGTACTCACATCAACAATTTCACGTTTGATGCTTTCCTCCGCCTTTGTCATTTCAAGACGCGCGTCTTCATTTGCCCGTTGAATAATAACGGAGGCATCGTTCTTTGCCTTTTCAATTATTTCGTTTTCCCTTGCCTTTGCAAGATTTACCGCGGAACTTATTATACCGTCGGCCTCCGCTTTCGCTCCCGACAGTTTTTCCTCATAAGCCTGTTTCTCCGACAATGCTTCGCTTCTTGCGGTTTCAGCCTCGTTGTACTGCACATCAATGGCATCCTGACGGGCTTTGAGCATTTTCTTAACGGGCTTGTAAAGGAATTTTTTTACAAGCAGGAAAAGAATAACTAAATTAGCCAGGGAAACAAGCATTTGCCATAAATTTATTGAAATAACATCTAATGTTTGCATAATGCTCTACCTAAATTTTAAAATTAAAGGGATTGAATTGTATCAACAAGAATGTTTACAAGAAGTCTTGGTGCAACGAATATAAGAAGAATTGCAATAACAAGGGCATAAAGACCCGTTGTTTCCGCAACGGCACAACCCATGAGCATTGTGGTTGTAACGGCACCCTTGCTTTCGGGCTGACGGCCGATGGCCTCACAAGCCTTTGCAACTGCGTTACCTTCACCGATACCGGGGCCGATACCGGCAATCATTGCCAAACCTGCGCCGAGAGCGCAACATCCTAAAATAATACCGAGTGCGAGTTCCATAATTTTTCCTCCGAATACTTAAATTGTTTTTTTATTTTTTGAAAGCTTTTTTTGCCTTCTTTTTTCATAGAGTTCAAAATCGAATGCTCCCGAAACATTCAGCATTGTAAGCATTGCAAAAATAAATGCCTGAAGACAACCGCTGAATACATCAAAATAAACGGAAAGTACCGCGGGAATACCGATTTGGAAAAGGGGAATGTCTGCTAAAAATCCGGGCAAAGCCCCCAAAAGTTTATTTGAAAGACTGCCCAGAGCAAAGGCTAAAAGAGTTGAGATAACCGTTCCCGAAAGCACGTTTCCGTAATGACGGAAGGACATGGAAATGGGAGTTGCAAATTCGCTGATAAAGTTGATTGGTGCTAAAAATGCAACGGGTTGTGTAAAACTTTTTAGATAGTTTACGGGGCCGCATTTCAATTTGTAGTAGGTTATGAGAAAGAAAACAAGAATTGCCCAACCGCCGACAATGTTGATGTCCGATGTGGGCGGAAAAAGTCCGAAAAGGGACAAAAGGCTCGAACAAGCGGAAAGCAGAAGAATTGCAAGAATAAAGGGGGAATAGCCTTTGAAAAACTCACCCATATTCTCAAGCACCATTCCGTCGATTTTTTCCACCGCAAGTTCTGCAATATGCTGTCTTTTTAAATCCGCTTTTTCGCTTATACCGTGGGTGATGAAAAGGCAGAAAAAGAAGATTGTTATAAGCACAAGGGCGGAGTTTACCTGGGATTCCGTAACGGGAAAATCCTGTAACGGCATGGGAATTGTGAAGAAAATTCTTGCACCGGTTATGGTGATTTCCGTTGATTGAGGTTCCGTCAGAACATTGAGTACAATTCCGAAAACAATGGGAACAATCATCATAACAATGTAAAAAATATCTGCAATTTTAAATTTGAGCGTTGTTTTTTTCAAACACATCACCTCTTTTGCTCAAATTAAGAAAATTATCTTTTTTTCATAAACAGGGGTCTTAAAGCGACTGCAATCCTCGGGAAAAGGAAGGGAATAAGTACCGCCAGAATATTGAACACGGGGACAAGATAGCCCACAACGGCGATTACAAACAAAAGAAGCAGACGGAGGGATTGGGAAAACTTCATAAAGTTTTTTGCGTCCTTTTCTTCTTTGTTGAGAGATGCCTGAACGGAAAGCCCCATAAGGAAAAAGTTTCCCACGGCGGCTATAAAGCCCAACAGATTTCCCAAAAGTACGGTGTAATCCCATTTTCCGATTATTAAAAACACGGATTGCAGGGCTAAACTGAAAATCAGGACCATTGCACCGATGTAAGCGGTTTCTTTTAAAACCGTTGAATCAATTTTTTTCACGGAATATACCTCCGAAAATTCAAATCCAAAGAATAATATATTCTAAAACAATAGTATATCACAAAGAAAAATCTAAAACAATAAAATGTGAAAAGCTTTTATGAAAAAATTGATAACAATTTGTTAAAACATAAAAATATTGCTATTTCAACAAAGGAAAATTGTTTTTATCGAATTTTATTTCTTTGATTCTTGTGTGACGGCAGGGGTCATAAAGCACTTCTTCGCAAAAAGTACCGCAATTTTTCTCCGAATGGGAAGCGGGGCGGGAGTGATAAACCAAGAGTAATTTGCCCTTTTCGTCAACAACAAAGCTGTTGTGCCCGGGACCCGCTTCCCCCGTTAAATCGTTTGTTTCAAGAACGGGGAGGGGCAGTTTTTCCCAGGAGGAAATGCTCATTAAATCCGAATTTTTATTTGCGTAAAGCATACCCATGCAGTATTCCTCACCCGTGCCGGAAGCCGAAAAGAACAGGAAAATTCTATCTTCGGTTTTAAGAACGGAGGGCCCCTCATTAACCGAGTGCCGTACCTTTTCCCAAGGATATTCGGGTTTGGTTAACAGAAGGGATTTTGTAATGAGTCTGCAAGGGTTCTCGGGATTAATTTCCCCAATGAAAAGGGAGGAATCCCCGCTTTTCTGCGCCCAGATAAGATAGTGCCTGCCCATGTTTTCAAAATAGGTCATATCAAGGGAAAAATCCGAAAATGCCGGGTCTTCTTCGGAAAAAGGTTTAATTCTGCCCAATTCTTCCCAAGGGTCGTTTATGGGGTCGTCTCCCTTGCACCTTAGGGCGTATGGTCTGATATTCCACTTGTTGTCCGAGTCCCCCTATGAAATGCAGTTCCGGAGCCCATATATGCTTTGCCATTTCGCCTTTTTCGTGAGCTTTCCATATTGTGTGTTCCGTGGCATCTTTCAGCCCCGAAACAGTTTCACTTTTTCTTAGAATTATTCTGTCATAGCCATTGTCGGCATTTTGAAAAGCCGGATATGACGCGGTAAAATAATAAAACCCGTCGGGACCTTTAACAATGTAAGGGTCGGCACGCTCGGTTATAAAGGGGTTGGGGTAGCAACACATAATCTCACCTGAAATGATTTTTAAATATGTTAGCACATTTGAATTGAAAAATCAAACAACCTTGCAGAGTTTTGTTGCGTTTAAATGTATTGACTCAAAAAGCGGGATTTTATATAATTGTGATACACCTATAAAATTGACACAATACCATTGAGAATCAGTCTATTTTAAGGTCAGAAAAACTTATACAATGTTTTACGGTGGTGAGTTATATGCTTAAAATGGATTTAATTGCAAAGTATTTTGATGAACTGTCATCTACGGAAGTATATGAAATATTGAAAGCACGGTCTGAAATATTTGTTGTGGAACAAAAAATTCTTTATCAGGATATGGATGATGTTGACTATAAGAGTTTACATTGTTTCTTTGCCCAAAACGGGAAGGTGGTTGCATATTTAAGGGCTTTCCCCCTTGACGAAAACGGAGATGTTGTGAGAATCGGCAGAGTTCTGACCCTGCAACACGGAAACGGAACGGGCAGGGAATTGTTGGAAAAAGGTTTAGCCGCAATTATAAATAAAATGAATCCCAAGAAAATTGAGGTTCACGCTCAAAAATATGTTGAGAGTTTCTATGAAAAATTCGGATTCAAAGCAACGGCGGAGGATTTCTTTGAAGCGGGAATCGTCCATGTTCCTATGGAGTTGGAATTATAATGCAAAATAATTGCATTTGCAGTTGAAAAGCAATAAATTATAAATATTTTAGGAGAATATGTATGTCAATTGAAAAGGTAAGAGAATATTTTAAGTCCCAGGGAATAGACAACAGAATTAAAGAGTTTAACGAATCGAGTGCCACCGTGGAACTTGCCGCCCACGCATTGGGGTGTGGTCCCGAGAGAATTGCAAAAACCCTTTCTTTTAGAGTAAAAGATGACTGCATCCTTATTGTAACCGCAGGGGATGTAAAAATAGACAATCCGAAATACAAAGCACAATTCGGCGCAAAGGCAAGTATGCTCAAATTCGACGAAGCGGAAGAAATTATAGGTCACGCGGTGGGGGGAGTTTGTCCCTTTGCGGTAAATGAGGGAGTAAAGGTTTATCTTGACGAATCTCTGAAACGGTTTGAAACGGTTTTCCCCGCTTGCGGCAGTTCAAACAGTGCAATAGAATTAACAATAGCCGAACTTGAAAAATATTCGGGCTTCATTGCCTGGGTGGATGTTTGCAAGCCGAAGGATGCATAAAATTATCCGATTTTGCGGATACGGGAATTGTATGCAAAGAAGAACATTCTCTCACACCCGATTATCTTATTGAGGAACTGAAACCCTCGGAACAACTGTTTTTCAAAACAGTATTCTCGTAAGGGGTTTACAGAAAAATTTATCGTTTGTACGAACTTGAAAAATGAGTTAAATTTGAAAAGGTTATGCCTATTCCCCTTTTTTAGCAGAATTAAAAAAATAAAAACCCGAACACAATATTGAACAAGTCCAGTAAAAACGGACAATAGAAAAAAGAATCCTCCTATGGTAGAA
>CAYQYT010000014.1:0-60098 GCA_964421815.1 uncultured Eubacteriales bacterium | reverse complement strand
TGTTAACAGTAGTTTGACTGAAATTCGCATAGCAATATTTACAACCATTTTTGCATGTGTTATATGTTGCAAACCATACATTCTCATTTTCTGCAAATGCTTGGGCGTGTTCTGAAGCACAGCATTGATATAAGGTTCTTTGAGTTTTTCAAATTCATCCTTATATTTTTCTTTTATTTTATCACCGACAGATAAAAGCCTTTTCCGTGATTCTTCGTCTTTGATATATACAATTCTTAATGCAGTACGGAATATTTCATCAGGCTTTCCGCTAACTGAAATATATCCTTTTTCAGCAAGATAAGCATAATCATCTTCACTCAGAATTACATCGTTAAGATAATTGTTGAGTAGTGTTAAATCACGGACAACTGATAACTGATAATTTTCTTCAATACGATTATCTGACCATTCAGAATCAATAGTCCACAGCGTTATTTTATCTGTCAGACCGTTCCAAAACGGACCTTTGAATCTTTTCATTTCTTCGTTATACATTGGTGGCTTTACATCAGGGGCAGAAACTATTGCGTAACAAATATTTTTGCCACCATCAGGTCTTATTGTGTAAACATCTGCAAATTCAATACTTTTGTCGAGTGTGCTTTCACCGCTGAAAGCTGTAATAAACGGTACGAGTGCCCACATTAAAAAGTTTTTATCCCTTGTATCGTTGTAACCGCCTAATGCACATTCATCCAACAAACCCGATTTTGCAAGCTCGTCGTATAACTCATTTGCAAAAAGTTTTGCCGCTTTATGATACATTTCATCGTGCAGACGGTTAAGCTCCTCTGTCGGTTCTGATATAAGAATATTGCAAAGATATTTGTCTTTTTGCTTCAGCAAAAATCCGTATTTTTCAAGATATTCTGCTTCGCTTTCAACATAGACAGGTGACACGCCTAACTCATCAGCAATTTCATTTATTGATTTTGATTCGTTTCTTACGGTATAAACAATATTCTGTGAAATAGCACTACGGAAGAAATTTGATATATCTCCCTTGGCGCCGATTTTACCGCTGAAACTGCACATATCAAAGCTTTTAGGGTTAAACTTCAATTCGCTCGGTTCTCTCATAATTTCCATACCTCTTTTCAGTTCTTTTTTTGCTTCAAACAGATGCCACTTCACTGTGCCGACAGGAATATTTAATTCTTTAGCTATCTGCTCCTGCTTTTTGTTTTCATAGTAATACATAATTACTATTCTGCGTTGCAACTTTGAAAGGTAGGCAATTTCAGAATACAGCTTTAACATTTCTTCTTGTTCAATGAGTGATGATTCAGCAGTTGGTGTTTCATCATACAAACAATTCCCAACTTTATCAATAGGTACGCCTGTAAAGCTGTGGCTATTATCACGGTAATAATTACTCAAACTGTTATGAGCAATAGTCCAGATGAATTTTGAAACATCTTCAATATCATCACGTTTTATCAAAGCAACATAAACCTTAGCCATGATTTCCTGAGATAAATCTTCTGCATCTTCTATACTCTTGCACTTTTTCAAAGCAAAACCAAAGACAGGCTTTAAATATTCAGTTGTCCATTTTTCAGCATCTGTTCTGTTCATTTTGACCTCCTTGAAAGCTGCTTTCACTTATATAGACACGGAAGATTATAAAAGGTTGGAACTTTCGTGATAATTTTAGCATAAAATTATGAAGTTTTTCAACCATCCTAATATTAATGGGAATAAGCACTAAAAAAATGTTCCTGATTTTTATATTTTTTTTACGAGCCGAAGAAGAAATGCGTTGTTTCATCAGCTTTTCGCATTCAGCGAACCGCCTTATATACTTAAAGTTACTACTGACTTAATTAAAATATATATATTTTCTCTTCTCGGCTGGTATATAACTTTCAGTCTTATTCTGCTCAGTTTTATTACTTGCGAGTTTTAAGGAGGCTCAGTGCTTATTTTCGGTACAGTTAAAACATACAGTTTTGCAGGCTTGCCCTTGCCCTGATATTTACGACAGAGCAGATTATGTTTTTCAAGCTCACGCTGCAGCCTTGTTGCTTTGTCATGTCCGCAACCGAGCATTTCACTTGTTTCGGCAATGGTATAAAAGATAAAGACCTCCCCGTTTTTATCACACCAACCGTTGATTGCAGATAACTGCATTCTGTCGAGCATTAAGCCGTAAAGTAGTTTTGCTTCAGAAGATAAATCCTTATATGCATCCGTAAACAACACCTTCGGCATTTTGAAGAATGATTCATTATCCACTTTCTTTCACCCTCCTTTTTGATACATAGTTGCAGGATATAACCACAGCCCTGAAACTCTGCTTGCAGTTGTTGACACATCTTCTGCAAAGCTCGTTATAGCAGATTCTGTTTCGCTCATTCAGGAACAGGCCCCATTCCGTTTTTTTACTTTTGGTCATTCTCGGAATAACTATCACACTCCTTTTTACTGTAGCTTTTCGGGTTGATTTTTGATGATTTTTTGTCTGTAATGTGTTTTATTTCGTTGGTAGGGTAATTCCATTAACCACATATCAAAAGCCTCTTTTTGCCGTTTCACCCGAAATAGTTCCTGCCCCGGAATCTCACCGCAACGTTGCCTCGCTCTCGTCGTCACAAACTCCGTATCAATCGTTTCCGTGTAAACACGAAAAGATCTTTCACTTCGTTGCTCCTCATCTTCCCAAAAAGCGAATGCTTTTCGGGGATCCCCACGGTCTTTGCAAAGTCGTATCACTTTCGGACGGTCATTCAGTTGTCAAGGTACACGAGAGAAAACATCCCTCAAGGGGTGACTTTTAAAACGCCGATTTTTGTACGTTTTTTCAAAACTTTTTTCAAAAAGTTGAATTTTTGTAGCATTGCACAAAAACACCCTTCACTTGATAGGCATTTAGAAAGCCTGAAAAAACGACTTTTTCTGAAACTTTTTTCTGATTCCGCCAACTTTGTAGGTTTGCACAAACACTTAAACTTTTACTTATTCAGTTTTTTACCCCTCACCTATGTAAGGGTTTCAGAGGGTCAAAAATTCAGTTGTTTTGAAAACTTTTTTATTTTCGTTTAAATTGCACAACAAAAAAGCCGTCACATAGACAGCACAAATAGCGGGAGGACATTTCATCCTCTCGCACAGTTTGCACTGAAACTATGTAACGGCTTAAACTTTAAGCACTGATTGTCCGTATGTTACTGACCGAGTATCGGACTATACTTTTTCGGTCAGATAATATGTGTGGCATAAAGCCAATAAGTAAAAATATGTGTTTCAGATTGTATTTAGTTGTCGGGCAAATACATTATTTACCAATTTATTATTTTACAGAACAGTTGTTTACTTGTCAAGAACTTTTTCGAAAAAGAAAAGATGGTGTCGGTTTTCACCGACACCACTGGGAATAATATATCTATTACGATTTGTGTTTTCCGATAAGTTCTTTTGTATAGTGAAGCTTTTTGACCTCATATGTACGACTATATGTACATTTAAAGTTTTCAGGATTGAAAATTGCTAGATTTGAACCACGGCTATGCATAGCACTTTGATATTCTATACCGTCAAACATTGGTATTCCATCTTCATTTTTTATAGACATTATGAAATCACAAATATACTGTGTAGGAAGATAGTCCAACGGACTGTCACCTCTACGCATAGGTCTACTCATCTCTTGATTAATTTTAAGTAGATGTTCTCTATTAATAGCAAGTGCTGTACAATCAACATCTTCACCAAAAGGACTAATCTTATGAATTTGTTTCAAATCAACAACAGTAAGTTCTTTTAATTGTTTAAAAGTGCCTATAGAAACATAATCATATTCTGCAGCACGAATTTCATGAAACGTTGTTTCTTTGTCATTTGTTAAATAAAGTCTACTGATTCCATCTGAATTCGCTCTACCATTTGATGCAAATTCTTTTGGTGGCGATCCCATCTCACTAGGTGGGAAACCATCTTCGTTTTTAGCAACACGGCCTCTATAAAAGCGTTGTTTGCTTATAGGAATTTTCTTACTTATATCTAAGCAATACTTTCTTAAAAGCTTTTTATCAATAAGGTCCGTATGAAATCGATTTTTATGCTTAATTGACTCAACAAAATCGTCCCACTTCTCAGCGTGTAGAATTGAGTTATTAAGCAGATAGTCCTTATCATATTTCTCTGGAATTCCTACAAGCTTTTCAAAAACTATGGGATAATCCTCTAATATAGTAGGTGACAAACTTTTAAGTATATTTAAAATTGCTTCATCGGATATGTCAGAAAAAATATCCCACTCATTTTTGATAGCATCAACTAAGGTTCTACGCTCACTATGAGGATAGTTGTTCGGCAGGTCATCTTCAGCAGTGTAAACAGAAAGCAGATTATCAAACATTCCTACCAAGGTAGAATCTTGTTTAGTATCATATATCTTTACATCTTTAGTTCCACATATTGGACAAACTCCAAGAAATCCTCTTTCATCAATAATCGACTTGATTTCTAAATTGTGAAAACAATTACTACAAAATACCATTATATTTTACCATCCAAATACCGTCCAACCAGTTCCAAATGATGCATTAAAGATAACTTTTTCACCACACCAAGACCAGGATAAGACTGTTCCTCGCATATTTTTTCAAAGGTTTTGATTGCAATTGTATCAAGTTTTTGTGTTTTATTCCACTCAACCAACTGTTTTACTGCTTGATAAAACTTGCCTGCAGGGTCACTTATATCTTCGTTATCTTCTGATACAAAATGATGGATTCTCAATTCTTTGGATTCATCAAAATATACAATGTGAATTGCTACCGCATATGGTGCAAAACCCGATTCAGAATATTCTTCTCCAATAATTGAGTAATCAGAAAAACCAACATATCCATCCTCAGCATAGTAAATATGGTCATTTGAAAAAAACTCATCTGGGTCGTTAATGTAATCTTGATTACGCCCCTTTTTATTAAATTTGTCTTCTAAAAGAATTCTGTTTTTACGAATTCTTCTAAAAGCCGGAGCGTAAGGAACTACAGTTCTTATCAATTCACTACCTGTAAAAGCACTCTCATGAAATTTTATTGCGTCTGGATTTGTGCAAAGTGAAACAATCTCTTCATCAGTAGCACCTCTTTGATGCATTCTTTCCACTCTTGTTGGTGTTTCTTTGTCAACAATTAATCCGCGTAAAACTTCGTTTTCTCTTAATATTGTTATTAATGCTTCTTTATACTTAGCATTTTTGGTATTTTTGGCATCAACATCAAATGAACCAACCTTTGGATTTCTAATAAAAACAAGATCTCTATTTACCTCTGTAAAAGCTTTTATTGTACTCACTAATGTTGGCGATAGTTTTACTGGTTCTATAATTGGAATTATTTTATCACTCAATAAAGATGCATTTAACAATTCTTTTATTGCAAGTAATTCATTTTGTCTACCTCTTAATATAGGATAATACAATCATCTCACTCCTTCAAACGGTTTACTTAAATACTCATTGAGTATTTCAAGTTGAGGTTTTTGAAATTTTGAAAAATAAACTAAGAATCTTAAAGCATATGGAATTTGATTAAAGTCAATAGTGTCAATTCGATTTCTCTTTTTCAACTCTTTTAAAAACAAATCATATAATTCCTCGACAGGAAGCTCACAAGCGATACGTTTGCACTCTCGATAGTAATTTACAGGTGTGACACTTGGCAACTCTTTCTTTGCATTTTTTATTAAATTCTCATACTCAGGTTTATTGAGAATCTTAAAAATTTGTTCTTTTTCCAGCCTTTCCCTATATTGTACAGGTTCTTTCAGTCGCTTGATTGTGTTTTTATTGGTTAACACGTAAATGCCTGTCGGAGAATCATTCAACTTAACCAATAAATCTTTCGATTGTGATTCGCTAGTCACAACACATACATGGTCAAAAGCTTTATAATAATCGCGAAGTTGGGTTTCTAATCTTTCAAAAGTATCTAATTCGGTTTTTATCTCATAAACAACAGCTTTGCCATTAATCATAATAAAATCAGCTTTTGACTTGGATACCGGAACCTCAGTTAAAGCAGTGGTAGTTTTTAAACGATGAACACTAATAATTAGTTTGTTTAACAAAGTGTTTTTGTAAAAATATTCGTTTCGATAGGAGCTTCCTAGATACTGATAGATTTCAGAAATTACATTTTCATTTTTAACCTCTCCATCAAAGGAAATCTCATATCTTTTTACAATTTTATCAAGGAGGGAAATACTACTCTGTTCATACATTAAATCTTTTAACATATTTTGTGTGAAAACACGTGTCAAAATTGAATCTTTTGCACTCACAATAGTCTCCTCCTTCCCTAATACATAACTATCCATAATCATGATATCATAATTTGTAAGATTTTACAACCCCTTCATAACTGTTATTGTCTCACACAATTTACACACTTCTTAGATTATTCTTTCATTTTCAACCCTGCAATGCCCGCTAAATACTCAGTTATTGCATATTTTTTAGGTTTATCCACGACTTTATCTCTCCAACTGTAGCAACAAGATATAGCTTTATTTTCTGGCCAAATATCATTAATAATCCCTGTCCGCAAAGCGTTGCTCAAAACATGTTGATTTCGCCATTTTTTAAATATAAAAAGCAAAATTAAGTTAATCAATATTTTGCATTAAGATGTTTGATAGTGCTGATAATTTCTCTTAAATAAGCAATATGTAATTCGGGCAGGATGTCATTTACTTTATTACCATCGCTAAAGAAGTGTTTTCTGTTTTTTACAGTTAATAAGTTTCCATTAATATAATCCGGCAACAACATAAATCTTTCAACTATTTTATTATCTTTTAAAGAAATATATACTTTGGGATTTTGCTCTAATGAACCATTGTGAACCACTTCATTTCTGAGCGACTCTATAAGTTTAACTGTGTCACTTCTGATAAATACGGTGTCAGTCTCATCTTTGATTGATAAACGCTTTCTGTCACCCCAAAGAATATTGGCACTTTTTGTTTTCTTGTAATTTTCAAAACTGTCATATTTGTTTTCGAATTCATAACAAATCTTTGTAAGTATATCTAATATGGAATATGCTTTTGTAAAATAACTTTCAAGAAGTGAAGATATATACCTTGAATCTTGAGAAGTTAACATTAACACAGTATCAGTTTTATCTGTTAAATAATTTTTATGTTCAATATTACTAATTTGAACATAAAAATTAGTAAATGAATAATCCATTCCTTCGAGCAGATTTTGAATAGTAGCTATCAAAAATTGAATATCAACTAAATATAAATGTTTGTATAAATTAGGAACTTTTTCTTTGTACTCGTTGACAAGTTTTAAAAACGTATTTTTGTCCAATACACAATCAGAATCGTAACCTGCATCTTGAACAAAAATAGGCATTATATTCAATTCTGAATAATATTTATCTACATCTTCAAATAGCAAGTCTCTTAGTTTGTCATATAATATAACTAATTCAGAATCAAGGTCATATTTTATAGAATCTCCCGTATATATGTACTTCTCTACAGAAGGTTCGAACATTTTTTGAACACAAAATTTTCCAACATAATCAGGAAAGCACTCAATATCTGCTGAAGTTCCATTTTGAAAATAAGTTTTCATTTATTTACCTCAAAAATTCAGTTTTTACTATACCAACTCGGCACGGGATTCTGCATATTGTCATACCATTCAAGAACATCCTTTGCCTGATTGAGCATTGTCTGAATTTCACCGTCACCGAAAGGAATTGCCCACGGAATTGATGAAAGCATATTGCTGCTGATATAAAGTGCAAGGAGTTTCCAGAAATCCATTGGTACTTCATCATCAAAATATCCGTTAACAATACCTGAAGCAAAAAGCGGAGCTGATTGAGCACACCACACAATGCGATTGAATTCTTCCCACGGGTCACCGAAATCATATCTATCAAAATCAATAATAATGATTTTGCCATTTTCAATCATCATATTGCCTATATGATAATCTCCGTGCTGATAGGATTGAGGTCTGTTTTTAAGCAAATGTCGGTTCGCTTCTATGTATTCAATGATATGTTCAGCCCCGTCAAACTTTATCGGACAGTCGTTATACATCTGTATTTTTCTGTCCATCTTATTATTAAAACGAGGTTCCCAATCAGGTTGGTCTGCCGGTGCAGGAATAGAGTGGATTTTCTTTAAAATTCTCCCCGCTTCAAGTCCGAGAGCATACTGTTCAGAGTCTGCAAGATACGGAACAACTTCCTCTGCATCTTTGCCGTCAATCCAAGTCTGTAGGATATAAATACCCTCGTCACATTTGCCGAAATCAACGGGTTTACACATAGGAACGCTGAGTTTTTCAACCTGTTTCTGCATAAGGTACATATTCTCACGATTGGCACTCTTTTCAAAAGGTGTAACACGCAAAAGATATTTTGTTCCGTCAGCAGTTGTGACACAGTATTTCTTGTCACCCGACCAACCTTTGTTTATGGGTTCTTTATTGATAAAATTGAGCATTGTAAAAACTCCTGAATCAAGTGATTTTTATATCAAATTATTCTCAAACAATTCTTTCAGGTACGGAAAAACCGTCAACGGTATAAACTCACCGTTCTTTTCCATATCAAGAATTTCTTCACTTGTTGCCAATTTTACATCGCAGGTTTCACCTTCTTGCAGAACAACAGTGTTAATGTCAATATCCTGATTAAACACCCATACATCAAGAAAATCGGGAAATGTTCTGTACTGACGGATTGCAGAAGTAAAAAGGTGCCCGTTTTCAGCCTTTAGGTTAACTCCAAACTCTTCTTTTGCTTCACGGATAGCAGCAGTAAGGCTTTCTTCACCTGAAACAGCAGAGCCTCCGCAACACTCCCAAAGATTACCGTAATGTTTATTAGGCGAGCGTTTTGAAATAAGCCACTTGCCGTCGTTGTTTTTAATCCGAACATTTACTACAATATGATATTCATCCTGCGACATAGACTTCCCACGCTCAACAGTTTTGCCTGTCTTGTTACGGTTAATGTCATAAATATCCCAAACCTCTGTTTTCTGCAGTTCTTTCCTCATATAACTTGGTTCATATTCAACATAATCGTGTTTTGGATAAAACTGCCATGATTCATAAAAATCTTTTTTGTCGCCAAGATGCACGATAGCAGCCTTTTTGCCGATAGACTTCAGATATTCTTCAGCAGTTTTCAAGAGAGCTGTACCGATGCCTTGATGCTTAAGATTATACTTTACGAAAAGTCTGTGAAGCACAACATCATCACTGTTCGCAATAGAATTATAACCTACGCTACCGATAACTCTGTCATTATCATCAAGGGCAATCCAAAATATGTCCCCCTTGTCAAAATAATTTTTCTGAATATCAAGCAAATCCTCATTAAGCCCCGGTACTCTACCGAGGGCATTTTTAGCTTCAAGTATCATAAATATTAGGTCATCACGATATTTCGACTCAAATTTGATTATTTGCATACAATTTCACCTTGTTTATATAATTCTCTGCTTCTTTTCTGCTTTTGAAAATAACAATATTCTTTTCCTTGTATTTTTCAAGTAACTCCAAAACTTTTGGTCGACTTTGAGTGTTATAGTTTCTGATAAATTCAAGAAATTCTTCATCGTCTTCAGTTTCTATCCACGGCATATCGGAACGTGGTTTTCCTTGTCGCTTTTTTATCCCGTCAATGCAGACTTCAACAGGATAATCAAGGAAGAAAACCGTGTCACATTCTTTCATACGCAGCTCTATTGTGGAGCCGTAGTTACCATCAACAATCCACTTGTCAAGAATAAGAACATTTTGTAATCTTTCAAGAAACACTTCCTTACTGACAGTCGTTTTATCGCTGTTCCATTTCAATAAATCAAGGTGGTATAAAGGTATGTCTGTCAGTTCGTGTAACGCTTTTGAAAATGTGCTTTTGCCCGACCCGGGACAGCCTATTACGATGACTTTGTTCATTGCTTAACCTCTAAATACAATACAGTTGCTTCTGTTCCGTCTTCAAAAGGCTCATCACCTATACATAGTTCATAGTTACCATCATACATCTTAGCAACCTTGTTCCATAAAACAGCACTTGCAATATTATTCTTGTGATACTTTATGTGCCAAAAGCCTTTATGAATATTAAAAATCTGTCTGACAGCTTCAGTTGCTACTCCTTGACGCCTAAAATTATATGAAACAAAAAACTCAGCCATCGACCAATCAATCGGTCTGTCGCACTCTTTATATTTGTTTATCAGTGCAAAGCCGGCGAGAGTATCATCAACATAAACAAAATAGGCATGTCTGCTTTCTTCCGTGAAATAGATGTTTAAATATTTATATCCGAACAAGCCGTTGTTATCAAATTGTCTTTTGTCGTATTGTGAAAACTCATAGTTGTATTTTTCAAGAAGATTTGCAAGGGTATCTTTTTCACTCAATGTTACTTTTTTGATTGTTGTATTCATTGTACTTGTTGCTCCTATAAAAAATTAAGGCACCTCCAAAACGGAGATGCCTGTAAGTTTAGAAAGATATATTACATCAATCGCAAACGGACAAAACGGCTCTCCAAGTCATAAGATTAAGATTCATCATCATTTTGTCCACCCGCCTTTCAGTAATTTACTATAATTATACTCTTATGTTCTGAGAAAGTCAATATTTCAAGAATAGGAACAACCACTGATATGCTAATTATATTTGTTTATGCTAAAATCTTATATGTTTTCAATTGAAAAAAGCAGAAAATAGTATTATAATGTCAATATAAATAATTAAAGAGACAGGCTGAATACTGCGGACTAAAAAGCCTCAACAAGTACCGAACGTGTCTCTTATATTCATTATTATGCTTTCTTATGTATTAATGATACAACATATAAGCAAAAAAGTCAACAGGGAGAATTTTTATGATTAAAGCATATACTAACAGCACGTTATTATCAAATAACGTTAAACCTGAATATTTTCTTTTTTGTCAAGTATGGAAGGAGTTGACAGAAAGAAAAACTTTTGATTCTTATCAGTTCAAATCTTTTAACGTTGTAAATGGCCTAATTGAATTACACCATAATTTAAATAATTACTTAGATAATTTGGTTCCTTCGCCTCACCTAATTGCATCTGTTATAGAAGAATTGATAAAAGCAATTCGTCGAGATTTCGTGATGAACAACAGATTTGTTAGTATTAAAAATCAATTGCTTTCTTGTCTTGGTAAGAGGTACGATAATGTTGCAACATACAAAGCCTTGCGTTATCAAATTTCTTTGTTTGAAAACACATTAAAGAGCAACTATGACAATGAATTAGTTTCTTGTCTAATAGGAGCGATTAATTCCAACAACAAAAAAACTATTGTGCATTTAACCTCTGTGTTTATTAGCCGATGTGTTGACAATGGTTGGTCAGCAAAAGCATTGTGTAAAAAGTTAGATTTGTCCGACGGAAAAGAAATTGAAACATTTGTTAATAGCATATATAATTATCCTTCTCAAACTTACGTGATTATGTTTCCCTTCAGGTTAAAAATAATTTTATCGGGGCGAACACGAGAACAAAGTAAATTGTATATAAAAGAGCAACTTCAAAAGCATCAAATTTCCTTGTTAAGCAAAGAAATGATAATAGAAATATATCCTCAAATTGATAAAGAGTCTCTTCGAAACGATGAGTATATGGTGTTACAAAGCATGGCGAAAGATATTAACAGTGCTTCTCATGCAGGTATTGTTGAACTATCAAACGCCTTGAATGTTTTAAGCTTTTTTTCTGCCATTGAACCATGGTCAATTAACACTACTAATTGGATAGCCTTTAATTTAGATTCACCCTATACAAAAACATTGTCTCCTAATGATATATATGTAACATATGAGTATTTAGATAGTTCGTCAACAGTTCATTCTCGTGTAGAACGAATTATCACCTCTGCGTCATCAAATAAGGAACTACAGCAAAAATTACGTTCCGCTTTTAGTTATACTAATTTAAGTCATTCTTCAATGACGGTAGAAGAAAAATATATGAATATGTGGATTGCATTAGAATCATTAACACGAACAGATGCATATGATAGCATTATAGGAAACATCCTTCAATGCATTCCAAAAGCTTGCTGTCTACGCTATTTATATAGAGATATTAGGAATTTCTTAGAGGATTGTAGTCGTTGTGAAATCTCACTTGACTTCGGAGAAATTAATATAGATGTAAAAAATAATGATAAAGAAAAAATTGTTACAGATATACTGAATGTAATGCGACAGGAAGATTTATGCAATATTTTAGAGCAAAGATGTCAAATTTGTGATTTGTTGCATTTTAGGTTTTTAGAAATTTCCGAAATCGTAAAAAACGAACAATCAGTAATTTCTCATATTAAAAGTCATTATAAAACTATAGAGTGGCATCTAAACAGATTGTATAGAATACGAAATGAGATTGCTCATTCTGCCCTAGCTCAAAACGCATATATTGTAAGATACACAGAACATCTATATGACTATCTTGCTACATATATTTCAGAAATTGTACGTTTCGCAACAAACGATAATAATATGTTATTTGGTGAGATAGTATCAGCTATTAATTCTAATTATAATGAGTTTGAATACATTGCGTCTGAAAAATGTATTTCAGATAAAAAAACTCTATTGAAAAAATTATGGACTTCTGGGGTTATGGATTATATTTAACTAATTTATATTAGTTAACGTCATCGTTATTTTTAACGATGGCGTTAACAATTATATTATTACAAAGCTGCTATGCAAAATGTGGTTGTTATGTATAAATAACTTTTGAGCATATAATCTCTCTTGTTCTTTCCGCTATATTCTGTACGCAACATACCCAGTCCAACTGATTTTTCTCTTTCAGTTGCTCGGTTACACCTTCAGTTTCTTTCATCTGTTCTACAAGAGTATCAAACATATCACGAGCCTGTTTTTCTACCTCGGCACAGTGCTGATAAAGTTTGCCTTGAGTAAGTAGTGTTGTGAATAATACTTTCTTGTGTTTATGCAGATAATCTTTATGTAGCATACCCCATTTACCGAGCGTGATGTTTGCTTCTTCGGGTGGAAGAGTGAGGTTTGGAATATTATAATCTCCAACTCGTCTGTAAGTAATATTATTAGTTTTCATAGTATTTGTCCTTTCTTTTTACTCTATTAAGCAACATCAGGAGTGCAGAATACTATGTTTGAAGCCGGTTTTACTTATATTTTGAGTAAATCCCTTATGAACACTCGCACCAGTCGAGAACCTCGACACGCAATTCGCGTAGTTGAGTTTTTTTCAGTTTTTCTCTCGCGCTCCCCCCTTATGAACACCCGATCCAACATAGTATTACTCTGTTGATACATGAGAACCCCCTTGAAATATAGGGGTTTCTTCATTTTCAAAGCAAAATTAGTGCTCTTTTTAGGGCACTTTTTTGTTTTCGGGACTTTTGAAAAACAGTAATCGTGGACGGAGTATACCATATCGTAAACGATGTGCACAAAAACGGACTGTTAGCACTTAGATTCTATGTAAAAAAATTTTTTATGTCACAAAATGTAAAAAAAATTCGATTATATTTATATGGATGATTATATCATTCATATAATATTAAGAAAAAGGAAGTAATATAATGTATTGTTGGACATACCCTACGCTTGTTGATAATTATGAAGCTACTTTAACACCAAAGCCCGTAAGCGGCGACATGAACTCCTATATTCAAAATTTAATAGAAAACATTGAAAGAAGCAATCGACAAGCTGATTATGAATTAAAAAGAGAAAGTACAGAAGTATCTAAAACTATTATAGAAATGCTTACTGACGGTACAGATTGGAATTCCGATATTGAAAGTCGTTGTGAAATAATTGCCATTCGTTTTTTAGAGTGCGAAGTTCGTGCAAGAGAGCAGGTTGAAAAGATGAACGTTACTATTCAAAATGGATGCTTAATTCAAACACTAATTAAAGAAGATGATAAGAATTTTAAATACGTAATTGCTAAAGGTGAATGGAATGATTTTTTAAACAAAACAAATTTTGAAAAATCAGAAGGATTACAAATTAATAAAAAGCATTTAGGTAAATCATGTATATATTATATCGAATATAATGAAGATGGTAAATTCACAATTAAAAATTGTAAAGTTTTATTGGATAACCAAGCAAACTATTTTTGGAGTGATTTTCTTGAATTAGAAAAAGCTTTAAGCGACGAAAATAGCACTAAAAACGCAACGAAGAAAATAACAGAATTAATTGATAATACCTTCCGAAAAGAATATCCTCAAGATAGACAATATCTAAGAAACACTTTTATTACATATCTTAAAAGCAAAGATTTAATAGATTTTGAAGAGATGAAAGAAGTTGTTTTTGAAGGGTATTTAAACAGCAGTAACAACATTAGTGAAAATGTTAAAAATTCTTTTTTGGAAAAGTTAAATCAGTTGCCTGAAAAAGGTAGGTTTGCAAGGCAGTTTACTTGTATTAGAAATAAAATTGAAGAAAGAATAATAAAGAGTAAATATATACTTGATAAGCATATTTTCCTTGAAATACAAGATGATTATGAACCCGGAGAAATTTCCAAAATATCTGCTGACATAGACACAGAAAACAAAACATACGTAAAAATATATACGGATTGCCCTGAAGTGTTAGAAACCTTTTCTGATAGGAGGTAAAACATGCTCAATAAAGAATACTTTATTACTGATTTCGATGTTGATATGAATACTGTTGTTGAAAAGGAAACAATTGAGGAGTACGAAATATCATTTAAGTTTAAGAATAAAATTGAGCTCACCAACATAAAAAAAATTTTTAATAACATTGCTCAAAAAGATGGTGTGTCTATTTCTTTTCACGATTTTTCTACTGATAAAATTCACAAAGATACTGATGAAGGAAAAATAAATCAGCTTTTAGATGAAGTTAACACTGATATCGGTGATGAGTCAGTAATGTTCAACTTAACCGTAACAAAAAATGATACTGAATGTATTAATGTTTATTCAGCAAACATTTTTTATGATTATCTAAACAAATTAAAACCATATGGATTAATCAAGATAATTAGTGATTTAATCATAAGAAATAAACTTCATTTCAAATTGTTAAATGACGATTATGAATTACAAACAGAGACATTTTCCTTTTCAAAAACGGATATTTCAGTATATTTAAAGAGAGACGATATTAAAACTAAATTCAATGATATTTCTAAAATACATGGAAACTTTATGAGTGAAGTTATACCACAAGATTTTAAAGTTCTGTCCTATAACAACAAAAAAGAAAAGGTTATTGAACTTGTAAATAAGTTTGAAAAAATCGAGTATCTCCTGTCATTAATGTTTATATCAAATGAATTTGATACCACAGGAGATGCGTATAAATTTTCTATATATGGGTATAAAAATATTGAGATTTGTTTTGAACAATCCACCTTATATTCAATCTCAAAAAATAAAACAATTTCCAAAATATGCGCATGGTGTTATGACGAAGGAAACATTGTTGATAAAGTTCATATAGCAAGGAATATTATAAGTTTGTATAGTGAAGATAACAACCTCAATGAAATTAATGACGCTGTTTTTGATTCTATTATAGGCAATTATAGTTTGTATTTAAAAAATCATATTGAGAATTATCTAAAATTAAAGGAAGACGCAACTAATAAATTTCAAGAAATTTGTGATGAAATATCCAATCAGGTTTCAAAATTATCAGGTTCGCTCAAAAACAATTTCTTAGCGATTTTAGGTTATTTAGTAACTGTTTTAATCACCGAAGGCTTTTCCGATGGTATTGAAGGAATATTTTCCTATGAGATTACAATTATCTCATCTTTTGTGCTTGCTGGCTCTTTAATTGTTTATATTCTTTCGTTAGCACACTATCTTTTTAACAAAAAATATCTTAGTGAAAAATTAGACAAATGGAAAGAATATTACAACGATACAATTACTGAAAAAGAGTTGAACTATATTACAGAAAACAATACTCTTATTAATTTTGCTGAAAAACAAAGCCTAAAACAAACAGTTCTAATTTCTATCTTTTGGGTTGTTTCCATTATTGCATTGTTTTTATCATTAGATAAACTTTCAGGTGATACTCCATTACTGTTTTTTATAAACTTTTTTAAGAAATAAAAACCACTAATCACTTTGATTAAAAAACTACTAAAAATTTTTCTAATACAAAAGAACAAAAAAATTTGACATTTTCTCCTTTTAGAGTGATATATAGGACACCCTGAAAGGAGATTTTTTTTGATAACTTTAGAAAATTTGTATTACGGAAACATCGCCCCTGCGAATAAATATATAAAACGTGGGGCTGAGTATTCAAAACTCATAAACCAATCTGTACGGAATGAAGAAAAACTAACACCTACCCTCTTGAAAAAACAGAAAATCATCTTTGAAAAGTACAAGGACTGTTTTTCCTAAATTACTATCATCGCAGAAAAAGAAGCTTTTATTCAAGGCATCAAGCTCGGCATAAAAATCACCGATGAATCTTTCATCACCGACTCTCAAAATTTCAAAGAAATATAAAAATAAGCCTATGAAGGTATCTCTAACCTCATAGGGCATTGTAGTTCATTCTTATGTGAGTTTTTTAACAAAGCTTTATTGCAACAAATAATATAGCCTATTCCATCTCATTTGGTTTTCCGTTGCAAACAATTTAACTATATAGGTGCATTAAAAGCAATGTATTCTAACAAGAACATAAGTAAATATCAATATGACAATGCAATCGCATTGCTCGAAGATAAACTTGATTATTTACAATGATTTGGTCAAATAACTACTTATCACCTGTCAGTCATTTGGCAGGTGTTTTTTATTGCTTTCTGCAGTGTTGAGAGTTACAATAACACTACCGACTGAAAGGAGTATAGTAATCGGTTTATGCGTAAAAATTTATGAAATGGTGATTAAACAACACTTAAATTTACGAAAAATTACAATTAAATAGGAGGTATGATGGTTACATCAGAACAGTATCGGCAGTTACAGGAGTGTAAGAATTGTGGGTTGGTCATGGCGGAGACGGGTAGGCGGTTGCACATACCTGCGTCGATGGTTCGGCATTGGTGGAGAAAGTCGGAAGATGACTTCTGCAAATCTATGCGAGGGACGGTGTATGACTTGGACAACTACCGTCAGTACATCATTTAGCTGATTAAGTCGTGTCCTACCATCACCAACACTAATTTGATGACGCAGTTGCATGAGGAGTTACCCGATTTTAGTGCCACTTACGCCACTTTTTACAAATATGTGAGGAACCTGCGAATTCAAACGGGACTCGGTCAACCGAAATGCATCCGTTGTATTTGTGATGTCCAACCACCGAGGTATGAGGTACAGGTTGCTTTGGGCAACACACGCGACCGCGTCCTGTGGACGATATTGGGATCCTATGCCGGCATTGGTCAAAATTCTTGCAAAAATACTCCCGTTCAATCATAAAACTGAATGAATGGGAGTATATGTTTTTAATTGATAACCTTGTCGTCAACCTCTTTATGAGCCATTGCAATGAATTCTTCAACACTCATTGTGCCCATATCGCCGGCTTTTCTACCGCGGACTGCAACCTGGCCGTTTTCGATTTCCTTATCGCCTAAAACAAGCATATAGGGAATCTTTTTAAGTTGTGCTTCACGAATCTTGTAGCCTGTTTTTTCCGATCTGTCGTCAACAGTTACGCGGAAGCCCTCGTTTTCAAGTTTTTTGCGAAGTTCAAAGCAAGCATCGTGATGTCTTTCCGCAATGGGAAGAATTCTCAACTGCTCGGGTGCAAGCCACAGGGGGAATGCACCTGCATATTTTTCAATAAGCAGAGCAAGAGTTCTCTCATAGCATCCGATTGAAGTACGGTGAATAATATACGGTCTTTTCTTTGTGCCGTCGCGGTCCGTATATTCCATATCGAACTGCTCCGCAAGAAGTTGGTCAACCTGGATTGTAATGAGCGTGTCTTCCTTGCCGTGAACGTTTTTAATCTGTATATCAAGTTTGGGGCCGTAGAAAGCGGCTTCACCGATACCGATTTTGTAGGGGATTTCAAGGTGGTCAAGGATTTTGCCCATAATACCCTGGGCTTCGTCCCATTGTTCCTCCGTACCGATATATTTATCTCTGTCATTGGGATCCCATTGGGAGAAGCGGTAGGAAACATCCTCGTAAAGACCGAGAGTTTTGAGCATATAAATTGCAAGTTCAAGACAACCCTTAAACTCGTCCTCAAGTTGTTCGGGAGTACACATAAGGTGACCCTCGGAAATTGTAAACTGTCTTACACGTATAAGTCCGTGCATTTCACCGGAGGCTTCGTTTCTGAAAAGAGTGGAAGTTTCGTTGTATCTCAAGGGCAAATCCCTGTAAGAACGGGCTCTGTTAAGGTATGCCTGGTATTGGAAAGGACAGGTCATGGGACGCAGGGCAAACACCTCATCATCCTTTTCCTCGTCACCGAGAACGAACATACCCTCTTTATAATGACCCCAGTGACCGCTGATTTTGTAAAGGTCGCTTTTTGCCATAAAGGGAGTTTTTGTAAGGAGCCATCCCCTTTTCTGTTCCTCGTCCTCAACAAATCTCTGGAGAAGTTGAATGATTCTTGCACCGTTGGGGAGCATTATGGGAAGTCCCTGACCGATAACCTCGCTGGTTGTGAAGATTTCAAGTTCACGTCCCAATTTATTGTGGTCGCGTTTCTTTGCTTCCTCTATTCTTGCAAGGTGTTCTTCAAGTTCTGCGTTCTTGGGGAAGGCAGTACCGTAAATACGCTGGAGCATTTTGTTGTTCTGGTCTCCCCTCCAATATGCACCCGTACAGGCAGTAAGTTTAAAGGCTTTCACTCTGCCCGTTGAGGGAATGTGGGGACCTGCGCAAACGTCAACAAACTCACCCTGTTTGTAAAAACTGATGGGCTCGTTCTTGCCCGCGTGTTCCTCAATAAGTTCGACCTTGTATATTTCGCCCTTTGCTTTCATTTCTGCAATTGCCGCTTGGGGTTCCATTTCAAACTTTTCAAGGGGAAGATCCTCTTTTACGATTTTCTTCATTTCACCCTCAACCTTTGTGAGCATTTCGGGTGTGAAAGGTGTCTCGCAATCTATGTCATAATAGAATCCGTTGTCAATAGCGGGACCGATGGCAAGTTTTGCATCGGGATAAAGGCGTTTTACCGCCTGGGCGAGAATATGGGAAGCGGTGTGCCAGAAAGCGTGCTTTCCTTCTTCGGACTCAAATGTCAGAAGTTCAAGTTCGCAATCCTCGTTAATGGGAGTGCGGATGTCGGCACTCTGTCCGTTAATAAGACAGGCGCAAAGATTTCTGTAAAGACCCATGCTGATTTCTTTGCAGATATCGGCGGGAGTGATGCCGTTTTCAAATTCCTTAACGTCATCACGAAGTTTGATTTTTACCATATATATCATTCCTTTCATTATAAATAAAAAACTTCATCCTAAATGCCAAAGGCATTTGGGATGAAGCATAACTCCACGGTTCCACCCAAATTGCAGTATCAAAAATACTGCCACTCGAGAAGTCTTAACGCGACTTACACGGCAATGCTTATCTTTCGCTTCGCACCGCACTCGGAAGTGGTCTTCAAAAAGAGTTCTTTTGCATCTTTCACCAACCGATGCGCTCTCTGAAAAGAACATTCTTTTTTACTCTCTTCGTCAAAGAATTAAAATATCTACAAGTAAATAATACCGCTGTTTTTTTAAAATGTCAACTAAATTATTCTTCAGTTGTTTCTGCAACGGGCTTTTTAGCCTCAATTTTACCGTAGCGGGAGGAAGATGCCGCATCAACCTTTTGCTCTCTGGGTTCATCGGAAACCTGGGGAACATAGGGTGCACGTCTTTCTCTGCCGCCGCGACGGTCATTTCTGTAATTACCCCGTCTGTCGCCGCCCTCGGGAGTGATAACAACTCTGCGTCTGTCACCCTCGCCTACGGAATGGGATGTAACTCCCTCAATTTCCTGTATGGCTGTGTGGATGATTCTTCTCTCATAAGGGTTCATTGGTTCAAGCGAAGTGCTTCTGCCGTATTTAAGAACGCGCTGTGCCTGTCTTTTTGCAAGTGCGCGGAGTGTCTCCTCACGGCGAGCCCTGTAATCGCCCACATTGAGAGCAACTCTCTTGTTATTGTCATTGGCACGATTAACGAAAAGTCTTGTGAGATACTGTAAAGCATCAAGGGTTTCACCGCGCCTGCCTATAATGTTGCCGTAATCCTCTTCGCAGGTAATTTCAAAGTAAACATCCTCTTCCGCTTCCCTTGCGGTAACAACCACATCTGTAAAGCCCATACCTACAAGGATGGATTTAAGATATTCCGTTGCTTCGTTTTCTTTGGGCTCTATTGCGGAAAAATCAACCGCGAGAGCAACTTCTTTTTTAACCTGTTCTTTCTTGGGAGTTTCTTTCTTAACTTCTTTTTTGGGCTGGGGCTTTTTATCAACATTCTTTTTTTCAGGGGCTTCTTTTTTCTGTTGGGGAGCCTTTTTCTCCGCCTTGGGAGTTTCTTTCTTCTCCTCAACCCCATCTTCATAATATGCTCTTACCTTGGCATCGGAACCGCCAAAAAGACCTAAAACTTTCTTTTTCGGGAAAGTGAGAATTTCAACTTTAACATCCGCATCTTCGGGAGCGTGGAGATTTTCCACAGCCATTTTTCTGGCATCGTCAACCGTAGTTGCAACACCGATTGATTCTTTAATCATATTTCCACCTTATTTCTTTTCGATATCAATACGCATCTTCGTATTGTTTTCCTTAGAACGTCTTATAACCGTTTCGTCAACCATCTGTTGAGCAAGAACTCTCTTGGGGCTATAAATATTTGTGAGTATAATCTGCTGAATAAATGAAAAAACGTTTGAAATAATCCAATAGAAGCCCACACCTGCAGGGAACATAAATGTGAACCAAAGGGACATCATGGGTGACATAAATGTCATACATCCCATTGTGGGGTTCTTTGCCATTTCGGGATTCTGCTTTCTCTGACGGGCATACATATAAAGGGAAGATGCCATTGCAGTAACAAAAGCGAGAACGGGAATAATCCAAATTATACCGGGTTCTTTATAATTGGGCGTAATTGAAAGGTCAAGTCCGAAAATGTTGAACTTATCCTTGAAATCTGCAAGGTCCGCAAGTTGATCGGAACTGAGAATTCCGGAAAGTTTATCGGAATAATCTTCAAAATGTTTAAGGACTTCAAGTTCCGCCATTCTTGAGTTGGACGCATTTTTACTGCCCGCCTCAACAACGATTCCCATTGCTGATTTAATTTTTTCAATAGTGTCATCGCCGAAACGCAAAACACTTGAAAGGGGGGTGTAAATAACACCGTAAAGACCGATCATAACGATCATCTGAATCATGAGGGGCATACAACCCATATTGGCGGCACCGAAGCCCTCTCTCTGATAAAGTGCCTGGGTTTCCTCTTGAATCTTCTGTTGATTACCCGCATATTTCTGTCTGATTTTATTAACCTTTGTGTTAAGGCGAACCTGTTTTGCGGAATTCTTTTGCTGACTTATTGAGGTGGGCAAAAGGGCGCACCTGATGAGAACCGTAAGCAAAACAATGGCAAAAATATAACTGTCCGTAAGGTTATAAAAGATACTGAGCAACCAACCGAAAGGTACTGCAAATACGTCTCTGATAAATTCCATTTATTTTTTTCCTTTCTGTCGTCTGCAAAAAGGGGATTATTTTTTCTCCTTTTTGGGCGGTACGGGGTCAACCCCGCCGGGAAAGAAAATGTTGCATCTCATAAGCCTTCCAAGTGCAAGGAGGGAGCCTTTGAACAAACCGTGAACCTCAAGTGCTTCAAGAGCATACTGGGAGCAGGTTGGGTAATAACGGCAACGGGCAGGAAAAAGCGGTGAAATCTTACGCTGATAAAAGCGAAGCGCCTTTATTAGAAAAGTTTTCACTTTTCATCACCGTCCGTTTTTAACATACCCTCATTTTCAAAGATTCTTCTCATAATATCTTCCACACGGGTGCTTTTTATATATTTCGTCCTTGACCGCGCCACCAAAACTATATCGTAGCAAGGCATAACCTGGGGGCAAACTTTTCTAAAAGCCTCTTTTATAACCCGTCTTGAGCGATTTCTCTCCACTGCGTTGCCGATTTTTTTACTTGTAGTTATACCAATACGGCAAATTCCCGCGCGGTTCTTTGAATAATAAATAACCAGCGCAGGATCAGTTACAGCCTTACCTCTGTTATACAACCGACGAAAGTCGGAATTGGATTTGAGTGTGACGAAATTAGACACATTATTCTCCCGATTTACTTGGCAGGATTAGTATGTGAGCTGTTTTCTGCCTTTTCTGCGACGACGGGCAAGTACCTTACGGCCATTTCTGTCCGCCATTCTTTTGCGGAAGCCGTGTTCCATCTTTCTGTGTCTTTTCTTGGGCTGATAAGTTCTTTTCATTTTTGTTTCTCCTATCTGTATATTCAGGCATTTTTACGAAGTTTGAGAAGTTTTAAAATAAAGCCTGTTGTTTATTATTTTTCGCTACAAAACACACATTTCGACAGTAGCACATTGCATTATATAAAAAATCAAGAAAAAAGTCAATAGGAAAATTAAAAATGGAAGTAAACGAAAACAAAGTATTTAATGTTGATATTTTAACAATACTGTGCTATATTATTTATCGTTATTATAGGAGATGATTATAAATGAGCGAATGTACACATGATTGCAGCAGTTGTTCTCAGAACTGCTCTTCACGTCAGCAAGCGGAAAGTCTGCTTGAAAAACCCCACGAACTCTCAAACATCAAAAAAGTTATCGGTGTTGTAAGCGGTAAGGGCGGTGTGGGCAAGTCCCTTGTTACTTCCCTGCTTGCAGTTACAATGGAGCGCCGTGGCTTTAAAACCGCAGTTCTTGACGCGGATATTACAGGCCCCTCAATCCCCAAAGCCTTTGGTATTAAAGAAAAGGCACAGGGTACTGAAAACGGCATTCTCCCCTGCAAATCCAAAACAGGAATTGAGATTATGTCCGTTAATCTTCTTTTGGAAAACGACACGGATCCGGTTGTTTGGCGCGGTCCCGTTATTGCGGGAGCGGTAAAACAGTTCTGGACGGATGTTATCTGGGATGATATTGACTTTATGTTTGTTGATATGCCCCCCGGAACGGGCGATGTTCCTCTGACAGTTTTCCAGAGTCTCCCCGTTGACGGAATTATCATTGTTGCCTCCCCCCAGGAACTTGTGGGTATGATTGTGGAAAAAGCAGTAAAAATGGCGGGGCTTATGAATATTCCCGTATTGGCATTTGCGGAAAATATGGCATATTTTGAGTGTCCCGATTGCAATAAAAAGCACAAAATCTTCGGTGAAAGCCATATTGAAGAAATTGCAAAAGAATATAAAGTTGACACGGTTGCCCAAATCCCCATTAACAATAAACTTGCCGCCGCAGTTGATGCGGGTGCGGTTGAACTTTTCGACGGCGACTGGCTTGACGGAATTGCGGACAAACTTTTGGAATTACTATAAATTACAGCCGAATTGAGTTTTCTTAATTCGGCTTTCTTTAAAGGTGGCCCTATGACAGAAAAGAAAATTGTCTTACTTGACCTTGATAACACTTTAATTGATTTCAATGAATGTGCAAGGCACTCCATAATAAATATATTCGGTAAATTGGAACTTCCGTATTCGAAAAAGGTATTTGAAACTTTTATTGAAGAAAATGTCAAAATATGGAAAAGACTTGAAAAGGGCGAAATCACAAAAGCAGAATTGAGGGCGAACCGTTGGAATTTAATACTTAACAGATTGGGAATTGATTACGACGGAACGGTAATTGAAGAAATGTTTGAAAACGGTGTGGCACAGGGTGCCTACCCCGTGGATGGCGCATACGATTTGTTGGATTACCTTTACCCAAAATACGATTTGTACATAGTTTCCAACGGCTTTCGATTTGTCCAGGAAAACCGATTGAAAATCGGTGATTTCAGAAAATATTTCAAGGACATTTTCGTTTCCGAAGATATTGGAATTCAGAAACCTGCCAAGGAATTTTTCGACTATTGCTTCCGAAAAGCGAAAATTCAAAACAAAGAAAATGTTGTTCTTATAGGCGACAGTATTTCCGCAGACATTTCGGGCGGTATAAACTACGGCATTGATACGGTTTGGTTCAATAAAAATAACGATATTCTCCCCGAAAACATCAAGCCAACCCACACCGTAACAGAACTGAAAGAAATTGAAAACATATTATAAAAAACGATTGAGTAAGCAAAAAACTTACTCAATCGTTTTTATTCCGATATATCTGCAAATTTGAAGTTTATGATTTTTTTAAAATCTTCCACTTTCAGTTCCACCTGAAAACCGATTTTGCCGCCGCTGAAAAGTATATTCTCCATATTCTCGGCAGAATCATCCACCACCGTGGGAAACACTTTTTTCATCCCAATGGGAGAACAACCCCCGTGAGCATAGCCCGTAAGCCCAAGTAAATCCTTGGATTTAATCATTTCTATGCTTTTCTCCCCGACAGCACTTGCGGCTTTCTTTAAATTGAGTTCCTTATTGACAGGAACAAGGAAAACATAGTTCTGCTTGGATTTTCCCACGGTAACAAGGGTTTTGAAAACCTCGTCGGGATTTTCTCCCAAAACTCTTGCAACATCCTCCCCGGCTATTGCACCGCTTCCGGTATAATCATGCATTTGGTAGGGGATTTTTTTCTGTTCCAATAATCTCATTACATTTGTTTTTTCCTGTTTTGCCATACTATTCTCCCATCGTAGAACCATATATCAAAAAATTCGTGTTTTCTTCGCTGTACTCAATCTGTTTTGACCAATTTTTCAAATTTTCAATTCTGTCCTTTAAGGTCAATTCCTCTTTTTCCCGAAAAGTTTCCATATCGCAAAGGCAAATAAATCTGACACTTTCTATACAGAACAAAACCCTCTCCTTGAAACTTTCATCAAAGACCGCCTTTATCAGATGGCGGTACATAATATATGCCAGAATCTTCGAGTATAGCATATTATTAAAGGTTTTATTAAACTCCTTTTCGACTTTCAGAATATCTGACAAATCGTCGTACAAAGCATTTATAAATTTAGTCCAATTTTCGTCAATGGGTTCAGTTTTCTTATATACTTCAAGACTTTTGCCATAGTCTTTGACTTTGCATTTCTCTCCGCAGAATTCCTCTGTTTTAATGAGAATTTTAACCAATTTGTCTTCAAAACTTAAATTTTTATTAAAAAGGATTTTGAAAAAATCATCCCGAATACCCGCAAGAACAATATAGTAATTGGATTGGTATGTATCTTCTTCGGAGTCCAAAGATATTTCTTCTCCGTCGTTTTCTTCAATTAAGGAAAAAACATCCTCATTTTCAAGCAGAAGTCTGCAAACTTCTTCACAGCAAAGCCCCAATCCACATTCCGTAACACCGGGAAACCACTCATAAAACCTGGGATGCTCACGACAAATATCACAGAGGTATTCCTCACCCCAATTTATTATAATCTCACACAAGTTTTCATCATTTAAAAAGGGACAACGCTCATTTTCCCCAAGGGAAAAGCATCTGCTTCCGTCCTCGGCGGTTATAATTTCGGAGCGTATTTTTTCTCCGAATTCACAGTTTTTTCCTTTATATTTTTCCAAGGTGCCTTCGTCAATATCAATTTCCCAACCCATACAGCAGGAATCCGTGCATTTTCCGGCAATGCATTTGAATTTATGGTAAAAATCGGGCTTTATATAAAACATATTAACCTCTAAAAATCTCCGTAACCGTAATTGTGTTTCCTTTGTATTTAAACTTAATTTTCAAATCCCCGAAGTCAAGACCGTAAATTCTGTCCTCGTCATTCTGATATGAGGGTCTTGGGTCAAGGGAAAGAATTTCCCCAATGCTTTCAAGTTCTGCTTTTGTTAAATTTTCTTTTATGCTTTCGGGTATTTTCACTTCCGCAATATCGTTTTTGTGTTCTTCGGAAAAACCGCCCAAAGCACCGGGAACGCTATCCACATAGGGAAGATAGGGTTTTATGTCGTAAATGGGCGTTCCGTCCGCCAAATCGCAACCGCTGACAACAAGCACTTTCCCATTGTCAACCTTTTCAATTTCTTCCAGTTTAACGCAGGAAAGTCCCAGGGAATTGGGTCTGAAAGGTGAACGGGTGGCAAAAACCCCCACTCTTTTATTACCGCCCAATCGGGGAGGTCGGACGGTGGGTGTCCATTGTTTATTATTCTTTGAAAATCCCCAAATAAGCCACAGGTGTGAATACTGTTCAATATCTCTTATACAGTTTTCGTCCCGGTATTCCTCGCAAAACTCAATTCGGGATTTTACCGACGGTGCAAGTCCGCTTTGACGGGGAACTCCGAATTTTTCCCTGTAACCGTTTTTTATATATGCAATGGGTTCAATTACAAGAGAATCCCTTTTTTCCAAAAACAACACCGCCTTTCATAGTATATATACTAAATATATACCACAAAAGGCGGGTTTCGTCAATTTTATGCAGTTTTAAAGGTAATTATTACTGAGCCCGTGTTGTCCTCGGACACAACCGCACTTTCAAAGTTTTTGGGAACAAAGATATTTTCCGTATTCTGCCGTGTTATTATGTAGTTTTCGTATGTGTAGAACTTGCCCACTTCCAAAAATTCTATGTATTCTTCAAGACTTATTTTGCTTTTGCTGATTATTTCGGAATGGGGCAATCCCACATACCGCAGATGCCATGGTTCATAGCCTATTCCCGTTTTGTTTTTAGCAAAAATGGGGTATCTTATTATAAATCCGTAATCCCCGCAATTTTTGTTAACATACTGACCGGACTCGCTTTTTATAAATCCCTCTCCCGCCGAATACTGAACAAAAACATCAAGGGCAAGTCCCGTCTGATGCTCACTGCACCCCGCCTCCTGTGCGGTTTCGCCCTCCTCATTTTTAATTTCTTTCTGTTTTTCAAAATTCCTGTACGCACTTGAAATATAAAGGGTTTCCCCGGTTTCTTTCAAAAGGGCCTCGCTCAATAAATCAAAGGGCTCCTTTGCACACACATTCATTTCCACCTGCCGTTCCTTATGTTCAATAAGTTGTGGAGTGTAATTCTCCCCGATACAGTTTTTGTCATTGACGAGAAGCAGGGATTCATCCGCACTAACATTTTCATAACTCAAAAATTCTTCAAGTGATAGGGTTTTCATTCCCGTACTTTCCGAATTTTTAACCTTGCTTATTTCGGAAGTTGAAATGCGGGAGAAATAATCCGTAACCGTAAATTTCACATCATTTCCCACAATCAGTTCAAAACCGATTATAAGAAAAACAACCATCCACAGTAAAACGAGAATTTTTACACCGTGTTTTTTCTTCTTTTTCATTCTTTTTTCCATAAATATCGCCCCTTTACTGTATTTAAACACCGTAAAGGAACGACCGAATTACAAAAAAATTAAGAAAAGATTAAATTTGGAATTTAAACAACAAAAAATTGCCCACACCGTCAAAACGGTATGGGCAATAATTCATTTCTTAATATACTTTACGTGCTGTGTAGCCCGTATGAAGAATATCGTGTGCCTTGTGGCTTCCGGGTTCACCGAAGAACTCGTCATAAATTGCTTTAATGTCGGGGTTCTCGTGGGATTTTCTTACAGGAAGATTTTTGTCATCATTGTAAAGACCTGCCGCACGAATTGCTCTGACATCTTCAAAGTTTCGAACGGATGCGGGAACGATGGGCTGACCGCCGCCGTTTACACAACCGCCGGGACAAGCCATAATTTCAATGAAATCATAATTCTTCTCGCCGGATTTAACCATTTCAAGAACTTTCTTAGCGTTTGCAAGACCGGATGCAACCGCAACATTTACCTTAACGCCGTCAAGGTCATAAGTTGCTTCCTTGACGCCTTCGACACCGCGAACCGCCTTGAATGTTGCAAAGTCCGTAAGTTCCTTGCCCGTAACAACTTCGTAAGCGGTACGAAGTGCGGCTTCCATAACACCGCCGGTTACACCGAAGATTGTACCCGCGCCGGAACCGAGTCCGAAAGGTGCGTCAAACTCTGCTTCGGGGATTGCCTTGAAGTTGATACCCGCTTTTCTGATCATTCTTGCAAGTTCTCTTACTGTGATGGATGCATCAATATCTGCAAGACCTTTAACGGCGGTGTGATCCACTCTTTCCGCCTCAAATTTCTTTGCAGTACAGGGCATTACGGAAACAACGAAAATGTCCTTGGGGTCAATGCCCATTTTCTCTGCATAGAAAGTTTTTGCTACTGAACCGAACATACCCTGGGGTGATTTGCAGGAGGAAAGGTTGGGAATGAATTCGGGATAATAGTGTTCGCAATATTTAACCCAGCCGGGTGAGCAAGAAGTAATAAGGGGAAGATTTTTACCCTCTTTAAATCTTGAAAGGAATTCCGTTGCTTCCTCCATAATTGTAAGGTCGGCGGCAAAGTTTGTATCAAACACACCGTCAAAGCCCAACATTTTAAGAGCGGAAACCATTTTACCCGTAACGATTGAGCCCATTTCATAGCCGAATTCTTCGCCCAGACCTACACGAACTGCGGGAGCGGTCTGAACAACAACGTGCTTTGCGGGGTCATTGAGAGCGTCAAATACCTTTTTGGTATCATCTCTTTCGGAAAGAGCGCCTGTGGGACAGGCTGTAATACACTGACCGCAGGAGATACAGGCAACATCGCCCAACTTGTATTCAAAAGCGGAGCCGATATGGGTATCAAAACCACGGGCATTTGCACCGATAACGGAAACTGCCTGATTTTTCTCACAAACTGCAACACAACGGCGGCAAAGAATACATTTTTCATTGTCACGGTACATGTGGGATGCACTTGCGTCAATATCGTAACTTACTGTTTCACCTGCGAATGCGTGAGCGTCCTCGATACCGTATTCGTAGCAAAGTTTCTGTAACTCACAACTACCGCTTCTTACACAGGAAAGACACTCTTTCTTGTGGGTTGAAAGGATGAGTTCAAGAGTTGTTTTTCTGGCTTCAATAACCTTGGGAGAATTGGTGAAAATCTCCATTCCCTCGTCTACGGGGAATACGCAGGATGCAACAAGGCTTCTTGCGCCTTTAACCTCAACAACGCAAATACGGCAGGCGCCGATGGCGTTGATTTCTTTAAGATAGCAAAGTGTAGGAATTTCAATACCTACGGAATGAGCAGCTTCAAGAATCGTAGAACCGGCAGGAACCTGATAATCAAAGCCGTTAATTTTAATATTTACTGCGTTTTCCATTATTAGTTCCTCCTTATTTCTTTACTGCTTTAAACTTACAATTTCCGATACAAACGCCGCACTTCACGCACTTGTCAGTATCAATTTGGAATGATGCAAGTTTGTGACCGGGAGCAATATAATCGGTTCTTGTAATAGCGTCAACGGGACAGTTCTTTGCACAGATACCGCAACCGATACATGTTTCTTTATCAATTGAATATGTAACAAGATCTTTACAAGCACCTGCGGGACATTTCTTCTCAACAACGTGAGCAATATATTCATCCTTAAAGAACTGATATGTTGAAAGAACGGGGTTGGGCGCTGTCTGACCGAGACCGCAGAGGGAGTTCTCTTTGATGTAATGGCAAAGTTTTTCCATTCTGTCAAGGTCTTCCATTGTACCCTTACCGCTTGTGATTTTTTCAAGGATTTCAAGAAGTCTTCTTGTACCCACACGGCATGGTGTACACTTACCGCAGGACTCGTCAACCGTAAATTTGAGGAAGAATTTTGCAATATCAACCATACAGTCATCCTCGTCCATAACAATAAGTCCGCCGGAGCCCATCATGGCACCCTTTGCAACAAGGTTGTCATAGTCGATTTCAATATCAAGAAGACTTGCGGGAAGACATCCGCCGGAAGGACCGCCGGACTGTGCAGCCTTGAATTTCTTTCCGTTGGGAATACCGCCGCCGATATCTTCAACGATTTCTCTGAGGGTTGTACCCATGGGAACTTCAACAAGACCTGTGTTGTTGATTTTACCACCGAGAGCGAATACCTTTGTACCCTTGCTTCTTTCAGTACCCATTGTGTTGAAGAACTCGGCACCGTGGAGAATAATCTGGGGAATATTTGCAAAAGTTTCAACATTGTTTTCCGTTGTGGGCTTGCCGAAAAGACCCTTAACTGCCGGATAGGGCGGACGGGGACGGGGCTCACCACGGTTGCCTTCGATTGAAGTCATAAGTGCTGTTTCTTCACCGCAAACGAATGCACCTGCACCCAGACGGATGAACAAATCAAAGTCAAAACCTGAATTGAAAATATTTTTGCCGAGAAGTCCGTATGCACGGGCATCGTCAATGGCTTTCTGCAAACGCTGAACAGCGATGGGGTACTCTGCACGAACATATACATAACCCTCTGTTGCGCCGGTTGCATAACCGCAAAGTGCCATAGCCTCAACGATACAGTGGGGGTCACCCTCAAGAACGGAACGGTCCATAAATGCACCGGGGTCGCCCTCGTCGGCATTACATACTACATATTTCTGATCTGCGCTGTTAGCGGCTGTAAAACTCCATTTACGTCCTGTGGGGAATCCGCCGCCGCCTCTGCCGCGAAGACCTGAATCAATAACGGTTTGAATAACATCCTGGGGAGTCATCTGTGTAAGCGCTTTAGCAAGAGCCTGATAACCGTCATAGGCAATGTATTCTTCAATATTTTCGGGGTCGATAACACCGCAGTTACGAAGTGCAACACGATGCTGTTTCTTGTAGAAGTTTGTTTCGCTCAAAGGCTTAACATCTTCCTTTGAAACTGTCTCCTGGTAGAGAAGCCTTTTAACAATTCTACCTTTGAGAAGATGCTCTTCAACGATTTCGGGAATATCATCCACCTTAACCTCGCTGTAAAAACAACCCTCGGGATATACTATCATAATGGGACCCAATGCGCAAAGACCGAAGCAACCGGTTCTTACAACCTGGATTTCTTCTTCAAGACCTTTTTCCTTAATGTTGGCATTAAGCGCCTCAATAAGGTCTGCGCTGTGACTGGAGGTACATCCGGTACCGCCGCAGACAAGTACATGAGAACGATACATTTATTCTTTCCTCCTTATTCGGTAACTGCACCCACGGTGTATTCTGCCACGGGTTTGCCGTTAACGATATGCTCATTAACAACCTTAACAGCTTTTTCCGCTGTCATTTGAACATAAGTAACCTTTTCCTTGCCGGGCTCAAAAACCTCAACAATGGGTTCGTACTGGCACATACCGATACAACCGGTCTGTGAAACAGCAACATTTTTTACATTTCTTTTGGCAATTTCATCTGTAATTGCTTTGAGAACAGGACGTGCGCCTGCCGCAATACCGCAAGTTGCCATACCTACTACAACTCTGATACCGTCCTGGCCGTCAGCGTCACGGGCAGCCATCTGAGCCTGTGCTTTCTCTTTTATAGCAAGTAACTCTTCAAGTGATTTCATATTAGTCATTCCTTTCAATAGTCAAGGTATTCTCTCTGATATAATCCTCAACCCAACTCATAACCGAGGGCTCCGAAAGAGGTACACCCTCAAGGATTTTCTTTATATCAGCGGACTTAAACGTAAATTCTCTACCGTCAATATTACGGGTATATACGAAATCTTTGTCCCCGTTCATGCACACAATGGCGGTTATTGTGGAAGCCATATCACCCAGGGGTGTAAAATCCACACTGTCGGTTTTGAAAAAGGCTTCAACCCTTGTGCCCACTCCCAATTGAGAGGTTATTTTAAAAGTTCCCCCCGTCTGTTCCGCCGCCAACTTGAAAAGCGGTATTCCCATACCCACTTTACGGGTTGTTCGGGTGGTGAAAAAGGGGTCCATTACCCTCTCGGTCTGTTCCGAAGTCATTCCCTTACCGTTGTCATAGATACCGATTAAAAGTGTTTTTTCAATGGTATTCTCCTTGACAAGTATCTCCGTAAGAGTGGCTCCCGCGGAAATGGAATTCTGAGCAATATCGAGAACATTCAATGATAATTCGCGCATATAATCAGTTCATATATTTTGCAAGAATTCCGGGAATATCGTCTGCGGTAATTTTGCCGTAAACCTCGCCGTTGATTGTGAAAACGGGTGCAAGACCGCAAGCGCCGATACAACGGCACTCCTCAAGGGAGAACTTACCGTCGGGAGTACATTCCCCGGGTCCTATTCCGAGAACCTCGCTGATTTTGTCAATAATTGGCTGTGCACCTTTAACATAGCAAGCCGTACCGAGACATACGGAAATGTCATATTCGCCTTTGGGAGAGAGGGAGAACTGTGCATAGAAAGTTGCTACACCGTAAACTTTCTCCAAAGGAATGTCCATACCCTCTGCAATCATTACCTGCACTTCACGGGGAAGGTAGCCGTAGATACCTTGAGCTTCCTGCATAACGTGCATAAGGCGGCTCTTGTCATCCTTGCACTCTGCAATAACTGCATCGAGTTTTGCTTTCTGCTCAGGTGTGCCTTTAAAGGGTATTGTGCTGATTTTTTTGAGCATTAGATTTCCTCCATTCAGATTGTGTTTGTTTCAGGTGGAAGTGTACTCACAATCCACCATTATACATACGATAGAAGTATATCACAATTTTAACACCAATGTCCATACTATTTTTCGACTTTTTTGATATTTTTTTAACATTTTGTTGTACTTTTTTGAGAAATACAAAAAGTTTATCATTATTTAGTCACCTTTTCATAGAAATTTTACAGTAATTATGATTTATTTGTGGAATTTTCATTATTTTTATGTTAGAATATAAGGACATATAATACACCTTGCAAAAAAGGGAGAGTTTATCTATGAAAATCAGTGAAATTAAATCAATTCTTAACGCGGAGCTAATAAGCGGGGAAGAATTCATTGAAAATGAGGTCTTTACCGCTTGCGGAAGTGATATGATGAGCGACGTTCTCGCCTATGTAAAAGAACAGGCGGTTCTGCTTTCGGGACTTGTTAATCCCCAGGTTGTGAGAACTGCGGAAATGATGGATATGAAGTGCATAGTTTTTGTTCGCGGAAAACAGCCCGATGAAGATATGATAGAGTTGGCACAGGAGCGTGATATTGTTCTTTTGGGAACAAAACTTGAAATGTTCACCGCCTGCGGACTTCTTTACAAAAACGGTCTTAAGGGAGGCAGCGGTATCTGATGGAGCTTCTTTCTTTACACTATGATGTAAGCGGAACCGATTTCACCTGTGCAGGTGAGGCATCCAGCAAAATCAAAAAAAGCCTCAAGGAATTGGGCTTTCCCGCATCGGTTATAAGAAATGTCGCCATTGCCGTTTACGAAGGTGAAATAAATATGGTTATACACGGCGGCGGCGGTGTTATAGATGTTGAAATCTCTCCGGAATGTATCTCCATAATTCTTGCAGACCAAGGCCCCGGTATTCCCGATGTTTCCCTTGCTATGCAGGAGGGCTATTCAACTGCTCCGGACAATGTTCGTCAGTTGGGCTTTGGCGCAGGTATGGGACTTCCCAACATTAAAAAATATACTGACGAAATGATAATAGAAACAGAGGTCGGAAAAGGCACAACAATTAAACTGAAAGTGTTTGTAAAATAATCCGACCGAAAGGAAATATTATGGATACATATTTTCACTCGGTACGTCTTGATAAAGAAAAGTGCCGCGGTTGTACTAACTGTATAAAGCGTTGTCCCACCCAGGCAATACGTGTGCGTAACGGCAAGGCAACAATAATAAAGGAACGCTGCATTGATTGCGGCGAATGCATACGTGTGTGCCCCCATCACGCAAAATACGCAAGCCGTGATGTGCTTTCTCAAATCGAGGACTATAAATACACGGTGGCACTCCCCGCCCCCGCCCTTTACGGTCAGTTCAACAATTTGGATGATATAAATATAATTCTCAACGCTTTGCCCTCTTTAGGATTTGACAGCGTATTTGAAGTTTCCAAGGCGGCTGAGTTAATCTCCGAAGCCACAAGAATTTATATGGCGGAAAACACCGATATAAAACCTCTGATTTCCTCCGCTTGTCCTGCGGTAGTAAGGCTTATAAGGGTTTGTTTCCCCGACCTTGTAGATAACATAATACCTATTACAGCCCCCGTTGACGAGGCGGGAAGACTTGCCAGATTAAAAGCAATTCAAAAAACAGGATTAAAACCTGAAGAAATCGGAATTTTCTTTATTACACCATGTCCTGCAAAGGTCACGGCAATCAAACAGCCCCTGGGTATTGAAAAATCCCATATTGACGGTGCAATAGCCATTAACGATATCTACCCCGCACTTTTGAAGGCAATGGAGAAATCAGAAAACTCCGACGAATTGAAAGCCCTCCACGAATCCGGTGTTATCGGCATCGGTTGGGCAACAAGCGGCGGAGAGGCATCCGGTACTCTCCACGACAATGCTCTTGCGGCGGACGGCATTGAAAACTGCATGAAAATTCTCGAAGAAGTTGAACGCGGAACCCTCGATGATGTGGATTTCATTGAACTTAATGCCTGTCAGGGCGGTTGCGTGGGCGGAAGTCTGACTGCGGAAAATCCATTCATTGCAAAATCCCGACTTATGAAGTTGAGGAAGTACAGCCCCATTTCCTGCAACCATCTTTCCGACAGGGTTCTGCCCGAAGAATTCCTTTGCACGAAACCCATCGAATCCCGTGATGATGTTATGAAACTTGCGGACAACGTTGCGGAAGCCATGGCACGTATGAACAGAATGAAAGAACTTTTAAAAGTTTTCCCGGGACTTGATTGCGGCACTTGCGGTGCGCCAAGTTGCCGTGCCTTAGCGGAGGATGTTGTACGGGGCTACACCACGGAACACGACTGCGTTTTCAGAGCAAGGGAGGAACTCCACGAACTTGACAGCGACGAAAGTCTTGACCGTTTCATACCCGCACCGTTCAGAGAGAAAAAGGATGATTGAAATGACAGTTAGAGATTTGAAAGAAAAATTAGATTTACAGTATATATGCAACGAAAGTCTTGCGGAAGAAAAAACCGTAAGCGGTTGCTACTGCGGTGACCTGTTAAGTTGGGTAATGTCCCGTGCAAAAGAGGGGGATGCCTGGCTTACGGTTATGGGAAATATAACCGCAATGGGTGTTGCCGTTCTTGCAGAGGTTGCTTGCATAATTCTCACGGAAAATGCCCCCGTGGATGATGAGGCAATACGCAGAGCGGAAGAAAATGAGGTTATAATACTCGGAACGGGCAAAACCACCTACGAAATTGCCGCAGAAATATCAAAACTGCTATGAAACTGTATTACGATTTTCATATTCATTCCTGTTTAAGTCCCTGTGGTGATAATGATATGACCCCCCAAAACATAGTCAATATGGCGAAGATTTGGGGCTATGATGCTATTGCCCTGACAGACCACAACACAGCAAAAAACTGCCCCGCCGCCGCAAAAGCTGCGGAAGAAAACGGAATAACTTTTATTCCCGGCATGGAATTATGCACTTCGGAGGAGGTTCACGTTGTCTGCCTTTTCTACACGTTGGAGGATGCTCTGAACTTTTCCGAATACGTTAAATCAACTCTCCCCCCAATAAAAAACAAACCCTCGGTTTTCGGTGAACAGTCAATATGTGATGAAAACGATAATATCATCGGACATGAGGAAACCCTCCTTGTTACCGCAAGTTCAATCAGCACCCAAAAGGTTGTTGAAACTGTGGGAAAATACAACGGTATCTGCTACCCCGCACATATTGACCGTTCCTCGTTCAGTATTCTTTCAAACCTTGGTATAATTGACGAATCCTTCGGTTTTAATAGTGCAGAAATATTCGATATTTCAAAAGAACAGGAGTTAAAAGAAAGACACACCTATCTCAACAGTCTGAAAATTCTTTCGGATTCGGATGCTCATTATCTTGAAAACTTCCGTCCTCCGAAAAGGACTATTGAAGTGACCGAAAATACGGTGAAAACCATTCTTGAACACATTAACTCCCCCGCCAAATGATGTAAACTTGCGATAAATTGAATACAAAAGGAGAAGCTGTAAAAAACTTCCGTTTTTTACAGCCTCTCTATGGTGGGAACAATAGGGCTCGAACCTATGACCCTCTGCTTGTAAGGCAGATGCTCTCCCAGCTGAGCTATGCTCCCGAATGCTTGAGTATTATACAACACATTATCATAAAAATCAATACCTTTTGACTTAAAAACAATCAATTTATTATAATGAGAGAAATAAACTATTGAAAAAAGTGTAAAATACGGGTATAATGAAGTGTACCAAGTAAATTTCCGTCCATGGCGCAGTTGGATAACGCAGCAGATTCCGATTCTGAAGAACGGGGGTTCGAATCCCTTTGGGCGGGCCAAAAAAGAACCCACATTTGTCGCAGACAAATGCGGGTTCTTTTCAATGAAATAAATCCCTTGCGGGATTTGTGAAATAACGCTTCGCGTTATGAAATAGCTGACGCTATGAAATACGCTGCGGCGTATGAGGGATTTATTCTATTTCACATTTTACCGCTAAGGCCTTCATGGGAAACTGTTGTTGAAATGATGTACGACAAGCATCTTGATGCATTTTCTGATGAAGTTGTAAAAGTGATTTATTCAAAAGATTGCTCGATGAGATATGTTGTACTGAAGGACGAAAAGGAGTTTTTCACTTTTCAACTGGAAGCAATCTATCAGTACGATGAAGACGAATGGAAATATATTTGTTCACACGACAATGTGCTACCTGCAATGTGGGAACCGTTTAGAGGGGTTGTCGGAAAATCCGTTTTTGAAAATATAGACGAATTGCTTAATGAATTAAAAGCAGAACCGGAGTATAAGCAATATTTTTGATTGCTACACTACTTTTGCTTACTTTTACCTCGATTTTGCGACCTTTGGTTACCCTTTCGCAAAAAAGAACAGCATCCGATTTCATTTTTTGAAACCGGGTGCTATTCTTTTTCAAATTTAATTATATCGTTTACTTCACAATCAAGTGCATAACATAAAGCATCAAGAGTTTTAGTACTTATAGCTTCACCCTTTTTTATACGATGAAGTGTGTTGGCGGAAAAACCTTGCTTAAAAATCAAATTATATTCGGTTATACTTTTTTTAAAAAGAGTTTCATAAAACGGTTTATAACTAATCATTTTATCACCAGAGTCATTCTATCATACTCAAACTCTTGACAATACTCAATATATTGAGTATAATCATATTGAAATCAAAAAGGAGTGGATAAAATGTTTTGTAGTGAGTGTGGAAAAGAAATATCGGAAAAGGCAGTTGTATGCCCATTTTGTGGTTGTGCAACCGCGAAATTTGACAAAAGCGAAAAGAAAAACGAACCTATAATCATTAACAACAATAATTCTGCATCGTCTTCCGCGGCAGCGTCAGCAGCAGTAGGAGGAAAAGTAAAAAAACATTATTCTATATTGTTTGATATTTTTATGATTTGTATAACCGGTGGTTTATGGATAATTTGGATGATATTTAGACCCAAATACGAATAAATTTTACCGTATCGTAATTTCAGTCACAACAAACAAAAACTCTTTCTGCATTTTACAGAAAGAGTTTTTGTTTATATATTACTTTTTAATTCTGTTAAGTGCGGCATTAAGTTGGAGGAGTTCATCCTTTGTGAAATGAAGATTTGCCGCGCCCATAAGGTTTGCAAGGCGAATAAGGGTAAAGCCGCCCATCATCTGCGCCATGGGTCCTGTGAGCATTTGAGCCATATCGCCGCCCATCATACTCTTATCACCGTGATTTTTCATAGCGTTTGCCATAAGTCCCATAAAGAGTTGCATTGCTTCCTTGGAAGCCATAACGTCACTCATTTTGTCATTAAGAGAGAAATAGCCGTCAATCTCCGTTATATCAAACCAGTTGAGTACAGCCCCCTGCTCACGAAGTCGGTAAGAGTCGTTGAACTCTTCAACCTTACGGATTTTTGAAGTATCGGTACATTCACCCGCAACTGCTTTGAGTTTTGTTTCACCTGAATTGGGAACATCAAAGTAGAAGAAATGCACATCACTTGTTTGCTTGCCCAGACTCTTTCCGTTTGCAAAAAGTTCAACTTCGGGAAGATTTGAGTAAACCGTAACCTTTGTTACATCCTCAACCCTATCCACATATCTTTTACCGCAGATATGAACGAACTTTTCATCGGAAAGCCATGCTTTGTAAGCATAGAATGAGTCCTTTTTATACTTACGGTCAAAGGTTACAAGACCTTTATGATTCTGTCCGTTCTCTCCGCCTTCATTACGGCTGTCCGCACCGAAGTCAAACATATTCCACACATGTGTTGCCCACATATATTTTCTTGAGAAGAACTGTTTAATAAGTTCCTCGTGGTAATATGCCTGATATTCTTCCGTGTAGTCGCCCTGTTGGGGATTTGATGTGTGCCAATTAAGAGCCTCGCATCCGTACTCACTGCAACCGATGGGAATGTTCGGATATTTTGCGTGGAAATTATCAAACCAAGGGCCGTTCATGGTAGTGTCGCCGCCGTACCAACCGAAATAGTGATTGTAGGAAACAACATCGGGAATCTGAATATAGGGACTGTCCATATCGCACATTGAAACTGCGGCGATAGTTGTAAGCCTTGTTTTGTCCATTTCGTGAACAAGGTCGTTAAGAATTTCGTGATTTTCAAGCAAATCCGGGTCGGCATCACCCTTCATTGTAATCTCGTTTGAAAGACCCCAAACAACGATTGATGGGTGATTATAGTTCTGTGTAACAAGTTCTTTCATCTGAGAAATCGTATTCTCTCTGCCCCCGGGCATGTGATTTGAAATATAGGGAATCTCCGCCCAAATTACAAGACCCCTTTCGTCGCAAAGGTCATAGAAATATTGGTCATGCTGATAATGTGCAAGACGGATTGTTGTGGCACCCAACTCGCAGATAAGATCCATATCTTCCCTGTGATGCTCGGGAAGAAGTGCATTGCCCAAACCCCAACGGTCCTGGTGACGACTGACGCCGCGTAAGGGGTATTCCTCGCCGTTGAGAATAAAGCCCTTTTCGGGATTGATTTCAAAAGTACGGCAACCGAAACGGGTTGAAATATTATCAACAACTTTTTCACCGTCAACAAGTTCAATTTCGGCAGTATAAAGATAGGGGTCCTTTTTACCGTGCCAACGGTGAACATCGGAAATTTTCAAAAAAACCTTTGTTTCTTTTGTAACCTTTTCGGCAACAACCTTGCCCTCTGCGTCTTTTATCACATAGCGAATTTCCTGTGAATCCTTAAAATCCACAACCCATGTTTCAATTTCCACATCCGCGTCATTGCCCTTAATTTCGGGTGTAACCTTTAAACCGGGACCGCCGTGGTACATAAGTTCAAAGTGGCTGTTATTAACACCGATTATGTTGACATCCCTGTAAAGACCGCCATAGAATGTGAAGTCCGCCATCTGAGGATAAACCTTATCGTTCACCCCGTTGTCAACTGAAATAACAAGGAGATTTTCATCCTTAATGCCGTTTGTTATATCAACTCTCCAAGTGGAATAACCGCCGTCGTGATGGGCAAGAACCTTGCCGTTAAGATATACGTCCGCAGAGGAGTTTGCACCTTTAATTTCAAGGTAATATTTATCCGCCTGAGGAAGTTCAAATTTTTTGAAACTCTTTACATAATAGCAAGTACCGCGGAAATAGTCGTTGTCACCGTCCTGACCGTCTATTGCATTCCAAGAGTGAGGAAGATTTACCCAACACCAATCCGTAGGAAGTACGGATGGAACTGTTTTAGCCTGTTTTGAAAAAGCCCATTTTCTGTTAATATTTTGAATTTTTCTCATGATTTTCTCCTTTATTAAAGCCTTTCAACATTTAGAATGCTGAAAGGCTTTTTTGTTAGTTTTTCTGAAATTCGGTATTTTATGCATTGTGTGATGCCGCAAATTCAAGTTCTTTCTTTTTATCAATGTTATAAACAAAGAACATACCAACAAACATAATAGCAAGACCTACTACCAAGAAGCCAATATAAAGTACGGGTACATTTGCTTTGAACTCTGCAGTCTGTGCAGCCTGACCTTCGGCATAGCCTATTGCACCAAGGCCCAGTGCAAGTATGGAGGAGCCTATACCCTGTGACAGTTTACGGAAGAAAGAGTAAATGGCATAGAGTGTGCCTTCTTCCTGTTTACCCGTTTTTCTGAAGTTCATTTCAATACAGTCCGCAACCATTGCCCAAACAATGATTTGGAAACAGCAACAGCCGATATTAACGAACATAAGACCTACAATGTAAAGAACCATACCCTTGGTATCGGGAGTGATAACACCCGTGAAGCAACCGACGAGCATTAAAATACCCACGGCACAACTGATGATTGCAGTTACCCAGCTGACAGTTTTTTTGCCGACTTTTGCTGAAAGGGTTGACGCAAATGGCATAAAGAGAAGCAACGGTAAATAGCCGCAAGCAAGACCGATTGTGGCTTTGCCCGCATCACCGAAGAAATACTGGAAAATAAGGTTGTTCATGGACATTGTTGAATTGTAGAAGATAACCAATGCAACTGTTGCAATGGTAATACCGATCAGAGCCCTGTTTGTGAAATAGGACTTAACCGAGCCGAGATAATTTGTTTTATTCTTTGTGCCGTTTTCCGCTTTGGGAGCAGGAGTACGAACTACTCGTTCAGTAACAAGCTTTTGAAGTCCGAAGAAAGCAACAACCGCTGCCAAAGAGAATATAATAGACACTACAAAAATCTTCATTGAATCAAGAATATCGCCGTCTGCGGTTTTCTTGTAAACAATTGTGGGAAGAATCATACAAAGAACAGCAGGAAGCGACGCTCCGATACTGCGAAATGTTGAAAGGGATGTACGCTCTTTGGGGTCTTCCGTAATAACGGAATGAAGTGAGCCGTATGGTACATTAACCATAGTATAAGCCACGGACCACAGACAGTACATAAGTAAGCACCAAAGAACTTTTCCGATGTAAGGGAAGTTTGCCGTAAAGGGCGCAAACAGAAGAATTGTTGTTGCCACAAGAGATATTCCGCCCATAGTTATCCAAGGCATAAACTTACTCTTTTTGCCAAGGTGAATGTTATCCACCATATTACCGATTAAAATGTCGTTAATTGCGTCCCACACTTTTGCAACGATGATAATCCATGCCCAGTCGGTTGTTTTCAGTCCAACACACTGAGTATAGAAAAGCAACATATAAGTTGAAACTAATTGGAATGAAAAGTTACATCCGCAGTCGCCCAACGAGTAACCGAGCTTGTCCTTTATACCGAATGCAGGAAAGCCTTTTGAATCTAATGTTTTTGCTTTTGTTGACATTATGATTCGCTCCTTTTTCTATATTTTTCCGATTTTGTCAATGTTTTTTATAAAAAATACACAAAATCTTTTGACAACATAATTCTATAATAAATCTTGATTTTCTGTGAGTAATTTTTTTGCTTTTTTTAGTATTATTTTTTGCATACTATTGAGTTTTCATAAAAATTATACGATAATATAAGGGAGGTGTTTGTATGTTTTATGAAAAGGAACTTGATTTTTTTATTAAATCAATGGACAGTCTTAAAATCAGAGGTACTTTAGTTTTCGGAGAAAACCTGCCGGATGATATGGATTTGGGTATTCGCCGTCTTTTAAATCTTCAAAATGAATACCTCTCTTTTTTCAGAGAAAACTGTGTCTTTTCGGGAAACGAAATAGCCGTAGTTTCGGATGTATTTATGTGCAAGTATATTTTCATTCCCCTGCCCGAAAGGGATAAGCCCTCAATACTTATATTGGGTCCATATACAAATGAACTAATCACAAAGAACTCCATAAACAAAAGAACCGTTGAAAGCGTACTCCCCCCACATATCAGCGCACAACTTGAAAAGTATTATAACACCGTTCCTTATTTTCCCAATGACGACACCGTACTCGCCCTTGTGAACTGTTTCGGTGAACTTGTTTTCAAAGGGCTTGAAAACTTCACAATCATTCACAAACACATGGAAAAAGAAATTGAAATTCCCGTTTTCCCACCCAACAGTCACACCATAAAGGAAAACGAGCCTTTTATGGCAATTCAGCTTTTGGAAAGGCGATATGCAAAAGAAAACGAACTTATTGACGCAGTATCCAAAGGACTTTCCCACAAAGCAGAAATGATTTTTACAAACATTACACCGGAAAACTCTCTGGAAGTAAGGAACACCGACACATTAAGAAACACCAAAAACTATCTGATTATCTTAAATACTTTACTGCGAAAGGGTGCGGAGCAAGGAAAGGTTCACCCTGTTCACATTGATGCGGTTTCCTCCGAACTTGCTATAAAAATTGAATCAAAGCAAACTGTTGCGGAATGTGGAGAACTCCTCAAATACATGGTAAAAAAATACTGCCGCCTGGTCAACAAACATTCCCAACGTAATTACTCCCTTTTAATTCAAAAAGTTATCACTCAAATTGAATCCGATATATCCTCGGATTTAGGCCTAAATACCCTTGCAAAATTATTCAATATTAACCCAAGTTATCTGTCAACTCTTTTCAAAAAAGAAACGGGCAGCACCCTGACGGATTATGTAAACAAAATGCGAATTGACCGAGCAAAAGACCTTCTTGTTTCCACCAACATTCAAATTCAAAATATCGCCCAACGCTGCGGCATGCTTGATGTAAACTATTTTACAAAAACATTTAAAAAATATACCGGTTTAACCCCAAAAAAATACAGAGAAGAATATAGTAAATAACGGAATCTCAAAAGGATTCCGTTATTTATTATGGAATTGAATAATATGCCTGTTTTATTTTGAATGTTTTTTCTCCAATATTGCCACGTTTTCGTCAACCTGTTTTTTATGAAGCGGATACCAGAACCACAGAACAGCCCCCAGTAAAATGAAACCCACTGCGGGAACAATGGTAGAAATATCAAATATACCTTCCAAAACATTTTCGTCAAAAGCCGTTGCCTCGGAATAACCGATGGCGGTCAGAAGTGCGCCGGTTACACCCGATGCCGCCGCCTGCCCCAACTTTCTTGCAAAGGAATAAAGAGCATAAACGGAGCCGTCCTCCCTAATTCCGTTTTTAATTTCCGAATAATCTATAACATCGGTTATGAGTGCCCAGGAAACCATTGAGAACACACCCAATCCAAGCCAACAAATCGTCTGAATTGCAATATATACCCAAACATTTTGCGGACGCAGGAAGTAAAGGAGCAAACTACCCAAACCGGCAACAAGATTGGAAACGGCACTTACCTCCGCTTTGCCGAATTTTTTTGCCAATGGCTTTGCAACAAATGCGGCAACAATCATACCCCCGGACATCGCAAGGGTTGACACACTTTGCATACTTGCGTTGCCATAGTAGTTTGGGTAGATATAGTTTGTCATTTGCTGAAGCGTAAGTTGTGCCAAAAGCATTACCACCGATGCAACAATAATAGAAATCAATGCTCTGTTCTTAACCGCATTCCCCAACATTCTGAAAACATTGTTATCCCCGTGTTTTTGCGGTTCGCTTTTAAAGGTGACTCTCTCCCTGATTAAACCGTAGCAGAGCAGATAGCAAACAATGGCAAGTACGGAACATACCCCTGCAACAACGGTAAAGCGACCGCCGTTCATAACGTCCTTACCCTGAACTTTGTCATATACAATAAGGGGTATTACTGCCGTCACAAAAGCCCCCGCCAACATTCCGCCCATGGTACGATAGGTCGAAAGGGACTGTCTGTCCTCTGGTTTGTTGGAAATTGCTGACGCCATTGAACCGTAGGGAATATTAACGGAAGTGTAGAACACCGAGCCCCATAAAATATATGTTACAAAAAGGTACACAACCTTTGCGGCATAGGGCAAATTTGCAAGGGATGACTGATACATCAAAAATGAAGAAATGGCAACGGGACCGCACATTCTCAAAATCCAAGGGCGGAACTTTCCCTTTGGTGTACTTTTACTTTTATCACAGATGCGCCCCATTGTAACATCGGTGAAAGCATCTACAAATCTGGCAATAGCCATTATGGAGCCTATTACCGCGGGAGAAACCCCCATTACATCGGTATAAAACTTCATAAGAAATGAAGCCGAAAGAATAAAGGTGAAATCATTCCCGAAATCACCGAACAAATAACCCAGTTTATCTTTTATTCCGAAAGGTCTTACACGTGTATTTATTTCCATTGAATCAACACTCCGTTTTGTATTTTTGATTATAATTTTCCAAAATTATATTAAATTATACCAACATTGATTTTCGTGAATATATATGATATATTTACCTTGGGAGGTAATTATATGGAACTTTTTAAAGAAATCTGGGCAGAAAATACACCGGCGGCATTTGCCGTTCTGTGTCTTATCGGCTACTTTTGGGGTATGGCAATCGTATTTATTGCAAAACCCTTAAAAAATGCGGAAAGTTTTTCGATCAAACCCGTTGACAACGCAGGTAAAACGGAAATCCGAGTTTACTACGGCGGTATATCCTTTGCCTTAGGTGCATTCCTCTTGTATCTTGCAATTACGTTACATACCGCGGTCTATTCCCTTGTGGGCGGTCTCTTCTTTGCAACAACGGTTTTTGTAACACGAACAATTTTCCTCTTTGTTGATAAAGGTTGGAAATGCCCCTACACGAAACTTGCCATTCCTGCGGAAGGATTTTTTGTAATCGCCCTTTGGACCTGCTTTTTCCTTTCCAGATAACAAAAACACCAATTCCGCAAGAAACACGGTAATCCTGTAAAATGATTGCTCCTCTGATATCAAATCCCAAAAAGAGTGCTGTAAAACTTTTGTTTTTTACAGCACTCTTTTTAGTATTAGGGAAAAATATGCGGAAATAAATAGTCCGCTATTACTCAAAGTAACATTCCACTCTGTTTATGGGAACACCCATACTTGAAAAGCGTTTTTCATATTCTGTCATAACATTTCCGTCCGCATATTCCGAATTATGCAAATCGTATGTAAGCTTTTCAATTCTCATCCCGAACGACTTAAATTCTTCTAAAGAAAAATCAAAAAGTCCTCTGTTGTCAGTTTTGAAAAATACGGCTCCGCCGTCTTTCAGAATTTTCTTGTATATTTCGAGAAATGTCCTGTAAGTTAGTCTGCGTTTTTCGTGGCGTGATTTTGGCCAGGGGTCGGAGAAATTAAGATAAATTCTGTCTATACTTTTTTCCGGAAAAATTTCTGCCAATTCCTTGGCATCAATACAGCAAACCTTAACATTTTCAAGCCCCGAGTTTTTAACTTTTTCCGCCGCGGTAACAAGAACATCCGAAACCCGTTCAATCGCAAGGAAATTCACATGGGGCTCTTTAACTGCCGTACCCACAATAAAATCGCCCTTACCACAGCCGATTTCAATTCTTATGGGCTTTTCATTTCCGAAAATCTCCCGGGAAGTTGCCCCAAGAGTTTTTAAATCTTTAATAACTATATCACCGCAGGCCTCAAGTCTTTGGGCACCGTATTTTTTCTTATGAACTCTCATTTTTGCACCTTATTCAACGTAAGATATTTCGCGATTTTTTGTAATTCTGTTGCATTTTTACAAAACAATGTTCGCCGCTGCTATATAACACAACGGCGAACACGTTTCGCCTATAGCCGAAAAGAGTCGAACACAATATGGTTTATAAAGCGATATTTTCGCCCTATCTGCGTTAAAACCTCTCGTAATACGACAGTATTACATCGAGTTTTGCCTTGATAGAACAAAAATCTCGATTTATAAACTGCTTCGCACCTATTAGATAAAGATTTGAGTGCAGTCGGCGGTTTTATCGGTGAAGCCATACTGACGTATGGCAAGACGAAAAACAGTCGAATGTGCCAAAGATTTATTTAATAGGCATATTGGGTTCGACCCTTTTCGGCTATTACATCGGAAACACATCAATCTGTTTCATCCGTCTCGGTTGAACCGTTATCGTGCTCCGTATTTCCGGCTCTTCTTTTACCTTCCTTGAAACCATCCTCGACAACAATGGATTTATCTATCCATTTATCTCCGTCATCTGCATCAAAATATAAATCTTCATCATCTAAATCATCATTAGCTTTTTTGATTTTCTTAACATTGATGATTATGGCAACGAGTATAATAGCACCCAATGCCGCCAAAATAACTATCAAAGGTAATTTTATTTTTTTCTCTTCCGCCGTGTTTTCGGGAATATCCTCAAAGGTAGCCGTTATTTTAACATTTCCTTTAGGCATTGTAAAACTCAAAAAATCAGTGGACTCTCCGTTAATCATAATGCTTCCCTGCAAAAGTCTTTTACCTTCGTCGGGAATAGGGGTTATAACAACAATCTCGCCTTCACTGGCTTTTTGAGGATTAACTTCCAGTTTTCCTCCCGCCACATCTTCAATTTTTATCTCATACTCTTTCGTACTGGGGCTTGCCGACCACTTTGCGTATATCGTCATTTGTTTTGACGCTTTATCTTTTAAAAAATCCCAAGGCTTTGTGAATTCCGGATCAGTAAACCATCCGTCAAAATCATAACCGTCCCTCACGGGTATATCGGGAGAGGGAACATACCCGGCTTTCAGCATAACTGTTTTTAAACGTCTTTGCCCGTTATTTGGTTCAAGATAAACATAGAAAGCTCCGTCCGGTAGAGGTTTATCGGTAGTTTCTTCCTCTGTCGTTTCTTCCCTTGTTGTTTCTACCCTTGAAATTGTGTTATCTTGCTGAACATTAGCATTAACCTTGTTGCCGTTATTGCTTTGGGTATTTTTTTCATCCTTTGTTGTTTGGGGTTTTGTCGGCTTTTGTGTAACTTTTTCGGTGGTATTTGGGGTGTCACTTTCAACTTCTGTTTCCTTAGAATCAGTACTCTCCTGAATTGTTGGAAGTTCGGGGTCAATATTGAATTCATAAGTAACACTTTCAGTCTCCGCAAAAGCCGTCAATGTACTGCAAAACAGGCACAATATCGCCATTGTGCATACAAAAATGTTTAAAATCTTTTTTGTCATAATCTTCCGCCTTAAAATCAATTGTATAAATCAATAGGTAGAGGACATATCTTCATTAACAGCCTCTTTAACTTCCTTAACAAAAGTTGATTTAGCAATTTTCTCCTGAAGTTTTTCATAAAAAAGGTCTTCGTCAACAGGAAGTGTAACCGCTTTACCCAGCCAAGAAGAAAGGAATGCGGCATTGGAAATCATAAGTCCGTTAATACCTTCCTGTCCTTTAGCTGTAAGGGGCTCGCCTCTGAGAATTGCAGCGGCAAATTTATTCATAACCTCGGAGTGCTGAACATTTCTTCCGTCAAGTTCCGCCTCGTAGGTTTCATACTCAATACTGCCGAAGCCCTGCTCTGAATTTTTAGTGAATTCGGATACACTTTTGTTAAGTTCGTTTACAATAAGTTTTCCGTTCTCGCAGATAAGTTTTGCTCTGTCAAGGGTAATCTCAAGACGGTTTGTGCCCGGATAATCACCCGTTGTTGTAATGAATGTACCTGTTGCACCGTTGGGGTACTGGGCATAAATCATAACATCGTCCTCAACCTCGATATCGTGCCATTTACCCTCGTGGCATACCGCTGTAATTTTTTCGGGCATACCGCATATCCATTGCCAAAGGTCAAGTTGGTGGGGGCATTGGTTAAGAAGAACTCCGCCGCCTTCACCGGACCATGTTGCACGCCATCCGCCTGAATTATAGTACGCCTGTGTTCTGTACCAGTCGGTAATAATCCAGGTTACACGCTTGATTTCACCAAACCTACCGCTGTGTACAAGTTCATGTGCTTTTCTGTAAAGGCAATTTGTTCTTTGATTGAACATAATACCGAAAATTTTGTCACTTTTGTCCGCAACCTCATTCATTTCACGTACCTGCTTTGTATAAACGCCCGCAGGTTTTTCACTCATTACATGAAGCCCCTTTTGAAGTGCCTCAATTACGTATGGGGGATGGAAATAGTGGGGAGTTGCAATAAGAATGGCATCAACCTCTCCGGAATCCATCAGCGCGGATGCATTATCAAAGGTTTTAACTTGGGGAAGTTGCTCCTTTGCCCAATCAAGACGCTCGGGTTTAATATCGGCAACCGCTGTGATCTCGATTTCCGGCATTTTGCCCTCCAAAGAATTCCTGATGTGGCTTGAACCCATATTACCGACACCGATAACGCCCAACCTAACTTTTTGCATAATAATTCCTCCGTTTATATTGTTGAAACCTCAACATAATATGTATGAGGTGTTTTATATGGAAAATAAAAATCCGACTAAAAAAGCTTTAAAAACTACTGAAAACTTTGATACCGAAAAAATCAAAAGCGATGTTAACGGTTCCTACACGGGCTGTCCTTTGGACAATGAGACTCCCGTTCAGGATGTTGACGATTTATAATTTTCTTTTAGATTTTTTCTTCTTGATTTTTCCGTTTGATACAATATGACTGCCCGTCATTGCAAAAGCCGTAAATACTGTAAAAAAGCCTTGAACAATTATAAGCTGAATGCAGTCCAATTCCGATATTCCGGACACAAATGCCAACGCGCCTACAATGGCAAGTCCGACACCCATGGCACAGGTTTGGAAAATATTTAGAATATGCTTTACGGAACCCAAAGAAAGAGCGGTGTTAATTGCCGAAAGGTAGGAGTGTGCTTTACCGTCATGTATTAAGAGTGCATCTGCCGCAGATGTAACACCGGCACAGTAATTTTTATAAATATCTCCGGAAACAGCAGAAAGAACCTTAACTCCGCTTTGGGGAAGTGATAATTTGCTTGAAATCATTTCGTCGGTGATATTGGCGTCGTCCGAACGCACAAGCAGGGAAATACAGTTTTTTTCTATTGATTTGAGAAGCCTTGCATTTTCATTATTTATGTCATAGGATACAATGAAAACTGCCGCCGCCTTACCGTCAATTGCAAGATAGAGGGGATATCTTCCCTCGCACAGATGTCGCTCCACAAGTGCCACATCGGGAATTGAAACATTGTGATTTTTCAAAAGTTCGCTGTTTCCCACAAGGATTCTCCTGTTAAAAATCCAAGCTGAAATACCCAATTTATCTTCATAAGTAAGGGAGTCCACCGGGGGAAGAAGCGAAGTTTCACCCACTATTATGCGTTTAAACAAATTTCCCAAAGGTCCTCCCGACTTTATAAGAAGGGATGCGGTGTATAAAATTGCCTCATCAATTTGAATGTCGTAAAAAGGATGGATACCGAAAACATTTCCGCCGTTTTCGTCAAATATGTCGGCACTATCTACCGCGACCGCATTTACCCCGCTACACTCCTTAAAAGCGTCCCAGCCTGCAATCATTCCGCCCTTTGCCAAAAGTTTTTTTGACATTTTGGAAATAATGAGGGAATCCACAAGATAGGAAAAATACGGTGTGCTTATACATATAGCAGCAGTAAAGGCAGTTACCGCAGAAGCGATATTTTTTTCAATAAAAAATGCTATCGCACCCACCAACACGGAAGCCCCGAAGCCTATGGGTACAAGCCGTTTATTTACATCGTCCGAGGGGTAAAACTTTTGAGAAAGTTCAATAAATCTTCTGGGAAAACTTGTTTTTTGGGATGCTAAAATGGTAGGGTCATCCAAAAGCAATCCCCTGCCTATTTCAAAAGCCGTTTGCTTTTTCTCAATTTTACCGATGGAATAAATCTCGTTTGTTGAAATGTAATCAAAGTTTTCGGTGATTCTTTTATATTCAAAATATTCCGCGGTTCTGTTAAATGCCAAAGGCAGAATCGCCGCACCGGAAAAAAGACCGAGACCGTTTTCGAATTGATTCGCGGAAGTAAAAATGAAAACAAAGTTTTGCAATAAACCTGCCGCAAGGCAAATAACCGTTCCGGAGTTTTTACCGAATTTAAAACCTTTAAAGGAACGAATACCGTCAGAAATAATCTCAAAATTAGCGGCAAATGATAAAACAAACATTACCAAAGATGTAATGAGAACCACTTTCTCTGTTTCAGGAAAACTCCTTGCAAGAACGGACAATGCCGTCAATACACAAAAGCAAACATAGGAAACTACCGAGCCTGCAAAAGCAGAGTTCTTCTTCTTTTTCAGGTAGTAAGCTACTTTAAACTTATCATCTTCCGTTCGGTACTCGTCAGTTCCGTATCTTTTAGAAGGTTCCTTTTTGTCATGTTCTGAAATATCGCTTGTTATGGTAAAATTGCCCGTCTTTTCCTTTCTTTTCTTAATTAGTTCTTCTTCAACCTCACGTTCGTCAACAATGTCCGGCTCCGCCGTAAGGAAACCCTCAAAAGACAACTGCGAATCGTCGGATTCCTCAGGGAGTTCCCTGTCATGAGCATTTCCGTCCGTAACAGCTAACGAACGCAATCCGATAGTACGGGTTTTTGCTTCTTGCATTTTTTCTGTCTCGGAAATACTATTTTCAACATTCCCGAAAACCATAGTTTTATCGGTTACCGCATCGTCCCCTGCTTTATCATCGGGAACCAATGTGGGAACAGGAGAAAAATCGGCTGTGTTTTCAAAACTGCTTTTCTGTTTAACAAAACCGCCCCTCTCGTATTTCTGTTCCTCCTCGGGTACTAACCTATGCTCTGCGGTTTTTTCAAGATTCTGAATGGGCTTGTTGAAAAATCTGTCCCTGTATTTGTCGCTGACAAAGGCGCCGTAAACCTGGGGTTCTCCCTTGCCCTCGGAACGCTCTATTTTTTCAGAAATAATGTGATGGTCTATTTCTTCGTTTCTGACAGGACGCGGATTTATTGCCTCCGCTTTTTTAACGGGGGCACTTTCCGTAAGCGGTTCATCCTCTTTGGGAAGCATACCGCTGTCCTGAAGTAACTCGTCTATTTCTTCAAGGGACCACTTTCTCGGTGTTTTTTGTTCGTCCGTCATCTCACACTAATCCTTTTTACATATCTCTCTGCTTTGAAATTTCGTACATTAAAATACCTGCCGCAACGGAGGCATTAAGGGAGTTAATTTTTCCCTTCATGGGCATGGAGAGTACCACATCACATTTTTCTTTTACAAGCCTGCCCACACCTTTGCCCTCGGAGCCAATGACAAGTGCCGCGGCACCTTTAAGATTTGCGGAATAGAATGTTTCGCCGTCCATATCGGCACAGTAAACCCACACTCCCCGTTCCTTGAGTTCCTCAAGTGTTTGGGGAATATTCGTTACCCTTGCAACATGCATAAATTCCACCGCACCCGCACTTGTTTTGGAAACTGCGAAACTCAACGGTGCACTTCTTCTTTTGGGAACTATTACTCCGTGGGCACCCGCCGCCTCTGCGGTTCTTATAATCGCGCCTAAATTGTGGGGATCCTCAATCTCGTCACAGACGATTATGAAAGGGGGTTCCCCTCTCTCCTCAGCCAGACTGAAAATATCATCAACTGTGGAATAAGCCTTAACGGCACCAACGGCGACTATTCCCTGGTGATTGCCGTGTCCGCACATAAAATCAAGTTTTTTGCGATCGACTTCTTTAACGGGAATATCCGCTTTCTTGGCATCCGCAAGAATTTTCGGAATTGAACCGGTACGCTCACCCCTTGCCACAAGAATACTGTCAAGGGGACGTTCCGCCTTAATTGCCTCGCTGACGGAATTTCTTCCGAAAATTATATCTTTATCGGGTTGATTGTCATTATCTTTACGAAAGTCAGCCCCATTATCAAAATCTCTTCTGTCGAAATCTCTCTTATTTTTTTTAAAATTATTTTCTCGTCTATCTCTGTACATAAAAGTTCCTTTTTACAATCGGGCGCATAGCGTCCCCTTCATCCCGCATTCTGTATTCCGAATTACGCATTAAAAACTTATACTGTAGGTATAAGTTTTTCCTTGCCGCCCATATAAGGTCTTAATGCTTCGGGAATGTTCACGCTGCCGTCCGCGTTAAGATTGTTTTCAAGGAATGCAATAAGCATTCTCGGTGGTGCAACAACCGTATTGTTAAGGGTATGGGGGAAGTATTTTTTGTCCTTGCCGCCCGCACGGATTTTAAGACGTCTTGCCTGTGCGTCGGAAAGATTTGAACATGAACCCACCTCAAAATATTTCTGCTGACGGGGACTCCAAGCCTCAACGTCAATGGATTTGACTTTAAGGTCCGCAAGGTCACCGGAGCAACATTCAAGTGTTCTCACGGGAATGTCAAGGGAACGGAAAAGGTCAACTGTGTTTTTCCAAAGTTGGTCGAACCAATATGAACTGTCCTCGGGCTTGCAAACAACAATCATTTCCTGTTTTTCAAACTGGTGAATCCTGTAAACACCCCTCTCCTCAATACCGTGAGCACCCTTTTCCTTGCGGAAGCAGGGTGAATAACTTGTAAGTGTCTGGGGGAGTTTTTCCTCGGGAATAATCGTATCAATGAATTTACCTATCATTGAATGTTCACTTGTACCGATAAGGTACAAATCCTCACCCTCGATTTTGTACATCATTGCGTCCATTTCCGCAAAACTCATAACACCCGTTACAACATTGCTCCTTATCATAAAGGGAGGAATGTAATAGGTAAATCCCCTGTCAATCATAAAATCCCTTGCGTATGAAATAACAGCGGAATGAAGTCTTGCAATATCACCGCAAAGGTAATAGAAACCGTTACCTGCCACACGGGCGGCGCTGTCAAGGTCGATACCCTCGAAACGCTCCATAATCTCTCTGTGGTAGGGAATTTCAAAATCGGGAACAAGGGGTTCACCGAAACGCTCGATTTCAACATTTTCGCTGTCATCCTTGCCGATGGGTACGGATGGGTCGATAATGTTGGGAATAACCATCATAATATCGTTAACTTTTTGGGAAAGTTCTTCTTCTGCCTTTTCAAGTTCTGCAAGACGGGCGGCATCCTCGGAAACTTTCTTCTTCATTTCCTCGGCCTCTTCCTTTTTACCCTGTGCCATAAGAGCGCCTATCATTTTGCTGTTTTTATTTCTTGAAGCACGGAGGTTGTCCGCCTCGCCCTTTACCTTTCTGCTTTGGGCATCAAGAGCGATAACCTGGTCAACAAGTTCTATTTTTTTGTCCTGGAACTTGTTTTTAATATTCTGTTTTACAATATCGGGATTTTCTCTCAAAAATCTAATATCAATCATTTTCTGTCCCTCTCTTATTTTCTGTAAAATTTATTCATTGTCAAAAATTTTCAAAAGTTTTTTAAGATCCGAATCATCAAAAAACTCAATTTCCAAAGAGCCTTTTTTTGAGGACTTTGTAATTTTGACTTTTCTGCCCAGAATTTGGGAAAGTGCAAGTTCCGCCTCGTCATAATAGGGATTGCGTTTCTTTGTCTTTTTTCCGACGGTTTTTTCCTTAACCGCGTTTCTTACCAATCTTTCCGTTTCCCTTACCGAAAAGTCATTCTGAACAACAAGTTTTGCAATTTCCTTTTGAGTTTTCCCATCTTCAACTGACAGGAGCGCCCTTGCGTGACCCATGGAAAGACTTCCCGAAGAAACCATTTCCTGAACGCTTTCCGACAAATTCAAAAGGCGCAGAGCATTTGCAACTGCTGAACGGGATTTGCCCACAATTTCGGAAATCTTTTCCTGGGTATAACCGAACTTGTCGCTTAACTCCTTGTAGCCGTTTGCTTCTTCAAGGGGGTTAAGGTTTTCCCTCTGTAAGTTTTCAACAAGAGCAAGTTGGGCAACCTGTGAATCCGTTAAATCGCGGATAACAACGGGAACTTCCGTAAGACCCGCCATACGTGAGGCGCGCCAACGCCTCTCACCCGCAACAAGTTGATAACCCCCGTCGGGCATGGGTCTTACAAGGAGGGGTTGGAGTACACCGTGTTGTGCAATGCTGTTTGAAAGTTCCGTGAGAGTTTCATCGTCAAACTGTTTTCGGGGTTGGTCGCGGTTGGGCTCAATGTCAATCAACTTCACCTTAACCGTACTGACACCCGAAGAAATATCTTCAACGGAGTTGTCGGCAAAAATAGCGTCAAAGCCTCTGCCGAGTCCGGATTTTTTCACTGCCATTTTTATCTCCTTAAATTTGCATTCTTAAAAATTCTTCTGCTAAAAGCATATAACTTTCGCTACCTCTTGAACCCCTGTCATAGTAGATAACCGGTTCACCGAAAGAGGGTGCCTCCGAAAGCCTTACGTTACGGGGAATAACAGTTGCATAAACCTTTTTTGGAAAGAAGTTTTTAACCTCTGCAACAACCTGTTGGGTAAGATTCAGCCTTCCGTCGTACATTGTCAGAAGAACTCCTTCAAGTTCTATAAGCGGATTGTAAAGTCTTTTAATTGTCCTGACCGTTGCCATTAACTGTGACAGACCTTCAAGGGCATAATACTCGCATTGAATGGGCACAAGAAAACTGTCCGATGCGGTGAGCGCATTAAGGGTTATAAGTCCCAAGGACGGGGGGCAATCAAAGAAAATAAAATCATAGTTATTCTGAATGGGTGCCAGAGCATTTTTCAGAACCGATTCCCGCTTTTCAACGGTCGCAAGTTCAAGTTCCGCACCCGCAAGATTTATATTGGACGGAATAATGTCAACACCTTGAAATTTCGTGGGAATAACCGCCGCTGCCGCGGTGGATGAGCCTATTAAAATTTCATAGGAGGTTGCGGTGAGATTTTTACGCAGAATACCGTAACCGCTTGTGGTATTGCCCTGGGGGTCAATATCTACAAGTAAAATTCTTTTACCCAAAGCGCCCAGAGCCGCCGCAAGATTAACCGCACTTGTGGTCTTTCCCACACCGCCTTTTTGATTAACAATGGAAATGATTTTTGCCATTTAAACTGTCCTTCCGTATTATATGGCACTTAATAGCACCCAATACACCTAATTATACATATTGAAGTATAACACATTGACAAAGAAAATGGAATAGGGAAAAACTAAAAAAACAGGGAAAAACCAAATAATTTTACTACTTGCGGGGATTCAGAATACAATTATTAAATTTTCCGTATTTTCAATGAAAAAATTTCTCCGTTCAGTAAGAAATATTTCTTTCTTCCCCCTTGACGAACAAAAAGTAAAATGATATACTTTCCAAGTAATATATGAGAAACACACGGGGCATTAGCTCAGCCGGGAGAGCGCTACACTGGCAGTGTAGAGGTCAGCGGTTCGATCCCGCTATGCTCCACCATAAAATCCGCAATCAAAATGATTGCGGATTTTTTACAATATCGTTCAGAACAATTGTATTTACCCACTCTGTTTGAGTGGGTATTTTTATATCCGTTGAAAACTGCCTACTCCTATGATATAATTAATCAATCATAAATATTTTGCGATGTTTCAAAGAAAGGAGTGGCAATGGAAGTTCAAGTCGGAACAAATTTAGAGTTAGAATCAAATATTTATACAATTACGGAATGGATTGATGACGGCGGAAATGGCACTGTGTGGAAAGCTGAAGTGAAGGGTGATTCTTGCGTATATGCTGTAAAATTCTTGAATAACGGAAATGATAAAAACAAAGTGAAACTTACTCGATTTGAACGAGAGTGTCAGTTTTGTAAAGATGCCAATCACAAACATATTATCAAAATTTTTGATTATGTTACAGAAAAAGGTAAAGCGTTTTGTGTTATGCCGTATTATTCAAGAAATCTTCGTTCTATTATTGCTGAAGAGAAGATTCATTTGTATTGTTGGACTACATTATTCAGTTGTGCGAAGCTCTTCGGTTTATTCATAATCATAGTGCTGGTATTATTCATAGGGATTTGAAACCTGAGAATATACTTGTAGATGATGAAAATACGTTGGTTTTGACTGATTTTGGCATTGCACATTTTGAGGATTCCACAAAAACCAAAACAAGGGATTGGTTAGGCAATCGTCGCTATGCCGCCCCGGAACAATTGGCAACAGATTATGTCACCACTGCATGCGATATATATGCTCGGGGAAGAATTATAAATGAGCTTTTTACCAAACAGAATCCATCTGGAGAAGATTTTTTAACAATTGCAGATAAAAATCCACTTCTATTTCCATTGGATAGTATTGTACAGAAATGCAGAATTCAAAACCCTGAACTTCGTCCTAATATTGATGAAGTATTAACGGAACTATATTTGCTCGAGGGTGAAATAAAGGATAAAACCGAAGACATTAAAGCATCGATCTATCCTATAGAAGATACTGGTTATTCCGAGGATGAAGAAGATGTGATTATAACACAAGCAACTCAGGACATACTTTTAGCACAGTACATTTTCGAAAACTTACCTGATGAAAAATTGGAAGAACTTAATACTATTTATCATCGTAATACATTATATAATGTTGATGAATCTATACAAAATTTGCTGTTCCAGACTTTTGTGTTAGATTATTGTTTCCGTAAATTAAAATCTGAATCGAACTCGTATATCAATGGACAATCATACGAAGCATTGAACCTCGATATCCCAAAGGATAAAGCATTATACGATGAATTAAGCACTATTTTGGATAACTATAAAATTCCGTATGTTTGCAGAGATATAACGGCACGTATCAAAAAATTCTTCTGTTCATGTTGCGACTATCATTGTGTAGAATTATTGAGAGATATTAAAGATTTATGCAATCATGAAAGTCCTGTGATAAAAGCTCCTATTTTACACATTGTGTATGTACTTAGAAAATATTTAGCAAAAGAAGACTTAAAAGAAATAGTTTTTTCGGACTATGTAACTATTAGCTGGGATTCTGAACCTGATATTAAATTCGAGCAACCGGAAATTTATATATCATTAGACCAAGAAGAAGTAAAAATACTAAATATTCTTAAGAAACAATATGATGTGGTTTATTCTAAAGCTGACTTTAAACATTATTATGTAAGGTTCAAAACAATTGATGCGTTTGAGAAATTCAAAAATTATGCTCTTGAGTTATCACGCCCATACTATATTTTTGAGGGAGATGTTGAAAAGGTTATCAGAGTTAGGCGTAAATACCGTAATATTGTTGAATTAGAGCCTTTGGACTCGTTTGATATAACAAATACGTTGGCAAAAATCTTAGATTTGAGAAATGATTATTGAGTAAATATAAAACTCGCCGAGCAGAGTGAAAAAATTCTACCTAGCCCTTTTATGCCACTTTATCAATACCTACCATAAACTGCTCAACGGGGGGGCGTTTTTGTGTGTACTGGGACAGCGAGTTGACAGGTAAACACATTCAAACAACAAAACACAATAATATATGGTGCATTAGCTCAGCTAGGATGATCTCTTGACAGGCAGTCAAGAGATCAGGGGTTCGGTCCCCCTATACCCCACCAAATGGACATTGTACGAACATCTACTTCAAAGGTGGTTCCGTCATAGAAGAATTCTTGCGATGTCGCCATAAAAAAACAAGAGTCAAGATTTTAACGCCTTGGCCCTCGTTTTTTGTACTTGATTCCGATTATAATTGCTATTTCATTGCATTTTGTTGTGGTTTTGGTATAGTTAATATAAGCAATTTTATAAGGAAGGTAACACTATGGAAAAAGAACGTTTTGATTCCGGCAGTATAAAAAGAGCCGATTTACAATTGCGAACAAAATATTACGGCATAAAGACCAAAATCTATCTGGTTGAAGATGCACGATATAATATATATGTAATAGATTATCCCAATGTTTTTGATGATATTAGAAAAGACTTCGATCATAATATCCGTAGAATCGGAGATAGGGTAGAACTAGTCAATCAACAGCCGAAATCATTCATAGCGGAAATTACTCCTTTAACAAATATTGCTTATAATAACGAAGGTATCTTTTTAACACATAAAATGTTTGAAAGTTTATTAATAAGCAAATTTCCTCGTGTCGATTTTTTAGATATTAAAGTTGAACATTGCAATGGTGTTCAAGTAATAATTACAGTTTCAGACACTGTAGTTGCAGATGAAATATCTAATATTAAGCAATTTATTTACGACCTTAAAAATGGTTTCTCAGAGGTTATTATCAAAAAGTCTTCAACCCCTAAAAATATTCTAATTAATAACGATGTTGATTTAGCATGTACTGATAAAAGCTTTGACTTTTCAATTGCTGATTCTGAATTTTGGTTTGAAAATGTTGAAAAAATCTATTCAGGAGATGTAAGTAAAAACGATCTGAAGTTTTTTGATAGTGAAAAGACCAAATGTTATATGGACTTTAGTGTCTGGACTAATGAAAACATTAACATAAGGAGCAATATCTTACTGTATGATACGATATATTTGTCTTTTCCCTTGGGTAGTCATATTGATGATTTTCTGTTACAACAGCATCTAACACAAGAAGACTTCGACGAATTGGTAGAACGAAAGAAACTTGTTGTCCTATTACCAAATACAGAAAGTCGTTATAACAGGAGAGTGTTAGACAGATTATGCTGCATAGATCCAAATTGTGTTGTTTCAAAACGTGGAATAAACGCATTAATGGCAATGTTTTATTGTGATTTAGAAAGAAAGTATGTGTCTTCTTGGGAAGGAAATGAACACTTATTTGAAACTTTGTGTCTTGAGTGTGCTAAAAAAACTGATAAACAATCACAATTCTTGTATGATTGGCTGTTATGGCCGATTAAAGCCAAACGCGAAAGCTATGAGTTATTGACCAGTTATAGTCCTCTTAAGCTTCCGAGTATAGGTGCGAATGTGTTATTTGATCACTTTCAAGATAAAACATCGAAAAGCACTGATATTCAATTTGAATTGACTGCTAACTCGAATTCAATTCATATTGCAACGGCACTACAAGCAACATACTTCCCATTTGCAGTAAAGGGAAAATCAGGGAAAGTATACTCAGATAGTGCGGTTTCAAATATTCTTGGAAGTGTTATTAACAATTATCAATACATTTCAGTAAATCAACAAGATGCTATTAAAGAATATACTGAACTTCTTGAAAAGCAGCGAAATGCAATATATCTTTTAAAATCCGATAATTCTGTTTCCGTTAAAAACATATTGGATTATTCAGAAAAATACAACACCACTCATACATTGCAACGAATATTACTGAACTTATCTGAATTAGATCAAAGCCAGCAAAAAAACAAAATCGAAGAATATAATAATTTAATAGCTGAAATCGGCAAAGAGCACTTTACTGCAATCAGAGGGATTAATTATGTTTTGAGTGGTGCTGGGTTCATCCCAGTAATTGGTACATTCGCATCAATTATAGATATATTAATGCAGGTATTAAGCGATACGGGGATTAGGAAAGAAATCGTCAAGAAAAAGATCAACAAAGGTAAATCTACCATTAATGACGAGGTTTATCTACTAGATAAACTTAGCCGTATCGCAAAAATAACATATTAGTATTTGCTAGTGGTAAAACCATAACCACCAGTAAACTGGTGGTTTGCTCTGACCCTAAAAGGGGCGAATACTGGCTTAGCCCCTCGAAGGTGCACTGAAAGTTTAGCATCGCATTACAATCTCAAGCAGCCGCTCACGAGCGGCTGTTTATTTTTGCTTACTAATTCTTGGCACTCGTAAACGGGTCTGTGTACTCTTTGAGGCTCAGTTGGTCTGCTGCGTAATCTTCTTCTAATTGATTTCTTATATATTCTGCGATTACCTTTTTATTTTGACCGAATGTATCTACATAGTACCCTCTACACCAAAACGTTCGTGAACCATACTTATATTTCAAATTTGCATGTCGGTCGAAAATCATCAGACTACTTTTACCCTTGAGATGTCCCATAAATTGTGATACACTTATGTGTGGTGGAATACTTACGAGCATATGTATGTGATCTGCACATGCTTCTGCTTCTATTATTTCCACTCCTTTTTGCACACATAATTTTCTTAATATCTCTCCAATATCTTTTTTGATTTCTCCATATATTGCTTTTCTCCTATACTTTGGTGCAAATGCAATACTATTCTCAATCACACAGGGGTATATTACATTGCTAAAGGCAAGTTAATGCTACATTTGCGGTATGACTTTCAAAACAGCGATAATTGTG
>CAYQYT010000013.1:0-62925 GCA_964421815.1 uncultured Eubacteriales bacterium | reverse complement strand
GTTCTATGATTGAACCGTAAACCATTGTAAATCAAGGATTTTAAACTTTTTAAAATTTAAAATCAGGGGCGGTTTAGGTCGCGAAAATCACCAATCACAGAACCGTCCCCTGATTTTTTCAAATCAATTATTCATTATTCATCAGCGAAGCGGTTTCATTATTCATTCTTCATTAAGAAAAGTCGCAGATGAAATGAATAATGAATGATGAATATTGAAGAATGAATAATACAAAAAGAAAAGCCACACTTTCGTGCGACTTTTCTTTTTGGTCTGAGTGAGAAGACTTGAAGGGCTTCGCCCTTCACGCTCGCAGGCTCGCTAACCCGATTGTGTTCGGCTTCGCCGAGAGAAGTTCAAGTCTTCTCTTATTGTGGAAACAAAAAAATGAAGCAGGCAGCTCAAATGAGTTATCTGCTTCATTGGTCTGAGTGAGAAGACTTGAACTTCCGGCCTCTTGACCCCCAGTCAAGCGCGCTACCAACTGCGCCACACCCAGATAGCGAAAGATATAATATCATAACATTTGACTTTTTGCAAGTGTTTTTTGGAATTTTTTAATATTTTTATTGTATTTTGGGTTTTACTATATATTAAATGCCATTGGTACGAATAAAATGTACAAATACTCTAATGAAAGGGCTGTGTTCCGGGGTGGAGGTTTCTCTTTTAACTGTGACGTCAATAATTCTTACTCTTGCGGTTGTTTTTGTGAACGGTTTAACGGATGCACCCAATGCCATTTCCACGGTTACCGTTACCCGTTGTATGAAATTAAAATCCGCCCTGATAATGTCCGCAATACTGAATTTTTCAGGGGTTATCGTTATGAGTGCGGTTAACAATTCCGTAACCGTGACGGTAGCAAACATTGTAAATTTCGGTTATGATACATATTCCGCCTCGGTTGCACTTTCGGCGGCACTTTTTGCCATTGTGCTTTGGGCGGTTCTTGCCTGGTATTTCGGAATTCCCACAAGCGAAAGTCACGCACTTATTGCGGGACTGACGGGAAGCGCTATTGCCATTAACGGCGGTTTGGACGGTGTCAACGGAGCGGAATGGCTGAAAACGGTAAAAGGACTTTTTACTTCCTGCTTTTTCGGTTTTGTTCTGGGCTTTATTATTTGCAAAATTATTATTGTATTTTTCAAAAATATAAAAAGAAACCGTGCCGAAGGCTTTTTCAAGTACAGTCAGATTTTTGCCGCCGCAGGAATGAGTTTTATGCACGGGGCACAGGACGGACAGAAATTTATAGCGGTTTTAATGCTCTGTACGGCTTTTTCGGGGAACGGTAAAGCCGATGCTTTTCAAGCGGATTGGAAGATAATTCTGATATGCTCGGCGGTCATGGCTTTGGGTACTGTGTCCGGCGGAAAAAAGATAATAAAATCCGTAGGTATGGATATGGTAAGACTTGAGAAATATCAGGGCTTTTCCGCGGATCTTTCGGCTTCCCTTGCACTTCTTGTAAGCACGGTTTTCGGCTATCCCGTTTCCACCACCCACGCAAAAACAACCGCTATGATGGGTGCGGGTGCGGCAAGAAATATGAAAGACCTGAATGTTTCCGTTATAAAAGAAATAGCGTTGACCTGGATTTTTACCTTTCCCGGATGTGCCGTAATCGGTTTCGGTGTTACAAAAATATTTTTGCGAATATTTTAAAGAAAAACTCAGGCACACCTTTGCGAGTGTGCCTGAATCGGTATGCTTTTTAATAATCTTTACCCCAATTTTTGCGGTTGTAGAATTTTTTGTCACGCATATTTCTTTTCTTTCTGCCCTTTTTGTATTGTCTTTTCTCTTTATGCGTCATTTTGAATTTGAATTTTCTTTCTTCAACTTCTTCACAAAGGGGAGTAGCAAGACCGCCCAAAGTACCTTTAACCTGCGTAGCGGCGAGGATAACAATGTCTTTGTTCTTGGGAAGTATGATTTCCGTTGCACCGTTCATATCGATTTCAATTGCAAAGAAGTACATTGATTTTGCTGTTGCATCACGGAAATTCCTGTGGCAATGGGTGAATTCATAAGCTACCTTGCATTTTTTGATTCTTGCGGTTTCTTTGAAATCGTACATATCCCAACGGGCGGGTCTTTCAAAGGCATCGGGAACTGTTTTTTCAACATCCTTGTTTCCTACTTTGAACTTAACCTTTTTATCTCCGTCGGTTGAGTTGCAAAGAAGAACTAACTTTGAAACATCTTTGTCAACAGCAATTTTCTGTCCTTTCGCAACAGTTGCGGTTTTGCCGTCCTTTGTTATTTCAAAATTGACACCTGCGAATGTGAAGTTATCGGGTGTGATTTCACGGGGAACGGTGTATTCGAAATCTCCGATATCACCCTGAACTGTGATTAAATCCTTGTCAAGTTCAAGTTTTACGGGTTTCGAAACTGCCTTTTCACCGTTGTATGTACTGTTTTTAAGTTTAAGGGCAAAGGATTTGATTTCGTAGGGCTTGAAGTCGGTCACGAGTTTTCCGTCAACAACCTTTGCTTCACCTAAATATTCTTCACTTGCATAAACTTCTCTTGCACTTTCGATTCCGTTACCAAGTGAAAGAGTAAAGTTTTCAACATTTTTCTTTGCACCCTCGCCCAGTCGTACGATTATTTCGTCGCTTTCCTCGGCTTTTTTCATTGCACGGATTATAACGTCATTAGTCGAAACATTACCGAAAGAGTATTCCGTTCCCATAACACCGTCGTGTTTGCGGCAAACTACTGCACACATGGGTTGGGTGAACATTCTTGCCTGAAGTTGCGTGGCCTCGCCCACACCGCCTTTGTGGCTGAATATTGCAAAGGAGTATCGGTTGAGACCCAAATCCATCATTGACTGCATTGAGTCAATACGGTAGTTGCCCTTGGGAGTATGAACGGCAGTAAGACGGAGTGTATTGTTGTCGAATTTGTCCCATCCGTATTTACATTCACTGATAACCGAAACACCGAATTCCCCGCTTTTGTCCGTAATGTCCGCCCATTTTTGTGCGGGTACTTCGTACAGTTCCTTTGTCATATTACCGCGCTCGATTGCGCCCAGACCCAAATCGTAAAGGGCTTTTTCGTTGTCCGCAGTAAACGGGAAAACATTCTTCGCCATTGTTCTCAATGACTGCCATTCGATTTCGGTGTAAACCTCAACGGATTCTCCGCTGTCGGTGAGAGCAATAATATTAGTAAATGTGCTTCTGTCATCCTTTTGAGTTACCTTGTATGCCACTCTTGCAGGACCGTTTTCAAGTTCTTCAACGCCTACAAGTTTGGGTGTTCTGTCGGGAGTTTTGTTTGCCTCGTTGAAATTCATTTCCCAGGCAGGCCATGCCTTTGAGCCGGTGTAATTGAAAAGTCCTATGCATACAGGTTCTTTCAAAATTTCTTTATTATCAAGAGTTTTGTCAATGATTGAAGATATATCACCGTTTTCATTGAGTTTAACGGTGTATTTCCGGTTTTCAAGGGTGTTATTACCCATTGAAATTTCACCGCTGATACCGCAGGGTGTGTCGCTTTCACGAATATCATAAACCTTTGTACCCAGACTTTTTACATTTGCGATGAATGTGATTTCCGTTTTGCCGTCGGTAAGTTTTTTGCATTGGCTCTTAACTTCCGTTTCTCCGTCAAAAACTTTTATATAACCGGCGGAAATGCCCTCGAGACGAACTGTAACAGCACCGCATCTGTCTGCTTCGATTGAGTTGTAAACAGTAACGGGCGTACCCTTGCAGGAATCGGTTTTCATAAGTGTGCCAACGGAAGATATCGCACCCTCAATTTCGCTTTGGAACTGATTCATTGAAACATAGAGGTCATTCCAGGAGCGTTTATAAACACGTTGACAGGATGTGCCGGGCATATCGTCATGGAAATGGTGGGAAATAACTCTTTTCCAGGAGCGGTTGAGACCTTCCTTGTTATAACCGTATGTTCCCAACCAATCGCCGAGAACGGAACTGCGCTCCGCCATATCCGCAAGTTCTTCCGCGTGTCTGTTCCAGCGTTTGCTCATTACTCTTGAAGTGTAGCCGCCGACAGCGTGCTCGCTCATAACAAGTTCGTTGTTCCAAAGAGGGAACTTTGATCTTTGTTCGGCGGTGAAATTTTCCTCAATATCGCGGTAAATCTCATCCGCGGCGGACTGATAAACCTCAATATCGCTTGTTCCGTTTTCTTTCATTGCGTGTTCAACATATGCCACGGATTTTTCACGGGGCGCACCGCCTCGGTCACCGATACCGTGGTAAACGGCGGTCCAAGGGAAGTTGAATTTTTCGTTTTCTTTGAATTTTTCTTCAATAAAATCCCAGTCACGAAGTTTTGAAAGTGTGCCGTTGTACGAACCGGGTTTAAGAGTAGAGTAAACCTCGTTGCCGTCAACTCCCCGCCATCTGCCGATGTCAAAGGGTACGCCGTAGGCACTGCCCCAGGAAAGTTTTTGGGTTGTGAAGCCTTTAAGGTTCGCGTGGTGCATTACGCTCGGCAATGCCCAGCCGAAGCCGAAACAGTCCGGAAGATATATATCGCACGAGGTTTTTCCGAATTTGTTGCGGAAATAGGAATTACCTATAAGAATATTTCTGAAGAGTGCCTCGGGGGAGGGTACGTTAACATCACCGTTTTCAAAGGCTGAGCCGCAAACATTCCAACGACCTTTTTCAATGTAATCGGTCATTTTTTTGAAAAGTTCGGGGTAATACTCCTCCATAAGTTCGTATCTGTAAGAACCCTCAAAGTTGAATACATAATTTGGGTATTTTTCAAAAAGTCTGAAATTATCTACAAGAGTATCGTAGATGTATTTGTCGATTGTCTCCTCCAAATCCCAACTCCAAACCGTGTCAAGATGAGCGGTGGCAATTGTGTAAATCTTTTTCTTTCCCATTTCCTTAACTCCTTATAAAAATGTGTATGAGAATTATATAATAACCGAAGAATATTTGCAACAGGTTATATGTGAAAAATACCTAAATAATCAATGCTTTTTTTGTCACCTCAAATATTTTAAAATTATTGAAATAAATTGTAAAAGAAATATAATAGGTAATTGAAGTATAATGTCTGAAAGGATGTTTCAAAATGGAGGAAATTTTAAAAATAGGTATTATCGGCTGCGGCGGCATCGCCAACGGCAAGCATATGCCCGCTCTCAAAAAGGTTGAGGGTGTTGAAATGGTTGCTTTTTGCGATATCATAAAAGAGAGAGCGGAGAAAGCGGCGGAAGAATACGGCACTCCCGATGCTAAGGTTTACGAGGATTACAAAGAACTCCTGAAAGACGGAAACATTGATGTGATTCACGTTTGTACCCCCAACCGTTCCCACAGTTTTATTACCATTGACGCTCTCGAAGCGGGAAAGCATGTTATGTGTGAAAAGCCCATGGCTAAAACTTCCGAAGAGGCAGAGGCTATGCTGGAAGCCGCTAAAAGAACGGGTAAGAAACTTACAATAGGTTATCAGAACAGAAATACGGCGGCAAATATTTATGCTAAAAAATGCGCCGAAGACGGGGAATTCGGTGAAATTTACTACGGTAAAGCCCTTGCTGTTCGCCGCAGGGCTGTTCCCACATGGGGCGTATTCCTTAATGAAGAAGAACAGGGCGGCGGTCCTCTTATAGATATCGGTACACATGCCCTGGATTTGACTCTTTGGATGATGAATAACTACGAGCCCGAAATGGTTGTGGGACAAACATTCAGGAAACTTGCGGACCAGAAGAATACCGGTAATGCCTGGGGAGACTGGGACCCCGAAAAGTTTACTGTTGAGGATTCCGCATTCGGCTTTATTAAAATGAAAAACGGTGCTGTTATTAACCTTGAGTCCTCCTGGGCGCTCAATATTGCATACCCCCACGAAGCATGCTATATGATTTCAGGCGTAAAGGGTGGTGTTGACACCCTGGACGATAAAGTGCGCTTGAATTATGTTAAAAACGGCAGGCAGTGCATTGAAGAACCCGACCTTAAAGCGGGTGGGGTTGCATTCTACGAGGGGGCAGGCAACGGATCTCCCTCTGAAATTGAAGCGGCTCAATGGATAAATGCAATAAGAACCGATACCGATCCCGTTGTTTTACCCGAACAGGCACTTTGCGTTACAAGAATTCTTGAAGCTATTTACAAGTCTGCAGAAACGGGCAAGCCCGTTTATTTTAACGATTGAGAAAAACGGAGGTAAAGTATAATGAAATTTGCTGTTCAGTTATATTCCGTTCGAGACCATATTAAAGACGGTAACGATATGTTGGAAATTCTCGGCAAAGTTAAAGAAATCGGCTTCGACGGAGTTGAATTTGCCGGATATTTCGGTCTTTCTTCTAACGCACTTCGTGAGCGTTGCGATGAATTAGGGCTTGAGGTTGTGGGTTCCCATTTGAGACTTGATGATTTTCTTCCCGAAAATTTAGATAAAACTCTTTCTTTCGGTAAAACCTTGGGTGCAAAATATCTGGGTGTGGGCGGCGCCCCTCACTCAACCTATGAAGAAGCAAAACACACAGGTGAGGTTCTGGGTAATGCGGCTGTTAGGGCTAAAGAAATGGGTATGGATGTTTATTACCATAACCACACCGAAGAATTTGATGACATCAAAGACGGAAAAAATGCCATGGATATTATTTCCGACGAGGGCTGTGCCCTGGAACTTGATACATATTGGAGTTTCTGTGCAGGAATGGACAATGCAGAGTATCTCAAAGCAAACAAGGATAAAATAGTTCTTGTTCATTTGAAAGACGGTATTGACAGGCACCCCAAAGCATTGGGCGAGGGAGAAAACAACCTTGAAAATGTTGTTGAGGGTGTTAATGCCATTGGTCTTGATTGGGTAATTCTCGAAAATGACAATCCCGTTCCCACAGGTCTTGAGGACATAACACGCAGTTATGCTTGGTTAAGAAAAAATTTTTGAAATACAGGAGTTTGAATTTATGAAATTAGGCGTACTTACCAATTTGCTTGGCAGTGTTTCCCTTGAGGAAGCATTAAAATATTTTAAATCCCTTGGACTTGAAATGGTGGAAATCGGTTGCGGCGGCTTTCCCGGAAAAGCCCACGCAGACCCGGATGTTCTCCTCAATGATGATAAAGCCCTGGAGGATTTCAAGGCACTTCTGAAAAAATACGATGTTGAAATCAGCGCTTTAAGCTGTCACGGTAACCCCGTTCATCCCAATAAGGAAATTGCAAAAAGTTTTGACGAAGATATGAGAAAAGCAGTTCTCCTTGCAGAAAAATTGGGTGTTCATCAGATTAACACATTCTCCGGTTGTCCCGGTGACTGCGAAACTGCAAAATATCCCAACTGGGTAACATGCCCCTGGCCCAATGATTTCGGAGAAATCCTTGAATATCAATGGAATGAGGTTCTTATTCCCTATTGGAAAGAATTTGTAAAATTCAGTACCGCTCACGGTGTTGATAAAATTGCCCTTGAACTTCACCCCGGTTTTTGCGTATATAACACGGAAAGCCTTTTGAAACTCCGCAATGCCGTAGGTAAGGAAATCGGTGCAAACCTTGACCTTTCCCACCTTATCTGGCAGGGAATGGATCCTGTTGCGGTTATTCGTACCCTGGGTAAAGAAAATGCAATTTTCCATTTCCACGCAAAAGACACTAAAATTGACAGTCTTAACACCGCTGTTAACGGTGTTCTCGATACAAAATCCTATGCCGATGAAATCAACCGTTCCTGGATTTTCCGTTCGGTCGGTTTCGGTAACGGCGAAACCTATTGGCGCGATGTTATCAGCAATCTTCGTATGGTCGGTTATGATTATGCCATTTCCATTGAACACGAGGATTCCCTTATGAGCCAGAATGAAGGACTTGAAAAAGCCGTTTCCCTCCTTAAAAACTGCATAATAAAAGAAGGTCTTGAATCTGCTTGGTGGATTTAAAGCTTTATTGCACGTGCCTTTCGCGATTAGCTCACCCGAACTCGCGTACCCTTGTACGCTTCGGGGTTCGTAAATCACGAAATCCACGCACACTAAAGCTTTAAATAACAAAAATTTATTGCACGTGCCTTTCGCGATTAAACTCACCCAAACTACGCTTCGGGGTTCGCAAATCACGAAATCCACGCACACTAAAGCTTTAAATAACGAAAACTTTAAATAACGAAAGATTTGAATAGCGAGAGTTTTGAATAACAAAAGTTTTAAATATAGAAAAAAATTACACATTAAAGCCTTAAATGACTAAATGGCTTATAATGTTGTTAAACAATCAAACAATCAAAAAATCAAATTAAACCAAAAGAGAGAATGATATTATGGAAAAAATCAATGTTGTCGTAGTTGGTTACGGCGGAATGGGCGGCTATCATGCTGACAAAATTAACGGCTTTGAAAATTTCAATCTTAAAGGTATTTATGATATAAAACCCGAAAGATGCCAATATGCCGAAAGCAAGGGCTATTATGTGTATCCCTCATTTGAAGCTGTTCTTGAAGACAAAAGCGTAGAACTTATTGTTTGTGCTGCCTACAATGATGTTCACAAGGACATAGCCATAGCGGCTATGCGAGCGGGGAAGGCGGTTATAAGCGAAAAACCCGTTACTCTGTGTTCGGAGGATTTGGAAGAAATGATTTCTGTTTCAGAAGAAACGGGAATGCTTTTTACCGTGCATCAGAACAGACGTTGGGACAATGATTACCGTATGGTGAAAAAATTTATTGAAACAAATGAGTTGGGTAGAATTTTTTCCATTGATTCAAAGGTTTACGGCTCCCGCGGAATTCCGGGGGATTGGCGCCGTGAAAAGCAGCACGGCGGAGGAATGGTGCTTGACTGGGGCGTCCATCTTCTTGACCAGGTTTTAATGCTTAATGAGGGCAAAAAACTTCAAAGCGTTTATTCAACCCTGACCAATGTAACAAATGACGAAGTTGATGACGGTTTCAGGGCAATTCTCAAATTTGAAAACGGACCCGAATGTCTTGTTGAAGTTTTTACCAACAATTTCATTGACGCTCCCCGTTGGTATGTTTGCGGCGAAAACGGAACTGCTGTTATTGAAGATTGGGATTTAAACGGTGAAATTGTTAAAATTAAGGATTGGGAAACTATTGATGCTGTTCCTATTCAGGCGGGAGCGGGCATAACCAAGACCATGGCTCCCCGCACGGATGAAACTATAAAAAAATTCCCTCTTGAAAAGATTTCCGTCGATTGGGCTGACTATTACAACAATATTTATGATGTGTTGAGAAACGGCGCAAAGCCTCTTATAACCCATGCTCAACAGAGAAGACTTATGAAACTTATGGAAGCGATTTTTGAATCAGCGGAGAAGAATACAGTTGTTTATTTTGAATAAATTTATAGAATTTGGTTTAAACCCTTGCAATTTTTTTCTATAAATGGTAATATATAAAAAACTGTCTTTGAAAGGATGGACGAAAATGAAAAAAAGAGTATTGGCTACAGTACTAACAGTGTGCCTTCTTTTTAGTGCCTTGGCTTGTGTTGCGAATGCAGCTACAATTGAAGTCGGAGAAATTATATCAAACGTAAGAATTTGCCCCGGTACCACAATTGACCAAAAAGTTGAGAAGCCTACCATTGAAGTCGGTGTTTATGCACAAGGTTGGGAAGTTAAGACCGCTGACGGCCTTTGGATTCCTTACGACGGAGAACCCATTGACGAATATGCAGGTACGTTCAGCATAAGATATTTCGCATCGGATGCACAGGGTAACTATTACTACTCTCCAAACGAATGTGTAGTTACGACAGGACACAACCCCAAGGGTGCCTATCAGTACGATGGTCTCAGCCACTGGAAAATCTGTGCTGACTGCGGCGGAGAGGCAGATGTGGAAACACATACTCATATGGGTTCTACTGCTACTCCCGGTGATAAGGTTTGTCAGGTTTGCGGTCATGTAAGAACATCCCAGTGGACGGGTTTGCTCTCATTCTTTGAGTGGATATTTGCACTTATAACCGCACTTGGCGATATCTTCTGATTTACAAACCCATCTTATTGCGAATTTTTTTCATACATGAAATAAAAACGGAGCTGTAAAAAAACGGAAGTTTTTTTACAGCCCATTTATTTGGAATAATAATGTTTTTTCTTGACAAAGTGTATTGATTGGGTTTATATTTAAGTGTAAACTAAATATACTATAAAAAAGGAGTGTGACAAAGTAATGGATTCAGGCAGTAGCGGGCATGGGCGAAGTTGCAACAGAATAAAACCAGCGATAAAACAGTCTGAAGAAATTACGGACTGTATCACACTATAACTGCGTCTGCAGTAATAAGAGGACGGAAAAGTTCTGCTTTTTCGTCAAAAGTGTTTTTTATCGCCGAGTTTACAACTCGGTTTTTTTATTTGCGTTTCACCCTCCATTCTGCAAAACAGAAAAAGGAGGAAATAATGACAAAAGAAGTTTTTGAGAGATTATTGCTTGAAAAGCAGTATAAAGCAATAAAAAGTATATTTGATACAATGAATCCGGTTGACACGGCTTTGCTCCTTCCGGAATTTGATGAAAAGCAAATGGTTATGCTTTTCCGTCTTATCCCGAAAGAGAGTGCGGCAATGGTGTTCACCTATATGGAGCCCGAACAGGAGCAGGTGCTTGTTGAGGCTTTTACGGACAGCGAATTGAAGTTTATTATTGAAGATATGTTCATTGACGACGCTGTTGACGTTATTGAAGAAATGCCTGCAAATGTAGTGGAAAGAATGCTTTCGGTTGCAGGGGACAAAAGAACTGCTATAAACACTATCCTGAATTACCCCGAAGACAGTGCCGGCAGCATTATGACCCTTGAATATATCAGTTTGCATCCCACCATGACAATCGGAGATGCATTGAAAAAGATAAAATCCAGGGGAGAGTATTCGGAAACGGTTAACATCTGTTATGTTGTGGAAAAACACCGCCTTTTAGGTACGGTTACCGCAATGGATCTGTTGACCTGTGATGATGACGAACTTCTCACGGATGTTATGGATGAAAATCCTGTATCCGTTAAAACAACGAGCGACCAGGAAGAAGTTGCTCAGATGTTAAACAAATATGACCTGGTATCAATTCCCGTCGTTGATACAGAAAACTGTATGGTGGGTATTGTTACATTCGACGACGCTATTGATGTTATTCAGGAGGAGGCGGAAGAAGACTTCCAGAAAATGGCGGCTATTGCCCCCAATACCGATACTCCGTATCTGAAAATATCAATTTGGGAACTTTGGAAAGGCAGAATTCCTTGGCTTATTCTTCTTATGCTTTCGGCAACCTTCACCGGAATGATAATATCTTCCTTTGAGGACGCTTTGTCAAAATTGGTGGTTTTGACTGCATTCATCCCAATGATTATGGGTACCGGCGGTAACTCGGGCAGTCAGGCGTCCGTTACGGTAATCCGCGGACTTTCCTTGGGTGAAGTTGATGTTAAGGACATCTTCAGAGTTATGTGGAAAGAATTCCGCGTTTCAATCCTTTGCGGTATATCGTTGGCAGTTGCCTGTTTTGTTAAGATAGTTTTAATTGACGGACTTCTTCTCAAAACCCCCGGGGTTAATAATAATGTTGCACTTGTGGTTGCCCTGACTTTGTGTGCAACCGTTATTTGTGCAAAATTTATTGGTTGTGTTCTGCCCATTGTGGCAAAGAAACTCAAACTTGACCCTGCGGTTATGGCGAGCCCTTTCATAACTACCATAGTCGATGCTGTTTCACTTGTAGTATATTTCGGAATAGCAAAAGCCATTTTACCACAGTTAATGTGAGGTTAATATGAAAATAAGATTCAAAAAAGGAAAAATAAGAATAATGCAGGTCAGCGACCCGCAGGATTTGCAGTTTGTAAGACCTACTATGATGCGTATGCTGAATAAGGCGTATGATACCTTAAAACCCGACCTTATTGTTCTTACGGGGGATAACATTCTCGGTAATCACCTCTGTGATGCACGGATCGGTTCAAAAAAGGTTATTCATGATAAAGAGGGCGAAGCCGAGGCAATGAAAATTGCCATAGATAAATTGGTTTCCCCCATTGAAAAAAGAAAAATCCCTTTTGCCATGATTTACGGTAATCATGATGATATGAACAGACTTACCAAGGATGAGCAAGCCGATATGTACAGGGAATACAACTGCTGTCTCGGACTTGATGACGAAGAATCTCCCGATGTTGACACGTATAACCTGCCCATATATTCCGAGGACGGAAAGCATATCAAATTCAATTTATGGATGTTGGATTCCGCCTGGAAAGACAAAGAACTTGATAAATGCTTTTGTATGGTGAAACCGGAAGCGGTTGAGTGGTACAAAAAGAAAAGCACCGGACTTAAAGAAATGAACGGCGGGAAACCCGTACCCTCCCTGATGTTTCAGCATATTCCCATGGCAGAAACTCTTGAACTTATTGAGGAATGCAGTGAATCGGACAACGGCGCGGTAAAGGGACCCGAAAACAAATACTACAAACTGAAATCCCATTGCAAAGGGGATCTGAAAGAAATTCCGAGTACCGTCACCTCTGGAAACGGTCAGTTTGACGCGATGAAAGAATGCGGAGATATAAAAGCCGTTGTTTTCGGTCACGACCATCCGAATTGCTTTGAGGGTGTTGTTGACGGGATAAATTTCATTCAAACATCCTGCGCCTCATTCCGTTGTTACGGCGGAAGAAACCGGGGAGTCAGAATTTTTGATATAGATGAAAAAACAGGGGATTACGAAACCCGATTCTATACATATAAGGACATCGTAGGCGGCGGTATTTTTAACGAATTGGCGTACATTTGGGACGCTGACGGAATGATAAAACAAAAAATCGCTCTTATTGCAGGCATGGTTGCGGTTTTAGCGGGTGCAATAGCTACCGGTTTGCTATTGTAGTTGACCAAAACATAAAAGTAATGTATAATTAACTGAGAAATAAATAAGTGGGGGATTACAATGTCAGAATGTAATGTTATTGCTCACAGAGGTGCAAATATCATAGCACCGCAAAATACACTTGAAGCATTTAAAATGGCAATAGAAATCGGTTGCGACGGATTTGAAACCGATATTCATTTGACAAAGGACGGAATTCCGGTAGTTTGTCACAACTTTACCATTGATGAAACATCAAACGGTACCGGCGCAATTAAGGATATGACCTTGGAAGAACTGCGCGAATATGATTTCGGCAAATACAAGGGTCCTGAATATGAGGGTGTTAAGATTCCCACTTTGGATGAGTTCTTGTCCCTTAGTGAGACTATGGGCGACAGGATGAAAGTCCTTGACATTGAACTCAAGAGCGAGCATTTCGGAGAAGCGGGTACAGAACTTGCGGAAAAAACAATTGCCGCAGTTAAGGAACACGGACTTTTTGATAAACTCCTTATTTCCAGTTTTGATCCTGCAATTCTTGTGGTTTGCAAAAAGGTTGACAAGGCATGTAAAACAGGACTCCTCTACTCTCCCGACCAGTTGATTTCTTTGAAAATAGCCCCCCGTCCCGTTGCATTTGCAAAGGAAATCGGAGCGGACGCTTTACATCCTTTCCATATGTACGTAACACGCCTTTATGTTGAGAGGGCGCACAGAGCCGGTATTCAGGTTAATCCGTGGACTGTAAACAAGGAACACATTGCAAAGAAACTTATAAAATTAGGTGTCGATGGACTTATTACGGATGATTCGGCACTTATGAATACGTTGTTAGGAAAATAATATTTTTTTATGAACGATATTTTTAAATCATTACGCACTTGGGTGGAGATTGATCTTGATGCACTCGAGTGCAATTTTGACGCTGTCAGGAAAATGCTTCCCGCAAAAACAAAAATATTAGCCGTGGTCAAAGCCAATGCTTACGGTCACGGTGCTGTGGGTGTGGCAAAATTTCTTGACGGTAAGGCGGATTACCTTGCGGTTGCCGCAACGGATGAAGCCATAGAACTGAGGAAAAACGGTGTAAATTGTCCGATTCTTGTGTTGGGACATATTCCCTACGGTGACTATGACAACATTGTAAAATACCAAATCACTCCCACGGTTTCGGATTCTGACGAGGCGAATCTTCTTTCTCAAGCGGCACAAAAAGCAGGAAAAATTGCTAAATTTCATATTGCCGTTGATACGGGAATGTCCCGTATCGGTTTTGCTTGCGACGAAACATCCGTTGAAGAAATCAAAAGGATTAAAGAACTCCCCGATATTGAGAGCGAAGGAATTTTCAGTCATTTTGCCGTGGCGGATGAGCTTGATAAGACCTATACGGAAATGCAAGTGGCAAAGTTTGACGGATTCGTTTCACAGTTGGAGAAAGCGGGAATCAACATTCCCTTGAAACATCTATACAACAGTGCCGCTATTGCGGATCTGGAGCAGAAATACGATATGGTACGAGAGGGTATTATTCTTTACGGCTTAAAACCCTCAAATGAAGTGGAATTTAAGAACCTCGGTGTTCCAAAACCCGTTATGTCCATGAAAACCCGTGTTGTTCAGGTGAAAACGTTGCCTGCCGGAGTCAGCGTAAGCTACGGTTGTACCTACACTACCCAAAGAGAAACCCGTGTTGCAACCCTTTGTGCGGGGTACGCAGACGGCGTTACAAGAATTCTTTCCAATAACGGCGAGGTTCTCATAAGAGGGGAACGCGCTAAAATTATCGGCAGGGTATGTATGGATCAGTTTATGGTGGATGTAACCCATATTCCGCAAGTCCGTGTGGGAGATTCCGCGACAATTTTCGGAACGGACGGGAAAGAAACGATTTCCGTTGATGAAATCGCAGAGAAAGCAAATACCATAAATTACGAGATAATATGTAATATTAACAGCAGAGTTACGAGAGTTTATATGAAGAACGGCAGAGTCGAAAGTGCTTTCGGATACTTGCTGAATGATTAGTGAAGCAACGGGACTGTAAAAAAACGAAAGTTTTTTACAGTCCCGTTTTAAGCGGTTAGGGAGAAATGCGTAGAATGGACAAACTGAGCGATAACAAGGCTTCAGCCTTGTTATCGGTTACCCGAAGCCGTATAAAAATACGGGGAGCGGCGAATCTTGTTCATAGCATAAAACATTATTTTACAATATTCATAAACTCAGTTCCCACACCTCTTTAAACTCTTTTATGCTCTGATAACGCTCGTTTCTGTCATTACTCACTGCTTTTGTTGCAACAGAAAAAGCTTCATTAGACAGTTGCCAATTTTCACGGGTACGATTGTAATTGCCGAAAAGGGCAAAGGCAAATGCACAGGCGCAGTAAACATTTGTTATCTCGTCAATATCTGCACCGAGTTTGTATTCTTCGGGGGATTGAAATTTTGAACTACCCCACATTATTCCCATATCATTTACACATGGCTGTTTTCTGAAAAAGTCAATATCACATATCGTTGTTTTATGCTTCTCAAAATCATACATAATACTGCCGTCATAAAAATCAACGGCAACATAACCGTTTGAATTAGTGTAGTCCAAGAAATCAAGGATATCACTAAAAACATTAAGTCTATCTGAAATTGATAAATTCATAAATCTATGATGTTCTGCAGGGTACATTCTGCCCATACAGTCGCCGTCAGCCCATTTGAAAATCATTGCAAAGCCGCCGCCGATTTCCTCCGACTTAACAAATTCAATCAGATTTTTGTGCTTTAAATCCTCATATACGGGCAAAGTTGATTTTAAACGCTCAATGGCATCTTCAGGAGTGCCGTTATACGCCTCAGTCGGAGCACCTGCAAATTTAATGAAATATCTTTCACCGTCTTTTTCTGTGCCAAAACAGATGTTGCCCGAATCCTGGTCGTCAAACACCTTAAACACATTTCCGTATCGGCTGATGAAATCAAAATCGAAAGGTGCTTTCATTTTATAGGGCAGACCGTCTATGTATTGTAAATAATACCCTTTGAAATACCAACTCGGTATAGGATTCTGCATATTGTCATACCATTCAAGAACATCCTTTGCCTGATTTAGCATTGTCTGAACTTCACTGTCCCCAAAAGGTATTGCCCACGGAATTGATGAAAGCATATTACTGCTGATATAAAGTGCAAGGAGTTTCCAAAAATCCATTGGTACCTCATTATCAAAATACCCATTTACAATACCGGAAGCAAAAAGCGGAGCAGACTGTGCACACCACACAATGCGGTTAAATTCTTCCCACGGGTCACCGAAATCATATCTATCAAAATCAATAATAACGATTTTACCGTTTTCAATCATCATATTACCGATATGATAATCTCCGTGCTGATAACATTGAGGTCTGTTTTTCAGTAAATGTCGGTTTGCCTCTATGTAATCAATGATATATTCTGCACCGTCAAATTTTATAGGACAGTCATTGTACATCTGTATTTTTCTGTCCATTTTCTTATTAAAACGGATTTCCCAATCAGATTGGTCTGCCGGTGCAGGAATAGAGTGGATTTTCTTTAAAATTCTCCCCGCTTCAAGTCCGAGAGCATACTGTTCAGAGTCTGCAAGATACGGAACAACCTCATTTGCATCTTTGCCGTCAATCCAAGTCTGCAAAGTATAAACACCCTCGTTACACTTGCCGAAATCAACAGGCTTGCACATAGGCACACCGAGTTTTTCAACCTCTTTTTGCATTCGGAACATATTCTCACGGTTCACACTCTTTTCAAATGGTGTGACTCGCAAAAGATATTTAGTTCCGTCAGCAGTTGTGACACAGTATTTCTTGTCACACGACCAACCTTTGTTTATGGGTTCTTTATTTATAAAATTGAGCATTGTAAAAACTCCTGAATCAAGTGATTTTTATATCAAATTATTCTCAAACAATTCTTTCAGGTACGGAAAAACCGTCAACGGTATAAACTCACCGTTCTTTTCCATATCAAGAATTTCTTCACTTGTTGCCAATTTTACATCGCAGGTTTCACCTTCTTGCAGAACAACAGTGTTAATGTCAATATCCTGATTAAACACCCATACATCAAGAAAATCGGGAAATGTTCTGTACTGACGGATTGCAGAAGTAAAAAGGTGCCCGTTTTCAGCCTTTAGGTTAACTCCAAACTCTTCTTTTGCTTCACGGATAGCAGCAGTAAGGCTTTCTTCACCTGAAACAGCAGAGCCTCCGCAACACTCCCAAAGATTACCGTAATGTTTATTAGGCGAGCGTTTTGAAATAAGCCACTTACCATCAGAGTTCTTAATCCAAACATTTACTACAATATGATATTCATTCTGCGACATAGGCTTTCCTCGTTCAACAGTTTTGCCTGTTTTATTACGGTTAATATCATAAATATCCCAAAGTTCTGTTTTCTGCAACTCTTTCCGCATATAGCTGGGTTCATATTCCACATAACCGTGCTTAGGATAAAACTGCCAGGATTCATAAAAATGCTCTTTATCACCGAGATGAGCAATAGCCGCCTTTTTGCCGATAGCTTTAAGATGTTCTTCGACGGTTTTCAGGAGAGCTGTACCGATGCCTTGATGCTTAAGATTATACTTTACGAAAAGTCTGTGAAGCACAACATCATCACTGTTCGCAATAGAATTATAACCTACGCTACCGATAACTCTGTCATTATCATCAAGGGCAATCCAAAATATGTCCCCCTTGTCAAAATAATTTTTCTGAATATCAAGCAAATCCTCATTAAGCCCCGGTACTCTACCGAGAGCGTTTTTTGCTTCAAGTATCATAAATATGAGGTCATCACGGTACTTGGCATCAAATTTGATTATTCGCATATTAAATACCTCTTTGAATGCTTTATTTGAAAAACATAGTAGTCCATATTTTAAAACCATTCTTTTCATAAAACCTGCGTACGGCTTCCGTATCTATTGTGGAAGATGAAAGAAAAATATGCTCAATACCATTTCTCTTTGCTTTTTCTTCAACTATTGTTAAAAGTTCTGCTCCTATACTCTTGCTTCTGTATGCAGTGGCAATATACAAATCATTAACCTGAAGATATTTTTCATTCATAGGAAACACATTCATATAGTTATCTTGGTCGTTTGTTTTTGCTTCACCTATTACATAACCGACAATAGTTTCAGCATCAAAGGCAACATAAAAATAATCTTTGTCATAGGCTAAGATTTCATTTTCAGTATCGGCAAGAAAGCCATAGGTTATTGCTTCGCTTTCCCATTGTTTTTGAAGTTTGGCAACAGTTTTAGCGTAGAAGTTTTCAAATTGTTTGTATGTAATATTCATCATTCTTCACCTTTGATTTTTAAGTTCTCTAACACCGCAATCATTTCATCCCACTCGTGAATATACAAATGGTCGCATTGAGGCTGCTTTTCGTTTGCTCTGTCTATGTAATCTTTATCTATGGAATTGTCATACCACACAGGAAAAATCCCGACTTGTGCTGCACCCTCAACATCATTCTGCGGATTATCTCCGCAATACCACACATCTTCGGCAGAAAGTCCTGCTTTTTGAAGTGCAATATCAAACAGTATGCGATTTGGTTTGCAGACAAAATAATCACTTGATGTCATAACAAACTCAAACTTGTTGTTTGGAAGAAGTCTGTTAAGTCTCTGTGTAAGTGCTTCACCTGACCATAAGAGATTACTGATGACTGCCGTTCTAATACCATTTTCATTAAGATAATCGAGCAACTTGTCGGCATCGGGCATAATTGCACCTGATGATGCGTTATCCCAAAACACAGTTTCCGTTTCAACAGGAGATAACGAAAATTCTATGCCCAGATAGTCATAAAGCGTTCGGTTTGCGATTTGACCGCTGATATCATACCCGGTCTTGCGAACTTCTGTAACATGCTCACCGAAGATTAATTCTGCGCCTTTCGCGATGTCTTTCACTGTGCAATTATTCGGATTTTTTATAGAATACTTTAAAAGCTCTGCATTTCCTCGGTCAGAGTTCCAATCAGGTTCGTATAGAAGAGTGTGACCGTAGTCGAATATTATCATTTTGGGGTAGTTCATAAATCTCTCCTGTTATTTAACTTCTAAATACAATACAGTTGCTTCTGTTCCGTCATCAAAAGGCTCGTCACCGATACACATCTCAAAATCATCGGAATACATTTTTGCAATTTTGTTCCACAAAACAACACTTGCAACATTCTTCTTGTGATACTTTATGTGCCACCAACCTTTGTGAAAACTGAAAATTTGCCTGACCGCTTCTGTCGCAACGCCTTGCCGCCTGAAATTGTATGAAACAAAAAACTCTGCCATTGACCAATCAATAGGCCTTTCACATTCTTTGTATTTGTTTATCAGTGCAAATCCGGCGAGAGTATCATCAACATAAATAAAATAGGCATGTCTGCTTTCTTCCGTAAAATAGTTGTTTAAATATTTATATCCGAACAAGCCGTTGTTATCAAATTGTCTTTTGTCGTATTGTGAAAACTCATAGTTGTATTTTTCAAGAAGATTTGCAAGGGTATCTTTTTCACTCATTGTTACTTTTTTGATTGTTGTATTCATTTATTTGTTGCTCCTATAGAAAATTAAGACACCTCCAAAACGGAGATGCCTTAATTTACAAAAAGATAAAAACTATATCAATCGCAAACGGACAAAAAGGCTCTCCAAGTCATAAGATTAAGATTCATCATCATTTTGTCCACCTGCCTTTCAGTAATTTTACATAATTATACTCTTCTGTACCAAGAAAGTCAATATTTTGAAAGAGGTGTTATGTATAAATCAGCCGGTAGTAAATCAGCCGGTGTAATAATTTATCCTGCCCTTGCTTCAAATCTTAACACTCTTATCCCGTCAAAAGTCCTTATGGGATTTTTGGGAAGTAATAAAAATTTACGCATTTTCCCGAACCCCTTGAAAACGGGACTGTGAAACTTTTCGTTTTACAGTCCCGTTGTTGATGGTATCAAATTTTACATTTCACTGAATCCGGCATCGTTAAAGAAAAGGTAGAGAATATCACTTAATGCCTGCATAATCTGTTTAAGTGCATCGCCGAAATCCATAAAGGCTCCGTTGTCCTTGTTTTCGGTCTCGGTGTTGTCTCTGTTGAGAATTTGGTCGCGAACCTCATAGAAGTTGGCTTTTGCTTCTTCAAATTCGTCAATGTTTACATTTGTCTGGGTTAATGCGGCGTCCGCCTCTGCAATTGCATTTTGGAGCATTGCTGTTTCTTCCGCGGTAAGATTGCTTGTATCATAATTCTTCATTTCCTCAAGGTCCCTCATAAATGACTTTGAGTTTCTTCCCACATTGAATTGGGGGAATCTGTCGGGGTATGAGAAAACGCTTGTGAAGTTGCTGTCTGTAAGAAGCTCTGTAACAAGTTTCATAATAACATCGTTTGAAGCGGTTTGCTCGTGGTTCTGATTGTAGAAATAGAATGTTGTTTCGGGGAGAAGACCTGTACAGGCATCAACAATACCGTTGGGATCCGCGTGGTTGTGGTTTGCAGGATCGGTACAGTTTGAGTGAGTGGGAACATAGTCGGCGGGGAGGGGAATGTCAACTCCGTAGCTGAAAGCACCCATGGAGGTGGAGTCAAGCTGAATAATACCGTCGGCATTTACGTCATCCCAGGAATCAACAAGCTGATAAAGGGGTTCGTTGTAGTCAACAATATCAAATACTTCAACACCGTCGGCAACTGCGTCGAGAATGTTGCTGTCGGAATTCAACTGTGCGCCGTAGTACCAATCCGCTTGGGAAAGAATGTTTTCAAGTCCTTCGTCAAGAAGGTATTTATCACGGCAGGCGGGGTAATTACCGGAGGGGCAAAGTCCCCAAAGGAGTGTCGAGTATCTCATATAGTCTTTAATGAGAGTATCAACCGCCATATCAAGAATGTTGTTTAAATCCGCATTGGGCATAATACGGATGATGACATTTACAAGATAACTCATCATTTCTTCCTCACCCATAAGGGAGGGGAACATTGTATTGTAAAGCTCGTAACTGTCATCAAGGAAACCATACTGATAAATTTCGCCGATAAGAGTTGAACCGTCGAGAGCGGGAACAACATAGACAATTCTGTTAACGTCATCTGCGATGGAGCGTGTGCCGTTGTCCTTGTAAAGCTGCATAAGAGCATTTGCAATGGATCCGCCCTGGCTGATGGGTACAAGGTTAACCTTGTCGGAACCGGAATCCTCTTTTACAAATTGAATAAAGTCATAAAGTTCCGTAGCCGTGCCCAACATATTACCCAATGATGCATAGGAAAAAACGTAGAGATTTTCCGCACCCGCAACATCAACATAGTTCTGTAAGGGAATACGGTCGAAAATGTATTCATGGTCGTATGCGGGGAGGTTTGCGAAACTTGTATTGTACTTGGTTGCGCGGATATCGTGAACGAAGTCACCGTTTTCGTCGCAACGTACTTTTTCCATAAGCACTTCACCGAGAACATCTGCAAAAGCCGTAGCGGCTTTGCTGTCCTTGTCCTCTTGTCTAATAAGAAGCTTCGATATGGGGATAAGTGCCTCTGACAAAGCTTTTCCTACGATTTCAACGGTGGAATCCATAAAGAAAGGTGCTTCGTAGGGCTGACCCATTGCGTTAGTGGCAACTTTGCCATCTTCATAGTATTTTGTTTCGCATTGGAAAAGTCCGGGGATTACGATTGTGGGACAGTAGGCAGTATCTCTGACGGATGCCGCGGATGCAACTGTGCCCAGGCAACCGCAAAGCATAACTAATGAGAGAACAACCGACAAAATTCTTTTTGACGTTTTCATAAATCTTCCTCCTAAGAAAGATGATAAATATACATACTAAATTATACCAAATTATATCTGATTTGTAAATGAATTTACAGTGATTTAACTGTATTCAGATGTACAAAAATAACGGTAATTAGATGTGCAGATTGTACAGATAAAATCCATTGTTGACAAAAAGTAAAACCTCAACTACGCAAATTGCGTGTTGAGGTTATAGACTGGCTGTATGTCTCATTTTAGAACCATTCATTAGTCGACAAACCGAAAGTTAATTAGTTCGTCAAGCGAAAAAATCAATATCACTCTTTAATATACTTCCGGTCTGATTGTGGAATTTCATCATCAGATATATATCTCTCAACCATCATATGAAGATTATATTTTTCTCTCAGCTCCATTATTCTATCCATCATTGGTGTCTTATGATGAATGTCTATTGCCTCTTGATTCTCCCAACTATCTATCAGTAAAACTGTTTCGTCATCATCTATCGGGAAGAAATAATCGTATCTGATATTGCCGCACTCATTTCTGATTGCATCCACAGTGCCGCTTTCGATCATTTCTTTGGCAAAATTCCTAGCAGAGCCATTTTCACCCTTATAATATATATTTACCGTTATGCTCATTGCATTTTACCTCCATAAATAGAAAAGTACGAATTAACCAGCCCAATTAATTCCGCTTCTTCAAATTTCCAATCGGTATTCTTTCTTGCCCTATCTCTCATCTTTCACCGCCGCCGAAATATCCGGCAGATTTTCGTACGGTACTGCGGCTCTTTCCGGAGCAGGAATTTCTGCGCATCCGTACAGATTATTGATTCAGACACGATGAAATGAAATCAAACGGTATGTCCATTCTGACGGCCGCTTTCTCCGCCGACAATTACTGATCTATAAATTTCTCTGCTCTTCCTTAATGTCTCTGATAAGATATTCGAGAAACTCTTTACATTTGCCGCAGCCTTTGCCGGCGCCGGTTACCTCCATAACCTGTTGTAAGGTGTCCGCTCCGTTCCGAACGGCGTCCTCAATCATGCCATATGTGACATTTTTGCAATGACATGCTTCTTTCTTTCGATTCAAAATATCATTTCCCCTATCAAAATTCTTATTTTTCGAAATAATTATATCATACCTGATATAAAATTACAATCGGGTGCGGGATAAAGAGAGATTATTCATTATTCATTAGCGATAGCGACTTCAATATTCATTATTCATTTGAAAATCCGTTTTGTTTAATGAAGAATGAATGATGAATAATGAAAAATGAATAATAAAACGAAAATCCGCCCTCTTACGAGAACGGATTTTCGTTTGGAGCTGATAACCGGATTTGAACCGGTGACCTCATCCTTACCAAGGATGCACTCTACCACCTGAGCTATATCAGCGCGTTTATTAAATCAAGCAAAAATCATTATACATATTTGGTTCTGAGTTGTCAAGAGTTTTTTGTATAAGCCCGTATTTTGCATTGTAAGTGGAATTATATGTGTAGTGAATCACTAATATTCAGGGTGAACTCCCAACAACAAAATAAAAAAGCAACCACCCTGTTGAGTGATTGCTTTTGTTAGTGTCGGCATCGCCCTATTTTCCCAAGCGGCTTCCCACTAAGTATCTTCGGCGCTGTTGAGCTTAACTACCGTGTTCGGGATGGGAACGGGTGGACCCTCAACGCCATCAACACCGACTGTGAAGAACTGTTCGTCCTCCAAACAACATTGACAATTATAACAGATATTTTTAAAAAGTCAAGCATTTTTCAAATTTTTTTTAAAATTTTTTCTTCGTTGAAAAAAACAAGTGTGGAGTGTAATTTTTGTGCAATTTTTTGGGGCAAATAATGTTGATTATTTACAAAAAAAAGTGCATAATTACACTAACGCATTTTGTATTAAATTTGTGGGGGTAAAAAAATGGGAAAATATGCTATTACGTACGATATAGGAACAACGGGTGTAAAAACCTGTATATTTGAATTGGGCGATACCATTAAACTGATATCTGCCGCGTCGGAAGGATATAATTTGTATGTTTTCCCTGACGGCGGTGCCGAACAGGATCCGCAGGAATGGTGGGACGCAATGTGCTCAACCACTAAAAAAGTTCTCGGGAAATGCGATGTTGATACAAAGGACATTTGCGGTATTTCTTTCTGCTCCCAGATGCAGGGCATTGTTCTTGTGGATAAGGACGGTAAACCTGTTCGCCGTGCAATGAGCTATATGGACCAAAGAGCAAGAAAGGAACTTAAAGAGGGTATTGCCTACGGTCCTCAGGTAGCGGGAGCTTTTATTCCTAAGCTTCTCAAATCCCTTATGATCACCGGTGCGGTTGCCGCCTCTGTTAAGGACCCTGTATGGAAATATAAATGGGTTGAAAAGAATGAACCCGAAAACTTCAAGAAAGTACATAAATGGCTTGATGTTAAGGAGTATTTTATTACAAGGATGACCGGCGAGTTTTGTATGACACACGATTCCGCCTTTGCAACGCTTCTTTACGATATTAAAAAACACGAATTCAGCAAATCAATGTGCAAAATGTTGGGAGTTAATTTTGACCACCTTCCCGAAATCAAAAAATCTGCTGAAAAAGTGGGAGAACTTCTTGAACAGCCTGCAAAAGAATTGGGGCTTGAGCCCGGTACAGCGGTGTTCGGCGGCGGCGGAGACGCTTCCCTTATCGGTGTGGGCGCCGGCTCCGTGGCTCTCGGTGACACCCATATTTACAGCGGTACTTCCGGTTGGGTTTCAACGGTTGTTGATAAGAGCATAGTAGATGCTTCCGCAATGATTGCTGCAGTTGTCGGTGCGGAGGAAGGAAGATACAACTACTTCGGTGAACTTGAAACAGCGGGCAAATGCCTTGAATGGGTTAAGGATCACCTTGCCCTTGATGAAATCGGAATTTATCTTGAAAAGAAACATATTACTGACGGTTATGAGGGTAAATATACAAGCCTTTACGATTATATGACCAATGCGGTTAAAGATGTTCCCGCAGGTTCCGGCGGAGTGATTTTCACTCCCTGGCTCCACGGTAACCGTTGTCCATTTGAAGATCCCAATGCCCGCGGTATGTTCTTTAACATAAGCCTTGAAACAGGAAAAAGCGAAATGATCAGAGCCGTCCTTGAGGGTGTTTGCTATCATCTTCGCTGGTTCCTTGAAACAGAGGAAAAGAAAGTTAAATCCTCTGAAAAAGTTCGTTTTGTAGGCGGCGGAGCTCTTTCCGACCTTACCTGCCAGATTCTTGCGGATTGCTTGGGCAAGGTTGTTGAAACCGTGGATACACCCCAGAATGTTGGCGCAATGGGTGCGGCTGTACTTATTGCCGTAGGTATGGGTCAATGCAAATCCATTGAGGATGCAAAAGCCCTTATTCCCGTAAGCAAAAGCTTTGAACCGAATGAGGAAAATAAAAAGGTTTATGACAAATACTATGAGGTTTACAAGAATCTCTATAAGTCCAATAAGGAGAATTTTGCAAAACTCAATTCGTAAGAAATCTTTTATATAAAATGTTTTTTAAACAGTTGAAATAATTGTATTTTTCTGTTAAAATATTGGAGAATTAAGGTATCATACTAAAAGGAGTGAGGTTAAATGAATATTGCTTTGATAGCACACGACTCCAAAAAAGAACTTATGACACAGTTTTGTATAGCTTACTGCGGCATATTAAGCAAGCATAGCATTTGTGCCACCGGTACAACCGGAAAACTTGTTGCAGAAGCAACAGGACTTGACATAGAAAAATATCTCAGCGGCTCCCAGGGCGGTGCTCAGCAAATCGGTTCAAGAATCGCTTGCGATGAAATCGACCTTTTGCTTTTGTTCCGTGATCCGCTTAACCCGAAGCCGGGTGAGCCCAACGAAGCTAACCTTTTAAGACTTTGTGATGTTCATAACATCCCCGTTGCAACAAATATTGCAACTGCCGAGGCTCTCATTCACAGTCTTGAAAACGGCGACCTTGACTGGCGCGACATTGTTAATCCCAAAAAATAAGGGGTTTCCACCTGTTTTTTCTTGAACGGACTTGATTTTGTTCGCGTTTTGTTGTATAAATATCGGGTAATTGAGTTTGGTCTTGATTACCCGGTTTTTTATTTAGTATTTTAAATTTCAGGAGATATAAAATGGCTGTAAACATTCAAGCAATCAAAGGCACAAAAGATACTTTGCCGTCCGAAAGTTACAAATCCCAGTATATTGAAAATGCGGCTCTTGAAACCGCAAAAACTTACGGGTTTCACGAAATGAGAACTCCCGTTTTTGAATATACGGAACTTTTTGACCGCTCGGTAGGTGAAACTACCGATGTTGTTCAAAAGGAAATGTACACCTTTAACGATAAGGGGGAACGATCTATCACCCTGCGTCCCGAGGGAACGGCGGGTGCGGTCCGTGCATTCCTTGAGCACGGGCTTTTCAATGAACCACTCCCTCAAAAAGTGTGCTATCTTACTTCTTGCTACCGCTATGAAAAACCCCAGGCGGGTAGGCTTCGTGAATTTCATCAGTTCGGTATAGAGTGCTTCGGTGCCGCCTCACCCCTTGCGGATGCAGAGGTTATCGCCCTTGCTAACAGTTATTTTGCATATCTGGGACTTGAGGAATATACTCTTGAAATCAATTCCATCGGTTGTCCGGAATGCAGAAAGAAATATCAGTCGGCTCTGAAGGAGTATTTTGAAAAACACAAGGATGAACTTTGTGAAACCTGTCTTTCACGTCTTGACAGAAATCCTATGAGAATTCTTGACTGCAAAAGCCCTGTTTGTTCAAAAATTGCAGAGGGTGCCCCCGTTGTTCTCGACTACATTTGCGACGACTGTCGTGATCATTTTGAAAAACTGCAGAAATATCTGGATTCTATGGGTATTGCCTATACAATAAATCCTAAGATTGTGCGCGGTCTTGATTACTACACAAGAACTGTTTTTGAATTTGTTTCGCAACATGAAAAAACAAAGGGCCTTGTGCTTTGCGGCGGCGGCAGATATGACGGTCTTGTGGAGGAGTTGGGCGGTAATTCACTTCCTGCTTGCGGACTTGCCATAGGTCTTGAAAGACTACTGATGGCTATGGAGGAAAGCGGTGTTCCTTTCCCTGAAGCACCCAAATGCAATTTGTCCGTTGTTTCCGCAGGGGAGGACGCAGTTCTCAAAGCAGTTGAACTTTCCGCGGATTTACGTGCTCAAGGTTACAGTGTTAATATTGACACCGTGGGACGTTCAATTAAAGCACAGATGAAATATGCCAATAAAATAGGTTCGGAATTCACCGTTGTTATAGGTGATAACGAGCTTCAGTCAAATACGGCAAAACTGAAATGTATGGCTGACGGAAGCGAAACCCAGGTTTCACTTACGGAATTCGGGGATGCTTTTGAAAGAGCATATATGAATCAGGCTGTTGCCGCCTTTGAAAATGCGGATTTTTCAACTCTTACTCAGGTTGATATAAATAATCTTTTAAAGTAAAAGGTGCAATATGGAAATAATTGATATTTCGAGAGATTTGTTAAAAACTCCCGTTTACCCGGGTGACCCGGAGTGCTATATAGACAATATTAAAAGCATCAGGGCGGGGGAAAACTGTAATCTTAACGCGGTTTATACTTGTTTGCATACTGCAACACATGTGGATGCACCATTGCATTTTATTGACGGTGCAGGTGCAATGGGGACATTGCCTTTGGATTTGTTCATCGGCGAATGTCTTGTGGTGGAAACCCCTCCCGGACCCATAACCGGTGCTTTTGCCGAGGAGCATTTCCCTTGGAGAGATTGCGAAAGATTGCTGATAAAGGGAAACGGACTTTCTCATTTAATGGACAGCAGCGCGTATTATATTGCGGATTCGGGAATAAAACTTGTAGGAACGGATTCCCAAACAATAGGCGTCAGCGGTTCAAACGAGTCCGTTCACCGCGCACTTCTTTCCGAAAATGTTCCCATAATAGAAGGGCTTGACCTGTCCGAAGTTGAACCCGGAAGATATTTTCTTATGGCACAGCCCCTTAAAATCTCGGGGGTTGAGGCGGCACCTTTGAGAGCCGTGTTGGTTAAGGAGCATTTGTTCTGGAGCGGCTCAAGGTAATTGAAAGGAGCATTTATGCGATTAGATAAATATTTGAAAGTATCAAGAATCATAAAACGCCGTACCGTTGCCAACGAGGTTTGCGATGCAAAGCACGTTGAGGTTAACGGAAAAATAGCGAGAGCGTCCTATGATGTAAAAGTCGGCGACGTTATTGCAATTCAAATGGGTAGCAACCTTACAAAATATAAGGTTCTTTCCGTTAACGAGTATGCAAAAAAAGACGAAGCCGCCAATATGTATGAAGTTGTAAATTAAACACGAAATAACGAAAAACCCCCTCGAATAAATCGAGGGGGTTTTTCTTAGGGGTAAATATGGAAATAAGGAGATAGGAATGAAAACTAATCAACAGTTGGGAATGTTTGTTCCCGTCCTGTTGATTACACTATACAGTACATTATTTAATTGCGTATGAAAAAGATGTGAACAATTTTCTTTTTTTAATGAACGTTTTGTGAATTCGCGTAGATGTGAATACGCGTAGATTAAAGGTACTTATTATTAAAACTTTGCCGTAAATCTATGGAGCCGTCCTTGTGGACTGTTGTGATTGTTGCACCGTTCTGCCACTCTTCCTCAGGAAGTGAAATGCCGTGGTAATCGCCCAGGTTGTAGGCGTTGTAACTGGCATATTGGTTATAAACAAGTAAAATTCCGTCATATATTGCCGCCCAGTCATTGACATGGTCATGTCCTGCGAAAATTGCCTGTGAGCCGTTTTCCTTCATAGCGGCAAAAAGACCGCTGTTATAGGGGGAGCAGCCGACACTTTCGTACATTCTGCCGTAGAGAATTTCCGCCTTGCCCGTGGGTACATACTGTCCGTTTTCGTTTAAGGAGAAAACCTCATCGTATTCGTTAATGGGAATGTGAAGATACAGCATGGACTCAACCTTGCCGTATTCTTTTTTCAAAGCATTGATTTCATCGGTGTACCACTTGATTTGTGAGGGCTTTATGTAGTCATAGCCCCCGGTAATTTCCTCGGGTACACCGTCCCTTTTCATATATTTCTCATACATATCCCTGCCCGAATCGAAGAATACAAGGCTTTGTTTTAGCTCGCTTTCGGAGTTCATTATGTTAACAATAAAGTTTCCGTAGCCGAAGAGTTCGGGATTTCCGAATTTTGAAAGGCAATGCGGGTAGTCGGACAGGCTTTTGAAAATGAGATATTTGAAATATTCCTTTTCTTCCCGAGCCTCATGATTGCCGAAAACGTATGTCCAATAAACCCCTAATTTTTCCATCATCTGCGCAAACTGAATAGCATCAATCTGCTGATATTTGCCGAGAATACAGTCCCCGGTCAGCACAACAAGGTCGGGCTTCTCATCGCGAATTTGATTTATAAATAATTGCAGAGTTTTGTCGTTAAGGTCGTATTCGTCGGTCATGTGCATATCCGTAGTGGCAAGAATTTTGAAATCCCCGTCATCAATGGTGCCGTCATCGCGGTATTTTGCAATAAATGTTGAGGTGGGAGTTTCTTTGATGATTTTTACCTTGCTTCCCACATAGTTTATGTCAAGGGAGGACAAAAATCTGTTTTTTGCGTGCTTACCGCGGGTGATATCGTAAACCGCCTTTTCCACACCCAGCCAAAACCTTATGGCATTCTGTTGTATAAATGTTCTTACGGGTTTCATAATGTACCTCTTTTCCACAATTGTGTTTTAATATTAGCATAATGAATATTCAATTTCAATATGGCAAAAGTGTATTTGTTAAGAAAATATTTCGCTAAAATTAACGCAATTTTAAAACTTTGTGATTTTTATTTTTTGTGTATAAAAAAACCTCGGTAAGTTTGGTGATTTTTACTTTTTATTTAAAGGCTAATTCATTGACACGGCAAGGGGTTTTATGGTATATTTATTGTGTGTAATCGTGTGGTAGGGGCAGTCCGCTATTTTTTATGAAACATCGGTTTTTGTCCCTACGGCTTCACAAAAATATTGTTGTTTTTTAACAAACCGAAAGGAAGAAAAGACAAAAATGAAAAAAAGTATCTCTTTGGTGTTATGCCTCGCAATGCTGATATCGGTGTTTTCCTGTTTGGGTGTTGTCGCTTCTGCGGCAGATGCAAAGGATATGTTCACCGTTACAAGCAATCTGAAAAACGATAAACTTACATACACAGTTTATCTTAACAAGAACATGACTTTGTCAGGAGCGGTTATCTATGCTAAATTTGATCCCGCAGTTCTGACACCGGTAATTGATGAAAATGACCCGACATACGGGGCATGTATGGTAAGCGACGGTGACGGCGGAATTCGTCCGAACATCAGCGGCGAATACGTGTGCGGTGTTATGGAGGGTTACTCTGACAGAATTTCAATAGCCCATGTTTATGGTCAGGATGTTGATTATAAATCGGGTTCATCCAACAAAGCGTATATGACCTTTACATTTAAGGTAACCGGCAAAGATCGTCCTAAAACTGACGTTGAGTTCTATTGCTATGAATTCTTTAACTACACCACTCCCGAGAATAATATTCCTAACGGAAGTTCTAAACTTATTTGTTCAAAAACAGATATTACCCTGGGCGAAGTTAAGGGTGTTTCCGTTTACAACGACCAAAAGGGTATTAAGATTTCATGGAAAGCTACAACGGGCGCGGACGAATACATCGTTTACAGAAAAACTACGGGCAGTTTTTCTGAAATTTACAGAACAACAAGCGGTTCGACTACAAGCTATACAGATACAGGGGTTTCGAATGGTAAGACTTACATCTACGCTGTCAGAGCAGCCAACGAAGCCGGCAACAATATAAATTACAACAGAACCGACTGTAAAATTAAACGTGTGGTTGCACCTTCAAATCTTACCGTAAAAAACAATGACGGCAAAATTGAGGTGTCATGGTCAAAGGTTTCCGGAGCCACAAGTTACAAACTTTTCAGAAGAACCGTTAACTCTAACGGTACAAAGAGCGATTGGGCATCCATGGGCAGTGCAAGTACTGCTTTGAAATATACCGACAAATCCGTGAAAAAGGGTAAGACTTATGAATATGCCGCACGTGCTTATTCAAGCGGCTATTATAACGGATTGTATTCAACAAAAACAATTGTTTGCATGGCAAATCCCGACTTTTCCGTGGAAGCAACCGTTACAGGTGTTAAGATTTCCTGGTCAAAGGTTTCCGGTGCCGCAGGTTATAAGGTTTACAGAAAGGTTAAGGGCGGCTCCTGGGTAACGGTTAAGAATGCATCCGCAAGCACAACTTCTTACACAGACACTTCGGCTCCCAGCGGCAAATATCTCTATTATAGGGTTAAGGCCATAAACGGCTCATCCGCAAGTGCTTATGACTCACACGGAATAAATTATCTTAAAACTCCCGAGGTAAGCCTTAAAAACACTTCATCGGGTGTAAAGGTTTCTTGGGGTAAGGTTGACGGTGCCACTAAGTATGACGTTTACCGCAAGGCAGGAAGTGCAAAATCCTGGAGCAAAATTGCCACAACAAGCGGTAGTTCATATACGGACAAAAATGTAAAAAGCGGAACAACTTACAAGTACTGTATAAAGGCATTCAACAGTTCGGTACAGTCAAGATGGGGAAGTACATCATGTAAGACAATTAAATTCCTTTCCGCTCCTACGCTCAGTAGTGTTAGCAGCAGTAAGAGCGGTGTAAAGGTTAACTGGAAATCTGTTACGGGTGCATCCGGCTATATCGTTTACAGAAAAGAGGGTTCGGGCAGTTATAAAAAACTTGCGACCCTCTCGGGGAAAAATACTGTTAAATATGTTGACAAATCTGCAAAAAAAGGCAAAACCTATTCTTACAGAGTGAAGGCAACATCCGGCAGTTATAAGAGCAGCTATAAAAACACCCTTACAATTAAGGATAAATATTGATATCCTAAGGAGGAACTGATTTGAAAAGAGTTATATCATTACTTCTTTGCATGGTAATGTGTTTATCTGTTTTTTCTGCAACTGCAGCCCAGGTGTATGCATTGGGACAGACGAGTAATATTTTTTCCGTTGAAAAGACAGATTTTGAAAATGATACAATAACCTATACGATTTCTCTTATGCCCAATCAGCAAAATTTGATTGGTGCTATTATCAAAGCAGATTTTGATAATGCCGTTTTAGAGGTTTCCTCCGAAAGCGGTCCCACGGGAACAAGAAACAACTACGGCGATTTTGTAGCGGATGTATCCGGCTACTATGAAAAAGGAATAACCTGTGACGGAAACGACGATTATTCCGTAGCTTATATGAATCCCAACGGTGTGGATATCGGCGAAAACGGTAAATCCTTTATAAAAATTAAGTTTAATGTAATAAGTGAGGAAAGACCGATTACAGAGGTTAAGTTCTACTGCGAAGAATACATCACTGAAGATGAAGACGACAGCAACGATATTAAACGTGCGGACGGCCCTCAACTGATTTACAGCGATTCTTTCTTTACTCTCAACCCTGCAAAAAATTTGGAAGTTGCATCAACCGAAACAGGTCTTAAATTCACCTGGACAGCGGTAGCAGGAGCCGAACAGTACAATATTTACAGAAGAACCGAAAATACCGAGTGGGAATTATACAAGACCGTAGCTTCAGGTGTTACCGAGTATAATGATGAAGATATTCAAGAGGGAATAGAGTATTATTATTCGGTAGAGTCAGCCAACAGGTACGGTGTGAGAGAATATGACAAAACAGGTCTTGTGGGAATGAATTTCGGTACAATTACCGAAATCGGTTCAGCACTCACGGAAAGAGGTGCCCTGATTTCATGGGGTGCTCTTACCAATGCTGAGAGTTACTCCGTTTACAGAAAAGCAGATGGTGACACAGCATGGAAGAAAATTGCCGATACAACCGAAACATCCTATGAGGATGAGCCTCTCACAAGTGCTGTTACATACTCATATACCATAAAGGCGCATCACGAAAAAGGTTATATTGCGGAAACCTCCGTTGATCCCAGACAAATCACATTCATTGCCAACGCGGTTATACTTGAATATCAGTTGAATTACAATGACATTGTAATTAACTGGCAGGCTGTTGACGGTGCGGCAAACTATGAGATATACAGAAAAGCGACAGGTGAAGACGGCTACGCTTATATAGCCACGGTACAGCTCCCCGGATATACCGATGCGGATGTTGAAGACGGTAATTCCTACTCCTATCAGGTTCGTTCGGTTATGGAAAACGGTGTAGGCAGTGTCCGCGGAAAAGATGGTTTTGACTTAGTGAAACTCCCCATTACAACCAAGGTTGTTGCCGCTTCCGGCAGTGATGGAGTTACAGTAAGTTGGGCAGCTGTTGAACTTGCGGAGAATTATGTAGTTTTGCGTCGCGACAATAGCAGCAGTAACTGGTTTGAGATTGCAACCGTTAAGGCTTCCGAAACTAAATATACGGATACATCAGTAAGAAGCGGCAATGCATACACATATGCCGTAAAAACAAAGTCAGGAAATCTGGAAACAAACATCTCAAATTCCTCAAACTCCGTATATTATTTGGATGCTCCGAAAATTGCAGAAGTTAAAAACGGCTCCAAGGGAATGGAGATTAAAATTGAAAAGGTAAACGGAGCGGATTATTATAATATTTACAGAAGAGTTTCCGGCGGACAGTTCGGTGCGCCGATAGGTACTCTTGCCAACGGTAACAATCTTGTTTATGTTGATTCTGCCGCCGTTTCAGGTGTTCAGTATGTTTACGGTGTTCAGGCGGTTCACGAAGATGTTTTCAGCGGAATTACTTCCTCGTCACTTGCGTGCCGTCTTGAAGAACCGAAAGTGAAAATTGCAAACACATACAGCGGTATTCAGCTTAAATGGAATTCCGTTCCCGGTGCGGAAAAATATATAATTTATTACGGCGGCACATCAAGTAAAGAGGAAAAACTTGAAGTTGTAGGCAGTGTAACTTCCACAAGTTATATATTCAGCAATGGTTATGACGGAAGAATTAACTATTTTGCAGTTGAAGCAGTTTGCGGTGAAACAACAAGTACCAAAGCACTTAGCAATATCTATCATCTTGCGGCACCGGTTAAAACAAGCCTTGATAACGGTATAGGTCAGGTTACGTTCCGTTGGACAGAGTTAAGCAGTGCCGACTCCTATATCGTTTACCGTAAGAAATCGGGCGACACAAAGTGGACAGTGCTTACAAAAGAGCCCATAACAGCCACATCTTATAAAGATAAAACCGTTGTAAGCGGTACAAAATATATTTACACGGTAAAGGGTTATGACGGCGAAGAATATACTCCCTACAACAGTACAGGTTGGTCAATTCAATATTTTGCAACGCCCAAGATTTCAAGTGTAACAAATGCTTATGGCGGTGTAAAGATTTCTTGGGGCAAGACCGGCGCTCCAAGCTACTATGTGTATCGCAGAACAAGTTCGGAAAAGAAATGGACTTATTTGGGTTCATCTAAATCAACCTCATACCTTGATAAAACTGCCAAGAGCAATACCAAGTATTATTATGCAGTAAAATCTGTGGGTAGCACAAGCAAATCATATCATAGTGATGCACACTTCAACGATGTGTGCAAGTCAGTTAACTACCTTGCCGCTCCCGTATCCAAGGTTTCCAACACTTCAAGCGGTACAAAGATTTCCTGGAAAAAGATTACCGGTGCAAAGAAGTATTCTGTTTACAGAAAAGCAGGTTCCGCAAAGAGTTGGAAAAAAATTGCAACAACCAGCAGCACATCTTATACCGATAAATCGGTTAAAAACGGAACGACCTATAAATATACCGTAAGAGCCTATAAAGATAGCATATCTTCAGGTTATAATACAGACGGTGTTAAAATAAGGTTCATTTCCGCACCCAAACTTTCGAGTGTCAGCAGTTCAAAAAGAGGTGTAACATTCAAATGGAATAAGGTTTCCGGTGCGTCGGGCTACTATGTATATCGCAAGACAGGTTCCGGCGAATACAAAAAAATAGCAACGGTTAAAGGTAATTCAAAGGTAAGTTACCTTGATAAGAGTGCCAAAAAGGGTAAAACATACTATTACACCGTAAGGGCTTATTACGGCTCCTATACAAGCGGTTATAGATCGGGTCTTAAAATAAAAGACAAGTATTAAAAAAATCGTTAATATAACAAGCGGTTCCCTCGGTTGCGGGGGAACTGTTATATACAGGAGGTACGCTTTTGAAAAGAGCATTATCTTTTATACTTTGCATAGTAATGTGCTTTTCCGTATTTGGCAGTACTGCGGTTCAGGTTGTTGCAGCAGGTGCGGCGGACAGGATCTTTTCTGTAAAAAGCGGATTTGTAACTGACGGGAAAATCACATATACGGTTAGTTTAAGCGGAGGCATAGAGGGCTTTGGCGGTGCCGTCGTTTTAGTTGAATATGACAGTGAGGTGCTTTCTCCCGTTGAGTTTCTTCCCGCCTACACAAGTACGGGCGTTCGACAGTTCAAAGGTGAATATGTAAACGGTATTTCTGCGGAATACGGCGACGGATACTATGCGGTAGGCTATACAAATATCGTACCCGAAAAAACAAGCGCCAATACCGAGTTTTTTAAACTGACTTTTGATGTCATAAGTGATGAAAGACCCACAACAAACGTTAATTTCTATTGTCGGGAGTTTTTCTCTACATCCAATACCGAACAGTCGATTACAATCGGAGATGGTTTGCAAAAAATTGCAATGATAAATGACGTCACGACCCTTGAGGCACCGAAACTCAAAAGTGCGGTGCTTCGTACCAATGCGGTTTTATTTACTTGGGAAAAATCCGTGGGTGCAACCGAATATGAAATCCGACGTAAAACTCCCACGGGCGCATGGGAAATACTTACGACTGTTTCCGGTGATGTTCTGTGCTATGAGGATGTTAATCCTGAAAGCGGAAACACCTATATTTACAGTGCTAAGGCTATAAATGCCACTACCCCTACCACAAAAGGCTTATTTGATGCTAACGGTGTTTCATGTAAATATATATCCAAGCCCTCAAACGTTACGGCAATGAACGGTGTGGGCGGTATTGACATAACATGGGACACGGTAAAGGGTGCGGACAGTTATAAAATTATGCGTCGCGAACTGGGAGGAACTCAATGGTCGGTTGTTTCCGAGCGCTCGGCGGCCCTTTCAACATCGTATAAAGATACTGATGTTGAAAACGGTAAAACCTACGAATATGATGTTAACTCAACTCTCGGCAACTTTACAACGGATACTCTTGAAGAGGGGAGTATTGTTACCTACTTGCCCTCTCCGGAAGTTATTTCAGTTTCCAACATCAGCGACGGAATCGAGTTGAAATGGAAAACCGTTGAAAATGCAGCCTATTATGCTATTTACAGAAGAGCCGTGGGTGTTGAAACAGAACTTACGGAGTATGTCACCACACCGTCAACAAGTTTTATTGACTATGATGTCGATTTCGGAAAAACTTATACTTACAGCGTTAAGGCTGTTAACGATTACGGTGAAAGTGCTTTTACTAAAACAGGCTACACAATTACAAGAGTTCCCACCACCACGGTTACCGACTTGACGGCACTTGCCGACAATGTTCAGGTGTCCTGGGAAGCGGTAAGCGGTGTTGACGGCTACAATATTTACAGAAAAACAGTTGACGGCACTTGGGAAAAAGCCGGAACTGCTTCAAAAAACCAAACAACTTATAACGATAAAGGTGCGGGTAGCGGAAAAACCTACCATTACTGTGCTGTTCCCTTTATCGGTAATTCGGAAAGCGAAAAAGTTTGCTCGGATATGTCCGTCTATTACCTTAAAGCACCGCAGAATGTTACGGCAGTTAACGTAAAGGATGCTATTAAAGTTAGCTGGACTGCATCTGCCGGCTCTGTGGAATACCGTATTTTCCGTCGGGACGGAGAGTCGGAGGAAAGTCGTCTTATTGCCAGCGTTGATGCCGGAGAAACCGAATACAATGACACGAATATTGAAATAGGCGGGCTGTATTCATATTATGTTCAGGCAGTAAGTGCAAAAGATAACAGCAAATACAGCGATATAACTCCAATTGTTAAGCGGATTTTGTGCGTAGAAAATGTTACAACAAAAATACTCTCAAATGGTATATCGGTAGGTTGGAATAAACATTCTTCTGCGGACTACTACATTGTTTGCCGTAAAAACGGCAATGTGTGGACAAGAATTTATGAAACCAAGAGCACCGGCTATACGGACAGTAGTGTAGTAAGCGGGCAGGTTTATGCTTACTCGGTTATTCCCGTTGTTGATTCTTACGAGGGGGGAATTGATGAATCTGCCGTAAAGAATGTAAAATACCTTTCTGCCCCAAAAATCAGCAGTGCGAAGAATACCGCAAACAGTATCGTTTTGAGTTGGAGTAAGGTTGAGGGAGCAAAAAGATACGAGATTCAGAAAGCCTCGACTAATTCAAAAGGCGAGAGAACTACATCTTTCAAGAAAATTGCCACCGTTACTGCTGATAAAACACAGCATGAAGATAAAAGCATAAAAGACGGTCAGGGATACATTTACAGAGTATATGCAGTTGACGAAAACGACAGGAGTGTTGCTTCCGGTACATACAACGCAGTATTCCTTGCCACCAAATATATAAAATCCCTTTCAAATGCTTACGGTGGTGTAAAAATCACTTGGGAGAAGTCCAACGGAGCCAAATATTACAGACTTTACCGTAAAGAGAGCGGAAAAGACTGGGTTTATATAACCAAGGTGTCGTCTTCTAAAACTTCTTATATTGACAAAGGTGCAAAGAATGGAGTCAAAACCTATTATGCCATCAGGACCGAAAACGGAAACAGCATAAGTACATACTCTTCAAAGAGTTTTACCTACTTTGAATCACCTGTGGTGAAAACCTCCAACAAAACATCGTCAATTACTTTAACATGGTCGAAGATTTCCGGGGCAAAAAGTTACTATGTTTACCGTAAAGCTCCCGGAGAGAACTCTTGGAAGCGATTGGGTATTGTCACAAAAAATATTTATACCGATAAGAATGTTAAAGACGGAAAAATATATAAATATACTGTAAAAGCTTACAACGGCAAGACATTCTCCGGCTACAATACTTCCGGTTGGTCAATAAAACGTCTTGCGGCTCCCAAACTTAAAAGTATTGTTAACAGCACAAAAGGTATAACGGTTAAGTGGGAAAAATCCGTGGGTGCTTCCGAATATATTGTTTATCGTAAAACAAGCAGTTCGTCAAAATGGGAGAAAATAGCTACCACAGAATCCCGGTCATATACGGACAAAAAGGTTAAAGAGGGAAAGTCATATATTTACACGGTTGTTGCGGTTTCCGGCAGTTCTTGCTCCACATATATTGCAGAAGGGCTTAAAATGAAACGCCTTGCGATACCCCCGTTAAAGAGCGTAAAAAGCTCCAAGAGCGGTATTACTTTCAAGTGGGGTGAAGTAACGGGCGCATCCGGTTATTATGTTTATAGAAAAGACAGTTCCTCCGGTAGTTGGAAGCAAATTGCCAAGGTTTCCGGAAAAACAACAACCTCATATCTTGATAAAACCGCCAAAAAAGGCAAAACCTACTATTATACGGTGCGTGCATACAGCGGTTCCTATAAGAGTTACTATAAAAAAGACGGTTTGAAAATAAAAGATAAATATTAAAAGAAGGGGATGTAAAAAACTTTTGTTTTTTGCATCCCATTTTTTAAGTTTTTGTAAATATTGTTGTTTGTCTTAACAAAATGGGAAAAACTATTTACAAAAATGGTAAAATGTTATATAATACTTGGTAATAAAAGGGAGTAACTCGCGTTACAACGTGATATTGGCGTCAATCTCGGCATTCTGCCCGCCAATATCTTAAAGAGTGAGACTTTTACCGGTTAAGCGGTAGGAGTCATTATTTTTTTACTGCTCCGGTTGCAAAAATAAAAAAGAAAGGGAAAACATTATGAAGCACTATCTCGAAACAGCCGAATCGGTTTTTAAAGAAGTTGACTCCAATGAAAAAGGTTTAACTTCTGCACAAGCCGCCGCAAGACTTGAAAAAAACGGAAAAAACAAGCTTGCCGAGGCCAAAAAAGACTCAACATTAAAAAAGTTCTTCGACCAAATGAAAGACCCCATGATTATCGTCCTTCTTGTTGCCGCGGTTATTTCTGCCGCAACGGAGATTATCGAGGCAGGTCACTTTGTTCCCCCCACGGACGCAATCATCATCCTTGTAGTTGTCATTATTAACGCGGTACTGGGTGTTGTTCAGGAAAATAAAGCCGAAAAAGCGGTTGAAGCACTCCAGAAAATGTCCGCCGCAACAACTAAAACACTCCGTGACGGAAAAGTGGAAACCATCAAGAGTGAGGATCTTGTTGTAGGTGATGTTATTCTTCTTGATGCAGGCGACGCTATTCCTGCGGACTGCCGTATCTTTGAATGTGCAAGTATGAAAATCGAGGAAGCGGCTCTTACAGGCGAATCCGTTCCTGTTAACAAGCTCGTTAAGGCTCTTACTCTTTCAAAGGAAAAGAGTGATGAAGTTCCTTTGGGAGACCGTAAAAATATGGCTTATATGGGCTCAACGCTTGTATATGGTCGTGGTAAAGCCGTTGTTGTTGCAACGGGTATGGATACAGAAATGGGTAAAATTGCAACTGCAATTTCCCTTGCAGAAGAGGGCAAAACTCCCCTTGAACTGAAACTTGAACAACTTTCAAAAATTCTTACAAAACTTATTCTTGTAATTTGTGCCGTAATTTTTGCTTACAATATTATCAGTCAGTATTTCCTGGCTGAAAACGCACAGTTCTTTGATGTGGCACTTCATTCATTTATAACCGCCATTGCACTTGCAGTTGCCGCTATTCCCGAGGGACTTGTGGCGGTTATGACAATCGTTCTTTCAATCGGTGTAACGAATATGTCCAAAAAGAACGCTATCATCCGTAAAATGAATGCGGTTGAAACATTGGGTTGTACACAGATTATCTGTTCCGATAAAACAGGTACTCTCACCCAGAATGTAATGACGGTTGTTGACCATTACGCAGAGGATGAAAAAGCCCTTGCAACTGCTATGGCTCTTTGCACAAATGCGGAGGTTTCCGATGATGGTAAGAGCACCGGCGAACCCGATGAAGTTGCCCTTATTAACTATGCCGCTTCCCTGGGTCTCAAAAAGAGCGACCTTGTTGAAGCAAATCCCAGAACAGGGGAGGTTCCCTTCGATTCCGGCAGGAAGATGATGTCAACAGTTCATTCCGTCGGCGGTAAATTTGTTCAATATACAAAAGGTGCGCCCGACGAAATCCTCAAAAAGTGTACAAAGGCACTTGTTGGGGGCCGGGTTGTTGATATGACCGACGAAATTCTTCAAAAAGCCGCTGAGGAAAACACAAGAATGGGTAACAAAGCCCTCCGTGTTTTTGCTGTTGCTTACTGCGAATACGGGGAAGAACCCGCAGCCTATGAATCGGAAGCACTTGAAAAAGACATGATCTTTATAGGACTTACGGGTATGATTGACCCCGTTCGTCCCGAGGTTAAGGATGCTATTATCGAATGTCGCGGCGCAGGTATTACCCCCATTATGATTACCGGCGACCACATCAATACCGCAAAGGCTATCGCAAGAGAACTTGGTATTCTCACAGATGATTCCCAGGCTATGATGGGCAGCGATATTGATAAGTATTCCGATGAAGAATTTGAAAAAATAGTTGAAAATACATTTGTTTATGCACGTGTTCAGCCCGAGCATAAAACAAGAATAGTTAACGCATGGAAGAAAAAAGGCTATGTTACCGCCATGACCGGTGACGGTGTTAACGATGCCCCCTCAATTAAGAGTGCCGATATCGGCGTAGGTATGGGTATTACGGGTACCGACGTTACAAAGAATGTTGCGGATATGGTGCTTACGGATGATAACTTTGCAACCATTGTTTCCGCAGTCAGCGAGGGCAGAAGAATTTACGACAATATTCGTAAAGCAATTCAGTTCCTCCTTGCTTCAAACCTTTCCGAAGTTCTTTCGATTTTCTTTGCAACGGTTATGAAATTCACAATTCTCGAAGCGCCCCATCTTCTCTTTATCAACCTTGTTACAGACTGTTTCCCCGCTCTCGCTCTCGGTCTTGAAAAACCCGAATCAAATATTATGAAAAGGCATCCCAGAAGCAAGAGCGACGGCATTTTTGCAGGTGGCTTGGGTATTGACTGTGCATATCAGGGAATTATTGTTACGGTTCTTACTGTTGCCGCTTTCTATATCGGAGAATTCCTTGAAACAGGTGTTTGGGCATTCTACAACATCAGCGATTGCAATGAGGGTATGACCATGGCATTCTTCACAATGTCAATGTGCGAAATTTTCCATTCTTTCAATATGCGTTCCCAGAGAGGTTCTTCCGTTGCGCTTCTTTTCAAGGGCCATCACAACGTAGCCCTTTACGGTGCAATGATAGGTTCGCTTCTTCTTACAACTGCAGTTGTTGAGATTGATTTCCTTTCGAATCTCTTTGGCTTTGCACATCTTGATCTTACAGCATACCTTATTTCTCTCGGTCTTGCATTCCTTGTTATTCCCATTGTTGAGATTGTTAAGTTCTTCCAAAGAAAGTTTGGTAAAAACTGCAATTAAACCAATAGTATATCTTGCGACCCCCCTTTTACAGAGGAGTGTCGCAGTTTTATTGTGCATTTTAAAGTTTTCTCTTGCTAAATTTTACATATAATGCTATACTTGAAAAATAATAAAATCGAAAACTACGGCTTGTTTGCGTATAGGTTTTCGGTAGAGAAAGGACGATAAGTTTGGCTGAAATTAAAAACATGGACGCTGTGGCGGCACTTGATGCCATGGATGCTCACGTTGATGATTGGCGCGACGCCACAAAGGGCAAACAGAGAGGTATTTTCTCCTTTGACGATGTTGCGGCGCTTAAAATCAAAAATCTCAAAAAAAGAATTTACACCGATATCGAATCCATTCCCGCGTGGAAAATGAGGGAGTGCATCTATAAAGGTGTTGACGATTATGAATTCCTTTATGACGAATGGAAAGAAATTGATGTAGGTGACCGTTGGGGTAATAACGGTTGGAGTGCATTTTTCAAGAATTCCTTTGATATGCCCGAACGTTTCAAGGGCAAAAAGGTAACACTTAACGTGTATTTCGGCGGCGACTCCCTCCTTACACTTAACGGCGTACCCTACCAGGGACTTGACCCTTTCAGAAACTCCGTTCTTCTTACGGATTGTGCAAAAGGCGACGAGCATTACGATGTTGATATTGAGTCCTACTATGTATGGCATTCAAATGAGTCAACGGTGAAAACACTTTCCTGCTCTTTTATAGGTGTTGTTGACCCTGAAATCGAAGAAATCTATTGGGATTTCAAGGCAATTTTCAATGCACTTTTTATGCCCGTTCATGATACGGGACTTGCAGAACTTATCAGAGCAACTCTTAAAGAAGCGTTTACTTTCGTTAACTTCGACCTTGAGGGCGAGGAATTTAAAGAGGGACTCCGCAAGGCCCAGAAAATACTTAAAGATAAGGTTTATAATAACACATCCTATAAATCCGAGGGTACACTTGCTCTTGTAGGTAACTCCCACCTTGATATTGTGTTTATGTGGGCATACAAGGAGTATATCCGTAAGTTGGGCAGAACTCATGCAACAATGCTTCGTCTTATGGAACAGTATGACGATTTCATTTTCTCCCAGAGTACCGCTCCTACATATATTGAAATGGCAAACAGATATCCCGACCTCTACAAGCAGGTTAAAGAGCGTATTAAAGAGGGCAGATGGGAATACATCGGTGCAATGTGGGTTGAGCCTGACTGTAACCTTGTTTCCGGTGAATCCTTTGTTCGTCAGCTCCTCCACGGCATTCGTTTTGCTGAAAAAACATTCGGTATTACTCCCAAAACCTGTTGGGTTCCCGATGTTTTCGGTAACGGTTACGCAATGCCCCAGATTCTTAAAAAAGCGGGTGTTGAGTATTTTGTAACTCACAAAATGGGTATCTGGAACGATACAAACCCCTGGCAGTATAACACATTCTGGTGGGAAGGTCCCGACGGTTCAAAGGTATTCTCCATTGTTCCCCCAACACACTTTATCGGTACTGTTGAGGCGGACTCCCTCAAAGTTAACTGGAAAAAATATACGGATAAGGAAACCATCGGCGAATCAATGTACTGCTACGGCTGGGGTGACGGCGGCGGTGGTGTTGACACCGAAATGCTTGAATATGTAAAACGTTACAAAAACTTCCCCGGTCTTCCCAAAACGCAGACAAGTAAGATTGAGGATTCCCTTGCAAGAATGAAAGCAAAGGCAACGGAAACCAACATTCCCACTTGGAAAGATGAACTTTATCTTGAAGAGCACCGCGGTGTTCACACCACAAAGGCTCTCCTTAAAAAACTTAACAGATATTCCGAAAACCTCTACCGTCAGGCAGAGATGTTTGCAAGTATTGCAATGCAGTACGGCTACGAGTATCCCCTTGAAAAACTCAACGAGGGTTGGCAGAAAATTCTCACAAACCAGTTCCATGATTCTCTTCCCGGTTCACATATTACCGAAGTATTCGGCGACCTTTGTGCAATCTACGATGAGATTATCGCCATTGGTGAAAGTGTAAGAAGTGAAGCCCTCAATGTTATTGCAGGTAATATCGACGGTGCCGAAAAATACGGCAAGCCTTTTGCTCTTTTCAATTCTTTGGGCGTAAATGCAACTCAAAAGGTTGAACTTCCCTATAAGGATGTTGAAATCTACGATGCCGAGGGCAACAAGGTTCCCGTTCAGAGTTATACAAAACTTGACGGAACAAAGGTTCTTGTTTTTGTTGCAAAGGACATTCCCGCGGTGGGCTACAAAGTGTATTACGCAAAGGACGGCAAGGTTAATGAAACAAAGGCCGTTGCTTACAATAATGTTATCGAAAACGCAAACTTCAAACTCCGGCTTGACAACAGCGCAGAGCTTGTATCAATCTTTGACAAAAAGAATAACAGAGAAGTTCTCGACGGCAAAGGAAACGTGTTCAGACTCTATGAGGACCTTCCCGGTAAATATGACGCTTGGGACATTGTGGCTTCATACGTTGACCGTGAGTTTGATACTGATCCCGGTAAGGTAACTTCTGTTTCCGAGGGTGATGTGTTCACCGTTGTTTCCATTGAAAAGAAAATCAACAAGTCCCTTGTTAAACAGAATGTTATTATCTACAACGATCTTGACAGAATTGACTTTGATACTTTCATTAACTGGAACGAACAGGAAAAACTTCTTAAAGTCGGCTTTGATGTTGATGTTAAGGCTCAAAAATACACCCGTGATATTGCTTATGCAACAATTGAAAGTTCCAACTACCGCCATAATCCCTATGATAAGGCGAAGTTCGAAGTTTCAGCTCACAACTTCATTGATATGAGCGAGGACAATTACGGTGTATCAATCCTTAACGATTGTAAATACGGTTATGAGGTTGACAAGCAGAGAATGATTATCACTCTCCTTAAAGCTCCCATGAACCCCGACCCCAAATCCGACCGTGGCGATCACTATTTCACCTATTCAATTTATCCGCACGCATGCAGTTGGAAAGAGGCTGAGACGCTTGTCAGAGGTCTTGAAATGAATAACCCCGCTGTTGCAGTTGATATTGCAGGAAGCGCAAAGGGTGATATTTCTAAATCCTTCATAAGTGTTGAGGGTAAAAACGTTACTCTTGAAGCAGTTAAAAAATGCGAGGACGAGGATGCTTACATTATCCGTTTCGTTGAAAAAGCGGGCGGCAGAACTAAAGTATCCGCAGAACTTTTTGCAGAAATCGACAGCGTAACGGAATGTGACCTTCTTGAAAGAAATGATGTAGCAGTTGATATTGCCAAGGGTAAAACACTCAACTTTGAAATCAATCCTTTTGAGATTAAATGTTACAAGGTTAAAGTCAGATAATAATTTTACGGGCTGTAAAAACTTTCGTTTTTTACAGCCCGTTTCAACATTTTTAACAAAAATTATACACTCCAATAAGCAAATGTTATAAATTTACTTTTTATATTGAAAAAATAGGAAATACGTTGTATAATGATAGTTATAAAAATGGGCGGTATTGTAGCTCAAATTTGTGATTTATTTAATTACGGAGGTAGTTATGAAAAAGACAGCAAAAAGATCTCTTGCAGCTTTACTCGCAGTTATTATGTTGTTCAGCTGTGTGGGTTTGTGTGTTTCTGCAGAGGGCACGGGTTTTGAAACACTTCGTGTTAACTGCACCATGTACGGCGACAGCAAAACACAGCGTGGTTTTACCTGGTACACGGAAAAATATTGCGATACAACAATCCAGATTGTTAAAGCATCGGATTTTGACGGTACATTCAATAACGCAAAAACATATACGGGTTCAGTTTCCGTATTTGAAGATTATTATTGCCATAAGGTTGTTGTTTCCGACCTTGCAGCAGGCACAACTTACAGATACCGTGTGGGCAGTATGACTGAGAATTCTTGGAGCACAACCGGTAAATTTGTTACTGATAACGGCGACAGAAAATTCTCTTTCATTGCAATTACGGACGTTCAGGCAAGCAGCCTTGAGAACTTCCAAAAAGCCTCTCTCGTTATGGATGCCGCTATGGCTAAAAATCCCAAAGCAGAATTTGTTGTTAACCTTGGCGACTTTGTTAACGATTGCACAAATGATGAATGGAATTGGTACGGTGAAGCCTTTAACACCGCAAATACAAATCTTACTCTTGTTCCCGTTGCAGGTAACCATGAGGGTAATATCACAAACAAACTCAATGTTGGTTGGTTTGCAAATATGTTCAACCTTGATGCAGGCGACGGCGCAGGCAACGGCGTAAACGGTGTTTATTATTCATACGATTACGGCAATGCACACTTCTGCGTTGTTAACTCAAACGATATGTATCCCATGACAGAAACTCAGAGAAACTGGATTATCAATGACCTTACAAATTCCACAGCTCATTGGAAAATTCTTCTTCTCCACCGTGCTGTATATTCAGCGGGTAAGAATATCAACAAGCCCGATACAGTTGCATTGAGAGAGACGATTATTGATATTGTTGACCGTACGGATGTTGACGTTGTTCTTTCTGGCCATGACCACATGTATTTCAGAACAAAACAGGTTTCAGGGGATGCTGTTTGTGAAGATACAACTTATGTAACAGAGAAGTTCAACGGTCAGGATACAACATTTGCAAAGAATCCCGACGGTGCTGTATATATTCTTCCCTCAACAGCGGGTACAAAGAGATATTCTGTAAACGAAAATCCCATCAACCCCATTAACGAGTGCAAAGATGTGGCTCTTTCCACAAGAGATATGGGCGGTTGCTTCTCAAATGTTTATATTGACGGCACAAAACTTGTTTACGAAGCATACGTTGTTAACGATGAAACACAGGAAGTTACAAAAATTGACGAATATGCAATAAAGAAAACGACAGCCGCACAGGAAAACGAGGAGTCCAAACTTCCCACGGATGCAATCGGTACTATTGACGGTTCAATCGCAAACTTCATTACCGATATATTCGGTCTTTTGGTTAAGTACCTTACGGTGCTTCTTCCCCAGGTAATTAAGGGATTGTTTTAATTAAAATAAACAACAAAAGTCCGTACCCGGAAAACCGGGTACGGACTTTTTTATAATTATATATTCAATTAACCTACAAACTCGTTGTAAATGGCATTGAGGGTTTTGATATAATCTTCTTCGGAAATGCCCACAATAATGTTAAGCTCGCTGGAGCCCTGGTCAATCATTTTGATGTTTATATCATTTTCCGCAATGGCTTTGAAAAGTCTGCTTGCAGTACCCTTTGAACCTGCCATACCTCTGCCCACAACCGCAACAAGAGCGATTCCGCCGTTTACCGTTACAGAGTCAGCTTTTGTTCTTTTCTTTATATCGTTAATAATGCTGTCCTTTACGGGAAGAAAATCGTTGTCATTAACAATAACGGACATTGTATCAATACCCGAGGGGAGATGTTCGAAGCAAAGGTTGTAGTTTTCGAGAACTTCGAGAACAGTTCTTCCGAATCCAACCTCGGAATTCATCATATCTTTTTCGATAGCAATAACAGAGAATCCCTTTTTACCTGCAACACCCGTGATAACCGTGTCAACCTTGTTGTTTTCAACGGATGAAACAATCATTGTTCCCGCATCCTCGGGAGCATTGGTGTTTCTGATATTTATGGGAATACCCATTTCACGAACGGGGAATATGGCATCCTCGTGCATAACCGTTGCACCCATATAGGAAAGTTCACGCAATTCGCTGTATGTGATGGTGGAAATAACCTTGGGATTTTCAACGCATCTGGGATCCGCCATAAGCATACCGGAAACGTCCGTCCAGTTTTCGTAAATATCCGCTTTTATTGCTCTTGCAACGATTGAACCTGTAATATCGCTGCCGCCGCGGGAGAAAGTTTTGATTGTGCCGTTGGGCATTACACCGTAGAAACCGGGAATAACAGCGTGTTCGTGCCTTGCAAGGATTGCAGTAAGTTCCTCATTTGTTTTCTCTGTATCAAGAGTGCCGTTTTCTTTAAAGAAAATTCCGTCCTCTGCATCAATGAAATCATAACCCAAAAAACTTGCAAGAACCATTGAGTTAAGGTATTCCCCACGGCTTGCGATATAGTCGCGCCCTGCGTGGTGTACAATGGCACTTTTGATTTTGTCAAATTCGGGCTGAAGCCAGAGATTTATACCAAGGTCTTCAATAATGCCGTTGTAACGGTCTTCAATAAGTTTGAAAGCCTCATCAATGGGTTGATTTGCCTTTACAAGTTTATAGCAATCGTAAAGCATATCCGTAACTTTAATATCGTCGGAATATCTTTTTCCGGGTGCGGAAGCAACAACATATCTTCTTTCGGGTTCCGCTTTGATTATTGCGGCAACCTTTTTGAACTGTTCGGCATCCGCAAGAGAGCTGCCGCCGAATTTAAGAACTTTTACCATAATACATTCTCCTGAAATATATTTTTTGTGTATTTCCTCATTTTAATTCTAGTATATATTATCACTTCCCTTGAATGTTGGCAACAAAAAAATGTCCTTGAAAAAAAGTTCTATTTATCATCTAAATTTTATAGAAGTAAAATCGTTCTCTTGTGCAAAAACACCATGAATTCTGATAGTACATTGTTAAAATTTTCTTGCAATAATCGGAGTTTAATATCTAATAATAAAAATGCAAACGCAATTAAATTGCGAAGGAGTGTAATGAAATGGCTACAAAAAGCAGCGGTATGCCCGCAGAGTCTAAGGCAAGTGCTAAGCAGATTCTCAATCAGGTAAAGATGGAGGCTGCTCAGGAAGTTGGCGTTGATCTCAAGCAGGGTTATAACGGTGACCTCACTTCCCGCCAGGCAGGTTCTATCGGCGGTCAGATGGTTAAAAAGATGATCAAAGCTTACGAAGACGGCAACGTTTAAAGAATGTCTTTAAAGATTTTCGGTGAGATTCTTATTACTCCGTCCGAGTAAAATAACATTCCCGTAAATCAAGAAAAGGAGGAGCGCTCTCTCGGGTTGCGTTTCTCCTTTTTGCTATAACCGAAAATAGCCGAACCCTATATGCCTATCAAATAAATCTTTGGCACATTCGACTGTTTTAGGCTATGGTATTTTTTTATTCTCTTTGTTTTTTCTGTTGTATTTACCACTTTACTGTGATAAAATACATATTATATTCGGAGGCGATTAAATGAACAAAACAATGCAGAAAAAATATGCCCGCCTTATTGCAAGAGTGGGAGCTAATATAAAAAAAGGTCAACCTGTCAGAATATATGCGGAAGCGGATCAGTGTGAGTTTGTTACAATACTTGTGGATGAGTGCTACAAAGCCGGTGCTTCAAGGGTTGAGGTTGATTTTTCATTCCAGGCAATTACCAAACTGAATTACAGACACAGGACTTTAAAATCCTTGAGTCAGGTTCCCGCCTGGCAGGAGGAAAGGCTCAAACAGATGGTTGAGGAAGTTCCTTGCCGAATTTATATTGAAAGCGAGGATCCGGACGGTCTCAAGGGTGTTAACCGTGAAAAAATGCAGAAATCCCAGATGGAACGCTACAAAGTTACCAAAAAATACAGCGATGCCCTTGAAAACAAGGATCAATGGTGCATTGCGGCTGTTCCCTCATACGCCTGGGCAAAAAAGGTCTTTCCCGATGAAACAAAAAACAGGGCATACAATATGCTCTGGGATGCAATTCTCAAAACTGTTTATGTTACAAAGGACAATGACCCGGAGGAAGCCTGGAAAAATCACAACAGCGATTTAAAATCCAGAACAAAATACCTTACCGAAAAGAAATTTGACTATTTAGAGTACAAAAGTTCCAACGGAACGGATTTTAAAGCGAGTCTTATTCCCGAAAGTCATTGGTGCGGCGGGGGAGAGAACACTCTTTCGGGTAATTTCTTTAACCCCAATTTGCCCACGGAGGAAGTTTTCATTTCTCCCAAAAAGGGCTTTGCAGAGGGAAAACTTGTTTCCACAAAACCCCTTTCCTATCAGGGACAGATTATAAATAATTTCTCAATAACCTTTAAGGACGGCAAGGCGGTCGAATGGGAAGCGGAAGAGGGTAAGGATTTACTTGATAAAATGCTTTCCATGGATGAGGGAGCAAAATATTTGGGTGAGTTGGCACTCATTCCCTATAACAGCCCCATAGCAGAAACGGGAATACTATTCTATAACACTCTTTTTGATGAAAATGCAAGTTGTCACGTGGCTTTAGGCAGAGGATTCTGTGACACCATAGACGGCTTCGAGGAAAAATCCCTTGAGGAGTGTCAGGCTTTGGGTGTTAATGACAGTATGATTCACGTTGATTTTATGATAGGCGCCCCCGACCTTGAAATTACGGGTTACAAGGACGGCAAGGCATACCCCATATTCAAAAAGGGTAATTGGGCATTTTAATTAGTTAACTGACCTCGGCTTTTGAAAATTTACTAAAAGTCGGGGTTAAATGAGGTGTAGATTATGGCAATGGGATACCCTAAAAAATGGAAAACAGGGGAGTTCAGTCGCGAAACTCCCGCATCGCTGAAATTCGGTGAGGACGGAAAGTTTAAAATTTTACATATAACCGATATTCACGATGTTGAGCCGGAAATGGACGATGACGAGGATCGCACAATCCCCGAGAGAAAGGACGTTGAAACCCTCAACGTTATCGAGCAACTCCTTGAAAAAACCAATCCCGATTTGGTAGTTTTCGGCGGTGACAATATAAGCGGTTATTGGCAGGAATTTACATACAACCTTGTGCAAAGCACCATACGGAAAATTATAAAACCCATAAAGGACAGAAATATTCCTTTGGCGGTTGTTTTCGGCAACCACGACGGTGAGGAAGGCTACCATACGGAATTTCAGATGATGGAATATATGGAGTATTCAAACTGCCGCTCCAATTTGAATGATGCGGATGTTTACGGTTGCGGAAATTGTTGCCTGACAATAAAAAGCAGGGACGGAAAAAAGGATGCTTTTGCAATCTGGCTTATGGACTCCAACGACTATGTCAGGGATTCCAAGGGCAACAGATGCTATGACTATGTTCACGATGACCAGATTCAATGGTACGAAAACCGCGCCGCAGAACTGAAAGAAGCAAACGGGGGAGAACCGCTCCCCGCAATCCTTTTCCAGCACATTCCCGTTCAGGAGGAATGTATTGGTATGAAAGAAGTGGGTAAGGATGAGGAATACACCTTTGAACGCCACGGCAGGTATTTTTATCTCGGAAATGAAATACTTGAGGGCAGAGTGAGGGAAGAACCAAGCCCGCCCGATATGGAACAGGATCACACGGCACAGTTTAAAAGTTGGAAGAAAATAGGGGACATTTTCGCCGCATTCTTCGGCCACGACCATGTTAACGATTTTAAAATGAACGTTGAGGGAATAGACCTTTATCAAACCCTCGGCGCAGGCTACTTTACCTACGGCGAGGAGCGTGGGGGAAGGCTTATAGTCCTTGATGAAAACAATCCGAGAGAACTTTATACTGAGTCAATAGAAATCCCGCAGATTACAAATTTAGTAAGAGAATAAGCAAGGGAGAAGGATAAATTTGGGCGAGAAACTGAAAAAGGCAATAGGTGTTGAGGGCAGATTTGTTGATACCGTCCTACCAATGATTCAGTATTGCTACGCGAATATTTTTATGGGCGGCGGCGGTTACATAATCAGTATGTATTTCACCGCATTCCTTACAAATGTTGTGGGAATGGACTTGAAATATGCCACGTTCATTGTTATGATTGCGACAATTTGGGACGGTGTTAACGACCCCCTTATGGGTATCATAACCGACCGTACACGGTCCAAATACGGCCGTCACAGAAGATATCTTTTGTGGAGTATTCCGCCCCTGATAGTATCCTACATAATGCTTTGGAACTCCTTTGGTCTCAATGCTCATGAGCATCCCACGGTGTGCGTGGTGTACTATGCATTTGCATATATTCTCTACAAAACCGCATACACAATGGTGGATGTGCCCCATACCGCCATGCTTCCCACATTGGCACCGGAGTACAATAAGCGGACACAATATACATCTGTAAGTTATATTTTCAATTCCGTGGGAATGATTCCCTCATATATTATTCTTCTTATACTACTCTCCGCTTTCGGTTCGTCGGATACACTTTCTGAAGCGTCAAAAACCCCCTTCCTGTTAACAGGTATAATTCTTTCGATTGTTTATTCCGTTGCAATTTACGGAACCTTTAAAACCTGCAAGGAGCCAAGTTCTTTAAACGAAAAACTTCCGCCCCTTGACCTTGGATTTGCCATAGACGAATACATACAGGTGTTCAGAAGTAAGGCTTTCAGGGATTATTTTTCAATGTCTTTTTTCTGGCAAATGGCACGAAGTTTTTATTCAACAACAAGCGTTTACTTCATAACATATCTTGCAAATCTTTATAAATACTACCCCATATTCAATGCCTTTGCAGGTGTATTTGAGTCCCTTGCATTCCCTTTGAACTACACTCTGACAATGAAAAAGGGCAAGAGCAAATGCGGTGCGGTGGTTACACCCTTTATGATTATCGGTCTTTGTCTGCTTCTCTTTGTAAAACCCGGTACGGCGGACTCGGGCTCGTCAATTGTTCCCCTTGTTATTATGATTCTGGGCGGTGCAATACTTTACCCCTTCGGTATGAGCGGATTGGGATTTGTAAGTAACAATGTTTTACCCGACCTTACGGACGTGGATGAAATGATAACGGGCAGACGTCGTGAGGGTGTTATCGGCACATTCAACACAATGGTTAAACAGATTACCGGCGGTGTAATGACTTTTGTCGTGGGTGTTATTCTTGACGGGTTCGGGCTTGTTACAGGCAACAAGGGTGTGTTTGTTGAACAGACTCCCGCGGCTCTTATGGGTATAAGAGTGTGTGTTGCGGTTCTTCCCATGATTAGCGCAATTATCGCTTATATAATGCTCAGAAGATTCAAAATGACCAAGGATGACCACACAATGATTCGCGCCGCCATTGCAATGAAGCATAAGTACGGCAGCGTTACATTGACGGATTACGAAAATGAACGTTGTGAACTTCTGTCCGGCTACAAACTCCACAACACATGGCTTGGAGATACAGTTGACGAAACGGGCGAACATACTTTGGATAAGGACGAAAACGGGAATTATAAAATTCTCATTGAACACGATGCTCAAATGAAACGTCTGTTAGAGGAGGCAGAATAATGGAAAAGATTGATATTACTAAAACCGAACCAACTCCCAAAGAAAAAAATCTGAAAAACACCCTTGTAGATGCACTTTTTTATATTGTGCAATGGACATGGGGACTTCCCGTGAACATTGTGGGAGGTATCGCCTACCTTATTTGCACAAAAATTCTCAAGAGAAAACACAGTAAATTCGGTTATGCTAACATTGTTTATCTCCCTTGGAAATCCGGAGGTCTTTCAATGGGTCTGTTCATTTTTATGAAGGACAAAGAGGGTGTCAACAACTGGACATATAACACACGTATTCACGAATACGGTCATACCTGGCAATGCTTGCTTTTAGGTCCTCTTTATTACATAGTTATAGCATTGCCCTCTGTGATTTGGTGTACATTCTTCGGCAAATTCAGAGAGAAACACAATATTTCCTACTACAAGCTTTATTGCGAGGGATGGGCAAATAATTGGGGTCAGAAGGCTTCAAAAATGAAAATGATTGATATAAATAAGTAAAAGGGTGATAGAAGTGAAAGAAACGGTAATTCAGTTCGGCGAGGGCAATTTTCTCAGAGGTTTTGTGGATTGGTTCCTTGACGGGTTAAATAAAAAGGGCCTTTACGATGGTAAGGCGGTTGTTGTTCAACCCATTGCAATGGGTAGAGCCGAACAACTTAATGCACAGGGTTGCAAATACAATCTCTATCTGAGAGGTATTGAAAATGGACAGGTTAAAGAGGAACATACCCTCATTGAGTCCATTTCAAGATGTATTGACCCCTACACAAGTTTTGAGGACTATATGGCTCTTGCGGACAATCCGGATTTCAGATTTGTTATTTCAAATACCACGGAAGCGGGTATTGAATTTGACGCTTCCTGTAATTTTGATGATAAGCCCTGTAAGTCCTTCCCCGGTAAATTAACACAACTCCTTTACAGACGGTATAAAAAGGGTTTAAATGGATTCATTCTTCTTGCCTGCGAACTTATTGACAACAACGGTGACCGACTCAAAGAATGTGTTTTGGAATATGCGAAACTTTGGAAGTTGGAAGAAGATTTTTCAAAGTGGCTCAATGAGGAGAACACCTTTGTCAATACCCTTGTTGACAGAATTGTAACGGGCTTCCCCGGTGATGAAACCGTTAACAAACATCCCGACGACAAATTTATCGACACTGCGGAGATTTTTCACCTCTGGGTTATTGAGGGTGATTTTGAAAACGAATTGCCCCTGAAAAAAGCGGGATACAATGTGGTCTGGACGGATGACGTAAAGCCCTACAAAAAAACAAAGGTGCGTATTCTTAACGGTGCCCACACTTCAATGGTGGCAGGTGCATTGCTTTCAGGCATTGAAACCGTTGAAGAATGTATGAATGACAAAACCGTCAGAGAATTCCTTAACCGTGCAGTTAATGAGGAAATTTTAAAAACAATCGGTGAAACGGAAGATAATATAAAATTTGCATCGGCTGTTTTTGACAGATTTAAAAACCCCTTTATAAAACACCGTCTGCGTTCAATTGCCCTGAACTCCGTAAGCAAATTTTCCGTCAGAGATCTCCCAACCATTTTAGAGTACAAGGAGCAGAACGGAACATACCCGAAAATTCTTACAATGGCATTGGCATACCTCATTTATTTCTATAAAAACGATACTCCGGAGGATGCAGCGGATGTTATTGAAACAATGAAAAACAGTTCCGTAAAAGAAATTCTCGGTAATTCAGCCCTTTGGGGAACGGATATTTCCGATATGTTGGAAACAGTAACCGAATATTACGGAGAAATTGAAAAATCAGGGGCAAAAGGTGCAATGGAATGGATACTTTCAAAATAAGCGAAAAAGACAATGTTTGCGTCAACCTTGAAACCGGTCACAAAATTGCGGACAGAGATATAGTAAAAGGGGAGGACGTTGTAAAATACGGCTTTCCCATAGGTGTTGCAACAAGTGATATTAAAAAGGGCGAAAAGGTACATACAAACAATATGAAAACAAAACTTGAGGGTGTTCTCAAGTACGAATATGCTCCGAATTTTTCGGAACTCTGTTCCGCGGAGCCCTTGGAGATTTCTGCATTTATCAGAGATAACGGAGATATCGGCATAAGAAATGATATCTGGATTATACCCACCGTGGGTTGCGTTAACGGGATCGGTAAAGCACTTTCCCAAAAAACAGGCGCATTCTATTTCCCCCATCCGTACGGTTGCAGTCAGTTGGGGGGCGATATGCAAACCACCCAACTTGTTCTGAAAGGACTTATAAATCACCCCAATGCAGGGGGAGTTTTGGTTCTCGGACTTGGTTGTGAAAACAACAATATCGGTGAAATGAAAAAAGTTCTCGGTGATGTTGATACAAAGAGAATACGTTTTCTCTCTGTTCAGGATGTTGAAAACGAAATGGACGAGGGAATTAAAATTATTGAGGAATTAAAAGAACTTGCCGCAAAGGACCAAAGGGAAAAAGTTCCCGTCAGTCGTCTTAAAGTGGGTCTTAAATGCGGTGGCTCCGACGGATTTTCGGGAATTACCGCAAATGCAGTTGTGGGCAGGGTTACGGATAAACTCTGCGCCATGGGTGCAACGGCGGTTTTAACGGAAGTTCCCGAAATGTTCGGTGCGGAGAAACTCTTGTTTGAAAGATGCGTAAATAAAGAAGTGTTCGAAAAAAGCGTTGCTCTTATTAACGATTTTAAAGAATACTTCAGAAGTCACGGAGAGCCCGTTTCGGAAAATCCCTCACCGGGTAACAAAGAGGGAGGCATAACAACCCTTGAGGAAAAATCCCTGGGTTGCGTTCAAAAGGGCGGCACGGCTCCCATTGTGGATGTTCTGGACTACGGTGACGCTTTGTGCAAAACAGGACTCAATCTTTTAAACGGCCCCGGTAACGATATTGTGGCAGTAACAAATCTTGCGGCTTGCGGTTGCCATATTATACTTTTCACAACGGGCAGGGGTACACCCTTGGGAAGCGTTGTTCCCACAATTAAAATTGCTTCCAACAATACGGTTGCCAAAAAGAAGCCCCATTGGATTGACTTCAACGCATATGGTTTTGAAAAAGAGAAAATTGCCGATGATTTGACGGAACTTATAATAAAAGTTGCCGACGGAGAACAGACCAATAACGAAAAATATGATTGCAGAGAGATTGCAATTTTCAAGGACGGAGTTACACTGTAACAAAAAAATCAGACAGAGTTTTTTCTCTGCCTGATTTTTTTATATCTGCTCTAAAATATAGTTTTTTACATCTTCCAATTTGCTCTTTTTCCATTCGCCCGTTTCGGCTTTTTCCGCTAAAGGACAGAGGATGAAAAAGTCAAGAGTTTCACCGGGGACTCTGCCCGTGCGGAGTTCTTCGGAAAAATGTGCTTTCCATTTTTCCTCCGTTGCGCCCTTAAATTCTTCGGGCTTCAGGAAAGTCATTTGCCGTTTTGTTGCGGCAATGTGCATTTTTGCGGAAAGTGGGGAGAGTAAATTGAAATCCTCCTCACCGATATCAACAAAAATTCTCGGGAACGGGTGTTCAACAATATGTTCCGTGTTCCTGTCTATTTTAAGTCCCATACCCTCCCAGGAAAAGTTTTTGGGGGTAAAATTCAGTTTAACGATTAAACCGTATTCCGTGTTGAATTGGGAACGTTGATAATCTGTGTCAAAAATAAAGTTTCCGAGGGAATAGAAAATAATTTTATCCCCCACGGTTTCGTAGTTCATGGGCACATGGGGATGGTGGCCTATTACAATGTCCGCACCCATTTCCAAATATTTGCGGTATCTCTCCCTTGTGTAAGGCGAGGGGAGTGGTGTAAATTCTTCACCTGCGTGGGCAACAACAACACACCAACGGCAAGTCGATTTTATTTCATCAATAGTCTTCTGAATAGCCTCCAAATCGCTCCAACTGTAACAACCGGGTTTGTCGATATCCGCTTTTCTGCAAGCCCGCTGATACCCAACACCGAAAAGACCGATGCCGCCCGCTTCGTTTATGATAACGGGCTTTCGGGCTTCGTTGATATTCATTCCCGCACCGATAGTCCGTACCCCGAGTTTTTCTGCTTCCTCCAAGGTGCTTTTTATTCCGTATTCTCCCGCATCCATAATGTGATTATTGCAGATATTCCAGATATCCGCACCCATGTTTTTCAAAACACGGGTGGCTTTGGGAGAAATGGTGTGGAGAAGCTGTTGAACACCGCTTTGGACGGTGTTTTGCTCCGCATTTGCAACGGGACCCTCAACATTGGGTATAACATGGTCGGCGGAGTGAAGAAATCGGAGAATGTCATTTGAAATTAACTCCTCATCATCCCATTTCCCGTACATATACCTGTCAAAGCCTATATCACCCGTGAAAACCAAGGAAGATTTTTCTTTCATAGTAAGTCCTCTCATGAGTTAAAAAGTAGTTTATACAGCGTAGGTTCAACACCGAATTCTTCCATTGCATTATGCACTTCAAGGAGTGCCTTTTCCTTTGTTGCTTTCGGGTTTGAGTCTCTCAAAACTGCCCTGATTAAAATATTTTTCGGTGTGTGGGAAAAGTCGATGAATTCCAAAAGCTGAGTTTTGTAACCGCAATATTCAAGGAGATTTCCGCGGATGGAATCCGTAAGCAAAGCGGAAAAACGTTCTTGAATTATTCCGTAACGGGTCAAAACGGAAAGATTTTCCGTTTTTATTTGCTTATTTAGTTCGTGTTGGCAACAGGGTACGGAAAAAATCATTTTCGCCCCCCAGTTAATTGCATTGAAAAGTGCAAAGTCCGTGGCAGTATCGCAGGCGTGGAGAGTCATAACCGCATCAACATCAAATGGGCATTTGTAGCCGTTAATGTTGCCCAATTCAAAACGGAGGTTTTCATAGCCGTATTTTTGGGCGGCTTTGTTGCATTTTTCGATTACATCTTTCTTTAAATCCAAGCCAATTATGTGAGCATCAATGCCCTTTATTTCAGTCAGGAAATAGTAAACTATAAAGGTTAAATAGGATTTTCCGCAACCGAAGTCAATAATATTCAATTTCTTGGGGTTTTGTTGGCGGAGGGTATCGTCAATAATTTCAATAAGGCGGTTGATTTGGCGGTATTTGTCGTACATTGAGTTTACAACCTTGCCTTCTTTTGTGAAAATTCCCATATCAATAAGTGGTTCGATGATTTCACCCTCGGGCAAAAGGTACTGTTTTTGTCTGTTGTGGGCGGTGGATTTGGAAGTACTTTGGGTTTTAAGCGTTTTTGTTTTCAATGTGGCGGAGCCCTTTTTGGAAATCATAAGAATGTATTCCTTGCTTTCGCTCCAGGCATTGAATTGCAAATAATTGTTTTCCAAAAGTTCACAGCACCGTTTGGCGATTTCATCAAAGGCAATATTTTCGTGGAAAACCTGTTTTTCCGTATATTTTGCAATTTGATAGAATTTTGGCATTTTGTTTACGGTGATTTTTTTGAAATCCCCCTGCTTTGAAAGGGGATTACTTATTACCGCCTTGAAAATTTCATTCTCGAAAACTTTATTGATAAGCTCTTTTATTTCCGACATAACCGTCCCCCGAAAACATATTGTGGAATCATTATATCACCCACGGCATTGAATTGCAAGGTTGTAGCCCATATAGGCAGCGGCATAAAAAGAGAGTCAAAACATAGAACAACGACCTGCTATGAGAACGGCAGGTCGCAGTTTTTTTTGTTCAAATAGTAGTAATGTTTAAGGTGTTAAGGAATTCACTGTTCTTTTAAACAATTATAGGAGTAACTTAAAACCCATGAAATATGAATTTTAAAATGGTTAAAAGCCTTTTTATATTTCGGCCCCATAGCCTTCGTCAACGATTGCCTTGATTAAAACATCCTCGGCAACCTCTTTTGAGAGGGTTACCGTTGCAATGTTTTTTTCGTGACTTGCCACGGCACTTTCAACTCCGTCGATGGCGGTAAGTGCTTTTACAACATGGGCTTCGCAACGGGGACACATCATACCATCCACTTTAATTATCTTTTCCACAAAATCATTTCCTTTCTTTTGGGGTTCGGGAGCAATTTCCGAACCCCTCTTTATAATATCATTTTTAATATACTTGGATTTGAAAAATCTCAATCTTAAAGCGTTTGTTACAACGCACAGGGAACTCATACTCATTGCCGCCGAGCCAATCATCGGACTGAGTTTTAGGGCGAAAGCGGGGTACAGCACACCTGCCGCAAGGGGAATCCCTAAAACATTATAGAAAAATGCCCAGAAAAGATTCATCTTTATATTTCGCATAACACTTTTGCTCAATTCAAGGGCTTTGGCGCCGTCGGAAAGTGAACTTTTTATGAGCACAATGTCCGCCGCGTCAATGGCAATGTCCGTTCCCGCGCCTATTGCAATGCCCACATCCGCCCTTGTTAAAGCAGGGGCATCGTTTATTCCGTCACCGATAAAGGCGATTTTTTTCCCTTTTTCCTGAAGTGTGCGGATTATTTTTTCCTTGTCCGCAGGAAGAAGTTCTGCGTATATTTCATCTATTCCCGCGCTTTTTCCCGTAAACTCTGCGGCGGCTTTGTTATCCCCCGTGAGCATAACAGTTTTCTTTCCCAACTTTTTGAAAGTTTCAATTGCCTTTATACTGTCATCCCGGATTGTGTCCGAAACGGCAATAATTCCTAAAACTTCCTTTTCGTTACAGAAAATCAAGGGTGTTTTTCCTTGTGCGGAAAACCGGCTGATTTTATCTTCCACAGGAGAATAATCAATGTGTTGTTCCTTTAAAAAGCGAATATTACCGGAGATATACTTTTTGCCGTCAATGTTTCCCCGAATACCCCTCCCCTCAAAGGCTTGAAAATCAGTAACATCGGGTAAAGCCAGGTTTTCAGCTTTTTTTCTTACTGCGGCGGCAAGGGGATGTTCACTTCCCTTTTCCAAGGCGGCACAGATTGAAATAAATTCATTCTCCGAAAGTGATTTGTTATAAACAAAAATATCACTTACACTCATTTCACCGCTTGTGACGGTGCCTGTTTTGTCAAGAACGATTTCATCTACGTTTCCGAGAGTTTCAAGGGCTTCAGCGGATTTTATGAGTATTCCGTTTTCCGCGGCTTTTCCCGTACCCGCCATAATAGCAACGGGTGTTGCAAGTCCCAAAGCACAGGGGCAGGAAATAACAAGGACTGTTATACCAAATGAAAGAGATGTTTCAAAATCTCCCGTTGCAAAAAGCCAGATTAAAAATGTTACAATGGCAATGGCAATAACCGTGGGAACAAATACACCGCTTACCTTGTCTGCAAGGCGGGCAATGGGTGCTTTTGACGATCCCGCTTCATCCACAAGGCGAATGATCCGGGCAAGGGTGGTGTTTTCTCCCACTCTTGATGCAGTCATTGTGAATGTTCCGTTCTTATTGAGAGTTGCACAAATAACTTCATCACCCACATTTTTTTCAACGGGCAGGCTTTCACCTGTGACAGCGGACTGGTCAATATAGCCGTTACCATTCAGAACAACTCCGTCAACGGCAATTCTTTCGCCGGGGCGGATTATGAGGGTGTCCCCCTCTTTGACATCCTCCGCTTCAACGGTTATTTCGTTGCCGTTTCGTATAACATTGGCGATTTTTGGGGATAGGTCAACAAGTTTTCCCAAGGCATCACTTGTTTTGCCCTTTGAACGTGCTTCAAGGTATTTTCCCACCGTAACAAGTGTTAAAATCATTGCACTTGATTCAAAATACAGTTCGTGGGAATAGTGCTCCAATACTTCAAGGTTTCCTCGGGGAGCGGCATAGGCCATCATAATTACCGCAAACACTCCGTAAAGAAATGCGGCGGCGGAGCCGAGAGCCACAAGGGAGTCCATATTGGCGGCTCTTTTTACAAGGCCTTTAAATCCCGAAACAAAGAGTTTTTTGTTTATTATCATTACGGGAATTACAAGGAGCATTTGAATAATTGCATTAAGCAACGCGTTTTGAGTTCCGTGGAGGAAGTGGGGCAGGGGAAGTCCCAACATATGCCCCATGGCAATATACATAACAACAATAAGGAAGATTATTGAGGATATGAGCCGTTTTTTCATGGAAGAAATATTTTCTTCCTCGTTTTTCTTTCGCTCCTGCCATTGAGTTTTCAGTTGGCTTTTTTTATTATCACCGTAAAGGGTTGCGCCGTAGCCGATACTGTTTACCGCATCTATAAAGTCCTGTTCCGTAAGTTTACCCTCGTCAAAGGTTACGGTCAGTGAGTTTGAAAGCAAATTAACATCCGCTTTTTGCGTTCCCTCAAGTTTTTTTGCGGCTTTTTCCACATTCGCCTGGCAGGCGGCACAGGTCATACCCGTAATATTAAATTTGCAGGCTTTCATTGTTTCACCTCCGTGGAGTTACCTCATGCTAACCATTATATAACTAATTATTACCAAAATCAAGTTTTTTAATCGACAAAGAGTTTTTATATGTGTTATGTACTTGCAGGCGGTGAAAAAGAGCGAGGACGGAAAAATGACGGTTATAAGACTTTCAGAGCAGGACGGAAAAGGGGAGAAATCAAACTTTCAAGGAAAGTGAAACTCATAAATATGCTTGAAGATGTTGAGGGCGAAACGGATACAATTAAATATGCACCCTTTGAGATAATTACAATAGGTTTATAAAATATAGGTGACTGTAAAAATGGATTTTTTGCAGTCACCTTTTATAATTTCACATTATTGGGCTTTCGGAATATGATATACCGAGAGGATTGATTATTTAATGAAAGATAAAACTTTTTTAATATTGGGCGGAGACAATCGTTTCCTGTATCTTGGGGAATACCTTGAAAATCAAGGATTTAAAGTTTGCTACTATGCCTTTAATAATACGGAATGTTACAACAGTCTTGAAGAGGCGATAGGTTCTTGCGACGTAATTGTTTTACCCCTGCCTTTCACAAGGGACAGGTTTACCCTAAATGCCCCTATGTTTGACGAGAAAATCTCTGTTTCCGATATTGCCGCGCTGCTTTCATCGAAAAAGTTTGTTTTTGGCGGTCAACTTCCAAAGAGTTTTTGCGAGGAATTGGATTCAAAGTCTTGCGAATATTGTGATTATTTTCTGCTTGAGGAATTGGCAATATACAATGCAGTTCCTACGGCGGAAGGAGTTGTACAGGTTTTGGTTGAAGAACTGCCAATTACAATACACGGAATGAGATGTGCGGTTCTCGGCTACGGCAGAGTGGGCAAAATTTTGGCAAATACACTCAGAGTATTGGGTGCTGAGGTTACTGTTTTTGCAAGAAAGCCCCATGCGTTTGCTGAAATATATGCCTCAGGAATGACGCCAAAGCACTTTGAAGTATTGAAAGGCGAGTATAATAACTTTGACGCTTTAATCAACACTGTTCCCTCACGTGTTCTCGGAGCAGAACAACTTTCAAGACTTAATGCTGACTGCGTTTTGGTGGAAGTTGCCTCAGCACCATTTGGCATTGACTTTCAGGCGGCAAAGGAGAGGGCATTCCATATGGTAAAGGCAAGTTCACTTCCCGGCAAGGTTGCTCCGAAAACTGCAGGAGAAATAATCGGTCGCTCGATTCTTCCTATGATAAGGAGGTATAATGCTTGACAACCATCGGCTTCGCCGTTTGCGGCTCTTTTTGTACATTTAAAACTGTATTTGAGGAAATAAAAAGATTGAAAAAAAACGGTTATGAAATAGTACCTATTATGTCGGAAAATTCATATACTCTTGATACTCGGTTCGGTGATGCGGCACATTGGCGGGAGCAGTTTAGAGAAATAACGGGTAATGCCATTATTCATACCATCCCTCAGGCAGAACCCATAGGCCCTAAAAAACTCCTCGATTTGTTGGTTATTGCCCCCTGTACGGGAAATACCCTTGCAAAGCTTTCCGGCGGAATAACCGATACCTGCGTCACTCTTGCGGCAAAAGCTCATTTGAGAAACCAAAGACCGCTTTTGATTGCACCCTCTACCAACGATGCCCTTAGTAATGCCGGAAAAAATATCGGAAATCTGCTTAATTACAAAAATGTATATTTTGTGCCTTTCGGTCAAGATAATTGTATAGGAAAGCCAACCTCAATGGTGGCGGACTTTTCACTGCTTTCGGAATCGGTTGCTTCAGCGTTAAAGGGCGAACAGCTTCAGCCTGTTGTAATAGCACCGAAATAATGTTAAAGAGCAGGGATTTTATAAAAATGGGGGTGTAAATGCGTGGGTGTCCAGAGGACACTCGCGCAGTTTTATTCGCCTTTTGGCGAGTGATATTGCTTCGCAGTTATATAATGCTA
>CAYQYT010000012.1:0-63177 GCA_964421815.1 uncultured Eubacteriales bacterium | reverse complement strand
AAGTAACCTATACAGCCGGATCTGAAACTCAAGTAGTGTATAGGTATTGAGTTGACTTTTAAAACGTATGTAATTTGAGATTTGTACGTAACCTGTTTTTGTAGATAAACAAAGAACTTGCAAAAAATATTGCCCCAATATAAAGTGTTAAATATTTTACTATGCTTGGGGTTAGGTTGTTCAATAAAAGCGGAAATTTTTAGCGGCTCCCTTATTTCCGTATTTGAATATACCTACAAACAGCGGTGCAGCAAAGCATCGGTGTCAACCATAGCAAGTTTTCGGTAAACGGTTAACGGTGTATATACCGTCAACGATTACGGCGATGTACATCTGTTATCCGTATGAGGGGAATTTTACCGAAGAAAGTAACGGAATTAAGTGTAAGGAACACGAACGTGAAAACATTACTATAACCGAAAGCCGTAGAAAATCTTTAAGAATTAAATAAAGAAAAATACATACAAATTTTCGGTGAAAACACAACAAACAGGAGCGAAAAAACAAACTCATTCCCTGTCCGAACTGTCCTAAATTGTTCGGACAGCACTAACAACACCGCCTATGGTGCTAATATTAAATATTTAGGAACGTACTGACTTCGCATTTCTTGTGGAGTCAGTTTTCTTTTTACCCGGATTCTTTGGTCGTTGCAAAAATGTATGGAATCCAATGTGTGCGGCTTTTGAATAATCCGAAAGGTTGTATATATGCACCTTCATTGATTACATAATATGCTTTAGCAATAGGTAAAAGAGACCGTTTTTACAACCCCTATATTGTTTTGTATGGTTGTTCATAACAAACTTCAAGTACAATAGGAAACGCAAAAAAAGAAGAACCCCAACTACGCAAATTGCGTGTCGAGGTTCGCGACTGGTCGGAGTGTTCATAAGGGATTAGTATGTTTCTAATAAAATGAAAACTGCCCCACAAATGTGAGAGCAGTTAGAAAAATATTAAGTTAACTCAAACTCTTCTTCTTTTTTAAATAAATTACAATAGAAATAATAAACACAATAATAAAAGAACAAGAGCCAACTATTATAAATACAGGTAAAATGTCACCAACGCTATTGAACAGACTGTCATTCTGCAATTGATAACTTATCGAAAGAGTTTCATCATCAAATATTATATTTCGCTGTGCAGCATTATATTCATTTTCGTCATCAAGAATATTTTCATCCTTGAAATTCTCTGCTTCCTCTTTGGTTTTAAAATACAGAACCTCTTCATCCTTAAGTTCTGTTGCAGTTTTATTGTAACCACCTTTATCGTACTCGAATTTATCCTTCAATGGAACAACATATAGAATGTATTCTTTTGTTTCGTCAGAATAATCTTCATAAGTAATGTTGTATAAGGTTTTTTCTCCGATTACGTAACCCTTTAGTTTGTAGTATTCTCTTTCGGCTTCCTCTTCGCTGTCGTACTGATAACCTACACCGTCGGGATAGCTATAAATTGTGCGTGTCGACGTTTCGTGCCATGTAAAAATAAAAGGTAGAAGGAATGAGACTAAAACAACAATAACGAGAATAATAGCAGTAGTTTTAATGTGTTTTCGGCGATAATACTTTTGCTCAGGTGAAAGCCCTTTTTCTACAATACCAAACTTTTTATATAAAAAAGAATGGACAAAATACGCAATTATACATCCGATAACAGACGTTGCCGGCAACGCTACAAAAAGAAAAGATGGAGCATCCATAATAACATCAAGTATAAGACCCTCTAATGTTACTACTACCAAAAATACAATACAGGTAATATACTTTATGCATTTTTGAGTATTTTTCTCTACTATTTCATTTTTAGTAATATATTCACTATGTAATCCGGAAACAAAATTATTAAAAGCAATCAGTGAAACAGCTATTGAAACAGCACACAAAATCAATATAATTGCATAACCAAACCATAACATATTGTAATTGTAAATAATATCACAGATTATATAAGCCATTATAAGAGCAGCGATACTAAGAACAATTGAAACAATAGATTGATTAGTGAATTTAACAATTGCTTTTTCGATTAAAAATTTAATTCTTTCAGCATTTTTTACTTCTGATTTTTCTTCATCGACCACTTTAGTTATTCTTTCTCCACGCAAAAGCTCATCAACGGAAACAGAATATAATTCGGCAATCACAGGAAGCATAGAAATTTCAGGATAACCTTCATTACATTCCCATTTGCTGACAGTTTTGTTTGATACATTTAACTTGTCTGCAGCCTGTTGTTGAGTTAATCCGTTTGCTTTTCTTAGTGCTGCCATGAATGAACCCATAGTTCTCTTTTCCATGTTATACACTCCCTTGTTGTTTTTATGCTTATATTCTCCAACAAAGAGACATGATTTTCAACACACTGTTCGTGGAATTTGTCTGCGATTCGTGGATATGCGGTATATCAAGTAAAATATCATTTTAATAATTATACCACACCCATATTAAACAAATCAACCTGAGTACATATCCTTGTACTTTAAGCTTGAAAATATTTATTGTATTGACAAAAATAATAAACAGTCTTGCTCTTTTTTTAAAAAAGTTTATGTAGGATTTTCTACTCTTTCAGTTTTAAATTCCCGGAATTTATGCAAGTAGATTATTGCCAACGGAATATCTGCTAAAAGCCATGCGGCAGGTCCTGCAAAACAAACTGCTGAAAAACCGAACAGCGGTTTTAGAAGTAATGCTATTGTAAGTCTGCCGAACAACTCGCCTATTCCTGCAACAGCATTGGCATAAGTACAGCCTAATCCTTGTAATGTGTTTCGCAAAACAAACAGGATTGCAACAAGGCTGTAACAAGCGCTTATCGCTATCAAATAATGCTTTGAAGCATAGAGCATTTCTTCATTGGGGGTTTTCATAAATAGCCATACTGCCAGAGGTCCCACAGACATTAACACCGCACTGCACACAACCGAAATACAGATATCAAGCCAAAAAATCTTTTTAACAGTTTTTACAATTCGGTCATACTGCTTTGCACCGAAGTTTTGCGATACGAAAGTCATTGTACCGACGCCTAATCCCGACATTGGAATATTTGTGACTTGTTCAACCCTTGCGGCGGCGGTAAATCCTGCAATTACATTGGCACCGAAACTGTTTATTGCAGTCTGTAACACCATTGAGCCAATAGAAGTAACTGTAAACTGTAACGAAAGCGGAACACCAAGACGCAGTTGATGTAAACTTTCAACACGGGTTGGCAGTAAATCATGAATATGTATTGATAAAATCGGATTGTATTTGAAAATATATACAGCCGACAGAACGGCGGCAGTCGCTTGTGATATGAATGTTGCCCACGCAGCACCGACAACCCCGAATTTAAATACGCCAACAAAAAGTATGTCAAGACCTAAATTGACAAACACACTGACAATGAGGAAATAAAGTGGTTTCTTGCTTTCGCCTACGGCACGTGCCAACGCATTAAAATTATTCAAAGACATTTGCACAGGTACGGCATAATACAGAATGTTAATATATGATGCGGATAAGTCAATTATTTCTTCCGGTGTATCTATCAAACGCAAAAGCGGTCGGGAAAGTATGTGGGCTAACACTACCATTATAAGACCGATTAAAATAGACAGCGAAATACTGTTGGCGGCGTATCTATTCATTTTCTTTTCATTTCTCGCCCCGAAAGATTGGGCAACGGGTATTGTAAAACCGGCCGTAAGCCCCAAAGCCGCGCCGATAATAAAACTGTTTATTGAGCCCACATTGCCCACAGCGGCAAGAGCGTTTGTTCCCACAAAACGCCCCACAATAATATTATCAACTAAATTATAATTATATTGTAGCATTGAACTTGCCATAATCGGCAAGGCAAACCGCACAATGCTTTTAACGGGACTACCTGTCAGTAAATCTGTTGTATTTGTTTTCAATTTATATCTCCACCGTTTTATAGTAATTATCTGAATATTCCCATATTTTCCGTATAAGACTGAATTTTAATTATATCAACGTCTTGTTGGTCGGTTTCGGTATTTTTGGTCAATGCACCGATTAAAAGCATTAATTGATATTAATACTTGTGCTTGAGGAAAGCACCGTACAGAGAACAAGTTTTCCGTTTTCTTCACACAATTCAAAGGATTTAATATGTTCTTTGATATTGACTTCTTTTGCTACCTTTTTTGCCCTGCTTTTCCTTTTTCTCAACTAAGATTTCGTCAGAAGAAAGAGTATTTTCAGCAGTACAACGAAGTTTTTCCACTTCTTTTTTACCATAGTGAAACCTCAGATAACATATTTACAGTATTCTACTACAATTCGTCAATGATTTCAATAATCATTATTCCCCAACATTGACAGTGTTGTGTACATATCCTCGCACTTTAAGTTCAAGTACGAGGTTTTTTTTAATGCAAAATTTTTAAGTAAAGGAAGTGAAAAAATGCTTTAGCAAACCAACCTAAAAAAGCAGTAAAAAAGCGTGTCATAAGTCTTAACAAGCATTGAATTTGTGCATACAAATTCAACTTTTCAGGGATAATCCTGAAGCCCAAAAGAAGTCGCACTCCGAAAGGAATGCGACCATACATAAAAACTGTTAAATTATATACAAAACTCTATTTTAAGCAAAAAAATTGAGTATTCATAAGTCAAATCCCTTATGAATACTCAAAATGGTGCCGGTGACCGGACTTGAACCGGTACGATGTTGCCACCGAGGGATTTTAAGTCCCTTGCGTCTGCCTATTCCGCCACACCGGCACATCCACTAAATTATAATATTATTAAAACTCGTTGTCAAGAGTTTTAATCCTTAAGTTAGAAATTTTTCTGCAAATTATTTTTAAGATTGCACTTAAGTCCATATTTGGAAAAATATTTATAAAAGAATAAACAACTGCAAGCGACCGGAAATGTTTGGTATGCTTGCAGTTGTTATATGTTTATCTACCGTTAGCTTATGTCTGTGCTCTGTTTTAGGTTTTCCAAAATTTACGGTCAAGGCTTCTGTACTGAATTGCCTCTAAAACATGTATATTTTCAATTGTTTCGCTTTCGTCAAGGTCTGCAATAGTGCGTGCAACCTTTAAGATTTTATCGTACGCTCTCGCAGAAAGACCAAGTCTTTCAAAAGATATTTCCAATGTTTTTGCGGCAGCAGGGGAAAGACGGCAGTATTTTCTTGTAAGGGCAGAGGTCATTTTTGCATTACAACTGATTCCTGTTCCTTTGAAACGCTCGATTTGTATTTGACGTGCTCTGTTAACTCTTTCGCGGATTGATGCGGAGCTTTCGCCTTCTTCTGAATCGGAAAGTTGATTGTAATCTACGGGAGGTACTTCAATATGTATATCAAGTCTGTCAAGCAACGGACCGGAAACCTTTGACAGATAGCGTGCAGGGGCGCCTTTGGGACAACTGCACATTCTTGTGGGATGTCCGTAATAACCGCAGGGACAGGGATTCATGGCACAAATCAGCATAACGGAACAAGGATAAGTCAAAGCACAGGCGGCACGTGAAATTGTAATGGTTCCGTTTTCAATTGGTTGCCTTAAAACCTCCATGGTGCTTCTGGTGAATTCGGGTAATTCGTCAAGGAAAAGTACACCGTTATGGGCAAGGGACAATTCGCCCGGTTTGGGGATTGTTCCGCCGCCGGAAAGTCCTGCAGGGGAGACGGAGTGGTGAGGAGCCCTGAAGGGTCTGTAGTTGATGATTGATTTATCTTTAGAAAGATTACCCGAAAGAGAATATATTTTTGTGGTTTCAAGTGCCTCGTCAACACTTATATCCGGCAAAATTGTAGGGATTCTTTTTGCCAACATACTTTTACCCGAACCGGGGGGACCAATCATCATAACATTATGACCGCCTGCCGCGGCAACCTCTAAAGCTCTTTTAACCTCAAACTGTCCCTTAACATCTTTGAAATCCGGCAGATGTTCCGGAATTTCATAGTGTTTAAAGGGAACGGGTTCAACGGGATCGATTTTTTTAACATCATTTATGTGGTCAACAAGCTGTTTCAGGCTTTCAACACCATACACATTAACGCCTTCCACAATGGCGGCTTCCTGACAGTTATCAAAAGGAACATAAATGTCTTTCACACCATTTTCTTTTGCGGCAATTACCATGGGTAATACACCTTTAACACTTTTCACTTCACCGGAAAGAGAAAGTTCTCCGATAAATACTGCCTCTTTATAATTTCCCATTATCTGTTTTGTTGCGGAAAGTACAGCAATTGCCATTGGTAAATCGTAAATTGAGCCTTCTTTTCTTACATTGGCAGGTGCCAGATTAAATGTGAAGTGGGAACTTAAATGCATTATAAGTCCCGAATTATTAATTGCCGCAACAATGCGATCCCGTGCTTCAGTTACTGCGGTGTCCGGAAGACCAACTATATCAAGCGCAAATTTACCGTTGGCAATATTCAACTCAACATCAATCATATATGATTCAAGACCAAGTAAACCAACACTTTTAATCCTTGTAAACATTTTATTCAGCGTCACTTTCTTCCGGTATAGTTTCTGCGGCGGAAATATCAACCGACAGTTTATTTACGGTTTTTATATTTTCGTTGTAATTTGTTAATTCTTCAATTGAATTTTCCGTTTCATCAGGTTCTTCAACATAAAGGGGCGGATTAAAATCAAAGAATCCGCTTTTCGTAAGGGAAATGAGCAACAAGAAAATCACCAAAGTAATTGCAGACATTGCACTACCGATTAATAGTCCTTGTGGCACATATTTGAAACTTACCGTGTGTTCGCCCGCTGTTATATAAACACCTAAAAGAGCTTCGTCACCGATATCGACTATTTGATCTTCAGACACCTTTTGACCGTCAATATAAATATCCCAACCGCTGTCATAGTTGATAGATGTGTATAGAACACCGTTTTCGGAAACATTTATTGTACCTTCAATTTCCGTTTCTTCAAATTTTGTTACATTGAGAGAATCTGCCTTTAACTGTTGGTAACCCTGCTCAAATAACTCCCGGTCAAGTGTAACGGCATAGAGATATGCGTAGCCCTCTGTGCCCTCGGCAATGGGTGCATAAATTTTTACGGTTTCTCCCTTTTCGAGATAGCCTAAATCCATAACATAGGGCTTGGTATCCACAGTTTGAGCAATAACCGTTCCATCGTCAAGGGTAAAGGTGAGGTTGTCAATATTATTATTGCTTGTTTTGAAGTAAACATATGCGTTGCCGCTGTCCTTAACTTTGAGCATGAACGTAAGTGAAGCTCCGGCAGTATTGGTGACCGTATAAGGATAACATCCCGAAGAACTGAAGGATAAGTCGTTGCAGGAAGCGCCGGTACCTGAAATATCGGTAACTTCAATGTCGTTAAAAACATTGTGAATACCTGTGGCGGAACCGAACAATTCGCTTTGAACTTCAAAGGGATTTGAATTGTCGTGGGACCATTGAGCAATTTCTTCATTAACTCTGAATGCAATGGGTAATTGATAAAGATTTTCGTAGGCGGTGTATTTATTTACAGTGAAAAGCTCCTTATAAAGTTCCGGGTTCATTTCGATTTTTGAACCGACATAGTTATCAACAATATAATCAAGTGCAAAGAAAGAGTTATAAATAGGAGTTTGTCTGTGGTAGGTATAACTGTTTATGAAGTTGCTGAACATACCTAAATTTGACTGCATATTTGCAACATCTTCGTATGCCATGGAAGTAAAAGTGGACATACCGTTGTAGTAATACCAGCAAGGGTCCATACGTGCTCTCAAGGAGGTTAATTCCATTCTGTAAGAGTCGTTGCCTTCATATTCGTCAATTTTATTCTTGATTTCTTGGAAACTGTCGTAATCACCTACAAAATTGGTTTTTGTTTGATCCATACTGTAATTGTTGGTGTTGGCGACGGTGTATTCCGCACAAACCGAACAGAGCACAAGAGCCGCCGCGGCAACAGCAGGATATTTGTCGTTTTTGAGAATGCCCAGCGCAAGGCAGTAAATACCGATAAATGCGACGCAAATCCAAACACCTGTTTCGCTGAAATTCTTTGAACCGATTTCCTGAACAAGAATTATAAATGCGATTGTTGCCACACCCACACCGATAATTTGCCTGTTAGTGTATTCCTTAATATTTTTAATTGCTTTATATGCAAAAATCAGTAAAAGGAAGGAATACATATAAGAGAAACGGTAGGGGAGATCGTTTGGGAAATGGAAGCCGTGCCATATATAGTTTAGATAATTTGTATAACAGCTTGCAAACATTACTCCGAGAATACCGATGCTCATAATTTTCTCTTTAATATTTATTTTGTTTGAAAAAATGAACAATGGCACAAGCATAACCGTGAGAATGCCGCAATAAACATTGGGCAAAACATCGGTTCCGCTGCTTCTTATGGTCGGGTCAAGGTATGCAAGATGATTTGCGAGGAAATCGAATATCGAAAAGTAGGTTTTGAATTCTTCCGGAAAAGTGCCGGAGGTGGCAGAACAGTTGGAAAGCACGAAATACACCGGCAGAAGCATAAATGCGGAAAGCATTGCCGCACCTATGGAACAAAAGGCGAATTTTACTCCATTGTCAAAAAATCTTGAGTTTCTTAAATTGTTGTAGCCCCAGGAGAAAAAGCCTTTGATACCTTTTTCACGCTTTTTGAGTTTTCCGAAATACGTGTCCGTAAAGTTGTAAGAACAGAAATAAAAGTAAATGAAATAAAGAACCGAAAAAATACAAACCATATAGCCCATGTAGTAGTTTGTAATAAGGGTGAGTGCAAGGGTGATTGTGTAAAGTTTCAATTTGTTTTCGCTTACTAATTTTTCTATGCCGAGCATAACAAGGGGGAACAGATAGAAGGAATCAATCCACATAATGTTCCAATAGTAAGCGATAAAATAACCGCTACAAGCATACAGAACACCAAATGCGGAAGTAAGAGGTGACACGGTTTTATCTTTCTTTGAAATGAAATAAGAGAATGTAAAAGAAGCGAGAGCTGCCTTTAAAAGCACCATAACAGCGATGGCTTCGGGCATATTTTTGTGACCGAATAAAAGCATTACTATAAGGAACGGGGAGGAGAGATAATTAAAGAAATTACCTAAAAATGCACTTCCGCCACCGGAGGTCCATGAGTATATTAAACTATCAAAATTGGTGATTCTTTCATAAAGTTCTGCAAATAACGGACCGTATTGATGATAAAGGTCCATTCTGAGAATGGTTGTATCACCGAAAGGAATTAAGTCATAGCAGAAATATACAACAAGCATAATGCCCATGGTACAGGCGGCGGCAAGCCACGAATACCGCGTGTTGTAAAAGGGCTGGTAAAGTTTGTTTTTTTGTGCCTTTTCTTTCAAGTTACTAAGCATTTCAAATATCTTCCTTTAAGAGCAAAATTATACATTGTAATAATAGCATATTATGGAGTATCTTTCAATCTTTTTTAATTTGATTTTGTTAACAAACTTTAAAAAATGTTCTAAATTCGGACAAGTGATAATAAGATTTTTTTGAAAGGATTGATTATTATGAAGGATTTTCTGAATGCAATATCGCTTTTGCCCGATGAATATAAAAAGATTCTTGAACAGATTCCCGAAAAAATTGCGGCATCGGTTAAGGAAGTGCGTTTTCGTAACGGAGAACCTGTCACCCTAAGCACAAAGGATGAAATGTATTATATAAAACGCAACGGATTTCCGACGGTGTCGTTTTGCACGGATCTGATTTTTACGGATTCAAAGGATTTACAGGAGATTGTTTTTCACCTTTCAAGACGCTCCCTGCACACATACCAAGACATGATAGCAAAAGGTTTTATACCTTTACGTGGCGGTTGTAAAGCCGGAGTCGTGGGCAGAGCGGTTATGAAAAACGGTTCTGTTTATTCTGTGTCGTCCTTTAACTCGGTTAATATACGTGTTGCAAGGGAGTTCTATGGCTGTTCAAGACAACTTATAGAGTGTTTGGGAGAGGATTGTACATCTATTTTGATAATAGGTGCACCACTTTCGGGTAAAACAACTCTTTTGAGAGATTTGTGCCGATATTATTCGGGTAAAAACAGGCTGAACCCCCTAAAGACTGCCATAATCGACGAGCGGGATGAAATTGCTTCCCGTTCTTTCGGAGATGGTGTTGATGTGGGTGTGCATACGGATGTTTTAACACTGTATCCGAAAGCCATAGGAACGGAAATTGCGGTGAGAACACTTTCTCCCGATATAGTTGTTCTTGATGAAATCGGCTCCGACGAAGAGGCGAGGGCAATGCTATCGGCGGTTAACAGCGGTGTAAATTTTATTGCAACTGCCCATGGTTCAAGTTTTGAAGAGGTTTTGAGACGCCCAAATATTAAAAGGTTGATTAACGTGGGTGCCTTTAAAAAAGCTGTTGTTTTGTGTGGTAAGGAATCTCCCTGCACCGTTAAGGAGATGGTTGAGTTTTGAAAACTTTTTTTGTGTTACTATTGGCAAGCGGGTTTCTGGTTTCCGGGGGACTGAATGTGCTAAAGCAAATAAAAAATACGGGGGCGATTGACGAAATAGTCAGGTTTATTCTTCTTGTAAAAACAGAATTGCGGTACAAAGCATCCGAGTATGAGTCTATCTATTTGAGCGGTAAGGCGCAAAATTATAAATATATTTCCTTTTTGGACGGTGAAATATACGCAAATAAATCAATAGGGAAGAATTTATCTAAAGAATTCAACAGTTTTATTGGAAAAATCGGTACAACCGACGAAGTGGGGCAGTTAACGCTTTGTGATGAGTATAAGGAACGTTTTGAAGAAGAATTGATAAAAACGAAATCAAATGAAAAACAAAAAATTCAAGTCAATACTGCCCTGAGCGTGTTCGGTGCTTTAACGGTACTTATATTCTTTTTGTAGGTGAATTATGGATTTTACTGTTATTTTGAAAATTGCGGGTGTAGCCCTTGTAATTGCTTTTTTGAATCAATTACTTCAAAAGGCGGGTAAAGAGGAATATACCTTAATTTTAACTGTTTCGGGACTTTTAATTGCTTTTATGATGCTTATTCCCGAATTATCTGAATTAAAGGACGCTTTGTCGTCGGTGATGGACTTTTGATAATTTTAAAACTCGGAATTTTTGCCGTTGCGGGTATTGTGTTTCTTGTACTTGTTAAGCGTAACGCACCGTCTTTTGCAATCTTGTGTGAAATAACCCTTGTGGCAATAATCCTGTTAACAATTGTTCCGGAGATACAAAACCTACTTTCTTTGTTTGATAGCTTTGAGGGCTTTTCCTCTGTAAGCGAAACCTCGGTGAAAATTATGTTTAAAACTTTCGGTATTCTTGCCGTTGGTGCGGTGGTGGCAGATATTTGCCGTGATAACGGCGAAAGTGCGGTAGCAGATGTTGTGGAACTTAGCATAAAAATACTTGCAATTTCCTGCGCTTTGCCTGTGTTTACAGCGGTTATTGAAATTGCATCAGCCTTTTTTAACAGGTGAAAAAATGAAAAAAATTTTAAAAAAATGCACTTTTGTTGCCGTGCTTTTAATTTCTTTTTTCTCTTTATCGGTCAACGTGTGTGCATTGGAAGAAAATATTGACAGTTATAAGGATGAATTCGATTTTGAAAGTATTACCAATGCAATAGACGGAGAAACGGCAGAACTTCTCAAAGAGATAGGAATTGATGAAATCAGCTTTGAAAAAGTATTTTCAATAGGTTTTTCAAAGGTGTTTGAGGTGCTGTTTGATATAACAAAACGGGCTCTCACAGTACCCGTTAGATTTTTGGTAACCGCAGTCGGGGTATTGATACTAACTGCCCTGTTTTCGTCCTTGGTAAAATCCCCCCAAACAATATCGGTTATCGGTAATTCCGTGTTGGCACTTTGTTTGGCGGTACCTGTGGCAAAGGCGGTGACAACGGCGTTTTCCGTGTTGGAATCACTGAATGTTTTTACCTCGGCTTTTGCGGGCGTATTCAGTATGTTGGTGTCATCTTCGGGAAAGGTGGCTTTGGGCACATCCTACGCATCCTTTGCCGTGTTGTCGGATACTTTCTTTTCAGCCCTGTTGTCGGGGGTCGGTCAACCGGCGGTGAATGCCATGTGTTCCCTGGGTTTTTTGTCCTGTTTTGATGTATATAATTTCAGTGAAAAAGTTTCAGGGCTTGTAAAGAAGATATACATAAGTTTTTTAGGGTTTATCGGTACATTCTTTTCAGGTATTGTAACCTTAAAGGGGGTAATGGGTGCGGGGGTGGATTCCCTGACATCACGGGGAATTCGCTTTGTAGTGGGAAGAACCGTACCCGTCGTGGGCGGTGCCATGAGCGATACCTATTCGGCGCTTGTGTCAAGCCTTTCCCTCATAAAAAGTACCGTGGGAATTTTCGGTATTGTTACCGTTGTGCTGACGGTAATGCCGTCACTGATGGAACTTATTGGCTGGGTGTTTGTTTTAAGCGTAGTTATTTCCGTTTCGGAACTTTTGGGCTCGGGAGAGTGCGTGGGTATGCTGAATATCTTTAAAGATGCCTTAACTCTTTTGGGTGCAACAACGGTTTTTTCGGCGGTTATATTCATTGTGTCAGTGGGTGTGGTTATTTTTGTAAAGGGTGTTTAAAGTGTCGGAAACAATAAAAATAGTTCTTTTGAATTACGTGGTCTGCGCCTTGGTGGGCGGAATATTGGAATACATAGCACCCGAGAAAACAAGAAAAGTTTTGCGTATTGCGGTGGTTTCCGTGTTACTGTTGGGGATTGTTTCCCCCATTGTAAAAAGTGACATTTCCCCGGATGACTTGCTTCCCCAAGCGGAAGTAAAAGAAAGTGCGGATTATGACACACTTATGCACACGGCTAATCTTACGGAGAAGAAAATACGGGAAGAAATGAAAGAAATACTCATAAACGAAGGGGTGAATGAATATGAAATATATGTAAGTACATCCGTGGATGCAGAGGAAAACACCGTGTATCTTGAGGAAATAAAAATAGAAGTGGGAAATACATTCGAAAATAAAATCAATATAATTAAAAGCAAAGTTCCCGAAGAATACAGGCAGATTTTAAAAGTCGGTGTGAAAAATGAATGATTTGTTGAAAAATTTTAAAAAAATCAAAATAGGCAAAAAAAATACGGTTTTGATTATGGGCGCGGTCTTGATTTCGCTTTTGCTGCTTGGTAGCGAACTTTTCAGCAGCGAAAATTCCGAACCGATTTCCAAGGAAGATACTTCACGATATTCGGCTCAGTATATTGAAAAAACCGAAAAAAACCTTGAAACCCTGCTTGAGAAAATCAGCGGTGCAGGGGAGGTAAAGGTTATGATTACCCTTGAGAACTGTTACGAAAATGTCTATGCAAAGGGTTATAATGAAAAACAGGACAGTGAAGAGAATTCCCAAAAGTATGAATCCGAGGAGGATTACATAATCGTAAAAAACGGCTCAAATAACGAGGAATGTCTTGTTATAAAAGTCTATGAGCCCACTGTAAAAGGCGTTGCCGTGATAGCCGAGGGGGCGGGTAACGCCAAGGTAAAAAACGCAATAACCCAGACTGTTTGTGCCCTGTTTGATATAGACAGCACAAAGGTTTCGGTTGAAAATTAAGGAGTGTAGCTATGAACATTTTAATTAAAAGACGACAATTGATACTCGCGACTCTTGTGGTGGTATTGGGGGCGGCTGTGTTTGTTAACTGGTACTATACGGGTAACAAGACAACACTTCCCTCCGCAGAAGAAACTACCGGAAGCGAATACGTACAAAATTTAGGCGAGGCAAAATACGTTAACGCATCGGGAGAAACGGCGGACTATTTCAGCGAGGTGAAACTGAATCGCCAAAAATCAAGGGATGAAGCCTTGGACAAATTGAACGAATCCCTGAAAAATGTTAAAAGTTCAAGTGAAGAAGCAAAAGAAATTACAAAGTCCATCGAAGAACTTACCGCTCAAATCAAACTGGAAAGCGATATTGAAGCATTGATTTCCGCAAAACTTGCGAGTGAGTGTGTGGCGGTTATCAATGAAAAATCCGCACAGATAGTAGTTACAAAGGATTCTCTCAGCGAAGACGCGGCACTTCAGATAATTGATATAGTAACTACCAACACGGAACTAAAAGCGGAAAATGTTAAAATTACACAGTCTGAATGAAAAAAGTCAGCACGGAGAAGAATCTGTGCTGACTTTTTTGTATTTCAGAATTCCTGTAACCTATAAAAATTAACCCTTTCGGGATTTGCAATACCGCCGTAAAGATCCTCTGTCATCCGTCCGACTTTGCAATAATGCTCAATAACATATTTTGCCGTAAATGGCATTTCCATCGAGCCGATTTCCCACAGGTCAAACCATTTGCATATTCCCTCATTTGAAGATAGGTTTTCGTTAACGGAGTCTTTCAGTCGGGCAAAGAAATAGTAGTTTTGTCTTATTTCGCCCTTTGTATATCTCAAGGTGACATATCGGAGTTTTAATCCCTGTATATCGTGGGGTTTTAATCCCAATTCCTCGTTCAGTTCTCTCAATACACAAGAACGCGCATCGTTAAGTTCACAGTTTTCAAAATGACCTCCTGCGGAGCCGGTCCAGACATTGTTGACAACTCTGCCGCCCTGTCTGTAAAGCAACAAAACTTTGTCCCCTTTAAACAGATACACAGAAGTCATATTCCTTAATTTTCCGTCCATATAAATACCTCATAAATCGGTTTTCTTACACTTTTACTTCTTGTTTTTTCTCTCAATATCAAGCAGCTTTTCTTTTATGCCCAATCCGCCCGCATAGCCCGTTAAACTTCCGTTTGAGCCTATGACGCGGTGGCAGGGGATTATGATGTGGAACGGGTTTTTATTGTTTGCCATACCCACGGCTCTCGAGGCTCTGCTATTTCCGACAGCCGAGGCAATTTCCTTATATGTCCTTGTTTCTCCGTATGGAATTTTTAATAATTCTCTCCATACGGCTAATTGAAATTCCGTACCCGATAATCTGTAATTTAAATCAAAATCAGTTCTCGCACCGCTTAAATATTCCTGAATCTGTCGGAACACCTCATTTGAAAAGTCCGAAAATACCAAATTGTCCGAAGAATCTTCCGGTTCCTTCTGAGAGCAAATAAGCGAAAGCAAAACTTCATCCTCATATTGCATTGTAATGTAGCCAAATGGAATTTTATATACCGCTTCAGGCATATTCATTATCCTTTCCGTTGGGGGAATTTCAAACGAATTCAAGTTTGACAATCTCATTATACCAATTTTCAAGTATTATTCAAGCGGTATTCTGTTTTGTTAATACTTATTGTTTGCTATTGTTTGCTATCTGCCTACCCGTATGGTCAATATCATAATCATCCCAATGAATAAGTTCGCTGACGGTTACAAAAAGGCAAAGTTTATTTTCGAGCATTTTTCAGTTGATATATCGGTTTGTTTATGATATAATATAAGCAGAAACGAGGTGCGTTTTATGAGTGAAATTGAGCGGATTATCAACGAGGTTGATAGTTCTATGTCAATGGAGGGTTTGCCTCTTACGAATGCAGATAAAGAACGAATTTCAGTTTGTCTTAATAACCCTAAAATGCTTGATAGTATGATTGCTGAATTGCTGAACAAACATAGGGTGAAATCCTGATATTATGAAAAATTACAGTTATGATTATGAATGGGCAGGAGAATACCGCCACGTTAATATATCAAAAGGAAATCAGTTTTGCTTGTGGCAGAATTTGGAAAGTTACGCTAATTCAGTTTTTGATTCTTTGAAAAAAGAAAACTATTTAAAGAATTGCGATAGTGTTTCAGAAAGATTAGCATATTATCTGAGTGAGATTAATGTTTTACATCCGTTTAGAGAAGGTAATGGCAGAACTCAAAGATTGTTTATTGAATATCTTGCTTTGAATGTGGGATATAAGGTTGATTTTTCTTCTGTTACTACTGAAGAAATGATAGTTGCAAGTGCAGAATCATTTGCTTGTGAATATGATAAAATCAATGCGATTTTTGAGCGAATTACAACTAAGATTTAACCTGCCTACCCATATGGTCAATATCATAATCATCCCAATAAATAAGTTCGCTGACGGTTACAAATTCGTAGCCGTCTTTTTCTAATTTTGTGAGGATTTTGTCCAAAGCCTCGGGGGTGTTTTCCACTCCGTTATGAAACAGCAAAATCGAGCCCTTTTGCGTTTTGCTTATAACTCTGCTGTACATTTCATCAACGGAAAGTAACTTCCAATCAAGAGAATCAACATTTGATACAAAGGTAAAAATATAACTCTACGAAAAACGTAGAGTTAAGGTTAATGTTTTATATGTGCTTTGAATATTTCTTTTAGGTAATCAGTAATACCATTTGCAGAATGTATTGTCGCAACCATAAGCTCGTCGGTGTCTATTTCTGAAAAGTTTATATCATAACCACAAAAACGGATAAGTTGTGCAATAAATATTCTTTGTGTTCTGCCGTTACCTTCTCTAAAAGGGTGCAACATATTGGTTGAACAATAAAAATCAACAATATTTTCAACAAAGTCTTCAAAATCAACGTTCCTAAAATAGTTGTGACTTTTCAATCTATCAAAACAAGCATTTGCAACTGTTTCAATATTTTCGGCAGGAGTGAAATTTGTACCTTTTTTAGAAATATCAACAGTTCTTACTTTTCCTGCCCAATCATACAAATCTTCAAATAAATATCTATGAATTTGTTTATAGTGTTCAAAATCAAAAGAATAACTAATAAAATTTCTTTCCAATTCAGCAGATTTGGCTAACGTTATGCTTGCTTCAATTTTTGCAAGTTGTTCCTCGTTCTGTATATTGAACTTGTTGATTAAACAATTTGTGCCGCGTAATAATCATCGGTTAAAGCAGTAATACTATAACTCATTATGCAACACCAACCGACTTCTTAACAAGTGAAATATACTGTTCCATTGATATTTCGCTATTTAAAAGCTTTCTGCATAATTCTTTGCTATGCTCATCAATTGAAAAGCCTTCCATTTCAACAGAAGCAACTGCATTTTCAATCGCCTTATCAATAGACATATATAACACCTCGCTTTTCAATTACTATACCATAATCGAGCTTGATTATCAAGTATTTGTTGTTTTGCCATTTTTAATTTGCCTACCCGTATGGTCAATTTCATAATCATCCCAATAAATAAGTTCGCTGACGGTTACAAATTCGTAGCCGTCTTTTTCTAATTTTGTGAGGATTTTGTCCAAAGCCTCGGGGGTGTTTTCCACTCCGTTATGAAACAGCAAAATCGAGCCCTTTTGCGTTTTGCTTATAACTCTGCTGTACATTTCATCAACGGAAAGTAACTTCCAATCAAGAGAATCAACATCCCATTGAATCATTTTCATATTAAGGCTATGGGTTATTTCGATACTTTTGTTGTCATAGTCGCCGCTGGGCGCTCTTACAAGTTTCGGTGCAACACCGGTTACACTTTCGATTTTTTTGTTGCAATTAAGGATTTCTGTTTTTATTTCTTCGCGGTTTATGTTACTGAATGACGGGTGGGTGTCGGAATGATTCCCTATTTCATGCCCTGCGTCATATAGTTTTTTTACCGCATCGGGATTTTTCTCCACCCAATCACCAACGGCAAAAAAAGTGGCTTTTGCACTGTGTTTCTTTAATATTCCAATGATTTCGTCCGTGTCCTCGGCACTCCAAGCTGCATCAAAGGTTACGGCAATTTTCTTCTCCTGTGTTTCAACGCAATATATGGGCAGTTTCCACAAAGAGTTACCCACCGTTGTACTGATATGGGAAAGTGTGACGGTTGATATTACGGCAGCCGACAACATAAATAAAACTGCAAAAACCGTACTGAATTTAATTACTTTGTATCTCAAAAAAATCACCCCGAGAAATTATATTCTCGGGGGAGTTTGTTCTATACTCAATATTCACCGCTTAAAACAGCTTCGGCGCATCTTATTCCGTCAACGGCGGCGGAGACAATGCCGCCCGCGTAGCCCGCACCCTCGCCGCAGGGGTAAAGACCCCGGAGCCTTGTTGCCTGGAAGAATTCGTCACGTATAATTCTTATTGGGGACGAACTTCTGGATTCGGGAGCGGTAAGAACCGCATCGTATAAGTTGAAACCGTGGAGTTTGCTGTCAAAATCCTGTATTGCACCCGCAATGGTGTCAGTAACCTTTGTGGGCAATACCTGACGAATGTCCGTCATTGTAACACCCGTGGGGCAGGAGGGATTTACCGCCCCCAATTTAGTTGAGGGTACATTTTTCAAAAAGTCGCCCAAAAGTTGCGCGGGAGCGGTGTAATCCCCACCGCCCAGTTTAAACGCCTTTTGCTCAATTTCTCTTTGCAGATACATTCCCGCAAGGGGATGGTCGCTTTCAAAGGGTGGCTCAATACCCACAAGCAAAGCGCAGTTTGCGTTCTCTTTATCACGGGCATATTCGCTCATACCGTTAACAACCATGCCGCCCTCCTCGGAGGATGCGGCAACAACAGTACCTCCCGGGCACATACAGAATGTGTAAAGACCTCTGCCGTGTTTTGGGTGGCATGCCAATTTGTAATCCGCCGCAGGGAGCAGGGGGGAGTTCCAAAGACTTCCGTACTGCGCCTTGTTTATATGTTCCTGTGGATGCTCGATTCTTGTTCCCACGGAAAAGGGTTTCTGAATTATTTCAAGACCCTTTTTATATACAAGTTCAAAAGTATCTCTTGCGGAGTGACCGATTGCAAGAATCAACGCGTCCGTTTCAATATCGGTGGTGGTTCCGTCGGGGCTTTTGTAGGTGACTCCCTGAACAAATCCGTTTGCGGTTATTATATCAACAAGTTGAGTGTTGAACTTGATTTCACCGCCCAATCGTATGACTTCATTACGGAGATTTTTAACAACGGTTTTTAATTTGTCCGTGCCGATATGGGGTGTTGCGGAATAGAGTATTTCTTCCGGTGCACCGAATTGGGCGAAGCGCAAAAATACCTCTCTGCATCTTCCGTCCTTGATTCCTGTCGTCAGTTTTCCGTCGGAGAAAGTTCCTGCACCGCCCTCGCCGTACTGAACGTTTGAGTTGGTGTTTAAAACTCTGTCAGTCCAAAAACGGTTAACTTCACGTGTTCTCTCCTCAACAGCGGAACCACGTTCTAAAACAATGGGGTTTAAACCCGCTTTTGCAAGAATGAGGGAAGCAAACATACCCGCAGGGCCAAAGCCTACAACAACGGGACGTAAGGGAAAATTACGTTTTGCCTCGGGCAGAATATATTCATATTTTTTTGTGACAAAAGCCTTGTTGGGGGGGAAAGGAGCAACGATTTTTTCTTCGTCAAGGTCGGTTTCAATTTCCACGGAATAGACGAGAATTATATTGTCTTTTTTCCGTGAGTCAATGGAACGTCTTGCGAGGGAAAAACTCTTAATATCACTTTCTTTGATTCTCAAAGCCTTTGCCGTTGCAGTTCTGACTTCCTCATCCGTTGCACCCAAGGGCATTTTAATTTCGTTAATTCTAATCATTTTTAATCCCTATTTCAAATATTTTCCTGCGCTGTTTCCCGCGATTCTGCCCGTTGTAAAAGCAAGGTGCAGATTGTAACCTCCGCAGTCCCCGTGTATGTCTATAATCTCACCGCAAAAGAAAAGCCCGTCAACTTTTTTGGACATCATTGTTTCGGGTGAAATTTCACTTGTATATATGCCGCCTTTAGTCACTTGGGCGTTGTCAAAACCTTTGGGGGAAGAAATGCCGATTTCAAAGCATTTTATAAGTTTTAAAGTTCTTTGAATTTGTGTATCTTTTAAATCTTTACATAAAGTTTTTGCTTTTATTCCAGCCCTGTTCATAACCGCAAAAGCAAGTTTTAGATTAACAATTCCGTTTAAGATTACCTCATATTCGGTATGGGGGGAGTTTTTTATACACTTGCTAATGTGTGAAAGTAAAAGGTTTTCGTCAAATTCGGGGCATAAATCAAGCCGTATTTTTAAATCCTTTTTGTTCTCGCAAAGATGGGAGAGATTCATAACGGGTATTCCCGAAACTGCTTTGTCGGTGAATTGAACCTCACCGCTTTCCCGGCCTAAAAGTTTTTCGTCCGAATAAAGCCCCGCTTTACATTCAGCCCGCACGCCTTTTAGTAAATTCAAATCCTTATCTTTGGTAACAAGACCGCAGAGAGCGGGGTACAGGGGCGTTATACCGTGACCGAAATCTTTTGCTATCTTGTAGCAGGAACCGTCGGAACCGTGTACGGATGCGGCTTTACCGCCGCCGCATATAATAACTGCATGAAATAATTCGCCGTTAATATTGAAACCGTTTTTTCCTCTGCTGATTTCCGTAACGGGACAATCGGTTTTTACGGTTATATTATTGCTTTCAATCTTATTCAGCAAAGCCTCCCGAACTGTTGAGGCTTGTTGGGAGCGGGGATAGATACGGCCGTCCTCTTTATAGGGAAGAACACCCGAATCTTTGAAAAAATCTTCGGTATCGGAAAATTCAGAGTTTAAAATACTGTTTAAAAAATCTCCGTTCCCGTAAAAATGAGAGGGGGCAAGGTCCTCGTTTGTGAAATTGCATCTGCCGTTGCCGGTTGCAAGAATCTTTTTTCCCGCCTTTGACATTTTGTCAAAAAGGGTTATATCAATATGGGGATTTTCTTTTCGTGCTTCTGTTGCCGCACACAAACCCGATGCGCCCGCACCGATAATCGCAAGTTTTTTCACAAAACAGCCCCCCTCTGAATAATTTAATAAATTATACAACAACTTCGTGAAACTTACAATAGCCTTAATTGACATATTTTTTTGTTTTTGCCGCAGATACTCTAAAAAAATTTATAATATATATGTAAAAAGGTTTACAAAATGGCAGAATTTTGATATAATTCACCTCGTATATGTATTTTTGGGGGTGATGTCCTATGAAGCCGAATATTATTTTTTATTTTTCCGATCAGCAAAGATGGGACACTCTTACCCCGGAACTTATGCCAAATGTGTGGGATTTGGGTGAAGAGGGAACAATGTTCTCAAATTCCTTTACCTGTCAGCCTGTGTGCGGCCCTGCCCGTGCCTGTCTTCAGACGGGGCTTTATGCCACGGAGTGCGGTTGCTATTGGAACGGAATACCGCTCCCGGAGAATTCTCGCACTTTAGCGGATTACTTTAACGAAAACGGTTATGACACCGCCTATATCGGCAAATGGCATCTTGCCTCTGACAGATATGCAGGTGTGGGATTTCATTGTGAGAAAACCGCAGTTTCTTTGGAAAAACAAGGGGGCTACAAATATTGGCGTGCCGCAGATGTTCTGGAGTTTACATCCCACGGCTATGACGGCTATGTTTTTGACGAGAAAGGGAACAAACTTGATTTCACAGGTTACAGAGCCGACTGCATAAATGATTTTGCCATTGAATACATCAATAATCACAAGGGTGAAAAGCCGTTCTTTATGTTCCTTTCCCAATTGGAGCCCCATCATCAGAATGACCATCATCATTTTGAGGGTCCCAAGGAGAGCGTGGGAAAATATAAGGATTACCCCTTGCCCGAGGATTTGACCTTTTTGAAAGGGGATTATAAAGAGGAATACCCCGACTACCTTGCGGCAATAAACAGGCTTGACGAAAATGTGGGGAAACTCATTTCCGCCCTTAAAGAAAATGGGATTTACGATAATACGGTTATCATCTACACAAGTGACCACGGTTGCCATTTTAAAACCAGAAATCTTGAGTATAAACGCAGTTGCCACGATTCTGCAATTCACACACCCCTTGTAATAGGCGGCGGATGGGTTGAAAAGAACGGTGCGGACAACAGACTCGTAAGTTTAATTGATTTACCGCCCACAATTTTAAATATTGCGGGAATTCCCGTTCCCGAAAACTATTCGGGAAAAGTGATTCCTTTGAATTCAAATGAGGAAGAACAGAGGGATTGCGTGTTTGTTCAAATCAGCGAATCCCAAATCGGTAGAGCGGTCAGAACAAAGGAATATAAATATTCCGCCCGTGCTTTCGGATCGGGACAGTTGGGACATTCGTCCAAGGTTTATTTTGACGATTTTCTCTACGATTTGAAAAATGACCCCTTGGAAAAAAATAATTTGGTGAAAGAGAAAGGAAACAGAAAACTTCTTCTCGAAATGAGAAAACTCCTTGCTCGTGAAATGGAAAAGGCGGGGGAGAAGAAACCGATTTTCTTAACGCCTTTAAAGGCACCGAAATTTTAAGTTGTAAATAATCAAATTGCTTTCAGGCATGGTTTGGAGGAAATATTATGAAACGTGTTGAAATTGCCCAACTCTACAAGGATGCAGAGCAATTCACAAAGGGTGAAATTACCGTTTGCGGATGGGTGAAAACTCAAAGAGCATCAAAGGCAATCGGCTTTCTTGAAATAAACGACGGCGGTTGTTTCAAGGGCTTGCAGGTGGTTTTTGAAGATACAAAAATTACAAATTTCAAAGAAATTTGCAAAATCAATGTGGGCGCCGCAGTTATCGTAAAGGGTAATCTCATTCTTACTCCCGATGCGGCTCAACCTTTTGAAATCAACGCAACAGAGGTTATTATTGAGGGCGAATCAACACCCGACTATCCCTTGCAAAAAAAGCGTCATACTCTTGAATATCTTCGTACGGTAGGACATCTGCGCCCCCGTGCAAATACCTATTCTGCGGCTTTCAGAGTTCGTTCCGTTGCCGCTTTTGCAATTCATAAATTTTTCCAAGAGCGTGGCTTTATGTATGCCCACACACCCCTTATCTCATGCAGCGACTGTGAGGGTGCGGGTGAGATGTTCCGGGTTACCACTTTTGATTTGAATAATGCACCCACAAAGGAAGACAGAACTGTTGACTATTCCCAGGATTTCTTCGGAAAACCCGCATATCTTACCGTTTCCGGTCAGCTTGAAGGCGAGATTATGGCACAGTCATTCGGTAAAATCTATACATTCGGCCCCACATTCAGAGCGGAACGTTCCTATACCCAACGTCACGCGGCGGAATTCTGGATGATTGAGCCGGAAATTGCTTTTGCGGATTTGACGGATGATATGGATCTTGCGGAAGATATGATTAAATATGTTATAAAATATGTTCTTGAAAACTGTTCCCAGGAACTTGAATTCTGCAACAAATTCATTGATAAAGGGCTTATTGAACGTCTTACCACCGTTGCAAATTCCGATTTTGCAAGGGTTACATATACTGATGCTGTAAAACTTCTTGAAAAGAACAATGACAACTTCCAGTTTAAAGCATATTGGGGTTGTGATTTACAAACCGAGCATGAGAGATATCTCACAGAACAGATTTACAAAAAACCCGTATTCGTAACGGATTATCCCAAGGAAATCAAGGCATTCTATATGCGTCTTAACGATGACGGAAAAACTGTTGCCGCCGCTGACCTTCTTGTAATGGGTATCGGTGAAATCATCGGAGGAAGTCAGCGTGAGGAAAGACTTGATGTTCTCACAGAAAGAATCAAAGAACTCGGTCTTAAAGAGGAGGACTATTGGTGGTATCTTGACCTTCGTCGTTACGGCGGTACTCACCATGCAGGATTCGGTCTCGGTTTTGAAAGACTTATTATGTATTTGACAGGTATTTCAAATATCCGCGATGTTCTTCCCTTCCCCAGAACAACAGGTAACGCAGAATTTTAATTTTAGGAGAATTATATGTTGAAATCTTATTTGTCCATGTCGCAAGAAGAATTGCGAAACGAATATAACCGAGTTAAAGCGGACTATGAAAACCTTAAAGCACAAGGGCTTACCATTGATATGTCCCGTGGAAAACCCGGTGCGGATCAACTTGATATTTCCGACGGTATGCTCACGGCTTTGGAAGACGGAAACTTCAAGTGTGAATCGGGGGTGGATGTTAGAAACTACGGACTTCTTGACGGTATTCCCGAGTGCAAAAAACTTTTTGCGGATTTGTTGGAAGTGAAGCCTGAAAACATTATTGTCGGCGGTAACTCAAGCCTTTCTTTGATGTTTGATTATGTCAGTCAGTGTATGTTTACGGGTGCGGGTTTTACACCCTGGTCACAGCAGGGTAAAGTGAAATTCCTTTGTCCCTGTCCCGGTTATGACAGACATTTTGCTATTTGCGAATATTTCGGAATAGAAATGATAAACATTCCTATGACTGCAACAGGACCCGATATGGATGCCATTGAAGAAGCGGTAAAGGACGGTTCCGTTAAGGGTATGTTCTGTGTGCCCAAATACTCAAATCCCCAAGGTATCACGTACTCTGACGATACTGTTAAGCGTATTGCAAACCTTGATACCGCCGCAAAGGATTTCAGGATAATTTGGGATAACGCTTATTGCGTACATGACCTTACTGAAACTACGGATGAACTTCTCAATATATTCGATGTTCTACCCGAAAAAAATAAAAATATGGTTGTTGAAGTGGCTTCAACTTCAAAAATCTCCTACCCTGGAGCGGGTGTTTCCTGCATTGCAACCTCCGTTGATAATGTTAAGGAAATTCTTAAAAGACTCACCATACAGGCAATCAGTTACGATAAGGTTAATATGCTCCGCCACGTTAAGTTCTTCAAAGACCTTGACGGTATAAAGGCACACATGCAACTTCATGCAAAAATTCTCAAGCCCAAGTTCGATGCGGTTATTGATACACTTGAATCCGACCTTGCAGGTTTGGATATTGCCGAGTGGGTTAACCCCAATGGCGGCTATTTCATCAGCCTTGATGTAACGGGCGGCAGTGCTTCAAGAGTGGGTGTGCTTTGTAAAGAGGCGGGAGTTACCCTTACAAATGTAGGTGCAACCTTCCCTTACGGAAAGGACCCCACGGACAGCAATATCCGTATTGCTCCCACATTCCCGTCAGCCGAAGTTCTTGCTAAAGCAGTTAAAGTGCTTACAACTTCCGTAAAACTTGCCTGTCTTGAAAATCTTTGTAAATAAGAGGTTTTTGGTATGTTGAGAATAGGTCACGGCTATGATGTTCATGCCTTTGCCGAGAACAGAAAATGTATAATCGGCGGTGTGGAAATCCCTTGTGAAATGGGTCTTTTAGGACATTCGGATGCTGATGTGCTTCTCCACGCAATTTCCGACAGTTTGTTGGGTGCGGCGGCATTGGGTGATATAGGAAAGCATTTTCCCGATACTGACCCGAAATATAAGGGCGCAAACAGTTTGAAATTGCTTTCCTGTGTAGTTGAACTCCTTGCCCGAAAAGGCTATAAGGTTGTCAATATTGATGCAACCGTCATAGCACAGGTGCCTAAACTTGCTCCCCATATTGAGAAAATGCGGGAAAATATTGCAAAGGTGTTGGGAATTGATGTTGATTTTGTCAGCGTTAAAGCCACAACGGAAGAAAAATTAGGTTTTACGGGACGTAAAGAGGGTATATCAGCCCATTGCGTTTGCCTTATTGAAAAGTAAACATTGTAAAAGCCCTTGCATATTATGTACAAGGTGGTCTGCTTGTCAGATTCCTAACTTAATACGGAAGGGTCTTTTTATGAATAAAAAAGGTATCAAGGTCGGCTCTTTGACCTACGCTATGAAAGGGCGTGACCTTTTGCAAAAAAACGGCTATAAAGCGTATTTGACCCGCAATCCCCGACCGGAAACGGAAGAGGGATGCGGGTATGTTATTTATGTTAATAATATTGACAACCGTTGCTTTTCAATTTTAAAATCCAACGGAGTAAAGGTGTATGGTGTCGTTGATTTGGGTGATGCACTATGATTTATCTGGACAATGCCGCAACAAGTTATCCGAAGCCTTCGGAGGTTATAAAAACAGTAAGCGGCGCTTTTTCCCGATACGGTGCAAATCCCGGCAGGAGCGGTCACGATATGTCCGTGGCATCGGCTTCACAGGTCTATCTGTGCCGAGAGGCGCTCAACCGTTTTTTTAACGGCTACGGCGGTGAATATGTTTCTTTCTTTCCGAACTGTACCTATGCATTGAATACTGCCATTAAAGGTATTGTTAAAAAGGGAAATCATATTGTCATTTCTTCTTTTGAACACAATTCCGTGTTGCGTCCCGTCCACAGATTAAAAGAGATGGGTATGGCGGATTATACGGTTTTCAAGGTTAGCGAGAACGAGGAGGAAACCATAGGTAATTTCAAAAATGCCTTAAAAAGTAATACGAAACTGTGCGTGGTGACAGCCGTTTCCAATGTTTTCGGAAATATATTACCCATAAAGGAATTATCCGATATTGCCCATAAACACGGAGCATATTTTTTTGTTGACGGCGCTCAAGGTGCGGGGGTAATTGAGTTAGATATGAAAAAACAGGGCATTGACTGTCTTTGCGTACCGGGTCATAAGGGGCTTTTGGGTCCCATGGGTACGGGTGCGTTACTCCACAATAATCTCGCTTTTTCCACAATTGTTGAGGGTGGTACGGGAACGGCGTCATTTGATTTTTCACAGCCCGGAGCATATCCGGAACGTCTTGAAAGCGGAACTTTGAATGTTCCTTGTATTTGCGGTTTGAGAAAGGGAATTGAAACTGTGGAGAGTTTAGGTGTAAACAGAATTCATTCCAAAGAAACTAAACTCTGTGAAGGACTGTTTTACGGCTTAAAAGAAACGCCTAAAGTAGTGCTTTACAGGGAAGATTACGACGGTTTGCATCACGCACCGCTTGTAAGTTTTAATGTTGAAAATATGCATAGCGAAGAGGTTTGTGCATATTTAAACTCTAACGGAATTGCCGTTAGGGGAGGGTATCATTGTGCTCCGTTGGCTCATATTACGAAAAAAACCGAGAAGCAAGGTGCGGTGAGAGTTTCTCCCTCATTTTTTAACAGTGAAAAAGATATAAAAAATCTGTTAATTTTACTAAGAAAAATTGCAATATAAAAAAATATATGATATAATTACAATATATTGGGTAAAAATGTTTAAATACGGACGGAAAGCGGTGGTTTTGTGCGCACTGTAATAAGTATTTTTGAAAAAATGGGCGATGCTCTTTTGAGTTTTAATTTTTTGTCGGATTTTCTTGATATTCTTCTTGTTGCTTTCATTATCTATGAGGGCATTAAACTGATAAGAGGGTCAAGAACCTTTCAACTTATTAAGGGTATTGCAATTCTCGGTATAGTTTATGTGATTGTTAAACTGCTTAATATGGAAGCATCCGAATATATTATGTCTATACTGTTCCAAAATGCTCTTATTATTCTTGTTGTTCTGTTTTCTCCCGAACTCAGAAACATTCTTGAAAGGTTCGGCAGGCGTTCAATTTCGGATTTTTCATTTATTAACTTTAAAAACAGTGAAACCATCGAGAAAGAGATTACTTCCACCGTAAACGATTTTTGCAAGGCGGCGGCGGATTTAAGCGAGACGAAAACCGGCGCACTTGTTGTTTTTGAAAAAAATGCCCCTCTTCAAGATATTATCAAAACAGGAACGGTTCTTGATGCACAGTCATCACCGGAACTTTTTAACGGACTGTTCTTTAAAAACTCTGCCCTACATGACGGCGCCGTTATTGTTCGTGACAGCAGGATTTATGCCGCCGGATGTATTTTACCCCTTACACAAAACAACAGCCTTGACAGCGAATTGGGCACGCGTCACAGAGCCGCAATCGGTCTGAGCGAACAGAGTGATGCGATAGTTGTTGTAGTTTCCGAGGAAACAGGAGCAATTTCCATTGCGTTAAACGGAGAACTAAAAAGGGACGTAACCCGCGGTGTACTTCGTGAGGTTCTTTTGGGTCAGTTGATACCTCGGAATTCAAATAGTGACGAAAAGAAAAAACGCGTGTTTTTTAAAAAGAATGTAAATCAAAATTCGGGAGGAAATAAGGATGAAAAATAAATTCAAACTGAATGACCTCTTTAATAATGATGTGTTTCTTTTAGTATTTTCACTTGTGGCGGCACTTTTTGTTTGGCTTTTGGTTGTAATAAACGTGAGTCCCGCAACGACCCGTGTCATTAAAGGTGTAAAAGTTAATATAGATTCAACAATTCCCTCACAGTTCGGACTTGAGGTTTTCGGTGAGAAAGAGTTTACAGTTGATGTTACCGTAAAGGGTAAAAAATATCAGATTTCTTCTGCGGCGCTTTCTGCGGATGATATCACCGTTACAGCCCAGACAAACAATGTTGATTCGGCGGGAAACAGAACTCTTCAATTAAAAGCGGAACCCCAGGAGGGTGCGGATTACACCATAACAAATATTTCTTCAAAAACCATTGATGTTTATTTTGATACGGCAAAAACCGTGCAGATGGTTATTGAACCGCAAGTTTTGGCAGATGATTTCCCGATAGTTGAAGACGGATTCACCTGCGGTGATATAAATTTGTCCGAAACATCCGTAACCGTTACGGGTCCGTCAACGGAAATTAACCGGATTGAAAAGGTTGTTGCTCGTCTTGTTTTGGAAAAATCCCTTTCATCAAATAAATCGGTGGATGCAGAAATTATTCTTTTGAATGACAAAGATAAAAGCGATTTTAAATATATTTCAATGAACATTGAGAAGGTTGTTTTAACTATTCCGGTTTTACAAGTTAAAGAACTAAAGACTGTTGCGGCATTCAAAAATGCTCCGGATAATTTTGTGGTAACACCTTTGGAATATACAGTTTCTCCTTCAAAGGACTTGTTTAACATATCCGTTGATGATTATGATAAAACTGTTGATTTCACTATTGGTACAGTTGATTACAAAAATCTTTCACCCTCCAATCACGTGTTCACTTTCTCAGCGGAGGATGTAGCAATTTCCGATGACAGCAATACCGAGAAATTTACGGTTGATGTGGATATGACAGGAATTAAACAGGAGTATATAACCTGTTCTGCAGAAAAGTTCCAAGTTAATAACCCTGATAAAAAGAACTACAATATTTCAGGTCTTAATAAATCGGTGATTGTGGTTGGCAGAGAAAAGGACCTTGAAGCAATAACCGAGGATGATATAAAGGTTGAAATTGATTTGTCCGAGGTTGATATAAGTCGGGGTCAGTCGGTTACAGTGCCTGCCGTTGTAAGTGTTGACAACGCAGGATGTTGGATTTACAGCACTTATTCCGTGGAAGTGAGTTTATAATTCAGTTTAAATTGAAAGGAGGGCAATCATGATGAAATTGAAAAAATTTATTGCGTTACTTCTGTGTGCGATATCAATTCTTTTGTGTTCTGGTTGCTCTCTTAATTTCTTTTCCGTAGAAAGTTTAATGAACCCTCCCTCTCAAACAGGTAAAAAAGGTGAGGTGGAGAAAGCATTTAAAAAACTGATGGCGGATAAAAATATACAACTCAGAACTCCCCAAAGCGGTGATTATCAAACTGCGTATGTTTTGTTTGATATTAACGGTGACAGCCAGGATGAAGCAATAGTGTTTTATTCCGATTCCTCTGTTGATACATTGGTAAGAATGGCTTTTATGGAATGTGTTAACGGAACGTGGATGATTTCTGCAGATGTAAAAGGTGCCGGAAGCGGAGTCTATGATATTTCTTTTTCGGATATGGATAATAACGGTGTGTATGAAATTCTTGTTGGGTGGTCGCTGTTTGATAGCAAAACAAACAAGGTTTTAAACATATACGGTGTTTCGGTTGGTGAAAAGGGTATATTCACACTGGATACCCTTGGTAATGAGTATTACAATTCTAAAGCGATAACCGACTTTAACGGCGACGATAAGGATGACTTGGTACTTGTGTATCTTGACGATACCGGCGAGGTTCAAAAATCCTATTTCCGTTGTTTCTCTCTTTCGGAAAGTAATGAAATCGTAAAATTCAGCGATGTTAAACTTGACGGCCAAATAGGTTCCGTTTCAAAAATACAGTTTGATACAGTTCGTAATGACGATAAAATCTGTAAGCGGGTATTTATAGATTGCATAAAAACCGAGGCTTTGATGTTTACCGAAATGCTCTATTGGGATTCAGGTAATTTAAAAACCGTGAGAAATGTTAAAGATCCCGTTTCTTCAACTTCCAGAAGTTCAAAAATCTATTGCCGTGATATAGATGGCGACGGACTTTTAGAGATTCCCTCCAATACAACTCTTTTGGGTGATGAAAAACTCTTGACGGTTAAAATTGCTGATACAAAATATACTTTCACAATGTTGGAGTGGCTCAATTCTTACGCAGACAAAAGCGAAGGAAGTATTAAGACGGTATTTAATCCCATTGATTCCTATCTGTACAGAGTTACACAGCCAAATGTTGTTACGGTCTATTACGATACTTTGGAACAGGCTCTTAAATTCTGTATGTGGGATGATAAGGAGAAGTTGGTGAAAGACGAACTTTTGTCAATCGCTTCCGAATCGGAGAATGACGATATCCGGGTGCCGGGCAAAAAGTTGTACAATGGCGAAAATGGGGATTATTATTACAAAATAACTACCCACGGCGAAAAATTCGGGATTACTGATGAGGGTGTAAAATCTTCATTCATTATTATAAACTGAAAGTGAGAATGATTATGAAAAAGGTGCTTATTGCCGAAGACGAGGCGGCTATCAGAGAGATTATCGGCATAACTCTGCGTAGGGCGGGGTATGAGGTAACGGAGGCTTGTGACGGTCAACAGGCCTTGGATTTATACAAAGGAAAAAACGGCGAATTTGATGTGGTTTTGCTTGATATTATGATGCCCAACGTTGATGGGCTTGAAGTATGCAAAAGGTTGAGAAGCGAAAGCGGAACAGTTGGTATAATAATGCTTACTGCCAAAACACAGGAAATGGACAAGGTCTCCGGGCTTCTTATGGGGGCGGACGACTACATAACAAAGCCTTTCTCACCTTCGGAACTTATGGCGCGTGTTGACAGCGTATATCGTAGGGTTGCAATGAATAATCAAAATAAATCCCAACCCTCCCGAGCGGACAAAATTACTTTGGCACCATTTGAACTGAATCTTCGCAACAGAACACTGTACAAAAACGATGAACTCATAGAACTTACACAGGTAGAGTTCCAAATTATTGAATTTTTCTTTACAAACGCGGGAAAGGCCCTGAGCAGAACCGATATTTTAAAAGAGGTTTGGGGCGAATCCTATTTTGGTGATGAAAAAGTTGTGGATGTTAATATAAGACGTCTGAGAATGAAAATTGAGGAAGAACCCTCAATTCCCAAACATCTTGTAACAGTATGGGGTATGGGTTACAAATGGATTTAATGTAAGGTTTATATACTTTTGGAAAGAGGTGGAGCGGTGAAAATTAAAGGAATTACAAAAAGGTGGGCAACAAATACCCTCCTTGTTACCGCTCTTGTTATGCTTGTGCTTTTTGCTGTTTGCATTGTTTTTATTGTAAGTTATTACAGAAACTATGTGTCAAGTTATCTGTCAAGCTATGCAAATGAAAGCGTTACAACGTTCTTTTCGCCCTATGTGAGCGGAAGTGATGATATTTTTAATCAGAAAGCAAAGGAATTTGTTGATAGTTTCTCCGACAAAAGCAGAATGGAAATTCAGGTTGTAAACCGAAAAGGCACAGTTTCCTTTTCATCTTCGGGTTTTGGAGTCACTGAAAACCTTGATGATATGAAGGATGTTCAGGATGCCGTGGTTTCCGCAAGCGGAATCAGTAGGTGGACTGGCTTTAACGGCAACGGAGAACATATTATGGCTGTGGCTATGGCGTTGCCCCAGGATGACGGCAATTTTACAGGCGCAGTCCGTTTTATCAGCTCCCTAAAAGGTATAGACAGACAGATAATAAGTTTGATTTTAATAATATCGGTTGTTTATATTATCGCTTTGTTTTTCGTTTCTTTGTCGGGTATGTTTTTTATACAGACAATTGTGACGCCTGTACGAAAAATTAAAGAGGCGGCAAAGCGATTCTCCGAGGGTGAGTACGATGTCAGGGTTGAAACCGACGGACGTGAGGACGATGAAATTACGGAACTTGCTGAATCCATAAACGGTATGATTGAGGAAGTTGCCGCAACCGATAAATTGAAAAACGACTTTATTTCCACCGTTTCCCATGAGTTGAGAACTCCTCTTACGGCTATTAAAGGTTGGGGAGAAATGCTCAAGGAATTGGACGGAGAGGACAGGGAGATTGCCCGCAGAGGTACGGAGGTTATAATTAACGAATCCGAACGTCTTTCGCGCCTGGTGGAAGAACTTTTGGATTTCTCCCGAATTCAAAACGGAAATATGACTTTGAAACTTGAAAAAATTGATGTTCTTGCTGAACTTGATGAAGCAATCTTTGTTTTCAAGGAACGTTCAAAGCGGGATGGAATCGAACTTACCTATGATGTTCCCGAAATACCTGCTCCAATGATGGCGGATCCCAACAGAATTAAGCAGGTGTTTGTTAATATTCTTGACAATGCATTTAAATATTCCGAACAGGGCGGTCGAGTAAATGTCAGCGCAACGGTTTCCGATGGTACATTGATTATCAACTTTGCCGATAACGGTTGCGGAATCGCCCCCGAGGATTTACCCAATATAAAAAAGAAATTTTACAAAGCAAATTTGCAGGTCCGTGGTTCGGGTATAGGACTTGCGGTTGTGGATGAAATAATCAAACTTCATAACGGCGCCTGTGAAATCAACAGCGAACTTGGAGTGGGCACAACGGTAACAATTATCTTCCAGGTGGAGAAAGTTTCGGTTGAACCCATAGTGCCCATTATTGAAGAAGCGAAGGTGGAAAACAATGAGTAATAAAGAAAAATGCTGCAATATTTCCGTTGGGGGACAGGCTCTTATTGAGGGCATAATGATGCAGGGCCCGAAAGGTGCTGCAATGTCTGTAAGGCTTCCCGACGGAACAATAGATACTGAAATGTTAGAGGTTAAGCATGTACGAGATAAATTTAAACCGGCGGGTTGGCCTATAATAAGAGGTATTTTCAATATGGTTGAAAGCCTTTTGTTTGGCATGAAATGTATGGAAAAATCAGCGGAAAAAGCAGGTATTGACGACGATAGTGACCCTGAAAAAATGTCAAAACTCGATAAATGGATTTCCGACCATTTCGGGCCCAAAATGATGGCTGTCATAACAGGGATTTCAATGGTGTTGGGTTTTGGACTTGCTTTTGTTTTGTTTTTTTATTTGCCCACATTTCTTGTTGACACCGTCGATAAATATCTTTTTAAAGATGCTTTAGCTAATATTCACCCTCTGTTTGAGGGAATTATGAGAATGGTTATTTTTGTTGCGTATATTTGGATTGTTTCAAAAATTCCCGACATAAAGAGGGTATTTATGTACCACGGAGCCGAGCATAAGTCAATTTTTTGCTATGAACAGGGATTGGAACTTACCGTTGAAAACGTAAGGAAACAAAAACGTTTCCATCCCCGTTGCGGAACAAGTTTTATTTTCGTTATACTCATAATCAGTATTTTAATTTCTTCTGTACTTGTGGTTGTTTTCCCGGGTATTGACGAAGTACGCGCTGTGTGGATGTTGATTAAACTTTTGATAGTTCCTTTAATTGTGGGTGTCGGTTATGAGTTTATACGTTATGCAGGTAAGCACGACAATCTTTTGGTTAAGGTACTGTCCGCTCCCGGTCTTTGGATGCAGCATATTACAACTCAAGAGCCCACGGACGATATTATTGAGGTGGGTATAGAGTCACTAAAAGCGGTTCTTGACGACAAAGCGGAGGAAGATGAGGCTTGAAAAAACTCTATTCCGTCTATCGCGAAGCAATAAAATCGCTTACTGAAGCCGGATGCGACAGCCCTGAGTTCGACGCACAACAGCTTGTGTTTTATTGTTTTGGGATGAACAAAACACAACTCCTTTTAAATTCGGGCAATGAAATTGAAGAGGGAAAATTGATTTTCTTTGAGGACTGCGTAAAGCGACGTTGTTCCCATGAACCTCTCCAATATATTATAGGTATGTGGGATTTTCACCGCTTTAGTTTCAAGGTGGGTGAGGGTGTTCTTATTCCTCGTCCCGAAACAGAGCTTTTAGTGGATTTTGCCGCGGAAGAAATACGTAAAAACAATTACTCGGTTGTGTATGACCTTTGTTGCGGAAGCGGGTGTATCGGTTTAAGCGTTGCAAAACTTTGCCCGAATGTTAAGGTTTTCTGTGTTGATATTTCCGATAAAGCCATTGAATATACAACGAAGAACAAAGAACTTTTATGTGCGGACAATGTGACGGTGATAAAATCCGATGTCCTTGACTCAGTGGGATTTTTGGGTTTGCCCCGTCCCGATATCATTCTTTCAAATCCCCCATATATTAAATCCGAAGAAATTAAAACACTTCAACCGGAAATTGCATTTGAGCCGATTATTGCTCTTGACGGGGGAGAGGACGGACTTTTGTTTTATCGCTCCCTTGCGGACAGTTGGTTTACCTATATTAACAAAGGCGGCTATATTGCAATGGAAATCGGTGAGGAACAAGGGAAGGATGTATTGTCGCTTTTTGTTGATAAAGCGGAGAAAGCAAGAATTATTAAAGATGCAAGCGACCTGGACAGAGTGGTTGTTGTAAAAAGATAGGAGTAAAAATATGATTAGTTATATTACCGACATGCTCAGGGGCGAACTTGACGTAATGGATTTTGTAATCTATGTCAGTTCAATTGCTTTTGTTGTGTTCTGCGCCACACCCTTGCATGAGTTTGCCCATGCGCTTATTGCTGTTAAACTGGGGGATGATACACCCCGTTTACGAGGTCGTCTTACAATCAATCCCATGGCACATATTGATAAACGGGGCGCGTTGATGATTTTCCTTTTCGGTTTCGGTTATGCCAAGCCCGTTGAGGTTCGAATGAGAAGTTTCAAAAAGCCTAAAAGAGATATGGCGATTGTTGCGCTTGCAGGACCTGTGTGCAATCTTTTACAAGCATTTGTAACCCTTTTTATTTACAATGCATTGGATTATTTCAGTATGAAAAGCGGAAATACGGGTCTTGCATATATGGGTCTGTTTTTCTTTTATGCGGCATTGATAAATATCAATCTTGCGGTGTTCAATCTCTTGCCCGTTCCGCCCCTTGACGGCTCAAGATTGGTTACAGCCCTGCTTCCGTCAAAGTATTATTACAAAATAATGCAGTATGAAAGATATATTATGATTGGCCTATTTGTATTGCTTTTCGCAGGAGTTCTTACAATACCGTTGAATTTTCTTTCGCGTCTTGTATTGATACTATTTCAAAAAATCACACAAATACCCTTTGTTTAATAGGAAGAATTATGGAAAAATTAAACTATAAACTTGAGGTGTTTGAAGGTCCCATGGACTTGCTCTTGCACCTTATAACAAAACATAAACTTGATATTTACGATATTCCCATTGTGGAACTCGTTGAACAATATACCTCTTATGTACGGGAAATGCAGGAGGAGAATATGGAAGTGGCAAGTGAATTTCTTGAAATGGCTGCCCGACTTGTTTATATTAAAACCGTCTCCCTTTTGCCCGTATATGAGGAGGCGGAGGAATTGAAAAACGAACTTCGCGACGAACTTCTGGAGTATCGGGACTGCAAAATACTTGCGGGAAAACTTTCCCAAATGACCGAGGGTTTCAATTACACAACCCGTGAGTTTCAGGAAAGTGTTTCACCCGACAATACCTATAAAAGACTTCATGAACCGTCGGAACTTTTGAGCGCATACTCTCTTGCGGCGGGTAAAAAGTTAAGACGTTTGCCGCCCCCCGTTGAATCCTTTAAGACTATTGTTTCAAAAAAAATTGTATCCGTAGGTTCAAAAATTGATTCAATAGTGACCTCTCTTAAAAAACGCAGAAAACGTAAACTTTTCGATATTTATAAGGAAGCAAAATCCCGCTCGGATTTGGTTGCCGCTTTTCTTGCAATATTGGAACTTGCTAAAAATAAAACAATTTACATTTCCGGTGACGGAGATGATGCTCAAATTGAGATTTTGGAAGGAATGGAAAATTCTTGATAGAAAAGAAACAGATTGCCGCCGCCGAAGCAGTGCTTTTTGCCGCGGCTGAGCCTATTGATTATTTAAAAATTGCAAATGTTTTGGGTTGTGACGGAGAAACAATGCTTTTGATACTTGATGAATTAAGAAAAAAACTTGATTCAGCGGATAGCGGCATTTGTCTTTTACAACTTGATACAAAATACCAAATATGCAGTAAAAAGGAATTTGTTGAGGAAATAAGGACGATTCTTGACCTCAAGCGAAACGCACCGCTTTCTCAGGCAGCTTTTGAGGTTCTCGCAATAATTGCATATAATCAACCAATTACAAAGCCGTACATAGAACAGATTCGCGGTGTGGATTGTTCAGGAGTTGTTAACACCCTTTGCCAGAAAGAACTTGTTGAAGAAAAGGGGCGGCTTGATGTTCCGGGAAGACCTGTTCTCTACGGAACTACTGCCAACTTTTTAAGGTGCTTTTCATTGAATTCTCTTGAGGAACTTCCCGAGTTGCCCTCCACGGACAGAGAAGTTTTAATGTCCGATGTTGATAACGGACAGTTGTCGCTTTTTGAAAGTGATGACGAGGAAAAGAAAACAGATCAAGAGGAAGTTGTTTCCTGAAACTAATATTCAAAATAAGGGGGTGGTGCAATGCCGGTCTTATATACCCTGTTAGGTATAATTCTTTTCATTGTTGTTTTATTTTGCATAAAACTGACTGTGATTTTTGAATACGGTGAAAAAACCGTGGTGAGAATTAAATATCTTTTTCTTGATATTCCGGTTGTTGATACGTCAAAACCAAAGAAAGAAAAGAAACCAAAAAAAGAAAAGAAACCAAAAAAAGAAAAGAAGCCTAAGGAAGAAAAGACAAAAGCCGAAGAAACAACTGCTGATACAGAGAATGTTAGCGATACTTCGACTCCTGACGAGAACGCAAAAGCAGAGAATACTGAACCAAACAAGCCCAAAAAACAGGGTAACAGTCTTTTAAAGCAGTTATATCTTGACCACGGCTACGACGGTCTTGAAAAGATGCTTCGGGATTTAGGAAAATCTTTGAACGGATTCTTCGGAAAATTGTACAAAACCTTTACAATGGACGAACTTTATATTACAATGATAACAGCGGGTAATGATGCCGCAGATACGGCTATAAAGCACGGAAAGTTATGTTCTTGGGTTTATCCCATATTGGGTAAACTTGTTTCTACTTGTAAAGTGAAGAAATATGATTTTGACATAAGCCCCGATTTTCTTGCAACAAAATCCAAAGCAGAGGCTTATGCAAAAGTTCATATAATCCCAATAAAAGTTACCAATGCCGCGGTTGTTTTGGCGTTGCAGTTGGTATTTAAAATTCTCTTTAAAATTATCTTTTCTAAAAAGAAAAGTGATAAAAGTAAAATGATTTCTCAACCGAAAACGGACAAGAATAAAAATACCCCGACTGTTTCGGCGGAAAATGAAAATGTTATTAAATAAACTTAATATATAAGGACGGTGTATCCATTATGGAAAAATCAGCAAACGGAATTCTTCAGACAACAATTGAAAAAGTAAGGGATTTAGTTGATGTAAGCACTATTATAGGCGATCCCATCAATCTTCCCGACGGTCTTACAATAATCCCCGTATCAAAGGTTACATACGGTTTTGCATCCGGCGGTTCGGATTTTCCCTCAAAGAACAACGTTGAACTTTTCGGCGGTGCAGGCGGTGCAGGTATTACAATTAACCCCGTTGCTTTTCTCGTTGTAAAAGACGGTGAAGTTTCCATCAAACACATTGTTTCAAACGACAATGCCGTTGAAAGAGCGGTTAGCCTTGTTCCCGAAATGTTTGATAAGGTTACAAAACTTACAAGCAAGAAAAAAGAGGATACGGTTGAAGAATAAACTATAAAATCATTACAATATAACCACCTGCATATTATTATTTGAAAGCGGGTGGTTACTTTTGCTAAAAAAATTTACAGTATTCTTAGTTGTTTTTTTGTTTATGTTCTGCTTTCTGTGTATAAATGTAAGTGCACAGGATTTTTCCCTGTCGGCTAAGTCAGCGGTATTGATAAATGCCGATACAAATGAGATTATTTACGAGAAAAATGCTCATGAAATACGGGGGATGGCAAGTACAACAAAAATAATGACATCGTTGCTTGCTATTGAGTCGGGAAAACTTGATAACAGCGTAACCGTAAAAGATGTTGATATTCGCGTTGAGGGTACATCAATCGGCCTTAAAGACGGAGATAAAATTACTTTAAGGACCCTTGTTTACGGCATGCTTCTTGAAAGCGGAAACGACGCGGCAAATGTAACCTCGACGGCAATTTGCGGATCAATGGAAAAGTTTGTTGATTTAATGAACAAAAAAGCAAAAGAGTTGGGTATGACGGACACTTCTTTTAAAAATCCGTCAGGTCTCACGGATGAGGGACATTACTCAACCGCTTACGATATGGCGATTTTGGGAAGTGCGGCAATAAAAAATAAAGAGTTTCGCAGTATTTGTTCCCAAACTTCAATAAGAGTTTCTTACGGAAACCCGGAATATGAACGTACATTTTCAAATCACAATAAGTTTCTGAATTCATTTGAAGGCGCTTTCGGTATAAAGACGGGCTTCACAAAAGCATCGGGACGTTGCCTTGTAACAGCCGCCGAAAGGGATGGTGTTACCCTTGTTGCAGTAACACTTTGTGCCCCCGATGATTGGAATGACCATAAAAAACTTATGGAATATGGTTTTGAAAAAGTTAAGGCATATAAGGAAAATTTTGATACCGGAAACATTAAAATAAATGTTGTAGGTTCCGATAAAAAGTGGGTTAATGTAAAACTTGAAAGGGATTTAATTTACACTTCCGTAAAGGAACTTGATACACAAAAGTTCGTGACACATGAAAACTTCCTTTATTCCGGTGTGAAAAAGGGGGACGTAGTCGGAGCGGTTAAGGTCTATTCAACGGACGGGGTGCTTTTGTGCGAAAGTAAATTGCTAAGCACGGAAAATGCGCCAATGAATTTTACCGAAAAAGAAAAACCAAAATCCTTTTGGGGCATAATAAAAAATTATTTTAGAAGTAAAAACAGATAGGAAGAATTATGGCTCTTGTAAGATTACAAAAATATTTATCGGAATGTTCCGTTGCTTCCAGAAGAAAGTCGGAAGAACTTATCAATGCCGGTAAAGTTAAAGTAAACGGCAAAATTGCCGTTGTGGGTGATAAAATCGACCCTAAAAAAGACACGGTAACGGTCAGCGGTAAAAAGGTTGTTGCCGTGAAACAGAAATACTATATAATGTTAAATAAACCCCGCGGATATGTTACGACTATGAGTGATGAATTGGGACGTAAATGTGTTGCGGAATTGGTGCAGGACGTTGGTGCAACTGTTTATCCCGTAGGACGGCTTGACAGGGATTCGGAGGGGCTTTTGCTCCTTACTAATGACGGTGAATTTGCAAACGCGGTAATGCATCCGAGAAAACATGTTCCCAAAACATATCGGGTAACTGTGCGTTCAAATATAAACGATGCCCAAATAGAAAAACTTGAAAACGGAATAGATATCGAGGGAGACGGCAGAGACACTTTACCCGCATCTGTAAGAGTTGTTGAAAAATCAGCCGAAAGAAGCGTTTTTGAAATTACTATTTACGAGGGAAGAAACAGACAGATTCGCAAAATGTGTGAGAGCGTAAGCCTTGATGTTATCAGGCTCAAAAGAAATGCAATAGGCTCAATTAAATTGGGTATGCTCAAGGTGGGGAAATGGCGAGAACTTACCGAGGATGAGGTTCATCGTCTGCAAAGTCAATAAATTGACATTTTTCAGTCTATTTAGTATAATAGGTAAATAATTTTTTTGGGGCGAAAATATGATTAGAAGTATGACAGGTTTCGGCAGAACACAGCTTTCTGTTGAGGGTTACAATATCACGGTAGAGATAAAAAGCGTAAATAACAGGTATTTTGATTTCTATGCAAAGATTCCGAGGACATTTTCATTTCTTGAAGAAAAGGTGAAATCCTTGCTTTCAACAGAAATCTCTCGTGGTAAGGTTGAGTGTTCACTGCAAATTGAAACAACTGCGGACGAAAGTGTTGTTGTAAGCATAAATGAACCTCTTGCCGCAGGTTATGTTAAAGCCGTTTCCGAGCTTTCCGAAAAGTTTGAAATCAAAAATGATTTAACTGCGCTTTCGCTTGCTCGTTTTTCCGATGTTTTTTCCGTAACAAAAGCTCCCGTTGATGAAGAAGCTTTGTGGGAAAAAGTGAAAATTGCGGTTGAGGGTGCACTTAGTGAATTTATTAAGATGCGTGAGGTTGAAGGCGAAAAACTCAAAGCGGATGTGCTTTCAAGAGCGGACGCAATAATCGAAAATGTTGCCTATATTGAAGAACGCTCACCGGAAACCGTAAAAGCATATTCAGAAAAACTTCTTGAAAGAATGAAGACCGTTTTAGGCGATACTCAGGTTGACGAAGCAAGACTTCTGACGGAAGCGGCAATTTACGCGGACAAGGTTGCTGTTGCGGAAGAAACCGTTAGATTAAGAAGTCATATTGACCAACTTCACACAATGCTTGATGCCAAGGATGCAGTAGGAAGAAAATTGGATTTTCTTGTTCAGGAAATAAACCGCGAGGCAAACACCATAGGCTCAAAAGCACAGGATGTTGATATTGCACGCAGAGTTATTGATATTAAAGCCGAAGTTGAAAAAATCAGGGAACAAATTCAAAATATTGAATAAGGTGATTGTATGAAGCTTGTAAATATCGGTTTCGGTAACCTTATAAATGCGGACAGAGTAATTGCCATAATAAGCCCCGATTCCGCTCCTGCTAAGCGAATGATTCAAGAAGGTCGTGAAAGAGCAAGACTTATTGATGCAACACACGGCAGGAAAACAAAGGGTGTTATTGTTACGGATAGCGATAATGTAGTGTTGTCGTTTTTATCCGCCGAGCAGTTGCTTACAAGGTTTAATGACCAAAAAGGAGGACGGGATTTTGGCTTTGAAGGGTAAAGGTATGCTTGTGGTTCTCTCCGGTCCGTCCGGTTCGGGGAAAGATACCGTTTTAGAAAAATTAAAGGAAAAAGACTTCTCTTTTGAGAAAACCGTTTCTGCTACCACCCGTCCCATGCGTGAGGATGAAAAAGACGGTATAGACTATTATTTTATTGATAAAAATACCTTTGAAAAGAGAATCGAAGAGGGGTATTTTCTTGAATATACCCTTTATAACGATAATTATTACGGAACGCCCAAGTCGGAAGTGGAAAAACATATTGACAAAGGCGGATGCATACTTTTGAAAATTGAGGTTGAGGGTGCCGGCAATATCAGGAAAGTAATGCCGGAAGCAGTTTCCATATTTATTATACCTCCCTCAATGGAAGAACTTGAAAGACGTTTGAGGGGCAGGGGAACGGAAACGGAGGATAGCTTCCGTAGGCGTTTTGAAACTGCAAAGCAAGAACTTTCAAGAGCATGTGAATACGATTATGTTGTTGTAAATAACGATGTTGAACTTTGTTCGGAGCAAATATCTCACATTTTAGAATGTGAGAAATTACGCTACTGTAATATGAAGGACATTGTAAATGATATACTAAACCCGAAAGGAAGATAATTCATGCTTAATCAAGATCTCAGTAAAGTTCTCACAGGACATATCAGCCGTTACTCCCTTGTAACAGCTACTGCAAAGTTGGCTCGTGAGATTTCTGACAAAAACCTTGAAGAAAAGATTGTTACGACAGAAAAACCCGTTAGTGATGCACTCAATCAACTTCTTGACGGTCAATACAAAATTGTTGAGCCCGAAGAAATCGCATATATTTAACAATGAGTGTCGGTGCTTATTTAGCCGAGGTAGCTGTTGAGGGTCTTGCATACCATTTTGACGCTGTTTACTCTTATAAAATTCCATTGAATTTAGAAGAACAAGCGGTGACCGGTTGCAGGGTTATGGTGCCATTCGGTAACGGTAACCGAAAAAAACAGGGGCTTATATTGTCTGTGAAGCCACTTCTTGAATCTGAAAATAACGGGAAACTTAAATCTTTAATTGATGTGCTTGATAAAGAGCCGCTTTTTAATGATGAAATGCTCTCACTTGTTTTTTGGTTAAAAGAAACAACCTTTTGCACTCTTTACGAGGCGGCAAAGGCAGTGCTTCCGGCCGGTATAGGTCTTAATTTCATTGTGTCATATATGGCAAACAATATTTCGGAGAACGATATAAGTAAACTCAAGGATGATGAATTGCGTATTTACAATTATCTTAGGGACAAATGTAAATACATTAAAAAAGAAAAAATTCTTTCAGACTTGGGGTTGAATTCTGATTGTAAAATTCTTGAAAATCTTGTTAAAAGCGGTGTGCTATCAACAAATATAGACGCAAAGCGAAAAACAGGGGATTTAACCGTAAAAAACGTACGCTTGGCGGTTGATGAGACACAGGCCGAAACAGTTTTGCAAACCCTTACTCCGAAACAAAAAAGCGTAGTCAGACTGCTTCTTGATATAGGGGGAGCTTCCGTAAAAGAAGTATGCTATTTTACAGGTGTTACTCCCGCAGTAATAAATGCTATCGTAAAAAAAGGCTATGCCGAACTTTATGACAGCGAGATTTACCGCAAGCCCAAATATGAAAAGTCCAAGGAGAGAGTCTTCTCTCCTAAGTTGACAGTTTCTCAAAATCGGGCATACAATCAACTCTTGGAAAAATATAGAAGCGGTAAAGGTTCCGCCGCGCTTCTTTTCGGTGTAACGGGTTCGGGAAAAACTCAGGTTTTTCTAAAACTTATTGAAGAAGTTGTAAGTGACGGCAGGGATGTTATAGTAATGGTTCCCGAAATTGCCCTCACACCTCAAACCTTGGGCATTTTCTATTCACATTTCGGTGATAAGGTGGCGGTGTTCCATAGCGCACTTTCAGCAGGTGAAAGAATTGACGAATGGAAAAGGGTGAAAAGCGGTGAAGCCAAAATCGCCATTGGCACACGGTCGGCAGTTTTTGCACCCTTTTCAAATTTAGGTTTAATTGTAATCGACGAGGAGCAGGAGCATACTTATAAGTCGGAAATGACTCCAAGATACCACGCAAGAGATGTTGCACGTTTTCGGTGTGCATATAATGAGGCACTTTTGTTGCTTTCATCTGCAACGCCGTCCATTGAGTCTTACAAAAATGCTGTTGACGGAAAATACGATTTTTTGAAATTGACTGAAAGATACGGGAAGGCTGTTCTTCCCGATGTTGTTACAGTCGATGTAACAGATACCAAGGGCCCGATCAGTAATGAACTTTACACAGCCCTTGAAGAATGTCTTGAGGACAATAAACAAGCAATACTTTTGATGAATCGACGTGGGTTTAACACATTTGCCTCCTGCGGTGCCTGTAAGACAGTTTTAACATGTCCAAACTGCAGTATATCTCTTACTTATCACAGCGCAAACAACCGCCTTATGTGTCATTATTGCGGTTATTCCCGGGTGTTTACTGATACCTGTCCCGAGTGTCACGAAAAAACAGTAAGGTATCTGGGGTTCGGCACACAGCGAATTGAAGAAGAACTTCAAAACGTTTTTCCCAAAGCAAGAATATTGCGTATGGATGCGGATACCACTATGGCAAGGTACTCATACCAAGATAAATTGTCGGCATTTGCTAAGGGTGAATACGACATCCTTTTAGGAACCCAAATGGTTGCAAAGGGACTTGATTTTCCCAAGGTTACTCTTGTGGGAGTAATCTCCATAGACCATCAACTCTATAATGATGATTTCAGAAGTAGTGAAAAAGCCTTCGATTTGCTGACTCAGGTTGTGGGACGTTCAGGTCGAGGCGATTACAAAGGCAGAGCTTTTATACAAACTCTGCTGCCCGATAACGATATTATAGAACTTGCGGCACAGCAGGATTATGAATCCTTTTATAAAACAGAGGAAATCATTAGAAGAAGTATGGTTTATCCGCCCTTCTGTGATATTTGCAGACTAACTTTTGTAAGTGAGCAGTTAAATCAGTCCGTTTCCGGTGCAAACACATTTTTTGAAATGTTAAAATCCGCGGTGACGGGTGAGTACAGCGACGTTAAAGTCAATTTACTGGGACCCATGCAACCCCGCGTTTCAAAAATAAGTAATAAATACAGAAATGTAATAACTGTGAAATGCAAGAACAACAAGCGTTTCCGTGAAATGATGTCAAAACTGCTTAAAGAGTATATGAAAAACTCAAAATACTCGGCGGCAAGCGTTACATTGGATATGAATCCCTTATCATAACTAACAAAGGAAGAGAAAAATGGCAATTAGAAATATCAGAGTTGACGATGATCCGATTTTAAGAAAAAAATCAAGAGAGGTTACGGAGTTCAATGACAGACTCTTTGAACTTCTTGACGATATGAAAGAAACAATGTACCATTCCGGCGGAGTGGGACTTGCAGGTCCCCAGGTGGGCGTTCTCAAAAGAGTTGTCGTAATGGATGTCAGCGAGGACAGAAACGAATATATTGAACTTATAAATCCCGTTATAACCTTTGAAGACGGCACTCAGACCGGTAACGAAGGATGTCTCTCCCTACCCGGACTTTGCGGTGTTGTTACAAGACCCAATGTGGTTAAGGTTAAAGCACAGAATAGGGAGGGTAAATGGTGCCTTTACAAAGGTGAGGAGTTAAAGGCAAGATGCTTTTGTCATGAAATAGACCATCTTGACGGTATTCTTTATAAAGATAAACTGGATGAGGGTGAACAACTTCACAGAAATGACGGTGAATAATATGAAAGTTCTTTATATGGGTACTCCCGATTTTGCGGTGGAACCTTTGCAAGCCCTTGTTAACAACGGCTATGAGGTTTGCGGTGTCGTAACTCAACCGGATAAGCCCGTGGGCAGAAAAGCAATATTAACGCCTCCTCCCGTTAAAGTGGAGGCAGAAAAACATGGTATAAAAGTCTTTCAACCGCAAACACTAAAGAACGGCGAAGGAATGGAGATTCTTCGGGAACTTAACCCGGACATTGTGGTGGTTGTTGCCTACGGAAAAATACTTCCCAAAGATTTTTTGGATTACACAAAATACGGTTGTATCAATATTCATGGTTCAATTCTTCCTAAATACAGGGGTGCCGCGCCTATTCAACGGTGCGTCCTTGAGGGAGAAAAATATGCAGGTGTTACATCCATGCAGATGGACGAGGGTCTTGATACGGGGGATATGCTCCTTGTTGAAAAAACTGAAATAGGGGAGAACGAAACTGCGGGAGAACTCTTTGACAGACTTGCGCCTATGGGCGCGCAACTGCTTATAAAAACTCTCGTTGCCATTGAAAACGGAACGGTTACTCCCGTAAAGCAAAATGACAGCGAAAGCACGTATGCTTCAATGCTCGATAAAACAATGTCACCGGTAGATTTCAATGAAAGTTCCCGTGATGTTCATAACAAGATACGGGGACTTGACCCATGGCCCGTTGCTTTGACACACCTTGAGGGGAAAACTTTAAAACTTTTCGGTTCAACTGTTTCAGATGATTTGAAAGGCGGTAAAGCGGGGGAGACAAAAACCCTGAAAAACGGACTTGCAATTTTTTGCGGTGACGGCAAAGCGGTAGTTGTTTCCCAGGTTCAGTTTGAGGGCAAAAAACGTATGAATGCGGCGGATTTCTTGAGAGGACATCCCATACCTGACGGCACAATTTTACAATAGTTTACATTTTGTTAATATAGAGTTTTTTATTGCTTAATCATATTTATATAGAATTTAAGTTAGATAAATTATACTCTTTCAGGAGGTCTTTTAATGCCTTTTTTCTATTTTGACTACTACTATATAATTCTCGTCGTTCCGGTAATTATAGCATCGCTTATTATTCAGTCAAGATTGAAATCCACCTATGCAAAATATTCAAAAATCACCAATGTGCGAAACATTACGGGAGCACAAGCGGCACAGATGGTGCTTGGTTATTACGGTATTCACGATGTTACTATTGAGCACGTAAGCGGCAACCTTTCCGACCATTATGACCCCACAAGTAAAGTTATCAGACTTTCCGACGGGGTTTTCAACAGTCCTTCCATTGCGGCGGTGGGTGTTGCTTGTCACGAGGCGGGTCATGCCGCCCAGCACGCAGAGGCTTATTTGCCCATAAAAATCAGAAATTTAATTTTACCCGTATGTAATATCGGCTCATCACTTTCAATACCGTTGCTTATAGCAGGGGTGATTTTCGGTTATGAACCCCTTATTTGGATTGGTATAGGCTTTTTCGCTTTTGTTGCTGTGTTTCAACTTGTAACACTTCCCGTTGAATTTAATGCAAGCAGACGAGCCTTAAATGTTATTGATTCAAACGGGCTTTTGTCATTTGAAGAGAAAAACGGCGCCGCAAAGGTTTTAAAAATGGCGGCGATGACCTATGTTGCCGCATTGGCAACAAGTGTTGCACAGCTTTTGCGTTTAATATTACTGTACGGCGGTAGGAGAAACAGGAGATGAGTAAATCGGCAAGGCAAATTGCCTACGAAATACTTTTAAAAATTGAGGTTGATAAAGCATTTTCAAACCTTGCAATAGACAGTGCTGTTAAGATGTATAATCCTGACAGCACTGATTGTGCTTTTATTTCCCGTCTTGTATATGGTGTTATTGAAAGAAAAATAACCCTGGATTACGTTGTTTCCCGACATTTAAAGAATCCCGAAAAAAAGATGAAACCGGAAATTGTAACAGTTTTGAGAATGGGTACATATCAGATTCTTTTTATGGATAAGGTACACTCGGGAGCCGCAGTTAACGAGAGCGTGAAACTTATCAAAGCAAACAAGTGTGAATTTGCTTCAGGACTTGTTAATGCGGTTTTACGCAGGATTTCTCAAAATGACCTGGATTTTGATGGGGATTTAACGGAAACACAAAAACTTTCCGTAGCTTATTCCGTTCCCGAAGAATTAGTTAAGTTTATGATTCACCACTACGGGAATGAAAATGCGGAATTGTTTTTCCGGGCATCACTTCAACCCAAAGAGATTACTATACGTGTAAATACTTTAAAAACAACAGCCGAAGATTTGAAAAGAATGTTGCGGGATGAGGGAGTAATCGTTTTTGATACCTACTTGCCCGATGCTTTGAAAATAGAGAGTGACAGGGCGGTATATAATCTTGAGTGCTTTGAAAAAGGTTTATTCCATGTTGAAGACCTTTCCTCACAACTTTGTGTTGAAACCCTTGAACTTTTTGACGGAGCAACGGCCATTGATGTTTGTGCCGCACCGGGAGGAAAAAGTTTTACTGCCGCACAACTTATGAAAAATAACGGAATTCTCTATTCCTGTGATATATACCCACAGAGAACGGAGTTAATAAATCAAGGTGCACAGAGGCTTGGTATTGAGAATATTAAGACCCTTGTAAATGATGCCGCTGTTTATGACGAAAATTTACCGAAGATGGACAGGGTGCTGTGTGACGTTCCTTGTTCTGGACTCGGAATAATCGGAAAAAAGCCCGAAATCAAGTATAAAAAATTGGATGACACCAAAAGTTTGCTGCCAATTCAGAAGCAAATACTCAATACTTCTTCAAAGTACGTTAAACACGGGGGACGTCTGGTCTATTCCACCTGTTCGGTTAATCCCAATGAAAATCGAAAAATCTGCGACAGTTTTCTAAAAGAAAATCCGGGATTTAGCTCTGTAAAGGTTTTACCTCATATAGAAAGAGCGGTTGACGAGGGGGACTATTTAACTCTCTTCCCGCATAAAAATAATTGTGACGGCTTTTTTATTGCCGCATTTGTCAGAAAGTAAGGTCCTATGGAAAAGAAAGATATTGTTTCAATGACTTATGATGAACTCTCACAAGAGTTCAAAGAAATGGGTTTACCAAAATTCAGAGTCGGTCAGGTGTATGATTGGCTCCATAAAAAATGTGTTTCCTCTTTCGAGGAAATGACCAACATTTCAAAAGAACTTATAAAGCGATTAAATGACAATTTTGTCATTTTTTCCTGTACTATTGAAAAAAAACTTGTTTCGCGGTATGATAATACGGTAAAATACCTGTATTCTTTGCCTGACGGAGAGTATCTTGAATGTGTGGTTATGGATTATAAATACGGACATACAATTTGCGTTTCCACACAGGTTGGCTGTAAAATGGGATGTGCTTTTTGTGCCTCGGGTATAGGCGGTTTCAAACGTCACCTTGCCCCATCTGAAATTCTCAGTCAGATTTATACCGCTCAGCGTGATTTGGGATTACGCATTTCACGTATTGTTTTAATGGGAATGGGTGAGCCCCTTGATAATTTTGATAATGTAATGCGTTTTTTGGAACTTGTAAGCGATGAAAGAGGTCTTAATATCGGAATGAGGCATATCTCACTTTCCACAAGCGGAATCGTTCCTAAAATTTATGAGTTGCTTGAAAGAGATTTACAACTTACGTTGTCTGTTTCACTCCATGCTCCTAATGACGAAATTCGTTCACAGATTATGCCGGTTAATAAATCCTGGAATGTGGATGAACTTTTGAAAGCCTGTAAAATTTATGCCGATAAAACATCCCGACGCATTTCCTTTGAGTATGCAATGATGAAGGGGGTAAACGACACCCCTGAGTGTGCTCGGGAATTGGGGGTAAAATTAAAAGGAATTCTTTGTCATATCAACCTTATTCCTGCAAATGAAGTGCCTGAAAAAGGGCATGAAAGAAGCAGTGATAATGATATAAAGAACTTCAAAGCTATATTGGAAAAGGCGGGGCATACGGTGACAATTCGCCGTACTCTCGGTTCCGACATCAACGCTTCTTGCGGACAACTTCGCAGGGAGAAAATGAAAGAAAATAATTAACGAAAAGTGGTGAAACACCGTGAAAATTCTTGCAAAAACAGATATAGGATTAGTTAGAGAAACAAATCAGGACGCATACAAAGCAGGCATCTTTGAAACAGGCGATACTTGGGTGGTTGTCTGCGACGGAATGGGCGGTGTTTCCGGTGGTCAGGTAGCCAGCGAAATTTGCGTTGCAAGGGTTTCCGAAGCGCTCAAACGCGGTTACCGTAAAAAAATGACTGTCAGCAGTGCAAGGAATCTTTTGGTTTCCGCTATAAGTGCGGCAAACTCAGAAGTTTTTAAAGAATCTCAAGAAAAATATGAACTTAAAGGAATGGGTACTACTGTTGTGGCGGCTCTCGTTTTGGGTCGTGTTGCTGTTATTGCACATGTGGGTGACAGTCGGGCATATGTTTTGGACGATGAAACGATAGTTCCCGTAACAAAAGACCACTCATTTGTTCAGTTACTTGTGGATACGGGTAAAATCACAGCGGAGCAAGCGAAGACACATCCCGACAGAAATGTTATAACAAGAGCCGTCGGCATTGAACATGTTGTTGATGTTGATGTTGATGTTCAAGATTTAAAAATCGGGGACAAACTTCTTTTTTGCACAGACGGACTCAATGGATGCGTTGAGGATGCTGATATATTAAAAACAGTTATTGAATACGGTGATTCTTCAGCCGAAAAACTTGTGGAAACGGCAAATAACAACGGTGGATTCGATAATGTAACCATTGTTATTTTAACCGAAGATGTTCAAGGAGAGTAAGTATGGAAAATTATGTAGGAAAAAGACTTGACGGAAGATATGAAATTCAGGATGTTATCGGCGTAGGCGGTATGGCAGTTGTTTATAAGGCCTACGACAATATTGATGACAGGATTGTTGCCGTAAAGGTGCTAAAAGAAGAGTATCTTGCAAACGAAGAGTTTCGTCGCAGGTTTAAAAACGAATCAAAAGCTATTGCAGTTTTGTCACATCCCAATATTGTTAAGGTTTATGATGTCAGTTTCGGCGACCGATTGCAATATATTGTTATGGAGTACATTGAGGGCATAACACTCAAAGAGTACATAGAGAAACGCGGTGTTATTGATTGGAACGAAGCGTTATTCTTTATTATTCAGATTTTACGCGCTCTTCAGCACGCTCATGATAAGGGTGTTGTCCACAGAGATGTTAAGCCGCAAAATATTATGCTTTTGGAAAACGGTACTATTAAAGTTGCGGATTTTGGTATTGCCAGATTCAGTCACAGCGATAGCCGTACCGTTACGGAAAAAGCAATCGGTTCGGTTCACTATATCAGTCCCGAGCAGGCAAAGGGCGAACTTATCGACGAGAAAGCAGATATATATTCAGTTGGTATTATGCTCTATGAAATGCTGACCGGCAGGCTTCCTTTTGATGCGGACAATGCGGTTAGTGTTGCACTTATGCAGGTTAATAATGAGGCAGCATTGCCCAGAACAATAAATCCGCATATCCCCGTAGGCTTTGAGCAAATTACAATGAAAGCTATGCAGAAGAATACACGCGAGCGTTACCAAAGTGCCGCAGAAATGCTGTTGGATTTAGAGGAATTAAAGAGAAACCCCAATATTAAATTTGATTACCAAACATATTATGTTGATGCGAGTGCAACACGTCCTATCGGCAGAATTCAAGAAAAAACGCGGACAATACCGGTTGTAAGCGGTACAAGTGATGAAGTGAAAGGTACACCCGGCATGGTTCCTCCGTCTGCAGAGGTGGAGAAAAGAGTCCGTGCCATTTCTGAAACAAGCGAAAATGCTGTGGTTCAGGATGTACAAAAGAACAAGCGGAATAAAACGGCTATAATAGCCGGTGTTGCGGTTGCAGTAGTTTTGTTTGTGATAATCCTTCTGTTTGCAAAGATTTTTAGTGATAAGAAAATTGAAGTTGACAGTTTTGTCGGTATGAATTATGAACTCCAAATTAAAGATAACGAGGAGTACAATAAAAAATATAATTTTGAAGTATATTATGCTTCGTTCTCCGATGCACAGGAAGGTTACGTCTATGATCAGGACCCCAAAGCAGGAACAAACTTACCGGAGGGTTCAACAATAATTCTCTATGTTGCAAAAACCGGTGTGGGTCAGGTGATTCCCGATTTTACGGGCAAAAATTTCCGTGAGGCAAGCGATGCATTGGAAACACTCGGCTTTAAAGTGACCGTTGTACCAACGGAGGACAGTTCCGTTACCGTTGGGCAGGTAATAAGAACGGACCCTGCTGCTAATTCCACGGTTTCTGTGGGATCCACCGTTACTGTGTATTATGCTGCGGATATTGATTCCGATAAATTGTTTAAGATGCCCAAACTTGAGGGTAAATCCCTTGAAAATGCTAAAAAAATTATAGAAGAAAACGGACTTGTTCTTTATAAGGTTGAGAGTTCTGACAGTAGTGTTGAAAAGGACTATGTTCTCAGTCAGTCGCCTGCAGATGGTTCTCCCGTAAGAGAGGGGGACACGGTAGTAATCACCGTTAGTTCGGGGTGTGTCAATGCACAAAAGAATATCACGCTTCCCAAAGTCGGTAATGTTACGGTAAAGGTGTATTTAGACGGGGAGATGATGAAAACCGAAACGGTTAACACTTCTATTAATCCATCTTATTTGATTTCTGTAAGCGGAAGCAAGGATGATTCCGATTTGGTTGTATATCTTAACGACGCAGTTTATTATGAGGCTACGGTTAATTTTACAAGAGAGCCTGCAAAATTCACAAAAGAGAAAACTCATAATGTAGCATTTTATGCCGATGTTACCGGACTTGGTGAAACAGAAGCTGTTAATACACTTAATAGTTTGGGATATAAAAATATAACCGTTAAATATACAGAAAGTTTTGAAAAAGAAGGAACGGTAATTTTGCAGTCGCCTGCATATTCAACGGCACCAAATCTTGATAAAACAGCCTCCATTGTGCTTACTATTTCCAAAAATGACATTTCCGAAGCCACCTCGCAGACAACAACCGAGGAAAGTAGTGCCGATGCACAGGAACAGTGATTATGGAAAAAGTTTTAAGCGGAACAATAATTAAAGGTATCGGCGGTTTCTATTATGTAGAAGCCGCCGGTGAGGTTTTTGAATGTAAAGCAAGAGGTGCGTTCAGAAAAAAGAAAATTGCTCCTCTTGCAGGTGATAGTGTAACAATAACCGTTCGACAGAACAAAGAAAATACCATTGACGAAATTCATCAGCGTAAAAATTTTCTTTTGCGTCCGCCGGTTGCGAATATTGACACCCTGATTATAGTATCATCCGTGAAGGAACCCGTACCAAGTCTTTTGGTTATAGATAAAATGACCGCCATTGCCGTTGATAAGGGGATAAAACCCTGTGTAGTTTTTTCAAAAAGTGATTTGGGAGAAACTGAAGAACTTGAAAAAATCTATAAAAAAGCGGGAATACCGGTTGCCTCAGTGTGTTGTAAAACAGGTGAGGGGATTGAAAAAGTCAGAGAGATGATTTGTGACGGTATTACTGTTTTTACGGGTAATACCGGTGTTGGTAAATCTTCACTGCTTAATTGCATAGATGAACGGTTTTCTCTTGCCACAGGGGAGATTAGCGATAAATTGGGCAGGGGAAGGCACACTACAAGAGAAGTCACCCTCTATCATGTGGGAAAGGGTCTTGTAGCAGATACACCGGGCTTTTCTTCCCTTGATATTGAGCAAAGCAGTGAGGTGATTGTAAAAGAGAATTTACCTTTCTGTTTTCCGGAATTCAGCGAATATTTAGGAAAGTGTAAATTTGCTTCCTGCTCTCATACGGTGGAAAAGGGATGTAAAATATTGGAGGCTTTGAATGAGGGTGTGATACACCAAAGCCGTCATAATAGTTATATGACAATGTATAACGAGGTTAAAGATTTAAAAGACTGGCAACTGTAACATATTTTAAGACTGCTCATATTATGTAGTAAACATAAAAGGAGTGGTGTTTTGTGAAAGTTGTTGTATGTCGCAGTCCTAAATTTTTGAGAGGAATTCTTAAACTTGTATTCGGAATAAAAGATGAGTAATACATAAAAACAACTCGGCAACTGCCGAGTTGTTTTTTATGTATAGTGTTATTTACAGTTTAACTCTTTCGCCCGTATGTGCATTTACGATTGCCTTGTGGACGCCGATGTAGGTGTTGGAAATGTATTTGTCAAGATGAAGACTGCCGAAGAACCAACGTTGGAACTCACTGCATTTTGAAAGTTCGTCAAAATATGCGTTAAGGGTTGTAACACGGACTGCCTCGCTTTCGCCCAATTTCAGGAAACCCTTGATTGTTGAAGACGGCTCATGAGTGATTATAACGTCAATTTTGCAGTCGTTTTTTTCAAGATTTTCCGCACCCTCAAGGAGTTCCTCTTTTGAGGGAATTTCATATTTTAACCAAGGATTGTCCTCAATTCGTGAATCAAGGTCGGGACTTTCTCCGCCACCCATTGTAAAGATTTTAAGTCCGTCAATGGTGAATACCTGACCCCGCATGAGATGGAAAATATTGTCGGAAATCTGGTGCACCTTTCCGCCGTTCCAAGTGGAGAGGGGGTAGGCATTTAAAAGGTCAAAGTTTTCGTGGGTTCCGTCGATAAAACAGATGTTGTATTTCCTTTTGGAAAAGGACTTGAGTATTTTTTGCTCCGCTTTTGATCTGTCCCATATAAAGCCGAAATCACCGCATATAATTAAAGTGTCCCCGTCATTCAGATTCTTTAAAGCGGCCTTTGAGAGCCTTTCGGGGTCGCCGTGAGTATCTCCGGTAACAAAAACCATAATTTTGTACTCCTTTTTTTCGTAAATACTATTTTAATTTTCGCAGAAAAATGATATACTTTTTTAAACAAGTATATTCTATAACATTTTGCGGAGATTGTCTATGAAAAAAATACTTATTTTAATAAATTGTTTAATTTTACTTTTTTCTTCATCCGTTCCCGTTTTTGCGGCAGAGTCAGGGAATGGTGAGGTTAAGACCAAGGGAGCCTATTATGATATTGATTCTCCCGACTATGAAACAGAAATAGCACTCCTTGTAAATGCGGATACCGATACCGTGATTTACAGCAAAAATGCTGATAAAATAACCGCTCCCGCTTCCCTTACAAAACTTGTTACTGCCCTGGTTGTTCTTAACGAATGTAGCGATTTGCAGAAAGAAATAGTTTGTTCATACGATGCGGTACATAGTCTTGACGGAACCGGCAGTTCCGTTGCGGGACTTTTGGCGGACGAAAAAACCACTTTGGAAATGCTTCTGTACTGTCTGTTTTTGCCCAGCGCCAACGATGCGGCGGCAGTTCTTGCGGAAACTTTCGGCAACGGCGATACGGATTCTTTTATTTCAAAAATGAACTCATTTGTTCAGGAGTTGGGGTGCAAAAATACTCATTTTGCAAATGCCCACGGACTTGACGATGAATCTGTTAAAGGCTTTGACAGCGATACACAGAACAGAACAACTGCCTCGGATATGTATTTGATTGCAAAAAAAGCATTGAGTAACGATACAATAGTGAAAATATCTTCAAAATACGGTAAAACCATGCCCAAGACCAACAAAAGCGATGTCAGATATCTTTATAATACAAATGCTCTTCTTAACAGTTATTCCGATTATTACTACGAGGGTGCAATCGGCTTGAAAACGGGTACTACCGACAAAGCGGGTGCCTGTCTCATTTCAAGCGCAACAAAGGATGGATATACCTACATTTCAATTGCTATGCGCGGAGTAACCGACAAGGTAATAGACGGCAAGCAGTATAACACGGCTTTCCTCATGTGCCGTTATATGCTTCGTTGGGCATTTAATAACATTAAAATGAAATCCATTGCCGATGATAATTATGTTTTGGGTGAGGTGGGTGTTAAGTACGGCAGGGGTGCCGATTATGTGGGACTTGTGCCGAAAACTTCCGTTGCGGTTGTGTTACATGAAGATTTGACCATTGATGATTTAACCGTAAAACTTGCGGACTCGTTCCCGGAAGAAATTGACTCCCCCGTGGAAAAAGGGGACAGCGTTGGAACGGCACAGTTAATGTATAAAGATATTGTTGTTGCCGATGTTGAACTTGTGGCATACAGGACTGTAAAGAAAAACTATATTTGGGCAATGTTTAATTGGATTGAAAAAATTGCAACATCCAAGGTGTTCATTGTTATAGTTGTTGCGGTTGTTGTTATAATTATTCTTTCCTATTTCGGAACTAAAAATCAGCGTAAACGTAAAAAACGCCGTAAGAATACCGTAGAAGTTGTAAAGGATTACAGCAGGCTTGCAAGATAAATGTTATTCAATTTATACAATGTGGGTTTTGTGTTTTGTCGCAAAATTCACATTGTTTTTTACTAAATATTATAATCTGCTACGTGAGAAAACAGTATGAAAAATCAAGAAAAACAAAGAAAATAAGAGATAGCAAGAATTATTTTGAAATTCACTTAAAAAAGTGTTGACTTTGAAATATTCTTATGATAATATATCAAGGCAATGAAGAGGGGAATCCCTCAAAACTATTACGGAGGTAACTGTTATGTCAACTTATATGCCCAAAGGCAAAACCGAGCGCCAGTGGTATGTTCTTGACGCAGAAGGCAGAACTCTCGGCGAAGTTGCTGTTGAGGCCGCTGTTCTTCTTCGCGGTAAACACAAACCCACATTCGCTCCTCACGCAGACTGTGGCGACAGCGTTATCATCATCAATGCTGCTAAAGTCGTTCTCACAGGTAACAAACTTGAAGACAAATATTACTATCATCACACAGGCTACATCGGTAACATGAAATCCGTTAAATACGGCATTCTCATGAAAGAAAAACCCGAGTTCGCAGTTCAGAAAGCTGTTAAGGGTATGCTTCCCGACAACACTCTCGGCAGAGCTGCTATGGCTCGTCTTCGTGTATATGCAGGTGCAGAACACGAACAGACCGCTCAGAAGCCCATCGTTAGAGAATTTTAAGGGAGGAGGCACTAATTATGTACGAAAGTAAAGCATATTTCTACGGCACAGGTAGAAGAAAAAAATCAGTTGCACGTGTTCGTGTATATCCCGGTACAGGTAAGGTTACAATCAACGACAGAGATATCGACGATTATTTCGGTCTTGAAACACTTAAACTTATCGTTCGTCAGCCTCTCGCTCTTACAGAGACTCTTGACAAATATGATGTTGTTTGCCGTGTAAACGGCGGCGGTGTTACAGGTCAGGCAGGCGCAATCCGTCACGGTATTGCAAGAGCACTTCTTCAGTCCGAAGATGATGTTCGTCCCGTTCTCAAGAAAGCAGGACTCCTCACTCGTGACCCCAGAATGAAAGAAAGAAAGAAATACGGTCTCAAAGGCGCACGTCGTGCTCCCCAGTTCTCAAAGAGATAACAAGTATTTTACAATATCTTTATTCCTCCCAAGTCGAAAGACTTGGGAGTTTTCTGTTTCAATTAATTTGTTACACTGGGGGTCCTCGCGGCACAGCCGCTGCGGTCTAAACTAAAAACAGTCCACAGGACTGTTTTATTAACGTTTAGACAGTTCTCAAAGAGATAATTACTATTTCACTGTATTCTTATTTCTCCCAAGTCGAAAGACTTGGGAGTTTTCCGTTTCAATCAGTTTTAAGTTCAAGGCACAAAAAAAACAGGCCCTCATATGAGAGCCTGTAAATATGTACAGATATCAGTCCTCGTCTGCAAAGAAGTATGTTCTCTTTTCTGCATCGGGATCAACAAGACCGTTGTAGTCATTGTAAGCTTTAGCCATTTTGTTGAAGTTCTTAATGAGAATGAAGTCACCTAAAACAACACCCATCAAAGAGAATACAACAACAAGTGCGCCGCCCTCGCTGAAGTTGAGTTCATAGCGTTCTGCGTTTTCTTTAAGTCTGTTAGCAACCTTGCATCTCCAAACAAGACCGAAGATACCGAAAGTGATAATGCTCAAAAGAACAACATATTTGAATTTCATTGTTTTCTTTCCGTCACCTTCACAAAGGGTATTAACATCCTTTGCATATCTTCCCCAGAAAACAAGGGCATAGATGCCGAATGTTATAAAAGAGAAGATGTAATAAGCGATAAGGCTTCTTTCTTTCATGTTTTTCATTTTTACAAAACTCCTTTAAGCAGTTTTTATTTGTTATTTTTAAGTATATTATATTTTTTTGTAAAAATCAAGCATTTTAAAAATATAGCTGTTCATTTCTTTTGTCGGTTCAGGTATGCAACTGAGAACAATATTGTATTTATATATAAATTGTTTGAAAAGAAGATGAAAATCATTGCTTTGTCATTGACATTCTTTTGAATATATGTGATAATATGCGATGAATGATTTTTTACTAAGGGGGAGTTTTTTTGAAGAAAGAACTCGCAAAACAGTACGATCCTAAAAATGTTGAGGAGCGTATATATAAATCCTGGTTGGACGGCAAATACTTCCACGCTAAGTGCGAAGATGGTAAGCCCACCTATACAATCGTGATTCCGCCACCGAATATTACCGGTCAGCTTCATATGGGACATGCCCTTGACAATACTCTTCAAGATATTCTCATTCGTTGGAAGAGAATGTCGGGTTATGATACTCTCTGGCTTCCCGGTACCGACCATGCTTCCATTGCTACTGAAGCAAAAATTGTTGAAGCAATGCGGGGTGAGGGAATTACAAAAGAAGATTTGGGACGCGACGGCTTCCTGGAAAGAGCATGGGCTTGGAAAGAACAGTACGGCGGAAGAATTGTTGAACAGCTCAAAAAACTGGGTTCTTCCTGCGACTGGGACAGAGAAAGATTCACTCTTGACGAGGGTTGTAATAAAGCGGTTAATACGGTTTTTAAAACTCTTTATGATAAGGATTTGATTTACAGAGGCAACCGTATGGTTAACTGGTGCCCCTGCTGTAACACATCCATTTCCGACGCAGAGGTTGAATACGAGGAAAAGGACGGCAATTTCTGGCATCTTCTTTATACAGTTAAGGAAACAGGAGAGAAACTTGAACTTGCAACAACCCGTCCCGAAACAATGCTCGGTGATACTGCCGTTGCAATTAACGCAGAGGATGAAAGATACAAGCATCTTCACGGTTGCCACGTAATTTTACCCCTCCTTAATAAAGAAATTCCCATCGTTTGCGATGAACATGCAGATATGACAAAGGGTACGGGTGTTGTTAAAATCACTCCCGCCCACGACCCCAACGACTTTGAAGTTGGTCAGAGATGCAATCTCCCCATTGTTCGTACATTTACTTATGACGGTCATCTTACAGGTGCGGAAGATAAGAGAATTGCCGACGAACTCATTGCAAGCGGCAGAGCAACTGAAAATGAACCCGAGGTACTTGATTGCGGTAAATATGCGGGTATGACCACCATGGAAGCAAGAAAAGCAATCCTTGCAGACCTTGAAGCAGGTGGTTACATTAAAGAGGTTGAACCCCTCAAGCATGAGGTTGGCACTTGCTACCGTTGTCACAGTACAATCGAACCCATGGTTTCAAAACAGTGGTTCGTTCGTATGGTTCCCCTTGCAAAACCCGCTATTGAAGCAGTTGAAAAGGGCGAAACAAAATTCGTTCCCGAAAGATTTACAAAGAACTACCTTAACTGGATGAATAACACACGTGACTGGTGCGTTTCCCGTCAACTTTGGTGGGGTCACAGAATTCCTGCATGGTATTGTGCGGATTGCGGCGGTGTTACCGTGAGCGTTGACGCGCCCGAAAAATGTTGCAAATGCGGTTCTGCTAATCTTACACAGGACGAAGATACACTTGATACATGGTTCAGTTCTGCTCTCTGGCCTTTCTCAACACTCGGCTGGCCCGAAAAAACAAAGGATTTGGAGCATTATTATCCCACAAACACACTTGTTACAGGGTATGATATTATCGGTTTCTGGGTTTCAAGAATGATTTTCTCCGCCCTTGAATACACGGGCAAGGTTCCCTTTGATACAGTTCTCATTCACGGTCTTGTTCGTGATGCACAGGGCAGAAAAATGTCAAAGTCCTTGGGTAACGGTATTGATCCCCTTGAGATTATCGACCAATACGGCGCAGATGCTTTGCGTTTCTCCCTTGCAACAGGTAACAGTCCCGGTAATGATATGAGATTTATGCCCGAAAAAATTGAGGCAAGCCGCAACTTTGCAAATAAACTCTGGAATGCCAACAGATTTATTCTCATGAATCTTGACGAGGACGAACCCGCACCCCATATTCCCGAAAATCTCGCCACAGAGGACAAGTGGATTTTGAGCAAGTTTAACACCCTTGTTAAAACCGTTACAAATTCCCTTGAAAACTATGAATTGGGTATTGCGGTACAAAATCTTTATGACTTCATTTGGGACGTATTCTGCGATTGGTATATTGAAATTGCAAAAATCCGTCTTAACGGCGATAGTGAGGATGGCAAAAAGACAGCAAAAGCAGTTCTTGTTTATGTTATGTCAAACACTCTCAAACTTCTTCATCCCTTTATGCCCTTTATTACAGAGGAAATCTGGCTTGCACTTCCCCATGACGGCGAATCAATTATGATTTCCGATTGGTGCAAATATGACGAGAGCCTTAATTTCCCCGTGGAAGAGGAAGCAATGGAACGTGTTATGTCGGCTATTAAAGCAATCCGTAACCGCCGCGCAGAAATGAATGTTCCCCCCTCAAAGAAAGCAAAACTTTATATTGCAACAAAGTATAAAGAGGATTTCACAAACGGTGCCGTATTTATGAACAGACTTGCATCCGCATCCGAGGTTGAAATCGGTGACGAATTCGAAATTGAGGGTAGTGTAAGCGTTATTACGGAAAGTGCAAAGATTTTCATTCCTCTTAATGAACTTGTTGATTTTGAAGCAGAAAAAGCAAGACTTGAAAAGGAACTTGAAGCCGCTAAAAAAGACCTTGAATTTGTTGAAAACAAACTCAATAATCCCGGATTTATGGCAAAGGCTCCCGAAAAGGTTGTTGCTCAACAGCGCGATGCTCAGGCAAAGCATGCGGCAAAAATCGCTATGCTTCAGGAAAGTATTTCTAAACTCAAATGAATTATATTGACTCGGTAAATTATATACATTCATTATTAAAATTCGGTGTCCGTCCCGGTCTTTCCGGGATGGATGCCTTGTTGCGTTTACTCGGAGAGCCGCACAAAAACCTGGAATTTGTCCATGTTGCAGGTACTAACGGTAAGGGTTCAACTTCCACCGCAATATCAAATGTTTTGACCGGAGCGGGGTACAGGGTGGGGCTATATACATCCCCGTACGTTACGGATTTTCTTGAAAGAGTACAGTTTTGCGGTAAGCCCGTTGATAGAACTCTTTTTGCATTAAGTGTTGAAAAGGTAAAAAACGCGGTTGAGAAACTTGAAAAGGAAAATGTTGTAATTACAGAATTTGAAGCATTGACTGCCGCCGCTTTTCTATGCTATAAGACGCTTAAATGCGATGTTGTTGTTCTTGAAGTGGGATTGGGCGGTAGGCTCGATGCAACAAATGTAATCGAAACACCCCTGGTTAATGTCATAACTTCTCTTTCGGTTGACCATTCTGCAATTTTAGGTAATACCATTGAAGAAATCGCCTTTGAAAAATGCGGTACAATAAAACAAAACGGTAATGTTGTATGCTCTTTCGGACAACCGGAGGGCGCATTAAAGGTTGTTGAGAATACCGTAAGAGAAAGAAAAAACAGACTGATGATACCTTCGGAGAATGATATTAAAATAATCAAAAGTGATATTTTCGGAACGGAATTCACATATAAAAATCAAGATTATTTTGTTAAAATGCCCGGTGAGCACCAGGTAAAAAATATGACCTGCGTTATTGAAACTTGTCATATTTTGAAAAGTACTTTTAATATAACCGAAGATAATATTAAAAAAGGAATAGGCGAAACGATACTTCCTGCAAGAATTGAGGTTATATCAAATAACCCGCTTGTGATTCTTGACGGCGGTCACAATGAAGACGGTGCAAAAGCATTTTATAATGCGGTTTCTCCCGTTCTTGATGAAAAAGAAAAAGTCTGTGTAATAGCAGGTATGATGGGGGACAAAGAGGTTGAAAACTCCTTGAAATCTCTCATTAAAAAAGCCGATATTTTTATTTGTGTCACTCCCGAAAATCCACGGGCTATGAAAGCCGTGGAACTTGCCGATATTGCAAAAAAATACTGCAAAAACGTATTGATTGAGGAATCACCCGTAATGGCGGTTGAAAAGGCAAAAAAAATGTTAAATGAAAAAGATGCTCTCTGTGTTGTGGGCTCCCTGTATCTTGCGGGAGAAGTCAGAAAAACAATGCTCGAAATCTTTAAAAAATAACATATCATTGTTGATTTGATTTGCAAAAAATGATAGAATATAGTTGTCGAAAGGAGATGTTTTTATGGTTAAATTTGATGCCTTTGCCGGTGGAATTGAAATCGGCGGTCTTCGCAGTATGCTTGAAATCAAGATTCTTATTTGCTATATACTCGATTCGGTAAAAACACCTATGACGCGAAATCAAATTTGTGATGTTCTTCAAAAGACGGGATTGGTTAATTTTTTTGACGCAAACTCCGCCATTGATGAACTTTTAGATAGCAAAACTATTAAAGAGGAAGAATATGTGGGAGAGCCCCACCTGGTTGTAACCGCAAAGGGCAGCAACAGTGCAAAAGAACTTGAAAAACAACTTCTTCCCGGTGTGCGTGACAGAGCAGTTAAGGTTGCTCTTAATACCGTTGCACGCGCCCGCTCCGAGAGAGAAAATACAGTGAATATTAAAAGAGTCGATAACGGATACGATGTTACATTTGAAATTGAAAGCAATGGGGACAAACTCCTTTCTTTGACTCTCAATGTTTTTGACGAATGGCAGGCGGAACAGTTAAAGGACGGATTCCTTGATGATCCGGGGGCACTTTATTCCGATATAATCAACAGGCTAATAGGTGAATAAATCTAAAAGGGACTGTTAAAAATGTGTAGATCGCATAAAACCCGGTATATAAAGGTTTTTAATGCTCCCAAGCAACTTTAAAGTGTGTCATTTGTCCATTCTACGCATTTTTTCCAACCCCCTAAGAGGTTATGTAAAAAATTTCCGTTTTTTGCAGTTCCTTTTGTATTAAATAAAAAAATCAGCCAATACTGTTTTTGAAATCAATTTTTTGTAAACGGAGGAATAAAAATGAATTTCAAAAAAGTGTTGGCTGTTGTTATGATTGGAGTTCTCTGTGTTACTCTTTTCAGCGGATGCGGCGGGAATACAGGGAAAGAAGATGTGACTATTTCTACGCAACCTGAAGCAACCGCCGGAAAGACCATTGTTGTTGCGGGTCAAAATGAGAATTTAGGCTTTTGGCAGAGTGTAAAAAAGGGTGCTGAAGAAGCCGCAAAAAAATACGGATATACACTTACCTATATTGGTACGGATGAAGATAACCCCCAAGATATTTCCACCCATGTTTCAGTTATAACGAAGATGATTGATAAAGATATTTCCGGTTTTGTTGTGGCACCCTTGGGAGAAGGATATTCACAGATTTTGAGTAAGCTCTATGATAAATCCGTACCGGTTGTTCAAATAGACAGCATTGTTGACGATGATGTGGAAAAACTTGAAACAAACCGCAAAAACCCCATTGTTTCCACGGTTTCAACTTCCTACGAGGAGGCGGGGGCTTTGTGTGCCGAAAAATTGTTTGAAGCGGTGAAAGACAGCATTGAAAAATCCGAAAACACATACGTAATTGGGGTCTTAGAACGAGAGGACAACAAAGCCGATGAATTGAAAGCAAAGGGTTTTACAGAAAAATTCAGCGAGTTAGCCGATGCCGATAATGCTCTTAAAGATAAGTACAGAATAGAAAATGAATCGGGCAATAAGTATGGAGAAAATTTTGATGAATTGATTAAAGATAATGCCAAAGCAATATTTATGACACATTCCGATATTGCGGATAAAGTCAGCGATAGGGTTTTTGCCGATTCGTCAAAATATAAGGATGTTGTATTTTGCGGTTTTGAATCCGGAGCCAAACAAATTAAGTGGTTAGGTTCCGAGAATGAACACAAACTTATCGGCGGTGTTGTGCAGAATCCTTACGATTTGGGCTATAATGCAGTTGAACAATGTGTTTTTGCCGTTGAAGGTAAAGATGTTAAATCAGAGGTAAAGGTTGAGGCACAGTGGTATGACAAAAACAATGTTGACAAAATGAAACAGGACAATTTGGTGTTTGAAAAATAAAAAAGGGTCTGTAAAAAAACAGTCTGAAAGAATCCGAGATTCAAAAAAAGTA
>CAYQYT010000011.1:0-66903 GCA_964421815.1 uncultured Eubacteriales bacterium | reverse complement strand
GGCTTTTCAGGGATTTGCAGGGAGTCAAAAATGCCCCTCGGGGGCTTCTCCTAAGGATTAGATGTGAGTTCGATTCTCGCAGGGGGTGCCAGAAGCGGCGAGACAAGCTCGCCTAAGATAAGAGATAATAGATAGTATTGAATAGATAAAAGATATTTTGTGGTTTATCGCCGCTTAAACTATTCATTATTCTCTATTATCTTTTATCTATTATCTAAAAAGGAGTTCAAAAGAATGTCGCAAAATAGTATTTTGTTAGATAAATCCTTATTGTTTGCCGCCCGGATAGTAAAGCTCAACAAATATCTCATTAAAGAGAAAAAGGAAACCGTAATATCAAAACAGATCATCCGCAGTGCAACTTCTATCGGAGCAAACGCAAATGAAGCAATCTACGGACAAAGCAAGGCTGATTTTATTGCAAAGCTACAGATTTCCCTTAAAGAAACAGCCGAGACCGAATACTGGCTTAGACTATTGGCTCTATCTGAATATGTAACCGAAAAAGACGCTGAATCCTTGCTTAATGATTGCCTTGAAATTAAAAGAATTCTTGTGTCCACACTGAAAACGGCAAAAGAAAACAAATAATACAAGAGCCGAAAACCTTTATTTTACAAGGTTTTCGGCTCTTTGTCTTTTTGACTTAGTCCGACAAACAGGGATTTGTTTATTTGCCTTTTCTGAAACTACCGCTTCCTCGGTATGTGACAGCAGTACAATTAAAGTGCTGACCACAATTTTTACATTTAATCACATGGCTTGTAACATCATTCACCCAATATCCATTTTCATTTTTTACTTTATCTGTGTCACAATTCTTCGATTCAAATTCAAAACTCCCACTATCCACCAGAGATTGTATGTATTTCAGACAATCAAGATATGCTTTAGGAGAGGAAAAGGAATCAATCGTCTTTACTGTTTCACATATTTCGCACATGAGTTTCTCCTCATCAAATTTGTGTTATGTTCGGTTGCGTGGGGGGACGTAATCACATCCGTTTTGAATTCATAAAATCATAATCCATCCGTTTTTGCAGTTTGGTCTTGAAAATTTACAGATCTTTGATGTAGTGATAATCACATCCCCCATGACCTGTACATCCCAAAGTCTCTGTAGTATATTCAAACCCGTTCTTTTCATAAAACCTCTTTGCCCTGTCCATATTATGCATCGTTTCCAAATAACACCGCCTATAATGCTTAGCCGCAAACGCGAGGGCTTCATCAAGTAATCTTTGTGCAATCCCTGTTCCGCGATATTCGGGAAGACAGTACATTTTTTGAAGTTCACAGATGTTTTCCTCATTGGTAAGGGGGCCGATTCCCACGCCGGCAACCACTTTTCCTTCTCCGTTTTCAGCAACCCAATAGGAATCATTTTCGTGAACATAGACTTCTGAAAACCGATCAAGATACGGATCGCCCCAAGCGGTATCCATCATCCCCGCACAACCGTACTCTGTAAGGCATTCTCTAATAACAAACGCAATTTGAGAATTATCTTTTTCTTCAATTAATCTTATGATCATCCTGTATCCCTCCTCATATAAAGTGTGTTATTTTGCTATGTATCTGTCAAGAGCGTTTTTAATTCCGCAGGCAACGCTGTTGGGGTTATCCATAGTTTTGTCGCATCCGATACGGAAAACCATTACACCGCCGCAACCGCACAGGCAACGATAATTGAGCATAATTTTCGGATTTTCAGCGTTTTCTCAGAATTTAAGTTTGCGGAATTTACCGGGCGAAATTCCCTCGTTTTCCGTGAAGAAATAAATAAAATTCGATTCGCTGTTGAATCCGATATCATAGGCGATGGCAGAGATCGGCATATCGGTTTCCAGCAGAAGATATTTGGCACGGTTCAACCGGGAAAGCAGAACATAGTCATAAGGGGAAAAACCCGTTTGTTGTTTGAATACTCTTGAAAAGTGGGATGAACTCATGTTGACTGTTTCGCCAAGTTTTGATACCGTCAGTTTTTCATTCAGATTCTCTGAAATATATTTTTTGACGTCCTGGATACTTTCCTCATAACTGCTTTCTCCCTTGGCTTTAGGGCTTTGGGGATTCAGAAGTTCCGTAAAGAGCTTGTATATATCCAGGGACATATCAATTTCCGTTGCGATTTTATTCTGGCGGATGCAGTCAAACAGACGGAATAACAGTTTTCTTACGTGGGGGGTATCTTTGCACTTGACCGTGTTTCCGCTGATTCTTTCAATTTCTTCAAAGAGTTCAAAAGAATTTCCACCGCCTAAATGTACCCATATTGACTCAAAACTGTTATCAGTATAGTACTCGTGAGGTTTGTAGCAGTCAAGAATTACGGTATCACCTGCTCGTGCTGTAACCGGATTGCCGTCTTTTATATAGGTGAAAGTCCCGTCTAAAATATGCGTAATCAATAAACTGTCATAATTTTTCCGAATCAGATGGTATCCTTTAACGCAAAAGAAATGCCCCGCGCTGATTGGGTAATAATAAAGTTTTCTGGCAGTTTGAGACGGCGTCGAAAAATACACCTCGGATTTGTCCAGAACGCCTGCTTCTCTTGATTTCATAACGTACCGTCCTTTTTATGGTAGGATTTCTAAAAAATCGGGCAGATTTTCTTAAGTTTTTATAGCGGTTTTATTATATAATCATACCGAAACGTTGTCAATTTTAATTTCCAAAGCGTACATCGGAATTATAAATTGTCTTTCAACCTTTTTAAAGAATAGAGGCACGATATATGAAAACCCATGCTACATATTTTCAAAACGACGAAAAAGAGCCGCTGAAATACGGCGAAATCAATCTCATCAATCCGCCCCGTCAAAGACTTCGGGGCGAAGAAAAAAAGACAGGAGTGGAAGCCGTTCCCGTTTTCTGCGGCTTTTGCGGAACGGACTTTGAACTAATGAGAATGGGAAGAGAGGGAAAACTCTCTCCGAAATTTCCCGAGGGTGAAAAAAGGCTCATCAACGGTCACGAGGGCGTAGTTTGGGTACCCTCCGAAAACCGTTTTGCCATCGTTTTAATCCGCGGCGGCGACAGTTTTGACCCGACGCGCTTTACGGAGGACGAAACCTACTTTGAATACGGCTGTGACGGAGCAGACGGCATTTTCTGCGACAAGGGATATTTTAATCCCGATATGCTTTTGCACTTGCCGGGTAAATATGACAAACTCGAAAGACTGCCCTTGTCACTTGCGAAAAAGTTAGTGTTCTCCGACCCCTACGCCTGTGCTGTTTTTCAGTATGAGAGAATGTGTGATATGGGCGAAGCGCAGAATTTTCGGATTGAACTTGCAAAACGCAAGTGTGATGAACTGACCGCAAGAAAATATGCGGTAAAAAACACTTTTGAGCGTGTTGTAATATTCGGATTAGGCACAACGGGACTTTTTATCGGCGACCAGATCCGCAGAAATCAAAAGGAAGCAAAAATTCTTTTTGTTGCAAGGAGTGACGAAAACAGCAAAAAGGCTCAATTTGTAAAAGATGAACTGAACTGCGATTATCTTTCCGTAAACGGATTAAATGAAAGTGAAACCGCAAAGGCAATAACCGACAGAATGGGCGGTACTGCAACAGTCTTTGTGGGCACAAGCGGAACTGAAACCGAGCACCGCATAGCCTTTGAACAAAATGTATTGGGCTGTAACGGAATTTACAATAGTTTTTCGCTGGGCCCCAGGGTTACATACAACACAATGCCCTTTGGCTTTAAAAATCAGGTGATTTTAGCGTCGATCAATTTCACTCAAAAGCACATGGAAACGGCTATTGAACTACTGTGCGAAAGTAAGTTTGACCGTCTTGTTGAACTTATCGACAGGAACGAATTTACAGATAATCCCATAGACGCTTATGAAAATAAAATTTATTCCAAGGGTGCGCCCTTAAAAACGGCAGTCATTTGGAACAGTGAATACATAAACACGGAGGCATAATATGAAAGCGATACAGATTACAAAACCCGGTGAAATACAAATTATCGAAAAGGAAATGCCGAAAGCAAAACAGGGTGAAGTGCTTTTGAAGGTGCTCTGCTGCGGTATCTGCGGCGCAGATGTTGCGTCCTACACGGGCAATCAACCCTTTACAACTTATCCGAGAATTCCCGGTCATGAGTTTTCGGCACAGATAGTTGAAATACCCGAAAATGACAGAGGATTGAAAGCGGGGGATATTGTCACCTGTAACCCCTATTTCAACTGCGGCGAATGTTACGCCTGTAAGCGGGGAATCGTCAACGCCTGCCACGATAATCAGACCATGGGTGTTCAGCGTGACGGCAGTTTTCAGGAGTATATAACCATGCCCGTTGAAAGAATCATTGACGGTAAAGGTCTTTCTGCAAAAGAACTTGCGCTGATTGAACCGTTTTCAATAAGTTACCATGCCCTCTCAAGAGCCGAAGTGAAAAAAGGCGATAATCTGTTGATAATGGGAGCAGGGCCAATCGGACTTTTTGCACTTTTGAGAGCGAAAGCCCTCGGCGCGAGAGTGTTAATTTCCGATATGCTCAGTAGCCGCCTTGCGCTTGCCAAGGAGTTCGGGGCGGATTGCATCGTCAATGTCAAAGAGGGGGATTTGCATACCGAATGTTTGAATTTTACACATGGCAACGGCTTTGATGTCTGCGTGGAAGCCTGCGGTGCGCCCGAAACCTTTTTATCCTGTATAAATGAAGCGGCACACGGTGCAAATGTTATTTTAATCGGTAACGGCAAGAGGGAAACTACTTTTGTTCATTCCGTCATTCTGAAAAAAGAACTGAATATTTTCGGCAGCCGCAATGCCTTTACAAAAGATTTTGAAACCCTCATTGACCTTGTAAAAGACGGCAGGGCTGATATAATAAAAACGGTCAGCGGTGTTTATGATGTTGATAATGCCCAAAAAGCCTTTGAGGCTCTTTCACACAATGACGGCACACTGGCTAAACTCTTAATAAGTTTCGCAGACTGACAAGGGCGGTGTTAATATATGATAATTGATTGTCACGCACACTTGTGGAAAACTCAACAGGGAAAAGTTGACGGCAGAGATGTTTTCTCCGTCGGCAACGGCAAAAGCAATTTCGGCGGTGAAATCCGCCAAATGATACCGCCATATATGACCGACGGTGAGAATACCGCCGAGCGTTTTATTGCAAATATGGATTACGCAGGAGTCAGCGGCTCGGTTATCACTCAGGAAGAAATTGACGGCAATCAGGACGGTTACCTTATAACCGCAAAGGAAAAATATCCGAACAGATTGAAAATCTGCTCTCTTTATGAAGAAAACAGTCCCTTTACCCTTGACGGCTTTGACGGAATAAAAATTTGCGCAGGAAGATTGCCCACACAGGATCTGACCAAGCATTACAAGGTGTTTGAACGGGCAAACGAAGAACATAAATTCATCTCCATTGACCTTGCGGACGGAGATTTGCAAACAGGCTCTTTGCGTGAAATGATAAAGCAGTATCCCAATCTTAGAATTGCAATCGGTCATTTCGGTATGGTAACAAGAGACGGCTGGCATGAGCAGATAAAACTTGCAAGGAACAAAAATGTCCGCATTGAAAGCGGCGGCATTACATGGCTTTTCAACAGCGAGTTTTATCCCTATCCGTCGGCGGTAAGGGCGATAAAAGAAGCCGCTGAAATCTGCGGCTTTGAAAAACTCATGTGGGGCAGCGATTATCCGAGAACAATGGTGGAAATCACCTACAAAATGAGCTTTGATTTTATTTTGAAATCAAAGGAACTGACCGAAGCGGAAAAAACTTTATTCCTCTTTGAAAATGCCGAGGACTTTTACGGCTTTACGAACTTGACGGAATGTGAGATAATAAAAAATATGCTATAGCCGAAAAGAGTCGAATGTGCCAAAGATTTATTTAATAGGCATATTGGGTTCGACTCTTTTCGGCTATAAAACGCCGATATGTTTTAAAATTGAGTTGGATTAAATGGAAAACAACGGAATCAGGTTATCATTTAACAGCACAACAGGGGATTACGAAATCGATCACAGGGGCTTTTCATGGGTAAGCGACGGCAGACGGCCGTATATTATCATTCGGAAGAAAGTCGGCAAAAATATATCAGTACATACCGGCTTCTCGGAAGCGCGCTGAAAAAGACTGTGGAAAAGAACGAAGAACGTGTTGTCTGCCGCTATGAAAACTATATTGCTTTCGGGAAAAATTTTTTCACCGCAAAGATAAGTCGGAGATAGGTTGCGGTGAACATAGGTTCAACAAAAGGTATTCAATATAAAGTATTTATTTATTCAATTTATTTACTAATTTACAAATATATACTGTTTCCGTAATGAATTGCAATGCGATTGCACCAAATGATGCATAGGCACCGCCGGAAATATTGAGTTCGGGTATCAAACACAAAGATAATCCTAAAACCGATATACAACTAAGTGCGGAAAATAATAATAGCGGTTTAAATTCCCTAATTGCTATTAACAAATATGAGTATGAATATGCCATACCAAGTAACACGCTTGCCGCTATAAATATATAGAACAAATTCAGATATTCTAAAATTTCTTTTCCGTAAACGAGACTGAAAACAGGTTTTCCGATTAAATATGTAGCGGCCGATCCTAATACACCCATTAGTACAATTATTCCGTTGCAAAGGAACAATATTTTTGCTAATGATTTTCTATTGCCTTGTTGGTAATAATCTGCCATTTTTGGTACAAAGGGAAGCAAAACTCCTAAGGCGAATGTTGAAATAATCACGGTCGGATTATAGAGCGAAGAAAAAATCCCGAGCATTTCTGCGTCAAATTTCTTTTCAACAACAAGACGGGGAATACTATTGAACAGAGCGGTAAAAACATTGAAAGCCATGGTCATAAAACCGAGTTTCAAAAGACCCGTTAATTCATTTTTATTAAAACTACGGAATAGTTTAAATTGATTGACATATTTCTTTGTAACGGAAAAATCAAATGCCGTGAGTATAACGAAATGAGTAACAGCCATTAAAAATGTTGATAACAGGAGATTTTTTGTGAAATGATAGGCTATTATAAAAGAACCGAAAGAAGAAATCCCCTTTAATGTATATGAAATACCGATGAATAGCATATTTCCCGCTTTTTGCCAAATTCCCGTAATAACATCTGCGTAACTTTCGGATAATTTATAAAAAATATAACAGAGTATAAGTAAATTCAGATTTAACGAGTACCCCATGAACAACGAAGAAAAACCAAAGCATAGAATTGCGGAAATGGCAATAGTGATAGCTCTTGAAATGATATATGTAGAATCTTTAAACTCGTTTTTAACATCGGACACCTGAAAGGAGCGTAATCCGTAATTTGCAAGAATACAGAAAATATTTCCGTAAGTCATGGCAAGAGAAAAATAGCCTGCATCTTCAAATCCGCCCATACGAACAAGCACAATAGATATTATCCATTGTGCTCCGAGATATATAAAGTTTCCAACATTAAAATACAAAAAATCTAAAAGGGTGCTCATAAAACCACTACATGTATTTATTGCTTTCGTTTTTTAAACTTAATTTATTTGATTTTTTCATAAAGTAAATATGAGAAAGATGGAATAATCTAATGAATAAAGATTCAGGTAAATATTTATACATAAACTTTTCAGCCTTAAACACCCATGCAATTCCGGAGGGATTTTTTTCATAATCTGCCCACGGAGAAACGGCGAGATACTTGTCAAACAAATCGTTAAACGGATGCATATTGTCTTTATGCCAAGGGAATTCACCCATAACTCTGAAAAAGTGAATTATCTTCTCATTACCCTTTGCATTCTCTAAAATTTCTTTCTTATAAAAACCGGGATTTCTAAATACTTTGTAATAATTTTTTGCACTAAACATATAATATGCGGGTTGCATATTATATTCCGGCGGCAATTCAAAAATATCGTCTTTTAGTACAACATTTATTAAATCTTGGTCGGGCGCAGGATAATGTGCACGAATATTTTTCACATGTTCAACTATTCTTTCCGTGCAATGCTGTTTTTTCCATTCTTCAATACTAAACAGAATCACACCTGAATTATAATAGCTTTCTTCTCTGTTAAAACCAATATCGCTCTTGTGATTTATTACCAAAGAATCTTGTGACATTGCTACCGGACTGCTTTTTATGTCAAGTTCAAAAATTTCGGATAAATCTCCCGTAACAACAGTATCACTATCTATATATAGTAATCTATCAAGAGTATCCAAAACGAACTCGCTAACAAACATTTTTAAATTTGCAGAATATGAGCCACGATATGATGGTATGCCTAAATCCTTCATTTTTTGAACAATTTGTTCTGTTTCAATGATAACTATTTCTCGATTGTATTTTGCAGCTAACAACTGTAACTTGTCCAAATTATCTTTTTCGATACCATCTGATAATATGTAAACAGATATTCTATCACTATTCTTATTGTTCTCAAACAAAGACGTTATTGAAACTCCGCAATATGGAGCATATTTATCATTGCATTGATAAAGCACATTCATAATTAATCCTCATAAACGGCATATAAAACGGTTTCAATAGGTTCATAAAAATAATGTCTGACATAAAGTCTATAATTGGGTACCAAGCTGTGTAGATATTCCGCAATCCCAATCATATCTTCATCACTGTGATATATACATATCGCAAGTTTAGGCTTATTTCTAATAATCGTTTGCCGGGCTCCCATAAGCGCTTTTTTTTCAGAGCCCTCAATATCCATTTTTATAAAAGTGGCCTCTTTGCATTCTGCAACTTCATCAATTGCACACACCTCAATAGCGTTATCATTGTTATCAGTACCTTCAACGATTCGGGAGTTTGAACCGTTAGAAATAAATGACAAGTGTGTACTTTTGTTCCAAACGCCGGCCTTAAAGACTGTCATATTTTTAATATTTTTGTTACATAATTCCTTATAATTGAAATTATCCGGCTCAAAACTAATAATGCTTTTATAGTTGTTTTTGCAAAAATCAATAAAACAGTCAACTGTATCGCCGGTAAATGCACCACAATCTACAAAAACATCATTTTTAGATTTGATTATATTTTTATCGAAATACTGTTCTTTTGTATCGTATATTTTGGGAGCACTCTTTATATCGTGAGTTATACGAAACTCAATAACTTTTCTATATGTTTCTTTTGATTCCTCGTCAGATAGCCAAGAAAGAACGTTGTTTACTCTTTGTGCGTTTTCGGCAAAAAAGACTTTCGACTTTAGCATTTCTTCTGTTGGTGATTTCGTTTCTTTTGCCATTTTTAATAAAACCATTCTTTTCCTTATTGTGGGTGAAATACCGCTTTCCCGCAACAATTTCATAGAAGTACGACCTGTACGAGTATGTGTAAACTTATCTATTATTCTTTCAATTTTACTTATGTAACTCATTATCCAACCGCCTCAACAAATCTCTTTGCCGTTTTCGTCAAACTTTCAGTCCGTCATTCCCCGGGGTTAACCTATTTGAAAAGAGTTATTCCTGATATAATTCGAGTTTTCAAAACTTCCGCATATCAAATAAGGGGATTTGTGGTTTCTGATTACATCAAAACAAAGGTCTTTGTATAATTCTTTTTTCTTTCTGTAAATTCTGAAAACATCTGAAACTATACACATATAAAAGTGCTTTCGATCTTTCAATGATTTAAAGCACTTTTATCATCCTTTTATAACTACCTTGAATTATAACACATTTCCATAGAACATGCAAGAAGGGTTAAATCAAACTTCATTCATTGCTTTATATAGTTTAAATTGTTTTTGCAAATCACAAAGCGGGTGGGTTAGGGCGAAATACGTTGCCCCGGCATTGAGAGCATTTTCAAACTCTTCATTTGATATAACCTGTGCAAAGAGTTATGAATATGTTTTAACGATTTCTTCTGCAACAATTCTTCGGGTTACACAACGATCCATTGCCTGTTTTTCAATGTAGCGGTGTGCCTGAGCCTCATCCATTTGCATTTCACTTATAAGCAACAGCTTGGCTCGGTTTACAATACGTATCTCCGTCATCTTATCTTCAAGGGTATGTGTTTTTGTTTCATGCGCACGTATGCGTTCCCTTGCGGCTTCCATCCATTCAAGAGCAAGTGTCATTACCGGTTTTGAGGTGGGCTTTGCCAAAACAAACACACCGTGCTCTGTAACTTTGTCCATTATATTTGAATAATCGTCCGACCGCACAAGCAGTAAAACAACCGTGTTTTTGCCCGAACTGTTATCAATAGCAAAACGCATACCGTTATCATCGGGTAGGGGAGCATTTATAATTATTAAATCCATTGCCTGTTCGGCAACAATACGCTTGGCTTCGCTTACGCTTGACGCAAATTTTATGGGACTGAATCGGGATTCGGGGAGCATTTCAAGTAATGAGGAGTTTAATTTTTCAGCTGCAGAAACAACTAAAATGCTGTAAACTCTGTTTTTTAAACTCATATTTGCTCCCTCCTTATCTTGCACAAACGGCGATTTTATCTGTTACAGTAAATATCTAAAATTGATTGAGGTATGTGCTTTTTGATGAAACAACTGTTCTTGGCAGTTTCACAGGCTTCCTGTAAACTTTGGGGTAATATCTTAAAGCGTTTCAGGGTTTCTTCATCCGCTTTGTAAAGGTTGATATCAGCAACTATGGGCAAGTCTAATTTGTTCTCTATTCCATAAAGCCCTGCATATATCATCAGCGTAAAAGCAAGATACGGATTTGCGGTAGGGTCGGGAGAACGGAACTCTGCACGGCGGTATTCACCGATTGCGGCAGGAATACGGACTAACTGTGAACGGTTTTCGCTTGACCAAGAAATATACTTGGGTGCCTTGTTTTGACCAAAACGCAAGTATGAATTTTCCGTGGGATTCATAAAAGCTGTCATTTTATCTGCATTTTCAAGAATACCGGCTATCATATAACAAAGATTATCCGAACCATCATCGGATTTAACTGACATATTGATATGGAAACCGTTACCGGGTTTATTTTCAAGGGGTTTTGCGCTGAAATCTGCAAATAGGCCGTTTCGTCTTGCAACGGTTCTAACAATTGTCTGGAAAGTTACCGCATTATCGGCGGTGGTCATAGAATCGGAATAGCGAAAGTCTATTTCATTTTGCCCGGGTCCTTCTTCGTGGTGGGAACTTTCCGGACGTATGCCCATTTGTTCAAGAGTAAGACAAATTTCACGGCGAATGTTCTCACCTCTGTCATCGGGGGCTATATCCATATAGCCGGCTTCATCATAGGGTATATGAGTGGGATTGCCGTTTTCATCCAATTTGAATAGATAGAACTCCTGTTCCACACCAAAATAAAAATGGTGTCCGAGAGCCTCAGCTTTTTTCATCGCCTTTTTTAAAAGGTTTCGTGTATCACATTCAAAAGGTCTGCCGTCGGGATATGTGATGTTAGCGTACATACGCACAACCTTGCCGTGTTCGGGCCTCCAAGGTAAAAGGGATAATGTTTCGGCATCCGGATGGAGCAATAGGTCGGAATGAGTTTCGTCACCAAATCCCTGAATAGCAGAAGAGTCGAAAGCAATTCCGTGTTCAAAGGCACGGGGCAACTCCTCCGGCATGATAGAAATATTTTTTTGTTTTCCGAACACATCGCAGAAAGCAAGACGTATAAATTTAACGTCTTCTTCCATAACATATTGCATAACTTCTTCTTTTGAATACTTCATAAGATACCGTCCTTTTAATTTGCTACGTACATCTGTTTGTAGGGGTTTTTACTGTCGGGGGTGACCACAGTAAAAGGAGAATTTAAAATACTTTCAATATCGTAACGGAATATTTCACAGTATTCCGCAATATACAATTTGAGTTCATTGATATCGTCAGAATTAGCGGGGCGGGGAGTTACCTGGTCGGGAAACTGTATGTTTTTACATTCCCCGCGGAGAAACATTTTGCCACCATGCATACCTGTGCAAGGGAAATTTCCGACTATGCTGTCGGAGTCCGTGTTTATACCGAGAACAACAATGACACCGCCTGCCTGGTATTCACCAAGGAAACTACCGGCGGTTCCGCCGATAACAATGACGGGCTTCTTTTCTTCGTATGCTTTCATATGGATGCCGGCACGGTAGCCGGCATTACCTTTAACAAAAATTCTGCCTCCGCGCATAGCGTAGCCCACGGCATCGCCGATGTCACCGTGAACAATAATTTTGCCATCATTCATAGTGTCGCCAACGGCATCCTGAGCGTTTGCATTGACCGTAACAGTAGCACCGTTAAGATATGCACCAAGTGCGTTGCCCGGAATTCCGTTAATTGTAATATTTTTGTCGGACATTCCTGCGGCGATAAAACGTTGACCGCAACAGTCTGTGATTATACAGTCGCCCTCAATTTCGCGGAGCTGATTGTTCAAAGTCTTGTAATCGAGAGTTTTCACATTCAACAACATGGCTATTATACCACACCTCCAAACTTTTTTCTACGATTTTCGGAAGAAAATGTTGCAGTAGTTGCAACTTTTTTCATTGTTTCAAAATCGATGGTATCAAGTGGCGTTTTTTCGCGAATGAGGGATGTATATATCCCTGCACGTTCAGTTTTGCCGATAAGAATATATCCTTTAAGTATGCCGTCTTTTGTAAACAGCCTTTTTAGTGAGTTTTCGTCTTTTTCTTCGTATAATTCACCCTCGTAAGTTCCGGCGGTCATGGCATGCAAGCCGAAAAATCCTATGGAGTTCATAGGTATGGCTTTATCAAATACATCGTTACCGCCCGCCATATTTATTCCGGCAGTATGTCCCTGCATATTGGCATTGGGTAAAAGTGCAAGAACCCTGTTCTGTCCTAAAGAAATATCGAATCCCTCGGTGCAGTCACCGGCGGCATAGATATCACAGATTGAAGTTTCCATTTTCTCGTTTACTAAAATTCCGCGGTTTACTTCTCCGCCGATTTCTTTAATTAAAGTTGTATTTGCACGGACACCTACGGCGAGAACAAGCACATCAAAATCAACGGTTTTACCGCTTTTCATTTTAGCAGAAGATTCTTCAAAGTGTGAAACGGTATCACCAAGCATAAACCGAATACCGTTTGCTTCAATGTGCTTTTGCATCATTCGGGCACATTCGGTATCGAGAATACTTGAAAGTACCCGGTCTGCAAGGTCGCAAACGGTGATACTTGCCACGCGATCTTTCAAACCTTCAGCACATTTCAATCCGATAAGACCCGCACCAACAATCAGTACCTTGCTATCTTTGGTTACTGCTTTTTCAAGGGCTAAAGTATCGTCCAGGGTCATAAAACCGAATTTGTTTTTTACGCTGTCAAGTCCGTCAAAAGGGGGAACGAAGGGTGAGGAACCCGCTGCAACGCACAAAGAGGTGTAGGGGAGTTTTGTTCCGTCATCCAATATTACCGTTTTTGACGATGTATCAATTCCTGCAGCCGTTTTGCCGTAGAGAACAGCACACCCGCTTTTTTCATAAAAGTCGGGAGCGCGATAATTCATGCGCTGTGTATCGGTTTTGTTCTCAAGATAATACGAGATAAGGGGACGGCAGTAAACAGGATGATTTTCCTCGGAAATTACTGTTATTTTGCTTTCTTTGTCGATACTGCGTATGCCCTCAATACATCCCACAGCGGCAACACCGTTGCCTATAATAACATACTGCTTCACTTACTCCCACCTCGTTCCTCATATACAATTGCTCTGTTGGGGCAACCCTTAACACAAGCAGGTTCACCGCAGGAGTTTTGCAGGCAGAGTTCACATTTTTGCATTACACCGCTTTCTCCGGGGGTAAGTGCACCATAAGGGCAAACCAAAACACAAGTAAGGCAACCGACACATTTATTTTTATCAATATGAACAACCCCGTCTTCTTTATAAATTGCACCGGCAATACAACTCTTTACACAGATCGGGTCTGTACAATGGCGGCAGGATACCGCATAGGAGATTTTTTCATCACCTTCAATGTGAATTCGGGGGAAAATGGGTTTACCTTTTAGTGCGGTTGCCATATCTTTCATGCCGGAATTTGCAAATGCACAGTTGTATTCGCACAAATGGCAACCGAGACACCATTCTTCATTTACATATACTCGTTTCATATTTATCACTCTCCCGCATGAGAGATACCAAGGATCTCAAGTTCTTTGTCAGTCATACCGATTCCGCGAAGCATCAAACGGTTACCTCTTAGGGTTTCTATGGAGTTAATACCCATACCACCCATAAGTTCTTTGATTTCATGCTGCCAAGCAGTCATAAGATTTACAAGTCTTTCACTGCCCATATCGGGATTTAATCGTTTTACAAGTTCAGGACGTTGGGTTGCAATACCCCAGTTGCATTTACCGCTCTGACAGGTACGGCATAAATGACAACCCAGAGCCAAAAGAGCTGCTGTTGCAACATAACAAGCGTCTGCACCCAAGGCGATTGCCTTAACAACATCGGCAGCATTTCTGATACTACCGCCTACCACAAGGGAAACATTGTTACGGATACCCTCGTCCCTGAGCCTTTGGTCAACTGCGGCAAGTGCCAATTCAATAGGAATACCCACATTATCACGTATTCGGGTGGGGGCGGCACCCGTGCCGCCTCGGAAACCGTCAATAGCAATAATATCTGCGCCGCTTCTTGCAATACCGCTGGCAATGGCGGCAATGTTATGAACTGCGGCGACCTTAACAATAATGGGTTTTTTGTATTCCGTTGCCTCTTTCAAGGAGAATACAAGCTGTCTTAAATCTTCTATTGAGTAAATATCATGGTGGGGAGCGGGGGAGATAGCATCGGAGCCTTCAGGAATCATACGGGTACGGGAAACGTCACCCACTATTTTGGCACCGGGGAGATGTCCGCCGATACCGGGCTTTGCACCCTGTCCCATTTTTATTTCAACGGCGGCACCTGCTTCCAGATAGTCCTTATATACACCGAAACGTCCGCTTGCTACCTGAACGATTGTGTTTTCACCGTAGCAGTAAAAGTCTTCGTGCAAGCCGCCCTCACCGGTGTTGTAGAGAATACCGAGTTGTGTTGCCGCACGGGCGAGGGACGCGTGGGCATTGTAACTTATGGAACCGTAACTCATTGCCGAGAACATAACCGGCATGGAGAGTTCAAGCTGTGGAGGAAGTTCACATTTTAATTTGCCGTCTTCATTCCGCTTAATCCTGTCAGGCTTTTTACCTAAAAACACCCGTGTTTCCATAGGCTCACGCAACGGATCAATGGGCGGATTTGTAACCTGGGATGCGTTAATAAGAATTTTGTCCCAGTACACAGGAAAATCTTTGGGATTACCCATGGAGGAAAGAAGCACACCGCCGCTGTTTGCCTGCTTGTAAATTTCCTTTATTGTGTCGTTGTGCCAGTTGGCATTCTCCCTGAGAGTACAATCACTTTTAACGATTTTCAGTGCTCTTGTGGGACAAAGAGAAACACAACGCTGACAGTTTACACATTTGGTTTCGTCAGCCATCATCACGCCTTTTACTTCGTTAAAGGCGTGGACTTCATTTGCACATTGTCGTTCACATACGCGACAGGCGATGCAACGGTCAGTGTTTCTGATTACTTCAAATTCCGGATATATAAACTCAACACTCATTAAAAAGCACCGTCCTTAACCTTGATAATAACAGGTTCTCCGCCTGCGGGAGCCCATATATTTTCTGCATTGGGTTCCATGGTGCGAATAGCCGCCTCCTCGCTGGCTATAAACACTTTATCTTCCTTTTCGCCCACAACCATTGAACGAAGTTTCAAACGGTCGTTGAGTGCCATAATACCACCTTCAAAACCAAGAACAATGGAGAAGGGACCGGTAATAAGCAGACTGGGGAAAAGTGTGCGTAAATATATATGTTTGTTTTTGTCTTCAATATCGGTTTTATTTTCAATACTGCTCCAAAAGGGTGCGGCAATAACGCTTGCGGCTTCGTTAAGAGTAAGCCCTTGCACACGGATAAGGTAATCCATTATATATGTAATGACTTCCGTGTCTGTTTGTAGATTGCATTTGTAACCGAACATTTCTATGTAACGGCGGTTTGCGTCATATGAGGATATCTCTCCGTTGTGAACAATGGACCAATCAAGCAAGGTAAAGGGATGAGCACCGCCCCACCAACCGGGAGTATTGGTGGGATAACGTCCGTGCGCCGTCCAGGAGTAACCCTCGTACTCCTCTAATTTATAAAATACACCCACATCTTCGGGGAAGCCAACCGCCTTGAAAGCACCCATGTTTTTACCGCTTGAGAAAACATAGGCACCATCCATTTCCGTGTTAATCTTTATTACGGAACGAACAACAAATTCTTTTTCATCCAACTGTAAGGCGGACATAACAGACTTCAGGGGTGCCACAAAGTATCTCCATATAATAGGTTCATCCGTAATAGCGGGAATTTTTCGGGTGGGAATCAATTCGGATTTTACAATTTCAAATCTTTCCTTTAGAAACGTTTCACATTCCTTACGAACGTTATGGTCGTTAAAAAACATGTGGAAAGCATAAAATTCCTTGTATTCCGGATATATTCCGTATGCCGCAAATCCTCCGCCTAAACCGTTGGAACGATCATGCATGGGTTTCATGGATTCCACAATCATCTCGCCGGACATTCTTTTACCTTCTTTAGAAATGACCGCTGCTATTGCACAGCCGGAGGGAATGCGAACTTCTCCTTCTAATTTCATATGGGTTTCTTTCCTTTCTTTTTTGAGATAAAAAAAGATGCTCATTTCCACGCAGAAACATCTGCACAGAAATGAACATCTTTGCCCATCGCCCCGATTATACATCCCCACCTTTCTTTTGTCAAGAATATTTTATGCTGAAAATTGTTGAAAAATTTCGGAATATTGTTCAAAAAAATTGTCGAAAATTTTTTAAGGAAATTGTATTGACAAAGGAAACAGACGGGTGTATAATTCGGAGCATAAAGGCAAAGGCGTCTTTAACGGTGGGTTACCACGGTTGAAGACGTATTTTCTTTGTCATACATAATTAGGAGGAGATTTATTATATGTCATATGTTGATGACGTAATCGCTCAGGTTATTAAAGAAAACCCTGCAGAGCCCGAATTTCATCAGGCGGTTAAGGAAGTTTTGGAATCTCTCAGAGTTGTTGTTGAAGCAAACGAGGAAAAATACAGACGTGACGCTTTACTTGAAAGATTGGTAAATCCGGAAAGACAGTTTAAATTCAGAGTTCCGTGGGTTGACGATAAGGGTCAGGTTCATGTGAACACAGGTTACCGTGTACAGTTTAACAGTGCAATAGGTCCTTATAAAGGCGGTTTGAGATTGCATCCGTCAGTTAACCTCGGTATCATTAAATTCCTTGGTTTCGAGCAGATTTTCAAGAACTCTCTTACAGGTCTTTCAATAGGTGGCGGTAAGGGCGGTTCGGACTTCGATCCCAAAGGTAAGTCCGACAGAGAGATTATGGCATTCTGCCAGAGTTTTATGACAGAACTTTGCAAATATATCGGTGCAGATACGGACGTTCCCGCAGGTGATATAGGAACGGGCGCAAGAGAAATCGGTTATTTGTTCGGTCAGTACAAGAGAATTCGCAGTTCTTTTGAAGGAACACTTACAGGTAAGGGTCTTTCATTCGGCGGTTCCCTTGCAAGAACGGAAGCAACGGGCTACGGTCTTCTTTACATTGTTGAGGAAATGCTCAAATGCAAGGGTGAAGATATATCCGGTAAAACAATAGCAGTTTCCGGTTCCGGTAACGTTGCTATTTATGCAATTGAGAAAGCACAGCAGTTGGGTGCAAAGGTTGTTACGGCATCCGATTCAACAGGTTGGATTTATGATGCTGACGGAATTGATATTAAAGCCTTGAAAGAAATAAAGGAAGTTAACCGTGCAAGACTTACGGAATACAAAAAATACAGACCCGATTCAGAATATCATGAAGGTAGGGGAGTATGGACAGTAAAGGTTGACATAGCTCTTCCTTGTGCAACCCAGAACGAACTTGGTATAGAAGATGCAAAAGCATTGGTAGCAAATGGTGTTTTGGCGGTTGCTGAAGGTGCGAATATGCCCACAACTGAGGAAGCAACAGATTATTTGCAGAAAAGCGGTGTTTATTTTATACCGGGTAAAGCTGCAAATGCCGGTGGTGTTGCAACATCAGCACTTGAAATGACCCAGAACAGCGAAAGATTAAGCTGGTCATTTGATAAGGTTGATTCAAAGCTTAAAGGAATTATGATAGAACTTTTCCACAATATTGATTCAGCCGCTAAAAAATATGGCTTTGACGGGGATTATGTTGTGGGTGCAAACATAGCGGGCTTTGAAAAAGTTGTTGATGCAATGAACGCACAGGGCATTGTGTAAGACAAAAAAATAATAAACAGATTAAGGCAAAGGCGTCTTTGAGTTACTCTCAAAGTGCCTTTGTCTTCTTTTATTTCATAGTGTTAAAAAGATTTTTATATAAAGGAGTCTTAATTATGAGTATAGTACCTGAAAGTTTCGGATGTTTGGTTTTTGATGACAGAGTTATGAAAGCTAATCTGTCCGCTAAAGTGTATCAGTCCTTGAAGAAAACTATTGACGAGGGCACGACATTGGATATAGGTGTTGCAAATGCAGTTGCAAACGCTATGAAAGATTGGGCGGTTTCAAACGGTGCAACTCATTATACCCATTGGTTCCAGCCTCTTACAGGTGTTACGGCAGAAAAACACGACAGTTTTATTTCACCCTCTCCCGATGGAGGAGTAATAATGGAGTTCTCGGGCAAAGAACTTATTAAAGGTGAGCCCGACGCATCTTCATTCCCCTCCGGAGGATTAAGAGCAACCTTTGAGGCGAGAGGTTATACTGCATGGGATCCTACTTCATACGCATTTATTAAAGGAAAGACACTGTGTATTCCCACGGCATTCTGTTCATACGGCGGAGAGGCATTGGACAAAAAAACACCCCTTCTTCGTTCAATGGAAGCAATAAACAAACAGGCATTGAGAATCCTTCATTTGTTTGGCAACGACAGCGTTAAATGTGTACGTACTTCCGTTGGTCCCGAACAGGAGTATTTCCTCGTATCAAAGGAAATGTATGATCAGAGACCCGACCTTCGTTTTACCGGACGTACATTATTCGGTGCAAAGCCTCCCAAAGGACAGGAAATGGATGACCATTATTTCGGAGTTATTAAACCGAGAGTTGCCGCTTATATGGAAGAACTTAACGAAGAACTGTGGAAATTAGGAATTCTTGCAAAGACAGAGCATAATGAAGTTGCCCCGGCTCAGCACGAATTAGCTCCCATATACACAACTACAAACATTGCTACCGATCACAACCAGTTGACGATGGAGATTATGCAGAAAATCGCGTCAAAGCACGGACTTGTTTGTCTTCTTCATGAAAAGCCTTTTGCAGGAGTAAACGGTAGCGGTAAACATAACAACTGGTCAATTTCCACGGATACGGGTGTAAACCTTCTTTCTCCCGGTGAAACACCCTATGAAAATGCACAGTTTCTTTTGTTCCTTTGTGCAGTAATTAAGGCAGTTGACGATTATCAGGATTTGTTGAGAATATCCGTTGCAACAGCGGGCAACGATCACCGTCTCGGTGCAAATGAAGCACCTCCCGCAGTTGTTTCCATTTTCCTCGGCGATGAACTGTCCGCTATTTTGGATGCTATTGAAAATGATACACCTTATAGCGGTGCTGAAAAAACTCAGATGAAATTGGGTGTGGATGTCCTTCCCAAATTTAACCGTGATACTACTGACCGTAACCGTACATCACCCTTTGCATTTACGGGAAATAAATTTGAATTCCGTATGTTGGGTTCTTCAAACAGTATTGCATGTGCAAATATTATGCTTAACAGTGCTGTTGCGGAAAGCTTGAAAATCTATGCCGACAGACTTGAAAAAGTTGAAGATTTTGAAACCGCTCTTCACGAAATGATTAAAAAGACCATTAAAGATCATAAGAGAATAATCTTCAACGGAAACGGATATGACGAGGCATGGATAAAGAAAGCAACGGAGGAAAGAGGTCTTCTCAACTACCGTACAACACCCGATTGTATGCCCCACTTGTTGGATAAGAAAAATGTTGAGATGCTTACTTCTCATAAAGTTTTCTCAGAGGCAGAGCTCAATTCAAGATGTGAAATAATGCTTGAAAACTATTGTAAGACCGTAGTGATTGAAGCTAATACAATGGTTGATATGGCAAAAACTCAGATTGCTCCGGCTGTTTCAAATTATACAACGGCTCTTGCTAAATCCATAGCTGCTAAAAAAGCTGTTGACGCAAAACTTCCTTGCGGTTATGAAACGGGACTTCTCAAAAAACTTTCAGCATTAACTGACAGAATTGCAGAAAAAACAGAGGAATTGTGTGATGCAATTATAGCACTCCAGAACGCAGAAGATATTGAGGCTGAGTCTGTAATGATTCGTGACAGCGTTCTTGCAAAAATGGGAGAACTCAGAATTGCTTGTGACGAGGCTGAAACAGTTACATCGAAGAGTTATTGGCCTTTCCCAACATACGGTGATTTACTTTTCGGCGTAAAATAAAGTGATTTGTGATACATAGCGTGCCATATTCACAAGGATGAAAATGTGTTAAAAAGCGGGGGATTCCCTGTATGACGGGAATGCCCTCCGCAATGTAAATATGAAAGAAGATGGTTAAAATGGCAATTGAAGAAATTACTGCAATCGCTGAAGAAGCGGCTACAAGTGAAGCTTTCGGTATCTGGTTTTTAATCGGTGCTGCTTTGGTGTTCTTCATGCAGGCAGGCTTTGCGATGGTTGAAACAGGTTTTACGAGGGCAAAGAATGCAGGTAACATCATCATGAAAAACCTGATGGACTTTTGCATAGGAACAGTTGTTTTCGTTCTCTTAGGCTTCAGTCTTATGATGGCAGAGGATTATGTCCTCGGTATATTCGGTGTTCCGAATTTGCAGATACTTACGGACTTCGGCACTTTCCTCAAAGCCGGTAATGCACCGTCTTTCGTTTTCAACCTTGTGTTCTGCGCAACGGCGGCAACAATCGTTTCCGGCTCTATGGCGGAAAGAACGAAATTTTCTTCCTATTGTATTTATTCGGCAGTTATTTCCCTGTTTGTTTACCCCGTAGAAGCGGGCTGGGTTTGGAACTCTAAAGGTTGGCTCGCACAAATGGGCTTCCACGATTTTGCAGGTTCGGCGGCAATTCACTCCGTTGGCGGTATCACCGCTTTAATAGGTGCAATGATTTTAGGTCCCCGTCTCGGTAAATATATAAAGGACGAAAAAGGAAAAGTAAAAAAGGTTAACGCAATTCCGGGTCACTCAATAACCCTCGGTGCTTTAGGTTGCTTCATTCTTTGGTTCGGTTGGTACGGATTTAACGGCGCGGCGGCTTGGGACGGAACATCCCTTGCATCCATATTTGTAACAACTACCGTAGCTCCGGCAGTTGCCACATGCACAACAATGATATTCACTTGGATTAAAAACGGAAAACCCGACGTTTCAATGTGCTTGAACGGCTCTCTTGCGGGTCTTGTAGCCATAACAGCGGGTTGCGATGCAGTTGATGCTTTAGGCTCAGCCATTATCGGTATAGTTGCAGGTATTCTTGTAGTTGTTGTAGTTGAATTCCTTGATTTGAAATTACATATTGATGACCCCGTCGGTGCTGTCGGTGTTCACTTTGCAAACGGTGTATGGGGAACAGTTGCAGTAGGCTTGTTTGCAAATCCCGAAGCTCCTGCCGAACTCAGCGGTTTGTTCTATACAGGAAGTGCAAAACTCCTTGGTGTTCAGACATTGGGTATTGGTGCAATTCTTCTCTGGACTGCAATTACAATGACGATTACTTTCTTTATTATTAAGAAAACAGTCGGACTCAGAGTTTCCAAAGAGGAAGAAATCAAAGGTCTTGACAGCACGGAACACGGTCTTCCCAGTGCTTATGCCGATTTCGTTCCGGCAGTCGAAAGCCTTGACTACGGCTATGAACAAGCAGTTGCAGTTACGGGAGATGTACCTCCCGCAGAGGCAGTACCCGTTAAGAAAGTTCCCGCCTTTGACGACGGTTCACCCAAGTTTACAAAGATTGAGATTGTCTGCAAGGAGTCCCGTCTTGAAAGCTTGAAATCGGCTATGATGGAAATCGGAATTACCGGTATGACAGTTTCCCACGTTCTCGGTTGCGGTGCTCAGAAAGGCAAGCCCGAGTACTACCGTGGTGTTCAGGTTGAAGTTAATCTTCTTCCCAAAGTACAGGTTGATATTGTTGTAAGCGCAATACCCGTACGCACGGTAATTGAAACTGCAAAGAAAGTTCTTTATACAGGACATATCGGTGACGGTAAGATATTTGTTTACGATGTTGAAAATGTTGTAAAAGTTCGTACCGGTGAAGAAGGTTATGATGCTTTGCAGGATGTAGAATAAAATTTAAAAATATAAAAATGATATAATAACATTCAATGCCGACGATTATATCGCCGGCTTTGGATGGTTTAAACGGAGGTTATCCAAATGTGTTCGATTATGGGATATTGTGACAGCTTAGACTCTACCGAACAGTTTGAAGAAAGTTTTTCCAAGACCGTTTCGCGCGGTCCCGATGACAGTCGCATTATTGATACGGGTAAGGGTCTTTTGGGCTTTCACAGGCTTGCAATTATGGGACTTACACCGTCAGGAATGCAACCCTTTGAACTTAACGGAAGCTATGTTGTATGTAACGGAGAAATATACGGTTATGAAAAACTGAAAGAACAGCTTTCGGGAAAATACACTTTTTACAGTGATTCCGACTGCGAAATACTTCTGCCCTTGTACGAGGAGTACGGTGTGGATATGTTCGCCATGCTTGATGCGGAATTTGCTTGTATAATTTATGACGGAAAAAGCGGGGAATATATTGCAGCCAGGGACCCCATAGGAATTCGTCCTCTTTATTACGGATACGACGAGAAAGGTGTTATAATTTTTGCAAGTGAACCTAAAAACCTTGTGGGATTGACGAGAAAAATTATGCCTTTCCCTCCCGGACATTATTACAAAAACGGTGAATTTGTTTGTTACTGTGATATTACAAAGGTTGACAAGGTTTGTGACGACGATGTGGAAACAGTATGCAAAAACATTCACGACAAATTGGTGAAAGGTATTGAAAAGCGCCTTGTTTCTCACGCAAAGGTTGGATTCCTGCTTTCAGGCGGTCTTGATTCTTCCCTTGTGTGTGCAGTTGCGGCAAAAAAGAGCAAAGAACCCATTAAAACTTTTGCCATCGGTATGAGCGAGGACGCCATAGACCTTAAATATGCAAAACAGGTTGCAGATTATATCGGAAGTGACCATAAAGAGATTTATATGACTGCCGATGAAGTCTTGGATAGCCTTGAAAGTGTAATCAAACTTTTGGGTACATACGATATCACAACAATCCGTGCAAGTATGGGTATGTATCTTATTTGTAAAGCAATCCATGAGCAGACGGATATCAGGGTTCTTCTTACGGGTGAAATCTCCGACGAGATTTTCGGTTACAAATATACCGATTTTGCTCCCTCGGCGGAGGAGTTCCAGAAAGAGTCTCAAAAAAGAGTCCATGAACTTCATATGTACGATGTTCTCCGTGCGGACCGCTGTATTTCCGTAAACTCTTTGGAAGCACGAGTTCCTTTCGGTGATATTGATTTTGTAAAATATGTTATGTCCGTTGACCCGGAAAAGAAAATGAACAAATACGGAAAGGGCAAGTACCTTCTTCGTCACGCTTTTGAAAAAGGGGATTATCTGCCCGATGAAATTCTTTGGAGGGAAAAGGCGGCGTTTTCCGATGCTGTGGGACACTCCATGGTGGATTATCTCAAAGAGTATGCGGAAAAATGTTATACTCAGGAGGAGTTTGAAGCAAGGTGCGAAAAATACACTCACTCCAAGCCCTTTACTAAAGAATCGTTGCTCTACCGCGAAATTTTTGAGAAGTATTATCCGGGACAGAGTGAAATGGTTGTTGACTTCTGGATGCCCAATAAATCCTGGGAGGGCTGTGATGTTAACGACCCATCTGCGAGGGTTCTTTCCAACTACGGTGACAGCGGGAAATAAGCCGAAAAAATATATAAATATCGTATTGAAACAATGTCAAATACGGAGTTATCTTTTTGTCAAAAAAGATAAAAATATTGTTGACAAGATAGACAAAACAAGGTATAATTCTTTGTGAAAAAGGCAAAGGCGTCTTTGAGTTGCTCTCGGGGTGTCTTTGCCCATTTTTTTGCAGTACATAATTAACTGTAAAACACAGTATGGAGGTATTAAAATGACACAGAAAGAACAGCTTTACGAGGGCAAAGCAAAGAAAGTTTTTACTACGGATGATCCCGAACTTCTCATCGTTTCATATAAGGACGATGCAACGGCTTTCAACGGTTTGAAAAAGGGAACAATAAGCGGTAAGGGCGTCATCAATAACAAGATGAGCAACCTTATGATGCAACAACTTGAGAAGAAAGGTGTTCCCACCCATTTCGTAGAAGAATTAAGCGACCGTGAAACTTTGGTTAAAAAGGTTTCCATTGTGCCTTTGGAAGTTATCATCAGAAATATCGCGGCAGGCTCATTTTCAAAAAGATACGGAGTTGAGGAGGGCTTTTTGTTTGATGAGCCCACCATCGAATTCTCATATAAAAATGACGAATTGGGCGATCCTCTGTTGAACGAATACCATGCACTTGCAATGAAGTTGGCAACTAAAGAAGAAATCGAAACAATTAAGAAATACGCATTTTGCGTAAATGAATTCTTAAAAGATTTCTGGAAAAAATGCGGAGTTACTCTGGTTGACTTTAAACTTGAGTTCGGTAAAATTTCCGACGGCAGCATTGTTCTTGCGGATGAGATAAGTCCCGACACATGTCGCTTGTGGGATATTGAAACCGGCGAGAAACTTGATAAGGACAGATTCCGTCGCGATATGGGCGGCGTTGAGGAAGCCTATCAGGAAATTATGAAAAGACTGACAGAGAATTTATAATATAACTTCTTTTAATCGGAGGATAATGTGATGTCAAACTGTGCAATAGTTGGTATCAACTGGGGCGACGAAGGCAAAGGCAGAATGGTTGATCTTTTGACGGAAAAATATGATGTTGTTGTTCGTTATCAGGGCGGCGGAAATGCCGGTCATACTGTTATAAACGAAATGGGAAAATTTGCTCTGCATTTACTGCCCTCGGGTATTTTCAGAAAAAATGTTGTTAATATTCTGGGTAACGGTGTTGCAGTTGATCCCGAAAATCTTTGGAATGAGATGGACGGAGTAATGCAGCAGGGTGTTGAATTGACTCCCGAAAACTTCAAAATCAGTGAAAGAGCTTCATTGCTGCTTCCTTGGCACCGTGATTTGGACGAGCTTGAGGAACAGCGACTTAAAGATAAAAAATTCGGTTCCACAAAGCAGGGTATTGCACCTTTCTATTCTGATAAATTTGGAAAGAAAACCATCCTTGCAGGAGAGTTGTTCTATCCGGAGGAGATGAAAAAACATCTTCTTGATTTAATGGAGTGGAAAAACCTTATCCTTACAAAAGTTTACGGAGCAAAACCCTATACGGAAGAAATGCTTGACGAGTGGTTGAGTAACTGCTGTGAAAAAATCAAACCGTACATTGCAGACACGGGAACATTCTTGAAGAAAGCACAGGCAGAAAACAAGAACATACTCTTTGAAGCACAGCTCGGTTCTCTCAGAGATTTGGATTACGGTATCTATCCCTACACCACATCATCATATACAACAGCGGCTTACGCACCCATCGGTTCGGGAATTCCCGGAGCAAAAATCACCGATGTTGTGGGAGTTGTAAAGGCATATTCAACCTGTGTCGGTGAAGGTCCTTTCGTTTGTGAAATGTTCGGCGAAGAGGCGGACAAACTCCGTGAATACGGTTTCGAGTACGGCGCAAAAACCGGCAGACCCCGTAGAGTCGGCCCCATTGATATTGTGGCTACACGTTACGGTGTTGAGATTCAGGCCGCAACAGAAGTTGCCCTTACAAAACTTGATGTTTTAAGTTATATGGATGAGATTCCCGTATGTACAAATTATATACTTAACGGAGAAGTAACGGATCGTTTTCCGTTCCCCACGGCTTTGCAGTATTCAAAACCCGAAATCAAATATTTCAAGGGTTGGAAAAAGGATATTTCCGGTGTGAGAAAATGGGAGGATCTCCCCAAAGAAGCCCGGGAATATGTTACCTTTATTGAAAGCCAGATCGGTTGTCACATTAAGTATGTATCCGTGGGTCCTGAAAGGGACAGCATAATAATCCGTTGACATACGTAGGTTTCCTAACGGATTTTACAAAGTTTTGAAAGGATTTATAAAATGAACAATAAATACGAATCACCGCTATCTTCGAGATATGCTTCAAAATATATGCTTAATCTTTTTTCCTCCGATACCCGCTATCAGACATGGCGTAAACTTTGGGTGTCTTTGGCAAAGGCGGAAGAAAAATTAGGACTTCCGATTACGGATGAACAGATAAAGGAACTTGAAGCACATATTACGGATATTGACTATGAATGTGTTAGTCAGAGGGAGAAAGAAGTACGTCACGATGTTATGGCACATATATATGCCTATGGTAAAGTGGCACCCTCCGCGTCCGGTATAATTCATCTTGGAGCAACAAGTTGTTATGTTACCGACAATGCGGACCTTGTTATATACAGAGATGCACTTTTGTATTTACGCAAGGAACTTTTGGGAGTAATACGCAACCTTTCTGTTTTTGCAGAAAAATATAAAGCACTCCCCACTTTGGGCTATACCCATTATCAGCCCGCACAACTTGTTACCGTGGGAAAGAGAGCAACTCTCTGGATGCAGGATTTACTTTCCGACCTTAACGAGATTGATTTTGCTATTGAAAATATTAAATTCCTCGGTTGCCGCGGTACTACCGGTACGGAAGCAAGTTTTGTTGAACTTTTCGACGGTGACGGCAAAAAAATCGAGGAAATGAACCGTTTAATCAGTGCCGACTTCGGATTTAAAGAGTGTTTCGATGTGTGCGGTCAGACATATCCCCGAAAAGTTGATTCAAGAATTTTGAATGCTCTTTCTTCCGTTGCACAGAGTTGTTACAGAATGGCAAATGACATCCGTTTGCTTCAGCACGACCGTCAGATTGAGGAGCCCTTTGAGAAAAATCAGATAGGCTCATCGGCCATGGCATATAAACGCAATCCCATGAGGAGCGAAAGAATTTGTTCTCTTGCCCGCTATTTAATGGTGGATGCAATGAACGCTCCCATGACCGCATCAACTCAATGGTTGGAAAGAACTCTTGATGACTCGGCAAACCGCCGCATCTCATTGCCCGAGGGCTTTTTGTGTGCGGATGCAATTTTAAGATTGGCACAGAATATAACCGACGGTCTTCGTGTCAATGAAAAAATTGTTGAAAAAACCGTTATGGAGTATTTGCCTTTCATTGCAACGGAAAATCTTTTGATGGAAGCCGTTAAACGTGGGGGAGATCGTCAGAAAGTCCACGAAATAATCAGAAAATGCTCCATGGAAAGTACTGCAAAAATGAAAAACGGCGAGGAGTGCGATTTGCTTTATCGTTTGTCCTGCGAAAAGGAATTCGGACTTACGGAAGCGGAAATGAAAGAACTTCTCAATCCGTCACTTTATATAGGCAGATGTCCCGAACAGGTAACTGCCTTAGTGGAAAAAGTTAAACCCTTGCTTGCGGATGCTATTACCCAGGCAGAAGAAATAGAACTTTAAGAAACAGGTGAAACACGGTGGATAAAATTCTTGTTTTGGATTTCGGCGGTCAGTATAATCAGTTAATTGCCCGCAGAGTTCGTAATGAGCAGGTTTATGCAGAAATTAAGGCGTATAACAGAATCACTCCCGATGAAATTAAAAGCGTCGGCTACAAGGGTATCATTTTCACAGGTGGTCCCAATAGCGTATATGATGAAAAATCCCCTCATTATGACAAGGAAATTTTGAATCTCGGTATTCCGATTTTGGGTATCTGTTACGGAGAACAACTTCTCGCATATATGGCGGGGGGAGAAATCGTATCAGCCGAAAATAGAAGCGAATACGGAAAAACTACCGTGTTTACCACCGATAACGTGTTATTTGAAGGTGTTCCTCAGGAGAGCATTTGTTGGATGAGCCATACGGATTTCATTAAAACATTGCCCGAAGGCTTCCGTACTATTGCCCATACCGCTAAATGTCCCTGTGCCGGTATTTGCGATGAAAAAAGAAAACTTTACGGAGTGCAGTTCCACCCGGAAGTTGCTCATACCGTTTACGGAACACAGATGCTTCGAAATTTCGTTTTTAATGTTTGCGGTTGTGAAGCAAATTGGAAAATGGAAGATTTCTTGGAAAAATCCTGTGAAAAGTATAAAAAAGAACTTGCAGGCAAAAAAGTTTTGCTTGCACTTTCCGGAGGTGTTGATTCCTCCGTTGCGGCGGTTCTTCTCAACAGAGCTATCGGAGATAATTTAACCTGCGTGTTTGTTGACCACGGTTTGCTCAGAAAGGACGAAGGGGATTTTGTTGAACAGACCTTCGGAAAACAGTTCGGCATAAACCTTATAAGAGTTAATGCAGAGGACAGATTCCTTTCAAAGTTAGCAGGTGTTACAGAACCGGAGAAAAAGCGTAAAATCATCGGTGAAGAATTCATCCGTGTTTTTGAGGATGAAGCAAATAAGTTGGGTAAAATAGATGTTTTGGTACAAGGAACAATTTACCCCGATGTTATTGAAAGCGGAAAAGGGGATTCGGCAGTTATCAAAAGTCACCACAATGTGGGCGGACTCCCCGATGTTATTGCATTTGACGAAATAGTTGAGCCTTTGAAAGAACTGTTTAAGGACGAGGTTAGGGAAATCGGAACGAAACTCGGTATTCCCCATAAACTCGTATGGCGTCAGCCCTTCCCGGGCCCCGGACTTGCCGTCAGAGTAATCGGCGAGATAACAAAGGATAAACTCGATTTGCTTCGCGAAGCGGATGCAATATTCCGCGAGGAAGTTGAAAATGCAAAACTTGAAAACAGCGTGAATCAGTATTTTGCCGTGCTTACGGATTTGCACTCGGTAGGTGTAAAAGGTGATGCGAGAACTTACGGCAGTACCATTGTACTCAGGGCTGTTACAACGGATGATTTTATGACGGCGGAATGGACAAGACTTCCCTATGAAGTTTTGGAGAAAGCCGGTAGTAGAATAACAAATGAAATCCAAGGAATAACCAGAGTGGTCTATGACATTACCTCGAAACCACCGGCCACTGTGGAATGGGAGTGAGAAAAATGACAAAATATATTTTTGTAACAGGCGGTGTTGTATCGGGACTGGGCAAAGGTATAACGGCAGCATCCCTCGGAAGACTTTTGAAAGCAAGGGGATTAAAGGTGGCGGCTCAGAAGCTTGACCCCTATATAAATGTTGACCCCGGAACAATGAGTCCATATCAGCACGGTGAGGTATATGTTACAGAGGACGGCGCCGAAACCGACCTTGATTTGGGACATTATGAAAGATTTATTGATGAGGACCTGAACAAGTATTCAAACCTCACAACAGGTAAGGTATATTGGAATGTTCTTAATAAAGAACGCAGGGGAGAGTACCTGGGTTCAACCGTGCAGGTTATTCCCCATATCACAAATGAAATTAAAGAATTCGTATATAGCGTGGGAAGAAAAACAAACGCGGATGTCGTTATTACGGAAATCGGCGGTACAATAGGTGATATTGAATCCCAACCCTTTATTGAAGCCGTAAGACAGATATCCTTGGAAGTGGGCAAGGAAAACAGTTTGTTTATCCACGTAACATTGGTGCCGTTTTTGAGCGGTTCCGATGAACATAAGTCAAAACCCACACAGCATTCGGTTAAGGAACTTCAGGGTATGGGTGTGAACCCGGATATTGTTGTTCTTCGTTGCGATCAACCCCTTGAGGAGTCCATTTTCAAGAAAATATCAATGTTCTGTAATGTAAAACCCGACTGTGTAATTGAAAACATAACACTTTCAAATCTTTACGAAGCACCCTTGATGCTTGAAAAAGCCAATTTCTCCTCAGTTGTTTGTCGTGAATTGGGCATTGATGCTCCCAATCAGGATTTAACCGAATGGACCAATATGGTTGATAAAATTAAATCAAGAGAATACAGCGTAGAAATAGGCCTTGTAGGTAAGTATGTGGGACTTCATGACGCATATCTTTCCGTGGCAGAAGCACTTCGCCATGCAGGCTATTTCCACAATTCACATATTAAACTGCGTTGGATTGACTCCGAGGGCATTACCGCTGAAAATGCGGAAGAAATTCTTGGGGGCCTTGGCGGTATCATCGTACCCGGCGGTTTCGGAAATCGCGGTATCGAAGGTATGATTCTGGCGGCAAAATACGCAAGAGAGAATCAAATTCCCTATTTCGGAATCTGCCTCGGTATGCAGATTGCAGTTATTGAATACGCAAGAGATGTTTTGGGCATCAGCGACGCAAACTCCGGCGAGTTTGACGAGCAGTGCAAAAACAAGGTTATAGATTTTATGCCCGGACAAAGCGATGAAATTGACAAGGGCGGCACACTCCGTCTCGGCGCATATCCCTGTGATATTAAGCCGGGAACAACTATGGAACGTTGCTATGGTTGTGCATCAATCAGCGAACGTCACAGACACCGCTATGAGTTTAATAACGACTACCGTGAGCAGTTACAGGAAAAAGGACTTACCCTCAGCGGTACATCTCCCGACGGCAGGCTCATTGAAACCGTTGAACTTACCGAAAGAGATTTCTATGTAGGTGTTCAGTATCACCCCGAATTTAAGAGCAGACCCAACAGACCCCATCCCTTGTTCAAAGGATTTATAGGTGCGGCATTGAAACATTCAAAGGCAGGAAAATAATGAGTGTTCATGAAGAATGCGGAGTTTTCGGTGTAATTTCACCGGAGAATAGCGATGTAGCAAGTATGTCATATTACGGACTCTATGCTTTGCAGCATAGGGGACAGGAAAGTTGCGGAATTGTAGTTAATGATGACGGTGTTTTCGTGTCCCATAAAGACTTGGGCTTGGTTAACGAGGTTTTTACAAAGGGTGTTTTGTACTCTTTCCCGAAAGGTCGCCTGGCGGTGGGTCACGTAAGATACGGTACCACGGGAGCGACTAACAGAAACAACTGTCAGCCCATAGAGGTGAATCATCAAAAGGGCAAAATGGCTTTGGCACACAACGGCAATCTCAGTAATGCCGCCGTACTCCGTAACGAATTGGAATTATCGGGTGCCATTTTCCACTCCACAAGCGACACTGAAACAATTGCGTATATCATTACAAAAGAGAGGTTGAAAGCACCCTCAATCGAAGAAGCGGTCAGTCAGGCTATGAATACCCTTGACGGGGCTTATTCATTGGTGTTGATGTCCTCACAAAAATTGATTTGTGCAAGGGACCCCTACGGATTCAGACCCCTTTGCTACGGTAAAACCGAGGACGGAACATACGTTGTGGCTTCGGAAAGTTGCGCGATTACAGCGGTGGGGGCGGAGTTCATTCGTGATGTTGAACCCGGTGAAATACTTGTGTTCAGCGAACATGGTGTAGTTTCCAAAAAAGAGCATTGCAATAAAAAAGACAAAAAACTTTGCATTTTTGAATATATATACTTTTCCCGCCCCGATTCGGTAATTGACGGAGTTTCCGTACATGCATCCCGTGTTCGTGCGGGAGAAATTCTGGCAAAGACTCACCCTGTGGATGCCGATATTGTAATCGGCGCCCCCGATTCAGGTCTTGATGCCGCCTTGGGCTTTAGCAGGGAATCGGGTATTCCCTACGGTATAGGGCTTATAAAAAACAAATACATCGGCAGAACCTTTATTTCTCCCGGTCAGGGCGCAAGGCTTGACAGTGTGAGAATAAAACTTTCGGCGGTGGAAGAAACGGTAAAAAATAAAAGGGTAGTTCTTGTGGATGACTCCATTGTTCGCGGAACTACAATCGGAAGGGTAGTAAAAATACTCCGTTCGGCAGGTGCCAAGGAGGTTCATATAAGAATTTCATCACCCCCGTTTTTGCACCCGTGCTATTACGGAACGGATATTGATTCCGAAGAAAACTTAATAGCTTGTAAGTACAAGGTTTCCGAAATTGCCGAGAATATCGGTGCGGACTCCCTGGGTTATTTCCCCGTTGAAAAACTCAATCTTCTTGCAAACAACGACTGTTTTTGCAGTGCCTGTTTTAACGGAGAGTACCCAACGGAAATACCCTTGGACAACAGGAAGGACCGTTTTGAACAGAAATTATCCTTTGTAAAGAAAAGAGATGCCGAAAACTGATGAATTATAACAGAAAAATTATTTTGGAAGACGGGGCAGAATACTACGGCTATTCCTTCGGTGATAGTGAAGACAAAATATGTGAAATAGTATTCAATACCTCAATGGTGGGCTATCAGGAGATAATTTCCGACCCGTCATATACTTATCAAGCGGTTGTTATGACTTATCCTTTAATCGGCAACTACGGTATGGCGGATGATGACTACGAAACAAAAACCCCCACTATCGGCGCTTTGATTGTTAAAGAATATAACGATGAGCCCTCAAATTTCAGGAGCACAAAGACTCTTTCAAGGGTAATGAAAGAGTATAAAATCCCGGGAATTTACGGTGTTGATACACGTAAACTTACCCGTTCCATAAGGGATTTCGGCTCCCGTAAGGTGTTGATTACAGACGCCTCCACGCCCTTGGAAAAAGGGCTTGAGTTGTTGAAAAACAGTTCCATACCCTGCGATGCGGTATCCCGTGTCAGTTGTAAAAAACTTTGGACTTCCTCTGCACAAAAAGAGAGATTTCACGTTGTGGCAATTGATTGCGGCATGAAGATGAATATTGTACGCAGTTTAAATCAAAGAGGTTGCACAGTGACAATAGTACCATGGGACACAACCGCACAGGCTATTGAAATGTTGGAGCCCGACGGAATTTTCATTTCCAACGGACCCGGGGACCCTACGGATGTACCACAGACAATTGATACCATTAAATCACTTATCGGAAAGTACCCCATTTTCGGAATATGTCTGGGACACCAGATCATTTCCCTTGCCTATGGGGCGAAAACATATAAACTGAAATTCGGTCACCGTGGCGGTAACCATCCCGTAAGAAATCTGGAAAACTATAAAATAGAAATTACATCCCAAAACCATTCGTATGCGGTGGATTCGGAAAGTTTGAGCAATACACCTTTAAAAGTGACTCATATAAATTTACTTGATGAAACCGTTGAGGGTGTAAAATGTGATGCGGACGGTGTTTTCAGCGTTCAGTATCATCCGGAAAGCGCACCGGGACCTCAGGACAGCGCTTATTTGTTTGACAGTTTTATAAAACTTATGGAGGAGAAAAAAGCAAATGCCCAAGAGAGAAGATATTAAAAAAGTTCTTGTTATCGGCTCGGGCCCCATTGTTATCGGTCAGGCGGCTGAATTTGATTACGCAGGAACACAGGCTTGTCTTGCCCTTAAAGAGGAGGGCTATGAGGTAGTGCTTTGTAACTCCAACCCCGCAACCATAATGACGGACACAACCATTGCGGACAAAGTGTATATGGAGCCCTTGACCCTTGAATATATTGCAAAAATTATCCGATACGAACGCCCTGATGCAATTCTGCCCGGTATAGGCGGTCAGACGGGTCTGAACCTTGCCATGCAACTTGAGAAAAAAGGCATCTTAAAAGAATGTCGTGTTGAGTTGTTGGGAACAAAAAGCAGCAGTATTGAAAGGGCAGAGGATCGCGAAATGTTCAAAGAACTTTGCGAGAGTCTCGGTGAGCCGGTTCTTCCCTCCGATATTGCAAGTTCCATTGAGGAGGGTTTAAAGGTTGTTGAAAAAATCGGTTATCCCGTTGTATTAAGACCTGCTTTCACCCTCGGAGGTACGGGCGGCGGCTTTGCTGATAATGAGGAAGAACTTTTGCCCTTGCTTAAAAATGCCCTTTCTCTTTCTCCCGTAAATCAGGTGCTTATTGAAAAGAGCATAAAGGGCTACAAGGAAATTGAGTATGAGGTAATGCGCGATAAGAACGATACAGCCCTTACCATTTGTAATATGGAAAATCTTGACCCCGTCGGTATTCATACGGGTGACTCAATAGTTGTGTGTCCCTCACAGACTCTGACTAATAAAGAGTACCACATGCTCAGGGACAGTGCTCTTAAAATAATCCGTGCTTTGGAGATTGAAGGCGGCTGTAATGTTCAGTTCGCTCTTGATTCAAAGTCATTCCAATATTATCTTATTGAAGTTAACCCCAGGGTTTCCCGTTCATCCGCTCTTGCGTCCAAGGCAAGCGGATACCCCATTGCCCGCGTATCTGCAAAAATCGGCGTGGGTATGACCTTGGATGAAATCAAAATTGCCAATACACCCGCATCATTTGAGCCCACATTGGACTATGTGGTTACAAAGATGCCCCGTTTCCCCTTTGATAAATTCGCTGATGCCAATAATTCACTTTCCACACAGATGAAAGCAACCGGTGAGGTAATGAGTATCGGCAGAAACTTTGAAGAAAGCCTTTTAAAAGCAATTCGATCGTTGGAAATCGGTCTTTATCACCTGCATAGCAGTAAATTTGACGAAAGCACCTGTGAAGAATTGCTTGAATATATAAAAATCGGTACTGATGACCGTATATATGCAATAGCACAACTTTTGAGAATGGGGTGTGCCGTTGACAAAATCAACAGCGTAACCGCTATTGATAAATTCTTTATTCGCAAGCTTCGTAATATTATCGAACAGGAACAAAGAATTGAAAGCAATCCCCAAAATGTTGATGTTCTGCTTGAGGCTAAAAAATTCGGATTTTCCGATAGGAAAATTGCAGAACTTTGGGGCTTAAAAGAGTTGGATGTTTTTGAAATAAGACGCAAAAACGGCATTACTCCCGTATATAAAATGATTGATACCTGTGCTTCGGAGTTCGACAGTTATATACCTTATTTCTATTCAACATATGAGGAAGAAAACGAGTCCGTAGTGTCCCAAAAGAAAAAAGTTATAGTGTTGGGTTCCGGTCCCATCCGTATCGGACAGGGCGTTGAGTTCGACTATTCCACGGTTCATGCAGTAAAAACCATAAAAGCAGCGGGCTTTGAAGCAATCATTATAAACAATAATCCGGAAACAGTTTCCACGGACTATACCTGTTCCGATAAATTGTATTTTGAACCACTCTGCGTGGAAGATGTTATGAATGTTATCGACCTTGAACAACCGGAGGGTGTAATTGCAACCCTGGGCGGTCAGACGGCAATAAATCTTGCAGAGCCTTTACGAGAAAGAGGAGTTAAAATTATCGGTTCGGATTGCGAAGCCATTGAACGTGCGGAAAACAGGGATGCTTTTGAAAAACTTCTCAGTTCATTGAATATTCCTCAACCCAAAGGCAGAGCCGTAACAAGTATTGAGGAGGGTGTTAAAGCCGCGGCAGAAATCGGCTATCCCGTCCTTGTTCGCCCCAGTTTTGTTTTGGGGGGCAGAGCAATGCAGATTGTTGCAAAGGAAGAAGCCCTCAGGAACTATCTGAAAACCGCAGTTGAAATTGATGAAGACAAACCGGTGCTTGTTGATAAATACATTCGCGGAAAAGAACTTGAGGTTGACGCAATTTGTGACGGAAATCGGGTTTTCGTTCCCGGAATTATGGAACTTGTTGAAAGAACAGGTGTTCATTCCGGTGACTCCATCAGTATTTATCCCACATACAGTATCTCCCAAAAGGTAAAGGAAACAATCCTTGATTATACAAAAAAATTGGGGCTTGGTATCGGCATTGTGGGACTGTTCAACATTCAGTTCATTGTTGATGAAAATGAGAATGTGTATATTATTGAGGTTAACCCCCGTTCCTCCAGAACGGTGCCCTTCCTCTCAAAAGCAACGGGTTACAGCCTTGCAGATATCGCAACTCTTACAATTCTCGGTAAGAGTTTGAAAGAGCAGGGAATAGATGTGCTTTACCCAACGGAGAAAAAACGTTTCTATGTAAAAGTACCCGCATTTTCATTCTCAAAATTGCAGGGTATGGATGCATATCTGTCACCTGAAATGAAATCTACCGGAGAAGCAATAGGCTATGACAGAAAATTGCACCGTGCAATGTACAAGGCTATGATTGCGTCGGGTATCAAGGTGCAGAATTTCGGCACCGTGGTAGTTACCCTTGCGGATGAAGATAAGGAGGAGGCTTTGCCCCTTGTTCGTCGCTTTTACGATATGGGCTTCAATATTGAGGCAACCATCGGTACGGCATTGTTCCTTAAAGAAAACGGAATCCGTACCCGTATAAGACGGAAACTTTCCGAGGGAAGCGAGGAAATACTTGATTCAATTAAAGCGGGTTATGTCAGCTACGTTATTTGTACCCGTGCGATTCTTTCCGGCATACATTATGAGGATGGTGTGGCAATTCGTCGCTGTGCCTCTCAAAATAATATTACTATGCTCACATCTCTTGACACCGTTAAGGTGCTGCTTGATGTTTTGGAGGAAGTAACCATAGGAATATCAAAGATTGACGACGAATAAAACGAGTAAAACATCGGGAGGTTTTGTTATGCACTTTACAAAAATGCATGGTTTGGGAAATGACTATTTGTATGTTTACGGCGAAGTGCCGGAGAACATCGCAGAACTGTCGCAGTATTTGTCCGAGAGACATTTCGGAGCAGGTTCCGACGGAATGATTTATATATCAAAATCCAATGTAGCAGATTTTAAAATGCGTATTTTCAATGCTGATGGCAGTGAGGCAAAAATGTGCGGCAACGGTATTCGTTGCGTTGGTAAATATGTGTATGACAAGGGTTATACCGATAAAAAACAACTGACGGTGGAAACCTTGTCGGGAATAAAAACCCTTAAACTTCATATTGTGGGCGATAAGGTGAAAACCGTAACCGTAAGTATGGGAAAAGCGATTGCGGATGAAAATACAACAATAGATGTAAACGGAAAAAAAGCGGAACTTATACCCGTAAATGTAGGAAATCCCCACGCGGTGATTTTTGTTGACGACATTGAAACCGCACCGCTTACAACTTTGGGACCTGAAATAGAACACCACCCCTTTTTCCCCGATGGTGTGAATGTTGAGTTTGTTCAGGTGCTGAGCGAAGAAAAATTGCGTATGCGTGTGTGGGAGCGGGGAAGCGGTGTAACGTTGGCTTGCGGTACAGGTGCTTGCGCCAGCACAATGGCGGCAATATCGGCGGGTTACTGTCGTTATGACGACACCATTTCCGTACAGCTTGACGGCGGTACATTGAAAATCAAAATAGACGGGGACAACGAAGTGCAAATGACGGGCCCGGCAAAGTTTGTATATGAAGGAGAGACCATAGAATGATTACACCAAATATGCATTATGCAGATTTAAAGGATTCATATCTTTTCTATAATATAGCACAAAAAACAAAAAAATATTTGGAAGATAATCCTGATAAACACCTTTATCGTATGGGAATAGGGGATGTTTCATTACCTCTTTGCGATGCGGTTATCAAAGCATTGCACGAAGGTGTTGAAGATCAGGCAAATAAAGAGAATTTTCACGGCTATATGCCCGAATGCGGCGCGCCCTTTCTCCGTGAAACTATTGCGGAGTATTACGGCAGAAGAAATGTGAAACTCTCTGCTGAAGAGGTGTTTGTTTCAAGCGGTGCAAGTGATGAGTTGGGCGACATTCTTGATTTGTTTGACAGAAGCAGTTCGGCACTTGTTATTGAGCCGGCATATCCCGCTTATGTGGATGCAAATGTAATTGCCGGAAGAAAAATAGTTCATCTGGCTTCCGGTAAGGAAAACGGCTTTTTACCCGCTCCTGATGAAAATACAAAAGCGGATATACTCTATATCTGTTCTCCAAACAACCCCACCGGTGCGGTGTTCAGTCGCAGTCAGTTGAAACAATGGGTTGATTTTGCTAACGAGAACGGCTCGGTTATTCTCTTTGATGCCGCTTATGAGGCATTTATTGAGGATGAGGATTTACCCCACAGTATTTATGAAATTGACGGTGCAGAAACCTGCGCTATTGAGATTTGCTCCCTTTCCAAAACCGCGGGTTTTACAGGTACACGTCTCGGCTATACGGTTATTCCCAAAAACCTTGTAAGAAACGGTATGAACTTTAATGATATGTGGGTTCGTAACCGCACAACAAAAACCAACGGTGTTTCATATATTATTCAAAAAGGCGGCGCGGCTGTTTTTACCGAAGAGGGACAGAAGCAAATACATAGTAATATCGGTATCTATAAAAACAACGCAAAAGTTCTTATGAAAGCATTGGATGAACTGGGTATATGGTACTGCGGAGGTAAAAATGCTCCGTATATTTGGATGAGATGCCCTGACGGCATGGGAAGTTGGGAATTTTTTGACTATTTGCTCAATGAAATTCAGGTAGTGGGTACTCCCGGTGAAGGTTTCGGTGCATGCGGTGAGGGCTATTTCCGTTTTTCCACTTTTGGCAGTCCTGAGGACACAAAGGAAGCGGCAAGACGTCTTGTTGAACTTTTAAAAAAATAAAATTACGGACACCTTTTTGTAGCATGTTGAATGTTGCAAAAAGGTGTCTGCTTTTTGTTAAAATAGTATATTTCCAAGGCTTTGAGCCGCTTTTTCAAGTTCGCCGTTGGGTATTCCCGACGGTGAGATAACAAGGGTTATTTCTCCGTTTTCGTATTTTTCAATGAATACCTTTATACCCGCTTTCGTGAACTCCCCAAGGTCCCCGTTCCATTTTGTTTTCAGGACAATCTGTAGGGTGTTTTCACCGATTTCAATTTCCGAATTCGGTAAAATCTGTTTTAGTATTGCGGCGAATTTCTTGGTCTTTGCGGTGTATATACGTCTTATTTTTCTCGTCTGGGACTGAATTCGTCCGTCCCGTATATAACTGCAAAGGGCGATTTGCTCCGTCTTTCCCGCCGTCTGTGCGTATCTGAAAGAGTTTTCGTTGTATTTTTTTGTAAGTTCCTTTGTCAGCACCATAAAACTGATTCTTATTCCCGGCAGGAGCATTGCAGAAAAGGAACCCATATAAATGATGTTGTCCTTTCCCAAGGCGTAGAGGGAGGGAGTGGGCTTTACATTGTAAAGGAACTCGTTTTCGTAATCGTCCTCAATAACAATGGAATTGTGCTTTTTTGAATATTCAACAAGTTCCAGGCGACGTTTAATGGGCATAACATCACCCCACCTTGTCATGTGGGAGGGGGAGACGTATATGACATCTGCGTCCTTGTCCCTTATATGCACGTCAAATCCGTAATCTTTAAATACACCCATACCCGAAACAAAGCTTTTGTCCGGGAATGACACGCACATTTCTTTGTCAAGGAGCGAACAGAGAATGTGTAAAAGGGGTTGTAATCCCGCCCCCACAATAATTCTGTCGGGGGAGGTTATTACATTTCTTTTTTCCTTAATATACTGGGCTATGGCACATCTTAAATCGTATTCTCCCTTGGGCTGACTGTATGAAAGCAGTCTTTCTTTTTGCCTGAGGGCGCTTTTTATGTACCTTTGCCAAAGAGAAAAATCGAAACTTTCCTCGTCGGCAATTCCGCCGGATAAATCATATTTTATGTCGCTTTGCACATCCTCGTAATCTTCCGCTGTGTGACTGTGTTCTATGCCCGAAACAAAATAGCCGCTTTTACTGTGTGCGATTATGTATCCGTCGGCACACAACTCAAAATATGCACTCTGTACTGTTGTGAGAGAAACATTGTATGTTGCCGCCGCTTTTCTTACGGACGGAATTTTATCCCCCGATTGCAGTTCTCCCGAGGAAATCATGTCCCGTATGGTGTTGTAAATCTCTGTGTATTTTTTCATATCTGTACCCTAAAAAATATTTAAAACTGTGTATTTTAATCATTACAGAGTTATTATATAATACTTCCATCAAATATGCAAGAGGTTGACTGATTTATGAAAAAATGTGCTGTCATAAATGATATATCGGGATTCGGTAAATGCTCCCTTACCGCCTCAATTCCCGTATTGAGCGCAATGGGGGTTCAGGTTAATCCCGTGGTAACGGGGGTTTTCAGTAACCAAACAGGGTATGACAGTTTTGAGTGTGCCGACCTTACGGATATGCTTCCAAAAGTGACACGGCAATGGTTAAAAATGAATTCCTGTTTTGACGGAATTCTTACAGGCTTTCTTCTTCGCGAGAAGCAGTTTGAATATGTCCTTGACTTTATAGATAAATTTAAAGGGGAAAATACAATATTTTTAGCCGACCCTGTTATGGGTGACAACGGCGCAATTTATACTACATATACACCTGCAATGGTGGAGGGAGTAAAAAAACTTTGCGAAAGAGCGGACATCATTACACCAAACCTTACGGAACTCCAATTGTTGAGCGGTGAAAAGGATGTTTACCTTGCCGGTGAAAAAATGATTGAAAGCGGTATAAAATCGGTTGTTGTTACGGGCGTTGTTGAGGATGAAAATGTTGTGAATTACGTTTTCAGTGACGGCACCGTGAAAAAGTATGCAACGGAGTTTATTAAAAGTGCCACACAGGGTGGTAGTTTTTCCGGTACGGGTGATATTTTTTCATCCTTTGTTATGGGCAAGGTGTTAAATGGCTTTTCTGTTTTTGACGCGGTGGAGCAAGGTGCGGAGTTTATCGGTAAAGCCATTAAAGCAAGTGATATAAAAAACAGAAACGACGGCATTGATTTTGAGCCGTTTCTGAAAAATATATGAGGTGATGCACTATGAAAAAAAGCAATCTTAAAAAAATCACGCTTGCCGCAATATTTGCGGCGCTTATAACCGTGACAACTGCAGTTGTCAAAATACCCATAGGGGTAAATGATGGCTATGTACATTTAGGCGACACGGTAATATATCTTGCAGGTTGCTTATTGGGACCTTACGGCGCAATCGCCGCATCAATAGGCGGAGCGTTGGCGGATATACTTGTGGGCGCGGCGATATGGGCAATCCCCACCGCAATTATAAAGCCACTTAATTGCATACCGTTTATTATTGCCACATCCCATTATGTAAAGCATAAGGGCACTCACAAAATCGTACATCCCTCAACCATTTTGATGACAGTTGTGTCGGGCATAATAACCACAGTCGGTTACTTCATTGCCGAAGGGCTGATGTTTACCTTTGAGTCTGCCGCGGCAACATTGCTTTTCGGTCTTGCCCAACCCATAGGAAGCGCAATTGTTTTTGTTCTGGTAGGATTTGCTTTGGATAAAGCAAATATTCAAAAATATTTGAAATAAGGAGAAAGGAAATAATGGCTGATATTATTTATAAATATAAGGAAACACCTTATTTTAATATCACAAACAAATGCCCTTGCAGTTGTGTGTTTTGTATAAGGGATAAAAAGGATGTTATCGGTGAAGCCAAGAAAATGTGGCACGATACACAGCCCACATTTGAAGATGTTAAAGGGGCGATAGATGCTTTCGATTGGTCGGGTGTGGAGTGCGCGGCTTTCTGCGGCTACGGAGAGCCCACAAATGAATTGGAACTTTTGCTGAAAAGTGCGGAATATATGAAAGAGACACACCCCCATATAAAACTCCGTCTTAACACAAACGGCTTGTCGGATTTAATAAATGAAAAACCCACGGCACAGTTGATTTGCGGGAAAATCGACGCAATTTCCGTTTCCCTTAACGAGTTTACCTCGGAGAAGTATGATAAAATCACGAGAAATATTTTTCCGGGAAAGGCATTCGATGCAATGCTCCGTTTCACAGGGGACTGTGTTAAGTATTGCGACGATGTGAGAATGACGGTGGTGGATGTGATATCGGAAGAGGAAATAGAATTGGCACGGAAGGTTTGCGAGTCAACGGGCGCCCGTTTTTCTGTGAGAAAGTTTGTTAAAGAGGGTTAAAAATTAATATATATGAAAAGGCAATTCGCTTATGAGAGCGGGTTGCCTTTTTTAGCGGGTCAAAAAGCAATGGTTAGCACTCACATACAAAGAGTGCTAATATTAACAATTTATTCATAATACATTCACGTAATATAGAAAAAATAGGGTTATACTAATCTTAAAGACAGGGAAAAACCGACATTGTTTAAATGATTTTACTGTCAAATATAAAAAGGAGTGTATGTTATGAATTTCCAAAAATTTACTCAAAAAAGTATAGATGCTGTAAATTCTTCTCAGGCGATAGCTACCGAGTACGGCAACAGTCAACTTACTCAACTTCATTTACTCCTTGCGCTTTTAAGGCAGGAGGATGGACTCATCGGTAACCTCTTTGCAAAAATAACAGGTAATACCCAAGGGGTTGCGGAGCAGATTGAAATAAGTATATCGAAACTCCCCAAGGTCAGCGGCGGAAACCTTTATGTTTCAAGTGAGTTGGGTGCCGCTTTGACGGAAGCGGAAAAACAGGCGGAATATATGAAGGACAGTTATATTTCCGTTGAACATCTTGTTTTGGGAATTATTGAAAAACCCGAAAAAGAAATTAAAGATCTTTTCAAGAAGTATGGAATTACAAAAGAAAAGTTCCTGCAGGTTTTAAAAGAAGTGAGAGGTAACAGCAGAGTGCAGTCCGATGACCCGGAAAGCACTTACGATGCCTTGAAAAAATACGGCAGGGATTTGGTTGCCCTTGCAAGAGAGAGGAAACTTGACCCCGTTATCGGCAGGGATGACGAAATAAGAAATGTCATAAGAATCCTTTCAAGAAAAACAAAGAATAACCCCTGTCTTATAGGTGAACCCGGTGTTGGTAAAACCGCCATTGCCGAGGGACTTGCCGCAAGAATTGTCAAGGAGGACGTACCCGAAAACCTTAAAAACAAAACAATTTTTTCTCTTGATATGGGTGCCCTTGTTGCAGGTGCAAAATACAGGGGCGAATTTGAGGAAAGACTCAAAGCCGTGTTGAACGAGGTTCAGAAAAGCAACGGTGATATAATCCTTTTCATTGATGAACTTCACTTAATTGTTGGTGCGGGTAAAACCGACGGGGCAATGGATGCGGGAAATCTTTTGAAACCGCTTTTGGCAAGGGGCGAACTCCATTGTATAGGTGCCACAACTCTTAACGAATACAGACAGTATATCGAAAAGGATGCGGCTCTTGAAAGACGTTTTCAGCCCGTAACCGTCCCCGAGCCCACAGTTGAAGATACCATTACTATTTTGAGAGGCTTGAAAGAACGCTATGAAATATACCACGGCGTAAAAATACAGGACAATGCTCTTATTTCCGCCGCAGTTCTTTCCAACAGATATATAAGCGACAGATTTTTGCCGGATAAGGCAATCGACCTTGTGGATGAAGCCTGTGCATTGATTAAAACGGAAATGAATTCAATGCCCACGGAACTTGATGAAATATCACGTAAAATAATGCAGCTTGAAATTGAGGAAGCCGCATTGAAAAAAGAAACCGATAAATTGTCCGTAGAGCATTTAGGCGAAATACAGAAAGAACTAAGCGAACTCAGGGACGAGTTCAAGGAAATGAAAGCCAAATGGGACAAGGAGAAAAACTCCATCGGTAAAGTCCAGTCAATACGCGAAGAAATAGACAGGGTTAATGCGGAAATTGAAAAGGCGGAAAATGCTTATGACCTCTCTAAAGCCGCAGAACTTAAATACGGCAAACTTCCCTCTTTGAAAAAAGAACTTGAGGAAGCGGAGTCGCAAAGCACTAAAAAAGAGAAAACAACCTTGCTTCGCGATAAAGTAACCGAGGAGGAAATTGCAGGTATAGTTTCAAGGTGGACGGGAATCCCTGTTTCAAAAATCGTGGAAAGCGAAAGAGAAAAACTCTTGGGGCTTGATAAAATCCTCCACAAAAGAGTGGTGGGACAGGACGAGGCGGTTGAGAAAGTCAGCGATGCAATTCTCCGTTCAAGAGCGGGCATAGCGGACCCCAAAAGACCCATTGGCTCCTTCCTGTTTTTAGGACCCACGGGTGTGGGTAAAACAGAACTTGCAAAATCCCTTGCACAGTCCCTGTTTGACGATGAAAAGGCAATGGTACGTATTGATATGTCGGAATATATGGAAAAATATTCCGTGTCCCGTCTTATTGGTGCGCCTCCCGGATATGTGGGCTATGACGAGGGTGGTCAACTTACCGAAGCGGTAAGACGTAAACCCTATGCAGTTGTCCTTTTTGACGAGGTGGAAAAGGCGCATCCCGATGTGTTCAATGTGCTTTTACAGGTTCTTGATGACGGCAGAATAACCGACAGTCAGGGCAGGACGGTGGATTTCAAGAATACAATAATTATTTTGACTTCCAACTTAGGCTCTGATATAATACTTGACAGTATCGGTGAGGACGGCGAAATATCGGAGAACGCAAGAGAAAATGTCAGTCTTCTTTTGAAACGCAGTTTCAGACCCGAGTTTCTTAACAGGCTTGATGAAATTATATTCTTTAAGCCTCTTACAAAATCCGATGTTTTCCGTATTGAAGAATTGTTGCTGGCGGATTTAAAACAAAGGCTTCGTCAGAAACAAATTGATATTGAACTCAGCGACAATGCAAAGGAATATATCTGCGAATACGGATTTGACCCCACAATGGGCGCAAGACCTTTGAAGAGATTTATGCAGTCATCCCTTGAAACCCTTATTGCAAGAAAGATTATTGCAGAAGATATTGCCCCGGATTCCGTAATAACCATAGATGTTAAAGACGGTGTTCTGATAGCCGGTTGAATAAAGAAGTAAATATAGCTTTCGGCACGGCACTTGCCGTGCCGAAAGCCCGAATATTCACATAAAAGGAGTTTAAAAAATGAGAAAAAAACAGTTTAAAGCAGAATCCAAAAAACTTATGGATTTAATGATTAACTCAATTTACACCCACAAGGAAATATTTTTAAGGGAGCTTATATCAAACGCAAGCGATGCCCTTGATAAATTGTATTTCCGTTCTTTGACCGATTCTTCCGTGGGTCTCGGAAAGGATGAATTTCTCATAAGAATCGATGCGGACAAAGAAAACAGAACCTTGAAGATTTCCGATAACGGTATCGGTATGACGGGGGAGGAACTTGAAAACAATCTGGGTACTATTGCCAAAAGCGGCTCGGAAAGTTTCAAATCCGAAACGGAAAAGACAGAAGATGTGGATATTATCGGTCAGTTCGGTGTGGGCTTCTATTCCGCATTTATGGTAAGCAAAAAGGTTGAGGTTCTAAGTAGGGCATACGGCGAAGAAAAGGCATACAAATGGGAGTCCGACGGAGCCGACGGCTACACTGTTACGGAATGTGAAAAAGAGGATTTCGGCACGGAGATTACATTGTACTTAAAAGACGACACGGACGATGACAAATACAGCGATTATTTGGAAGAATATAAAATCCAATCCCTCATTAAAAAATACTCCGATTACATCCGCCATCCCATCAAAATGACCGTTACGGAAAAGCAACTTAAAGAGGGCACCGAGGACGAATATGAGGATGTTGCCGTAGATAAAACTCTCAATAGTATGATTCCTCTCTGGAAGAAAAATAAAAATGAGGTTACGGACGAGGAGTACGCATCCTTCTATACCGATAAATTCTATGATTATGAGGCTCCCGCAAAGGTGATTCACTCCAAAACAGAGGGTAATGCAACATACAGCGCATTGTTGTTCATTCCCAAGCATGCTCCTTTTGACTATTATACAAAGGAATTTGAGAAAGGTCTCCAACTCTATTCGAGGGGCGTTCTTATTATGGACAAGTGTGGGGATTTGCTTCCCGACTATTTCAGTTTTGTAAAAGGTCTTGTGGATAGCGAGGACTTGTCGCTTAATATCTCCCGTGAAACATTGCAGCACGACGGTCAGTTAAGACTTATTGCCAAAACCCTTGAAAAGAAAATTAAGACCGAACTTTCAAAAATGCTTGAAAAGGAAAGAGGAGCATACGAGGAGTTCTTTAAAGTATTCGGTATGCAGTTGAAGTTCGGCATTTATAACAGTTACGGAATGAAGAAGGACGAACTTAAAGATTTGTTGCTCTTTAAATCTTCAAAAGAGGAGAAGTTTGTAACTTTCGGCGAGTATCTTGGTAGGCTTAAAGACGGTCAGGACAAAATCTATTATGCCTGCGGCGAAACTGTTGAGAAAATCAAAATGCTTCCCCAACTTGAAAAAGCTTTGGAAAAAGATGTTGAAGTTCTCTACTGTACGGAATATGTGGATGAATTCTGCATTAAAATGCTCAACGAATATGAGGGCAAAATGTTCCAGAATATATGCGACGAGAATTTTGACCTTGACAGCGATGACGAAAAGAATGAACTCAAGGAGAAAAACGAAAGTTCAAAGGAAATGTTCGATTTCATAAAGGAGTCCCTTGGAGATTCCGTGTCATCTGTTCGTTTCACAAATAAACTTAAAAATTACGCATCCTGTCTGACATCCGAGGGCGGAATATCTCTTGAAATGGAAAGAGTTCTGAACTCAATGCCAAACAACAACGGAGTAAAGGCGGAAGTGGTTCTTGAAATCAGTGCTTCCCATCCCATTGCCCAAAAGCTTAAAGACCTTTATGACAACGATAAAGACACATTAAAGGACTATTCAAAACTCCTTTACGATATGGGAGCCTTAATCAGCGGAAAATCCGTTGCCGACCCTGCGGAAATGAGCAGAATCATAAGCGATATTATGGTTAAATAAGAAGTTTTACCCCAATAACGGAACTGTAAAAATTCACATTTTTACAGTTCCGTTTTTGTTTCAATTTATTTCAATTTTTTTGCAATTTTTGTGGAAATATTTAGAAAAAGTGATACAATGGAAACAACAAATGTTGATTGGTGGTTGTGTATATGTGGTTTGTGTTTGCGTTACTGTCCGCGGTGTTTGCCGCCCTTACATCCATCTTGGCAAAAATCGGTATTGACGGAGTCAATTCCAATCTTGCAACGGCTATAAGAACCGTGGTGGTTGTGGCTATGTCCTGGGGAATGGTTTTTATTACAAATGCCCAAAGCGGCATTTCAGACATAAGCAAGAAAAGTTGGATTTTCCTCATTCTGTCGGGGTTGGCAACGGGCGCATCATGGCTTTGCTATTACAGAGCATTGCAGATAGGGGACGCGTCAAAGGTTGTGCCCATTGACAAATTAAGTGTTGTTATTACATTGATTTTGGCGTTTGTGTTTTTGCACGAGGAGTTTACTTTCAAATCGGTGATAGGATGTATTCTTATCGGTGCGGGAACATTGATAATGGTTTTGTGATTTTGCAAAAAGTAGGATAATTACATAAAAATACGGAGCCCGTCTTTCGATGGGCTCCGTGATTTTTGTTCAGAGTTTATTTTGTGATTTTGTAACTTGTAAGGTTAATGGATTTTCTTCTTTCACCGCGGTCAAGAACGTGGAAAATGGGTGTTCCGTCCTCGTCCATTGTTATTGTTATATCTTCGGCTTCAAACTGTGCACCGATATTTCTTGTGAACTCGGTTTTAACCTTGCCGGTGATTACATTGATGGACAAAATACGTTTCTGGTCGTTTTCCTCATCGCAGGAGAGGTAGAGTTTACCGTTGTAGTATTCTGCACCCTGGATTCTGTCAACGGGTTCAGAAAGGGGGAGAGTGTAAATAAGTGACAAATCGTCAAGACTGAATACATTCAAAACCTTTGCATTGGACCACTCTGCAGTATAAATGCAATTTGCTTTTACGTTGACTGCACACCACGGAACACCTTCAAGGTGAAGATCGTGGGGAAGTTCGTAATATGTTCCCGTGTATTCCAGGGTTTGTGCATCATAAAGAACAATAAAAGAATTGAGATAATCGGGACCATCCTCAACAGCGGCATAAACATAGCCGTTGTAATAGGTAAGACCGCCGATATGGTTGCATCCCTTGTCTTTAAGTTCATCGGGAATTGCATCAAAGTGCATTAACTCGATTTCACCGGTTTCGATGGGTGCTTTAGCAAGGTTTTCGTTACTGCTGAAGTAAAAATAAGTTCCGTCATTTGTAACGCCCTGACTTGTAACATCGGCATCCAAAAGGGTGTATGTGATTTTGTTAACAACTTCTGCGCCGTCCGGGGCGGGAAGATCTTTTTCGTCAGCGCCTACAACTAAAAGAATCAACGCGGAGATAATTGCCGTAAATGACCTGAAAAATGATAAAAAGTTTTGTGGAAGTACCATATTTACCAACCTTTTCTGTTTTTTTACAATGATATCACTTTAGGAAATGTTAGTCAAGTGAATTGTAAAATAAAGTAAAAAGGAAACTGTGCCGTCGATTTCTCGGGGCACAGTTCTGTATTGTAATATTATTTTAAATCATTGTTGGGGTCGAATACTGTTTCAATGATTTTTTCGCAAGAATCCGCACATTCAAAATTAACATATTTATTATTGAAAGCCTCGATTCTGCCCTTGCATTTTCCCAATTCTTCATCAATGTTTGATATTACGGAGATTAACTCGTCCGATGTGTAAACTAAGGGGCCGGGAGCCTCTTTTTCAATATCAAAATACATTCCGCGAAGATTTTCCGCATATTCCTTTATGTCGTAAGTGAAGAATATCATGGGTTTCTTCAAAACGCCGTAGTCAAACATAACGGAGGAATAGTCGGTTATGAGAATGTCGCAAAGCAGATACAGATCCTCAACAGAGTGATATTTATTGAAATCAAAAACGAATTTGTCATCTGCGGGGATTGTGTAGCCCGCGGAACAGAAATGGTGCAGTCTTATAAGCAAAATGTAATCATCGGACAGAGTTTCCCTCATTTTCTCAATGTCCAACTGCATATCAAACTTGTTTTTGACACGCCATGTAGGAACATAGAGAATGATTTTTTTGTCCAAGGGTAAACCGAGTTTTTCTTTTAAGTCCTTGATTTTATCATCCGTATTATTTTGGAAAAGCGTATCAGTACGGGGGTAGCCCGTTTTCAGCAATTCGGGGTTACAACCGTAGCAATGTGGAGCAATTTCCGTCATAAAGTTTCCTTGAACAATAAGATAATTCCATCTTGAGTTCTTTCTGATGTAATTTTCTTCCTGTGCCTTGGTGAAGCGGGTGTCTTTAGCATCAAGTCCGAGAGTTTTAAGGGGTGTACCGTGCATTGTCTGGATTTCGATCTGACCATCTCGCTTTTCATAAGCATCTTCAAAGTTAACGTTGTTAACAAAATACTTTGATGTTGCAAGATAATAGAAATATTCGAGAGAACCTCTTTTAACTCTTTTTCCGTTGCCGCTGATGGGTGTTCTGGGGTCTTCTAAAGACCAGATACATTCATATTCGGGATAGTTTTTGTCAATGAATTCGTAAAGATGTTTGGGATTACAACTGAATTTACTTCCCCACATTGATTCAAATATAATTTGTTTTGGGTTAATGGGGAGTGTTTTGTATTCCGGGTATCTTTCGTTTATAAGAGCCATACGCTTCTGGTAGGTGTTTTCCTCTTCGGGCCAGAGATATGCTGTATGAAGTCTTACAAAGTAGCCTTCCGCCCTGTAAAAATCCGCTGAAAGTGTTCCGCATTCAATACTGTGTTTGAAATACTTTTGAGCGCACAAAGGTTCTCTTATAATCTTGCCGTTTTCCAAAGTGTATTCAATTGATACATCTCTGTAACTGTTGAAAAGATTTTTTGTTGTGTTTTCGTCCCCGAAATCTATCGTAAAATTGCATATCTGTTTTCCGTTTTCTTCTTTGCATTTGGATTTTGCAAGGGAAACGGTCTTTTTGTCTATTTCATCATCCACGACAATGTCTGCATATTTAATATTTACAAGATTTGAATTTGCGCCAAGACTTTCGGTAGCGATAAATATTTTTTCTGCCTCGCGGGTAATGTCGGATATTTTTGTGCAAGAGGGCAAAAAACAAGCTGCTATACAGAAATTCTTATTGGAGCGTAAAACAGCGACATTGCTGCCCGCGTCCTTTATGGTAACTGCTTTTGTTCTTCTTGTTAAAAAGTCCGTGTTACCGTTTTCCTTGGTAACAAAGAATTTATATTCCTTATCTGTACTGAATTCGGAGGCAGGGCAGGTGAACAATTTGTTGTCCGTAGTTTTAAAACCTATTGTGTTTCCGTTGCCGTCATCTGCAAAAACTGCTTTTGCGGGAGAATTGAGGAGGAATTGAATTCTCTTGTTTTTTACTGCTGTTTTTTCAACAAAATGTGTCTCATTTATGAGATTTACAATCAGTTCATTGAACATTGATATGTCCAATCTCAAAAGGCAGTCGCCCTTAATTACTGTGTTGTCGCGAATTTTATTAACGATTTTAGGTGCCGCACCGCTAAGGAAGAGCTTGCCCTCCGAAACCCTGTTCTTGTATTTAACAACAACAAGGTTAGCACCTATATTGGAATCGTTAATTTCGATTTCTTCAAGATCTAATGAAATAATAAATCCGGTTCCGTCATAGTTATATTGTTGGGATTTTTCTGTGCCTTTATTGAAAACAAATCCCTTTAAAGACGTAAGCTCTTTGTTTTCAAAGGGGGTGGCTTTTAAAGGGGTGATAAATCCCGTTCTTTGATTTTGAAGATAAACTTCAATTTCCTGTTGCGAAGGGTCCGAAATATTTACCCTCGGAATATATAACTGAGCAAATACATCAAATGCGGACTTTTTATCAGCAATGTCGTTGATCTGCTTCAGGGGAACGATCTTTTTAAGTTCGTTTGTAACTTCTCTGTCTTTAATTGGGAAGATATCTTCGGAACATTCAATATAGAATTTACCGTTTTTTTCTTCGATGGGCGCATCGTAATACTCGTCCTTTTGATTGTTTAAGAGTTTTATTAAGCCCTCTAAATCGTTGTCCAATACAAAACGATATTTTTGCTTATGAATGACGGTAAGTTCGTTAAGGGTTTCTTCGTTAATGTTTTCGTTAATATAATCACGTACCCCTCGGAATATTTCAAAAGCCTGTTCTTGGGGGACATTGTTGCAGATGTTAACAAAAATCAACAAATCAACTTCAAGAATTTTCAAATTCTTGGTTTTTATAATCTCCGGGTCAGTTACATTGTTTTTCAAAAATTCATCCACCATACCAATAACTTTTAATCTGTCGTAAAAGTTCTTAATATTATTGGTGTTTTGGGTTATGGAAGTGGAAATACCGTCCCTCAGACGCCAAAAATAGCCGACTTTTGAAACAACCGCAACTTTGTCAGCCAAAAAGTGCATGGGAATGGTTACGGGGATATCTTCGTAGAGAACACCCTCGGGAAATTTGAAATTATGCTTGTCCCAAAATGATTTAGAAATTAGTTTATTACAAGAAATGGTGTCGTTTATAAGTTCAGGATCTTTTGTGATATGGGCAGTGGTACCAAGCTGTTTAAACACTCTTTCGTGGAGAGAGGAAATCCAAGTGCTTTTGGTGTTGAATCGTGCAACGTTACATATTGCAAACTGAGCGCCTTCTTTTTCTGCCGCTTCAAACATATTTTCATATGCATCCGGGGCTATAATATCATCAGAGTCAATGAATGTAAAGTATTTACCCTTTACAAATTGCATTGCATAGTTTCTTGCATGTCCCAAACCTTGATTTTCAATTCTGTGATATTCAAATCTTTTGTGGGTTCTCGCGTATTCTTCACCCATTTCACCGCTTCTGTCCGTGGAGCCGTCATCAATCATAATAACCTGGACATTTTTCAAGTTCTGGTTTTCGAGAGAATCCAAACACTCTATCAAGTATTCTTCAACATTGTAAACCGGAACAATAATGCTGACATCCACATTGTTTTTGGTGAAAAAACGACTGAATATTTGTGAAAATTTATTATTCATATAATTCCCCTCAAAGTACAAATTTTCTTCATTATAATTAGTATTCTACCTATATTTAAACATTTGTCAATATAAAAAAGTAAAACCGCCGATTTCGACGGTTTTAACTTGATAGTATTTTTAAATCAGGGGAAGTTTTACAACCGCTTTGAACATATCGCCGTCGATTTCTATGTTGAATTCTCCATTTTGAAGTTCTGCAAAACTTTGTGCAATGGAGAGTCCTAAACCGCTTCCGTCGGTTGTTCGGGAGTTGTCACCGCGGACAAATCTTTCCGTAAGTTCTTTGGGGTCAATGTTCAGTTTCTCGCGGCTAATGTTTTTCATTTCAAACACACCGCGGTCTTTCTCCTTATATACGTCAACATATACCCTTGTTCCCGTTAAGGAGTATTTTCGCGCGTTGGAGAAAAGGTTGTCAATAATTCTGAATGTGTGCTGACTGTCGGCGGCAACTATTATTTCCTTTTCTTTTTCCGTAAGTACAATGTCAAGTCCCGCATTTTCAAGTACATCGCTGTTTTCACCCACCGCCTGAAGTGCCAATTCATTAAGGTTTACCTGTGCAATATTCATTTTGATATTTCCCGAATTTGCCTTGCTGGCTTCCGTTAAATCCTCAATAAGTCTTTTTAGTTTCTTGGATTTTTCGTCAAGAATATCAATGTACTTTCTCTCGTCCTCACCTTGAATATCACTCATTTTAAGTAGGGAAACATAGTTGATAATGGAGGTGAGGGGAGTTTTCAAATCATGGGAAACATTTGTTATAAGCTCAGTTTTTAAATGCTCACCCTTAACAGCCTCATTAACGGCATTTTCAATACCCTCGCGGCAGGCGTCCATATCGACCGCAAATTTTCTCAAAGGTGCAACAAAGGTTTTGGGTTCGATTTTTGTATTAAAGTTTCCGTTGCGAATTTCCTCCGCGATTTTAGAAAGCCTGTGTATATCGGTGAAATAAAGGAATCCGTAAACAATTGCTAAAGTATTGAAAATTGCAAGGCAAACCAATGCAAAGGGGAATGCTTCCGAAAAAGATATGAGATACAGCAAGGAGTTTACCACAACATAAATTGCAAGTCCTGTTACAGATTGCCTTTTAATATTTTTACGGGTTACACCCCTTTGTGATAAACGGTTTTTAAAGTTTTTACACCCACTGATAATTTTCTTTATAACTAAAACCGATATAATTCTGTTTGAAAGAGTTTTCGCCTTAATGTTTCTTGCTAAATAAAGCACGAAACTTAAAAGGAAAATCGAAACAAGGGCAAACAACAGACTCACACAGAAAAGGACGGACTTGTCGGTAATAATCCAACGTAAGGGGGAGTTGCCGTCAATGCCCATTATTTGGGGACTGAAATCTGCTGCCACAAGACAGGCGATACCTGCAAGCCCAAAGAATATAATAACTGCGGTAAAGCCAAGGTAGATAACAAGGGGAATTTTGTCGGTAACAGCAAGTTTTACGGAGCCATCCTTTCTTCTTCCGCTCATTATACAGCAGAAAACAAAGCCCACACAGGATGCTATTGCCAATATAACGGTTAATCCGAGTAATGTGTTTTCGGATGCTGTGGGAAGATTTTGATAGGTGGTTATAATCTTGTAGCAGGAATCACCGGGCAAGAGATTCTCCGAATCAATTTTCAAATACAGGGAATAGCCCTCAAAATATGACAAAAGCATATCTTGGTCAACGGAGCGGTTGTTGAGAACGTTCGCATCCCTCAAAAGTTTTAACAAATTTGTGGATTCGTTAACTTCCAAGGGGTTGGAGTGCAACTTTTCTCCGTCAAAGTTTATGCAATAGATGGCATTATTGTTGAGATTTTTTACGAATTCGTCCCGTTTGTTCGCCTCAACATTGGAAGCAACCTCACCGCTTTTATTGCCTTTTAATATGAATTTTATATTGATGTTATTGTCCGTGCAATTATCTACTATACTGGAGGCGTTGGCGTAAGCATCCAAAAGTGCTTGCTCTTTCCGGATGTTGATATCTTCCTTGATTTGTTCGACGCTTACTGCTCTGTCAACTATTCCGAATATTTCTGCTCTCATTTGCTGGTATTCGTTGTACCATTCTTTGTATGCGAGGATTGAATTATACGATTCTCCGGAATATTCATAGGATTCATCAGAATAGGAATTTAAAAAATCTTCAAAAGAAACATAACTGTCTTCTTCGGGTATATAGACATTGCCGTATTCGTCAATATCGTAGGTGCCGCTATCGGTTTTTATGCTCGTGGGACGCGTTTTTTTAAACTCTTGAATTTCCTTGAAGAGTTCCACCGCACGTTTTTCACGTTCAGTATATTCTTCAGTAATTTCCTTTGCACTTTCGGTTTTCAAAAATTCTTCATAGGTTCTGTTTCCGTCAAAAAAATCAACGGAATATTTTACGCCGCTTAAAGAAATCAATGTGTTGTTTATTTCTTCCTGAAATGCGGGAGTGCTTGTAACACCGCCCTTTTCATCTGCGTAGAAAACCGCAACTCTCAAAAAGTTCAGTCCGCACATACCCGTTAAAAATGCGAATACCACCGTAAGCAGAATGGCAACAAACTTTACGGACGAATGGTATTTAGGTTCAGAGTTTTTCAATTTTGTATCCAATTCCCCACACCACCTTTAAATATTTTGGCTCTTTCGGGTTAATCTCGATTTTTTCGCGGATTCGCCTGATGTGAACGGTTACGGTTTTGTCGCCCACCATACAGGGCTCACCCCAAACCGCCTCGTAAATCTGGGTTGTGGAGAGAATACATCCCAAGTTTTTCATAAGATACTCCACAATGCCGTATTCCGTAGCGGTGAGTTTTACGGGTTCTCCGTCAACGGTTACCTCGTGGGCAACCGTATCCACACAAAGACCGCCGTTTGCAATAACTCCCTGCTTTTTTTCAAGACTTCCCAAAGAGCAGTATCGCCTGATTTGGCTTTTTACTCTTGCAGTAAGTTCAAGGGGGTTGAAAGGCTTTGTAACGTAGTCATCCGCACCGAAACCGAGTCCCGTGATTTTGTCCGTGTCCTCACTTTTGGCGGAAAGGAGAATGATAGGAATATTCCTTGACTTGCGTATTTCCAAAGTGGTCTGCAAGCCGTCAAGTTCCGGCATCATAATGTCAAGGACAATGCAGTGAATCTCGTTTTCTTCAATAATCTTCAAGGCTTCCCTGCCGTTTGCGGCAAGAAAGGGCTTGTAGCCCTCCATATTTAGATAAATTTCAATGGAGTTCAATATGGCTTTGTCATCATCGCAAATAAGAACGTTATACATTTTTCTACCCCCGAATTCCTTTTTGCATTTTTATGTTAAGGTGTGTATCTTACAAAAAAATCAATAAAACTATTACAAAATTCTTACGAAAACGAAAATATCTTCTTTTTTCGTCGGTTTTCTTTCGATTACTTCTAATTATAACAGAAAACAATGTAAAAGTACAACGTAAAACGACTGATTTTTTTACTGCTTGTCCGTACAATATTTTTAGAATATTGTTAGGAGATTTTCTATGAGTGTTAAAGTTCACGAACGGGTGGAAAAGAGCAGATGGGTAAAAACAAAAAGAACGCAGACAAAAGCATTTTTAATAAGACATTCGATAACCTTTGCTCTCGGCTTTTTGTTCAGCCTTGCAGGTTTTAACAACGAATTTTCGCCATTTGGTGCGGCTTTTGCCGCAAGCGTACCCAAGGATTTGACCGTAACGGCGGCATTGGGTGCCACACTGGGCTGGTTTTTTACGTTGGACTCCGTTTCCGCTTTGCGCTACACCTCGGCAGTTTTGGCACTATGTGTAATAATGAGTGCCTTAAAACCTTTCCGACAAATACGTGACAATGCGGTAACACCGTTGATTTCCGTGTTCATCTGCCTTTTTGTAACAGGACTTGCCATCGTTTTTGCGGAGGATGTAACGCTGCTTTCGGTACTTCTGTGTTTTTCGGAGGGTGCAATCGGTGCGGCGACTTCATATCTGCTATTCAAAAGTCGGGGAGTACTGTCATTAAAAGGCGGACTGTCAATGCTTACCTCAAAGGAAGCAACAGCGGTAATAATAAGTGTTATGCTGTTGCTTTTGTCCTTGAGAAAGGTTGCGTTATTTTCCGTTCATCCCGTGAATATTATCATAATTTGTTTGATTCTTATCTGTTCCTTTTACTGCAAGGAGGCAGGGGGAGCCGTTGTGGGAATATGCGGCGGTCTTACAACGGCTCTCGGCAGTTCCGATATTTTTCTTTTGAGTTTTTATGCCTTCGGCGGTCTTTTGGCAGGAGTGTTTTCGGTTTACGGAAGAATAGCGGGATTTTTAGCATTTGTTTTTTCGGGAATTGCCGTAACTGTTGTTTCCTACGATAAAATCGAAATAGTACCAATGCTTATGGAAACCTCCGTTGCAGGGATTCTGTTTTTCTTTTTGACAATCCGTTTTGATGAAAAAATAAGTAATGTTTTAAAACCGAATGTATCTTCGCCCATAATAGATTCAGTGAAAAATGACATTTTTGACAAGTTGAAATTTGCATCAAAAACCTCTGCAGAAATATGCAGTTCTCTGTCAAGTGTAAGTGACGCTCTGTGTAAATCTGAAAAGTTTGATGTTGATAACGTGTCCCGAAAAACCAAGGAGCGTGTTTGCGGCTCTTGCGGACTTTATGACGTATGTTGGGGCGAAAACGGAGAAGAAACCCAGGATATTTTTAACACACTTCTATCAATGAAAAGAGAGGGAACGTATCTTGAATACAAAACCGTTCCGGGTCATTTTGCCGCAAAGTGTATTAGAACGGAAATGGTAAGCAGCAGTTTTAATAAACTCTATTCGGAATTTATTGTTCGGCAACGGTTTGAAAGCCGATTCAATGAGATTCAAAAACTTACATCGGAGCAGTTTGTAAATGTTTCGTCACTTCTTGATTCTTTATGTAAAAAAATTGATGAGGAAATACGCTTTGATATCGATGTCGCCAACAGAGTAAAAGTGGCGGCGGTTAACTGCGGATTGGAGCCTCTGGAATGTTGTTGCCATATAAATAATATGGAAAAAATGACTGTTGAGTTAAAGGTTAAATCTCCAAAAAACAAAATGGATTTGAACTCCTTGAGCATACAGATCGGCATAATTACTTCCGCAAAATTTAAACTTCCGCTTATTGAACGCAGCGAGGACTGTACAAGAATCGTATATCGTGAAAAAACGGATTACAAGGTGGTAAGCTCCGGTGTTCAGTTTTGTGCCGGCGGAGAGAGGTTTTCCGGTGATACTTTTACAACCTTTGAGGATGGGAATGGTATGTTCTACGCAATAATATGTGACGGAATGGGTACGGGTACGAGAGCGGCTCTTTCTTCGGGACTTGCGGTAACGCTTTTGGAAAAACTTATTAAAGCAGGCTTTGGAATAAAAGCCTCCGTAAATACCGTCAACACCGCCCTTATGTCAAAGTCCGGGGATGAATGTTCCGTAACTCTTGATTTGACTGCCATTGACCTTTTTACAGGTCACGTGGAGTTCTATAAATGCGGAGCGGCAAATACAGTTGTAAGGAAGAACGGAAGAATTATCAATGTGGGATTTTCCTCGTTGCCTTTGGGCATTTTAAGTGATTCGGAAATCAGTTGCGGTTCGGGAAATTTGGGGTGCGGAGATGTGCTTGTTATGTCCTCGGACGGAGTTCGCGAAGAAGACGGAGCTTATTTGCAGAAAGAACTTAAAGGCTTTTCGGAGGGGAACGTGCGAGGTTTTACAACAAAACTTTGCGAAGATATACGGCGGCTTCAGACAGGAAGACAGGATGATTTAACGGTCTTGACATTAGCAATATCAAAGAATGAGTGATTATATGTACAAATTTACCGGCTTTACACAAAGTGCAAACAATGCATTGAATTATTCCGTGGAAACGGCGGAAAATATGGGTCACACCTATGTAGGAAGTGAGCATGTTTTATTGGGATTGTTGTCGGATTCGCGAATGGTTTCCGCTTCGGTCCTTGCAAGTAAAAAAATAACCCTTAAAAAAGCGGAAGAGCAAATAAAAAGCGTTGTGGGAATAGGGATGCCCACATCTTTAACCCCTGATGATATAACTCCGCGTTGCAGAAAAATAATAGAAAACGCTCTTGCTATGGGTTTGACAATGCCCTTGGGTGAGGCGGGGACACAACAGCTTTTAACCGCCCTTTTGAGAGAAAGTCAGTGCGCCGGATGCAAGATTTTAATGTCCTTAGGTGTCAGCCCCTATGAAATATCCTTGGGAAATTCCGGATTTGATGACACACGTGAGGGGAAAAATTCCAAGAATTCTGAAACAAAAAAAACCATGGTGGAGAAATATGGTAAGGATTTGACGGAATTAGCAAGAGGCGGCGGAATAGACCCTGTTATAGGTCGGGATACGGAGATAAAACGTGTCATTGAAATTCTTTGCCGAAGGACAAAGAATAATCCCTGCTTAGTAGGTGAATCGGGGGTTGGAAAAACCGCCGTTGTAGAGGGCCTTGCTTTGCACATTGCAAGGGGAGAGGTTCCCGAACTTTTAAAAAGCAAGAAAATTATCAGCGTTGACCTTACTTGTATGGTGGCAGGAACAAAGTACAGGGGGGATTTTGAAGAAAGAATTAAAAATATAATAGACGAGGTATGCTCCGACGGAAACATAATTCTGTTTATTGACGAGTTACACAATATTGTGGGAGCCGGCTCCGCTGAAGGAGCTGTTGATGCAGCGAATATTCTGAAGCCCTCACTTGCAAGGGGCGATATTCAGGTTGTGGGTGCAACCACTATTGATGAGTATAGAAAATATATTGAAAAAGACGCTGCGCTTGAAAGACGTTTTCAAACGGTCAGCGTGGAAGAACCGGATAGGGATACTGCTGTGTTGATGCTTCAGGGTCTTAAAGAACGTTACGAAAAGCACCACGGTGTGAAAATAAGCGACGGAGCAATAAAAACGTCGGTTGATATGAGTATCAGATATATAACCGATAGGTTTTTACCAGATAAGGCAATTGATTTGGTGGATGAAGCATCTTCCGTTGTCCGTCTGAATAATTACACGCCTCCTGAACATATAAGGGAGTTGGAGAATAATTTAAAGAAAATATGTGCACAGAAGCACAATGCCATAGAAAAACAGAATTTCGAAAAAGCAGCCGCTCTGCGTGACGAGGAAAAAGAGGCAGCAAGTCTCTTGCGGCTGGAAACACAGTTGTGGAAGGACTCGGCACAGGAGGAGGTAAAAATCGTAACGGCGGAAAATGTTGCGGATGTCGTATCTGCTTGGACGGGAATACCTGTTTCACAATTGACTGAGGAGGAAAGTCAAAAACTTTTAAAATTGGAAGATTTCTTGCATAAAAGAATAGTGGGGCAGAAAGAAGCGGTAATTGCTGTGTCAAAAGCAGTGCGAAGAGGACGTTCGGTTTTAAAAAATCCCAAAAGACCCATAGGCTCTTTTTTGTTTTTAGGTCCTACGGGTGTTGGTAAAACAGAATTGACAAAAGCCCTTGCGGAATGTGTATTCGGTTCCGAACAACAGATAATAAAGATAGATATGTCGGAATATATGGAGAAACATTCCGTTTCCCGTCTTGTTGGCTCACCTCCCGGGTATGTGGGTTTTGACGAGGGGGGACAGTTGACGGAAAAAGTCAGAAGAAATCCCTATTCAATAGTCCTCTTTGATGAAATAGAGAAGGCGGACAGCGATGTTTTTAATCTGCTTTTGCAAATTATGGAAGACGGGGTTCTCACGGATTCTTCGGGACGAAAATCGGACTTTAAAAACAGTATTATCGTTATGACTTCCAATATAGGCGCACAGCTGATTTCCAATAATAAAAATGCTTTGGGATTTGCGGGTGAAAGCGGTGACGAGTTCAGAAACGAAAGAATTAAAAGTCTCGTAAACGAAGAAGTCAAAAAGGTATTCAAGCCGGAATTTATAAACCGTATTGACGAAATTATAATTTTTGAGCCCCTTAACGAAAGTGAAATAAAGGAAATTGCAAGACGGATGTTAAAGGAACTTGAAGAAAGGTGCGGACTTTCGGGTATCAAAATAAACTTTGACGAGAGCGTTGTAGATGCCGTTTCAAAAAAAGGCTTCGATGCGGTTTACGGAGCAAGACCTTTGAGGAGAGCAATAACATCCATGGTGGAGGACTGTATTGCGGAAAAATATCTTTCGGGCGGTTTCAGAAATAAAAGCAACGTAATTTGCAGATGGGACGGCGAATTAACAGTTGAATATGACGAAGACGGGGCTGTGAAAAAAGTGTAGAACGCATAAAACCCGATATATAAAGGTTTATATTGCCCCTGAAACAACTTTAAACGGTGTTAAAAGTAACAAAATAATGTTTTATGCTGTGAACAAACTTCTACCTGTGTACGCCTTCGGGTAGCCGATAACAAGGCTGAAACCTTGTTATCGCTCAGTTTGTCCATTCTACGCATTTTTTCAAGCCACTAAAAAGAGGATGTAAAAAAATTTCGTTTTTTTACATCCTCTTTTCTCATGAATAATTTTGGAGTTGTAGCACTTGTTTTGTTGACTTTTCGGTAAAATAAAACTATAATATAAAGAAAATTACCCGGCGGTTCGTGGAAAGTACCGGATAATGTCAGTGCAACCGAGTTGAGTTATGTTGACAAAACCGCAAAGAGCGGTACTGTTTATCAATATGCCGTAAGAGCATATAACGGCTCATATAAAAGCGGTTATTCCTCAAGCGGTGTGAAAATAAAGGATATCTATTGATTATGTTTGATTTTTTAAAAAGAAGAAAAGAACCCGAGGGTTATATGCACAAGCCACGGGAGTTTGACAGGGACGAATGTATAGAAATTCAAAAGATTGTTTCTTCAATTCCTGTTACGAGAAAATTACTTTCCCGGGATTTGCTTATAACCGCAATCAATAACTATGTTGTAAAAAACATAAAAATCGGCTCAACTGCCGCAAGGAATGTTAACACAACAAAGTACCCGCAGGTGTTTTTCAGTTCATTCAGGGATTTAATTGAAAGTACGGAAAATCTCGTGAAAATTGAACCCTATTGGCGTTTTGAGGGGAACGGTCCCACCGACCAGATGAATGATATAAATGAGCGCAGGGACAGAATAATCCGCGGTTTTATAAACGAATCCTTTAACGATTTGGTAAAACAAATCGAAGCACAGCGAAATCCCGCCAAAAAGCAAAAACTTTTTGACGATTACCAGAATTCACTCATAAACAATATTGATGTTTGCGGAGAAGAAAATTTTGAGTTTTTTAAAAATCTTTGCCGTGAAAAGTTAAATATCCAAGAATAAAAATAGGAGAGTTGTATATGGCTTATCTTACCGACATTGAAATTGCACAGAATTGCAAAATGAAACCCATTACCGAAATTGCCGAAAAAGCAGGTATAGGAAAGGATTATCTTGAGCCTTACGGCTGGTACAAGGCAAAGGTTGACCTGTCATATCTCAAAGAGAGCAAGAAACAGGGAAAACTTGTTCTTGTTACCGCAATTACACCCACTCCTGCCGGTGAGGGCAAAACAACTACAACAATCGGACTTGCGGATGCCATGAACCTTTGCGGTTATAACACCTGCGTTGCTTTGCGTGAACCCTCTTTGGGTCCCGTTTTCGGTGTGAAGGGCGGTGCCGCAGGGGGCGGTTATGCCCAGGTTGTTCCCATGGAAGATATAAATCTCCATTTCACAGGTGACTTCCACGCAATCGGTGCGGCAAACAATCTTCTTGCCGCAATGCTTGATAACCATATTCAGCAGGGAAATGCCCTCGGTATCGACGTTAAACGCATTACTTGGAAACGCTGTGTTGATATGAACGACAGACAACTTCGTAATATAGTTGACGGTCTGGGCGGCAGAATGCAGGGTGTACCCCGCGAGGACGGTTTCGACATTACCGTTGCAAGCGAAGTAATGGCGGTTTTCTGCCTTGCAACTTCCTTAACTGACCTTAAAGAACGTCTTGCAAGAATTGTTGTTGCCTACGATTATTCCGGCAAACCCGTAACCTGCGGAGATATTAAGGCACAGGGTGCAATGGCTGCATTGCTTGTTGATGCGGTAAAGCCCAACCTTGTACAGACCCTTGAGGGTACACCGGCTTTTGTTCACGGCGGACCTTTTGCAAATATTGCCCACGGATGTAACACCGTTCTTGCAACAAAAATGGCAATGGGTACTGCGGATTATGCAATTACCGAGGCGGGCTTCGGCGCGGATTTGGGCGCGGAAAAATTCCTTGATATTAAATGCCGTGCCGCAGGAATTAAACCCAATGCGGTTGTAGTTGTTGCAACTGTAAGGGCGTTAAAAATGCACGGCGGCTTGAAAAAGGACCAGTTGGCAGAGGAGAATATTGAAGCCCTTGAAAAAGGTATCCCCAATCTTCTCCGCCATGTTTCAAATATAAAGAATGTTTATAAACTTCCCTGTGTTGTTGCGGTTAACCGCTTCCCCACGGACACCGATAAGGAAATTGATTTTATTATCGGTAAATGTAAGGAATTGGGTGTAAATACCGTTCTTTCAACTGTTTGGGCGGACGGTGGCAAGGGCGGTGTTGACCTTGCAAAAGAGGTTGTTCGTCTTTGCGAAGAGGAGGATAACTCCCAATTTACATATTCCTACGAAACCGACGCAACAATAGAGGAAAAAATCGAAGCCATCGTAACAAAGGTTTACGGCGGTGACGGAATTGAGTTTACAACAAATGCAAAGAAACAACTTGATTCTCTCAATGCTGACGGATTCGGCAATCTTCCCGTGTGCGTTGCCAAAACACAGTACAGTTTCTCCGATGACTCCGCAAAGTTGGGAGCACCCGAGAATTTCAAGGTTACCGTAAGAAATCTTAAAGTATCCGCCGGCGCGGGATTCATAGTTGTTTTAACGGGCGATATTATGACAATGCCCGGACTTCCCAAAGTTCCTGCCGCAGAAAGAATAGATGTTGACGAAAACGGCAAAATTACAGGCTTGTTCTAAGAAACGGAAAATTACTTTTTACGGTTATTTGGAGTGAATAAAAATGGAACACTCTTTGTTTTTAACAACTTGGCTTCCCATTCTTGTTTTATGGATTGTAATTTTCACACAGAACAGTCGGAAGAAAAAAGTCAAAACTTTAATAAAAAACCGAATGAAAGGTGTTAATCCTATGGAAGAGATTATTAAAAAATTTATGGGTATTCCCGTAACCGTTTTGTGTATTGAAAATGACTTAACGGTTCCCGAGGGGATTATTACATCTTACAGTGACGGTTGGATAACATTAAAGTCCCTCAATAAAGATGAGGAAACGGCAATAAACTGTAATTACGTAGTGTCCGTAAAGCCTAAAAAGATTAAAGAAAAGAAAGCAAAAAATAAATAATTTGGAGATATAAAATGGAGAACACAACACCCGAAAAGAAAAAAATAGTATTAAGTTGTATTCAGCCCACGGGTACACCCACTTTGGGTAATTACCTTGGTGCGTTGAAGAATTGGAAAGATATGTGCGAGGATTATGACTGCCTTTACGGTGTAGCGGATTTGCACTCTATTACCGTGCCCACATTCCGCGATAATCCCGCCCAACTCAAGAAAAATACTCTTGAACTCTACGCTCTGCTTCTGGCATTGGGCATTGACCCTGAGAAAAACGTTGTTTTTGTTCAAAGTCAGGTTCCCACTCATGCACAACTTGGTTGGATTCTCAACTGCTATACCCAGTTCGGCGAGGCAGCAAGAATGACTCAGTTTAAAGAAAAAAGCCAAAAATTGGGTGGCAATATATCCGTGGGACTTTTCGATTACCCCGTACTTATGGCGGCGGATATTCTTGTATATGGTGCGGATTTTGTACCCATCGGTGCGGATCAGAAACAGCATCTTGAACTTGCAAGAAATATCGTTGACCGGTTCAATGCAATTTACGGTAATGTTCTCAAAATGCCCGAACCATTTATCGGCAAAGCGGGGGCAAAGATTGTATCACTTCAGGATCCCACCCGTAAAATGAGCAAATCCGACGATAACCCCAAATCATATATTTCAATGCTTGACGAACCCAATGTGATTATGAAAAAAATCAAAAGCGCGGTTACCGACAGCGAAGCCTGTGTCAAATATGCAGAGGGTAAGGACGGCATAAATAACCTTATGACAATTTACTCCTGTTGCACCGGCAAGTCCTTTGAGGAAATTGAAAAGGAATTCGACGGCAAGGGCTACGGCGATTTCAAAACCGCAGTAGGTGAGGCGGTTGTTGCAGAACTTGCTCCCGTTCAGGCACGATATAAGGAAATTATAGCCGATAAAAAATACCTTGAAGAATGTATGAAAAACGGTGCAGACCTTGCAACACGAATTTCTCAAAGAACATTGAATAAGGTAATGAAAAAAGTAGGATTTTATACAGTATAAAAAGAAAGCCCCGCAACTGAGTTGCGGGGTTTTTTCTTCAAGCCAAAAATCAGTTGGACTTGTTAAGCTTGTTAACGAGCTGTGATTTCTTGTGAGCTGCATTGTTCTTGTGAAGAAGACCTTTAGCAGCAGCCTGGTCAATCTTTTTTACAGCAACCTTAACAGCATCAGCTTTTGCTGCATCATTGGCATCAATAGCTGCATTCGCTTTCTTAATAGCGGTTTTAAGAGCAGAGTTAGTAGCTTTGTTTCTTGCAGCCTTTGTTGCATTAACAAGAACTCTTTTCTTTGCAGATTTAATATTGGGCATTAACGGGCACCTCCTTTTTCGTACCATACATTCACATATATTACCACGAATTCTCTTTAAATGCAAGAGATTTTTTAAATAAAAAGCGAAACTTTCTATTATTTTCCGAATTTTTCTTCGTAGGCATTGATAGCTTCCTCAATAATGGAAACCGCTTCAAGTACACCCTTTACTTCGTCAATAGCAGTTTCCTTGCTTTCAAGGGTTTTATATACGGAGAAAAAGTGCTTCATTTCGTCAAAAACATGTTGGGGAAGTTGACTGATATCTTTATAGGTATTGTATGTGGGGTCGTTAAAGGGAATTGAAATGATTTTGTCGTCGGGAGCGCCGTTATCGAGCATGGAAATAACACCGATGGGGTAACATTCAACAATTGACATGGGCTGAATATTGCCGGAGCAAAGAACAAGCACATCCAAGGGGTCATTGTCTTTTGCGTAAGTTCTGGGAATAAAGCCGTAGTTGGCAGGGTAGTGGGTGGAAGTGTAAAGAACTCGGTCAAGCCTTAAAAGTCCGGTTTCCTTGTCAAGTTCGTATTTCATTTTACTTCCCTTGCTGATTTCAATAACTGCAGCGTAGGAGGAGCGGGAAATTCTATTGGGATTTATATCGTGCCAGATATTCATATTATCGCCTCATATTTTCAGTATGTAACTATTATAAGGTCTTTTTTCGTAAAAATCAACATATTTTTGTACAGAGTTTTGTTTGATATTACAAAAGTGCAGTCATTTGCTCGGCCTTATAAAAAGGATATCGTCTCAACGTATTCTATTCTATTGACAATTTCTAAAATTAAATGTAAATTATTTTTTATAAATTTGTCACAACACAGGGATTTTGGGAGATATAGTATATATGATAGCAGTTTTTTTAAGCCTACTTGACACACAAACTGAAAAGGATAAATTCAAGCAACTGTATGATAGTTATAAGGATTTACTCTATTGGATTGCACTAAAAAGAACCAACAATGCAGATGATGCTGAAGAATGTGTACAAGAAACATTCTTTTATGTTGCAAAGAATTTTGACAAAATCGGTGGAGTTAACGCAAAGCAAACCAAAAACTACCTGGCTACAATCGTTACAGGCTTTGCCATAGACATTTACAATAAGTCTAAAAAATCAAGCAAACTTTATATTAGTGATACAAATATTGAAGATATAGAGGTTTTTGAAAACTATGATAAATACGAACTATTGTCTGTTTTTGATGAAGTACTGGACGAGGAAAGTAAAATTTTCTTTTATTTAAAATATATTTACAAATATAAAAGTAGAGAAATAGCAGATATATATAACGTTAATGATACATACGTAAGAAAAAAATTGCAATATGCTAAAGAAAAATTAAGAAAATATTTAGAGGAGCAAAAATGAGTATTTTTGAAGAGGTTTGTTTGCTTTCGTGTGAAAACTGGGTTGCTTCTTTCCCCGAAGAAATACCCAAACACAAATTCAGTAAAAAGCATAATCAAAAAATGAAAAAACTTTTCTCGGGCGAGGTTAATGAGAATAAACCGAAGATTTCAAAGACAACACTAAAAATTATTTTGATTGCGGCTGTGCTGTTGGCAATATCAACAACGGCTTTTGCTATACCAACAGTAAGGAAGTTTATAACAGAAAAGTTTTTAAACTATTCGGAGTATAATATAATTGACAAAAGCGGTGCTCAAAATGTGATATCACTAACGTTAAATTATATTCCGGAAGGTTTTGAAAAAAATAGGGAGTTTTATTCAAGTGATTTGTGTTCGGTGGAATATAAAAAAGGAAACAAATTTTTCTGTGTGGAAAAAAACAGCTTGAATATGGGAGTATATTTTGATACCGAAAACCATAAAAGCGAAAATATCATAATAAACGGTTTCGATGCTGTTTATTACAAATCAAATGAAGATGTTATCGGAATTATATTTTATAACGGTAACTATACGTTTGTTTTTTCAGGAAATATTTCTAAAGAGGAGTTTGTAAAGATTGCACAAAACATAGAATAAAATGTTGTGAAAGAAGCCAAAGTTTTGGCTTCTTTTATTTTTTGTCACAAAAGGAAGTTTTTGGGGGATTAAGTATAATGTAAGATTTAGAAAGGAGGTGTAAAAAATGAAAAAAGACAGTAACACTCTAAAAAA
>CAYQYT010000010.1:0-71975 GCA_964421815.1 uncultured Eubacteriales bacterium | reverse complement strand
ATTCTACCATAGGAGGATTCTTTTTTCTATTGTCCGTTTTTACTGGACTTGTTCAGTTACGTGTGAGAGGTTCTTTGTTTTAATTTGAAATCAAGACTTATGCAAGTTCTGCAAAGTATTTGATTGTTCTAACCATCTGGCTTGTATAGCTGTTTTCGTTGTCGTACCAAGAAACAACCTGTACTTCGTAAAGATCATCAGCAACTTTTGATACCATTGTCTGAGTAGCGTCAAAGAGTGAGCCGTATTTCATACCGATAACATCGGAAGAAACGATGGGATCTGTGTTGTAACCGAAGCTTTCGGAAGCAGCAGCTTTCATAGCAGCGTTGATACCGTCAACAGTGATGTCGGAACCTTTAACAACAGCGGTAAGGATTGTTGTTGAACCTGTGGGAACAGGAACACGCTGTGCAGAACCGATGAGTTTGCCGTTAAGTTCGGGAATAACAAGACCGATTGCTTTTGCGGCACCTGTTGAGTTGGGAACGATGTTAGCAGCGCCTGCACGAGCTCTTCTCATATCGCCTTTTCTGTGGGGACCGTCAAGAATCATCTGGTCGCCTGTGTAAGCGTGGATTGTGCTCATAATACCGCTCTGGATGGGAGCATAGTCGTTAAGAGCTTTTGCCATGGGAGCAAGGCAGTTAGTTGTGCAAGATGCAGCAGAAATGATCTGGTCATCAGCAGTAAGAGTATCTTCGTTTACAGAGAAAACGATTGTTTTGAGGTCGTTGCCTGCGGGAGCAGAAATAACGACTTTCTTTGCACCGGCATTGATGTGAGCCATGCTCTTATCTTTTGAGCAGTAGAAACCTGTGCATTCAAGAACAACGTCAACACCGATTTCGCCCCAGGGGAGTTCAGCGGCATTAGCCATTGCATAGATTTTAAGAGTTTTACCGTCAACAGTGATTGTGCCTGCTTCGTCGTCAGCCTCAACAGTGTGAAGACCTTCGCCGATTCTTCCGCAGTAGCCGCCCTGAGCGGTATCGTACTTGAGAAGGTTTGCGAGCATTGAGGGTTTTGTAAGGTCGTTGATGGCTACAACATCGTAACCTTCAGCACCGAACATCTGACGGAATGCGAGACGGCCGATACGACCGAAACCGTTAATTGCAACTTTAACTGACATTTGAATTACCTCCAAATATTTATTTGTTTAGTTTTTAACCTTTAATATTTTACCATAAAATTGAATAATTGCAAGGACTTTGACATAATTTTAACTTGTATTTTCAAGTTTTGTCATTATGCAAAAAAATATTACAGTAAACAAGAAAAAAATGGTCTAAATTACATTATAATGTTAAAGAAATTGTATTAGTTTACCACGTTAATAGGTGTACCGTTAAGGAAAGCTTTTATGTTTTCTTCAAGAATCCCTAATAGTCGAAGCCTTGTTTCGTAAGCCGCCCAGGCAATATGGGGAGTAATGTAGCAATTCGGCGCGGTGAGTAGGGGGTTCTCTTTTTTTGGAGGCTCTGTTGAAAGCACATCCGCACAGTAGCAGGAGAGTTTTCCGCTTTTTAAAGCATTTGAAATATCTTCCTCATTTGCAACTCCGCCTCGTGCAGTATTGATAACACAGGCACCGTCCTTGAGTTTACCTATAAATTCATTGTTAATAAGCCCTGCAGTTTTTTCTGTGAGGGGGCAATGTACAGTTATAAAATCTGCATTTTTGAGTACGGTGTCCATATCCGCAAACTCAACATTGGGGGCATCCGCCTTTTTTCCCGAGGGAGTGTAAACAAGTGTTTTCATACCGAAAGTTTTTGCAATTTCCGAAACGCGTCTGCCGATTTTGCCGAAACCGATGATTCCCAATGTTTTTCCGTCAAGTTCAAACAAGGGTTTGTTCCAATAGCAAAAATCCTCGCATTTTGTCCAGTCGCCGTTCTTTACTGAGTCGGTGTATTCGCTGACTCTGTTAACATACTGAAGAATGTAGGCAAACACCATTTGAGCCACCGCGTTTGTTGAATAAGAGGGAATGTTTGAAAGGGGAATACCTCTTTCCCGCAAAGCCGTTCCGTCAATTTGATTGTAGCCGGTAGCAAGAGTAGCCACAAATTTTAAACGGGGTAATTGTTCGATAATTTCTTTTGTAAGTTTTACCTTATTCACAATTAAAATTTCAGCATTCTTTGCTCTTTCAACAACAAGTTCATCGGGGGTTCTGTCATAGACTGTAAGGTCAGTTAAATTACCTATACATTCCCAGGATAAATCACCGGGGTTTTCCGTGTAGCCGTCAAGTATAACGGCATTTAATTTTTTATTCATAAATAATCACCGAATATATTATACACATAATTTAATTTTCTTTCAACGATTTATTCTTAATTACTTGACCTTATTGTGATGTTGTTATAAAATATACAAAGATTACCATGTTGAAACGGAGTGAGGATTTGTCTTTTAAAAATTTAACAGCGGAAGAAAAAAGAAGTCGAATTCTTCGTCGCATGGGTGTTGTATGCTTTATTTGTTCGATTTTGGTCATTATTGCAATGTATTTAACCTCGTTGCCCCAAGTAAGAGCGCACCTTTCTGAAATCAATGCCTGGTTTACCCGCATTGAACTTTTCATTGCTCAATATGATAAAATTGATGCGGTAGCGGTTATTTTGTTTTTCTTTTTACTTAAAGCCTTTTTCGGTATTATACCGTTTTCCGTGCTTTTTATCGGTACAGGTCTTGTTTTTTCTCCCGCAATTGCAGTCATCATCAACGTAATCGGTTACAGTATGCTGATTCTTATACAATTTCTGTGGGGACGAAGATTCGGCGGCGGCAGTATTCATAAACTGCTTTTAAAATCCGCTTCATTAACTGCCTTTATGGATTTTCACGGAAAGGGCAATAAATGGATGTTGGTAGTTCTTCGTTTTGTGCCTGCGGCACCTGTGGGAACCGTAAGCAGAGCATACGGGGTTACGGACATGAAAATACTGCCGTTCCTCATTTTGTCAAACGTGGGGTTTTTGCCGCGGCTTATAATGTGGAGTATTATCGGTTGCAATGTTTTTGACCCGTTTACCCCATCATTTTTAACTCCCTTGGCAGTTTTGTTGTCAATCAGCGGTATATCTTTACTGCTTCTTGATACCCTTTTTAAACTAATCCGAAAGGACGATATAAATGAAAAAAATTGATATTTTGACAGATGCTTTTTCAAAAAGACTTGCCGCGGTTTACGGTGAGGAAGAAGTTGGTTTTCAACAGGAAAGGTTTTTAAATCTTGCAGAATGTTTTGAAAAAGATTTTAACAAAAATCCGGATTTGAGATTTTTCTCCGCACCGGGCAGAACCGAAGTAGGCGGTAATCATACCGACCATAACAACGGAAAAGTTCTTGCGGCGGCAATTAATCTTGACGCAATCGCTGCGGTTTCACCCCGTGAAGATGGCATCATCTGTGTTAATTCACAAGGATATTCTCCCATTACGGTGGATTCCGCAGATTTGGAAATCAAAGATGAAGAAGCAGGAAAGTCCGATGCTCTAATTAGGGGCATTTGTGCCCGTTTCGGTCAGTTGGGCTATAAATACGGCGGCTTTAACGCATCCGTAACATCCCGTGTTCTTTCGGGTTCGGGTCTGTCATCCTCAGCGGCTTACGAAGTGCTTATAGGTACAATTCTCAACTACTTGTATAACGACGGAAAAATCAGTGCCGTAGAAATTGCACAGATTTCTCAATATGCGGAAAATGTTTATTTCAAAAAGCCCTGCGGTCTTATGGACCAAACCGCTTGTTCGGTTGGCGGTTTCGTACAGATTGATTTTGAAGATACGGAAAAACCTGTTATTAACAAAGTCGATTTTGATATAGCAAAGCACGGCTACAATCTTTGCATTGTTGATACGGGCGGAAATCACGCGGACCTTACCGGTGACTATGCGGCAATACGTCTTGAAATGAATTCTGTTGCAGAGTATTTCGGTAAAAGTGTTCTTCGTCAGGTTCCGGAGAGCGATGTTTTTGAAAATATGGGTGAAATTCGCAAGAAAACCGGTGATAGAGCGGTTGAAAGAGCAATTCATTTCTATAATGAAAACAAACGCGTAGAAAAACTTGCCGCCGCATTGTCAAAAGGTGATTTTGAAGAGTTTAAAGGAATAATAATCGAAAGCGGTAAGTCATCGTATATGTATAACCAAAACTGCTTCACCCTTTCAAATCCCGAGTCACAGCCCGTTGCACTTGCCCTCTGCCTTACGGAAGAACTTCTCAAAGGTAAAGGTGCTTACCGTGTTCACGGCGGTGGATTTGCGGGTACAATCCAGGCATTTGTTCCCATAGGCGAAACAGAAAACTATGTTTCCGGAATGAAAAAGGTTTTTGGTGAAAACTCTTGCTATATTCTTAAAGTCAGAAGTCACGGCGGCTGTGAAATATGATTGAGAAAACAACCGACTATGAATCAATTGGCGGCGTTTCATCGCCGCTTTTCTCATTGATATATACTGACGGGGTCTTTTCATTTGCCGGATTTGGCGGAGTCTATGTACAAATGGCGGAGAACGGTGAAATTACGGCGTCGTTTTCCATGAAAAACAACTGTGTTAACCTCGTTACTTTTAAAAATCCCGATTTTTCGGAATTGAAAAGTTTCTTTGAGTTTTCTAAAGTTGTGAATGTACTGTCGGACAAGCCTTTAAATTCCCTTTGTAATACTCAAAAAGAGTACAGTTTACTTCGTATTTCGGGCTGTCAGAATTTTGAAAGTAGTTCTGTTAAATTAACATCTCAATCGAGTTTAAAAGAATATAAAAATATATTCGATTTATTGTCGGAAAAGGGTAGTAATTTTGAAAATTGGTTTCCCGATTTTTCTAAAAAAATCAATTCAGAATATGCCGAGGGAACATATATTTCCGTCCACAACAGAATTGTCAGTTGTGCCCTTGCACCCGCAATATATAAAAATTTTTCGGTTATAGCAGGGGTATATACTTTGAAAGAATACCGCGAGAAGGGTTATGCACGTGAATGTTTAAAAGGACTGTTGAATGTGCTGAATTGCGATGAAAAGAAAGAAACATATCTTTGGTGTGAAGATGATAATATCGGTTTTTATGAAAAACTCGGTTTTGTGAATATAGGAAAAGTATTTATAGGAGAGTGGGGTTAAGTAATGGCATTTTTTAATTTTAGCGATGAATTGAATAGCATATCCGAAAAAGCCCTTTTAAAATGCAGTAAAAGGTTTTCGGAAATTGATAAGGTGACAGAATTTAATCAACAAAGAGTTTTAAAGGCTTTTATAGATAACGGAGTCAGTGAATCACATTTTTCGGGTTCAACGGGCTACGGCTACGGCGACAGAGGACGGGAAGTTCTTGACGATGTTACGGCACAGATTTTCGGTGCCGAGGATGCCCTAATTCGTCACAGTTTTGCAAGTGGTACTCATACGTTAAGCGTTATGCTTTTCGGGATTCTCCGTCCCGGTGACATGGTTCTTTGTGCAACGGGAGTGCCTTATGACACAATACATTCCGTCATAGGTCTTACGGGTGAGGGTATGGGTTCTCTAAAGGATTTCGGAATCGGTTTTGAAATCCTCGAACTTAAAGAAGACGGAACGGTTGATTTGAAAGCGTTGGAACAAAAACTTTCCGAGAAAGAATATAAAGCCGTGTATATTCAACGTTCAAGAGGCTACGCTTTAAGACCCACTTTGACATATAGAGAAATTAAATCAATTACCGATATTGTTAAGGCTAAAAGTAATGCAATAACAATGCTCGACAACTGCTACGGTGAATTCACTGAGTACGAAACACCCGTTGATGCAGGTGCGGATATTTTTGCAGGCTCACTTATAAAAAATCCCGGTGGCGGTATTGCAAAATGCGGCGGCTACATTGCGGGTAAAAAAGAACTTGTGGAACTTTGTTCTTACAGACTCACAACTCCCGGAATCGGTAAAGAGGTGGGTGCCACACTCGGTAACACAAGGGATATTTTTATGGGGCTTTTTCACGCGCCCCATGTAACGGGCGAAGCATTAAAAACCGCTGTATTTACAGCCGCTGTGTTTGAAGAAATGGGGTATTGGGTTTCTCCCGCAAGTACAGAATCCCGCGCAGATATTATACAATGCATAAAACTCGGCAACAGAGAAAAACTCATTGCTTTTTGTCAGGGACTTCAAAGCGGTTCCGTTGTGGATAGTTATGTTGTACCCGAACCCTGGGCGATGCCCGGTTATGACAGTGATGTTATTATGGCGGCGGGGGCATTTACAAACGGCTCCTCCATTGAACTTTCTGCGGATGCACCCTTACGGGAGCCCTTTGCGGTATGGCTCCAAGGGGGACTTAATTTCCACAGTGCAAAAATCGGTGTTCTTTTGGGCGCGCAAAAAGTTCTTGAACTTCAATAATCAGAAAATTCAATAAATATTTTTTCGCTGATTTCTTTGAAAACGGGTGCTCCGTCCGTTCCGCCGGAGCTTCCGTTTTCTTTTAATATGCAAATGACATATTGTGGGTCATCCTCGGGAAAGAATCCCGTGAACCAACAGTATTTGATTTCATTGCCTTTTTCATCATATTGTCCGCTTTCAGCGGTGGCGGTTTTAGCACAGGAATCAAAAAGGGAAGAAAAAGCAACCTTGCCCGTACCCTCGGTTATTGTCTTTGACAATGCGTTTTTTAGAATTTTGCAGGTGTTTTCCGATAAAACCCGTTTACCCTTGTGTTGAATTGCAGGAGTAAGACTGCCGTTTTCGTTAACAAATCCTTTGTAAATATATGGGGTATTGTAAGTTCCGTTGTTGGCAATTGCGGCAAATAAGGTCGCTATTTGTAAGGGGGAAGCCGTTAATTTTCCTTGACCGAAACCAAGATTTCCGATTGCCGCATCGCTGTTCAGTTCTTTTGAATCGGGTAAATTGCCGGAGGCGGTTAAAAATCCGTTCCCTAAATCAATAGCCTTGCCAAATCCCAATTTTTCGGCGGTGCTTAAAAGTTCTTTCCCACCCACTCGTGTGCTTAGTTCAATGAAATAGGGGTTACAGGAAAGGGCAACTGCGGTGTTAATGTCGATTTTTCCGTGTCCTGCGGTTTTATTGCAATTAAATCTGTTTCCGCTTTTCTCAATGTAACCTTTGCAATAAAAATCCGTTATTGTTATTCCGTTTTCCAAAGCGGCGGCAGCGGTTACGGGTTTGAATACCGAACCTACGGGAAAAGCCTCCAAAGCCCTGTTAAGAAAAGGGGACTCATCTGATTTTAAATATTTTTCCATATTGTCCCGTTCATAAGTGGGGGTGGAAGCACAGGCTAAAATAGCGGAGGTTTTTACATCAAGAACAACGGCGGCACCCTTATCAATGTTTCCGTTTTCCATTGCATTTTCGGTAATTATCTGTATTTTTCTGTCCAGCGTAAGCATAATTCCACCATTGGAATAGTAGTTATTGTCCCTTATTTCAACGCTTTCTCCCACCAACATTCTGCCCAGAGCGTCCGCAGAATAGGCGACGGAAAGGGTTCCCTTGCAATTTCCGATTTCTTTTTGATAATATTTTTCTATTCCAGAAACTCCGTTACCGCTTGTGTCAGTGTAGCCTAAAATATGGAGTGCAACACAATCGGAGTATCTCTCAAATACTTTGAAAGTTTTTAAATCTTCGCTTTCTGTTACAGCGGCATCTTCATTCAAAGCAAAGGTTGTAAAATACCCTTTTAAAACGGTTTCTTCCGTGAAAGTTTTTCCTTTGATTTTGTTAACTGTTACAGCGTTTTCGGTTGTGGGTTTTGCACAGACGAAGGTTTTAGTTTCTCGGTTCGTCAGTTTTTCTCCGTTTCTGTCATAGACAGTTCCTGTTCTTTTTCCCAATTCACGTACTCTGATATGGGGTTGAGCGGCAACAAGTTCCGCATTTGTTGAAATGTACAGAATTTTTCCTGAAAGAGCGGTAAAGGAAAAGACTATTATCATTACTGCCGATAAAACTCTTTTTTTCAAAAAACTCACCACACAAAAAATAAATCTCAACTTTAATTGTTGACAATATTTTTTGGTATATTATAATTGGAGTATAAAATAACAGGAGAATAAAATGGACGAAAGATTTTCACGTTCAAGCCGTATTTTAGGGGAAGAACGTTTAGAAAAACTGAATAGTAGCTCGGTCATCATTTTCGGCGTAGGCGGTGTGGGCGGCGCGGTATTGGAAGCCCTTGTAAGAGGGGGAGTGGGTACGGTTGCCGTTGTTGATAAGGATGTAATAGATATCACCAATCTTAACCGACAGATTATTGCTACTGACGAAAATATCGGAGAAAAAAAGGTGGATGCGGCGCAAAAAAGAGCTTTAAGCATTAACCCGAAAATTAGAATTGAAAAATACGATTTGTTCTATCTCCCTGAAACTGCGGAGCAAATCGACCTTACAAAATACGATTTTGTAGTTGATGCCATTGACAATGTAACGGCAAAACTTGAACTGATTGAACGAGCGGACAAACTTGGAATTCCCATTATTTCATCCATGGGAACGGGTAACAAACTCCATCCCGAAATGTTTGAAATTGCCGATATCAACAAAACAAGCGTTTGTCCGTTGGCACGGGTTATAAGACGGGAATTGAAGAACAGAGGAATTAAGAAACTGACTGTTGTTTATTCAAAGGAAGAACCCATAAAAACCGATTCCTCGGTTCCGGGTTCAACATCTTTTACACCGCCCGTTGCGGGGTATTTGATGGCATCATATATAATTAGAAATCTTTCCGAGGTGTGATATGAAATTTACTGAGTGTGAAAAAATAGGCGTTGTAGAGGGGTTTGCTCTCATAAAATCCTGCGATAAAAAAAGTGCAAAGAACGGCAGTTTTTATCTTGATATTAAAATGGCTGACAAGGACAGCGAAATGGTGGCAAAACTTTGGGATTTCAAAGAGGAGGTACATACTCTTCCCGAGGTTAATACGGTTGTTAAAATCCGCGGAACAATACAGCAGTACAACGGGAACGATCAGTTTATTATTCAAAGAATCCGTCCCGCTGAGGACAATGAATATGATATGGCGGATTTTGTGAAAAGTTCCGATTACAGCGGCAACGATATGCTTGATTCCCTTGTGAGAATTGTTAATGATTTTGAAGATGACGAACTTAAAAACGTTGTACTTTCAATGCTTCGTGATAACAGGGAGAATCTTCTTTTCTTCCCGGCGGCGGAAAAACTCCACCACGCTATGACCGGCGGACTTCTGTACCATACACTTTCAATAGTTCGTCTTGCGGAATGTGTTTGCAGTATTTACCCCTGTATTGACAGAGAACTTCTTCTTTCAGGAGCAATACTTCACGACATTGCGAAAATGCGGGAGTACTCGGTTAACGCGGCAGGCATTGTTGACGGACATACTCTTGAAGGTATGCTGTTGGGACATCTTGTAATGGGTGCCGAGGACGTGGGCAGAAAATGTGATGAGTTGGGAGTTACAGAGGAGAAGAAATTCCTTTTACAGCATATGCTTATTTCACACCACGGAAAGTTTGAATTCGGCGCGGCGGTAAGACCGGCATTTATTGAAGCCGAGGTTCTTTCCCAACTTGACCTTTTTGATGCAAATATGTATGAAATGGCTGAGGCGGTCGGCGGAGTAAAAGCCGGAGAGTTTACGGGCAGACTTTGGATGCTTGATAACAGAAGGTTATATAACCACGGCAGAATCGATGTTGAGCCCCAGGCGAATATTATGGACGGAGAATAAAATGGAATATACGGAAGTCAAAATTTACGTAAAAACCGAGGATACGGAACGTGGGTCAAATATTGCCGTTATGGCGGTTCCCTACGGCATCTATGTTGAGGATTACAGCGACCTTGAAGAATCTGCGTGGGAGATTGCCCATATCGACCTTATTGACGAGGATTTACTAAAAAAGGACAGAACCGAATCCGTAATTCATATTTATATAGGGGAAAATGACAACCCGGCCGAAGCGGTTTCCTTTGTTTCCGACAGGCTCAATGAAGAAAAAATTGAATTCAGGATAGAAACTGTCGGTTGCTCCGAGGAGGATTGGGCGGATAAATGGAAAGCCTTTTTCAAGCCAATGGCTGTGGGTGAGCGGCTTTTTGTCCGTCCGGTGTGGATTGACGATTACGATGCAGGGGACAGGGTTGTTTTGAATATTGAGCCCGGTGCCGCATTCGGTACGGGAACCCACGATACAACCCGACTTTGTCTTGAAACCCTTGATAGAATTGTAAAAAAAGACGATACTGTTCTTGACATCGGTTGCGGAAGCGGTATTCTTGCCATTTCCTCAATGCTTTTGGGGGCTACGGAGGCTTTCGGTGTTGATATTGACGAATTAGCCGTAAAAACCGCAAAGGAAAACGGAAAAATGAACGGCTTTGAGGAACCCCGATTAAAATTTGTATGCGGTGATCTGGCGGATAAGGTTACAAAGCAGTATGACGTTGTTGTGGCGAATATTGTTGCGGATGTTATTATACTTTTCAGTACACAGGTTAAAGCATTTATGAAACATGGGGCAAAATTCATCGCCTCCGGTATTATAGATACAAGAGCCGATGAAGTGGTAGCCGCTTTAACAAATGCGGGACTCAAACTCAAAGAACGTATTGAACAGGGCGGTTGGGTCTGCTTGGTTTGTGAATAAAATCTTATAGCCGAAAAGAGTCGAACCCAATATGCCTATTAAATAAATCTTTGGCACATTCGACTGTTTTTCGGCTTGCCATACGTCAGTATGGCTTCACCGATAAAACCGCCGACTGCACTCAAATCTTTATCTAATAGGTGCGAAGCAGTTTATAAATCGAGATTTTTGTTCTATCAAGGCAAAACTCGATGTAATACTGTCGTATTACGAGAGGTTTTAACGCAGATAGGGCGAAAATATCGCTTTATAAACCATATTGTGTTCGACTCTTTTCGGCTATAGCACATCCGTGAAACGCGGGTGTGCTGTTTTTTATACATATATACATTCTGTAAGTTCTTATTTCCCGCACATCTACATACACTCTCTGTAAGGAGTGGTATCATGAAAAAATTTTTAGCCGCTTTACTGTCTTTGGTAATGATTTTAAGTTTAACACAGACGGTATTTGCCGCAGATAGAACAATAACAAAGGAATATGAAGAAATTGAAGTGGCAAAATTGAACGTAACAGCAGAAGAACAAAAGAAACTTGATAGCCTACCTGTGGAAATCAAAGCAAAATCCGCAGTTTTAATGGAGGTTTCAAGTGGTGAGGTTTTGTTGGAATATAATGCAGATACAAAACTTCATCCCGCCTCCGTGACTAAAATTATGACAATGCTTCTTGTGGCTGAAGCTGTTTCAAATAAGAAAATAACCCTTGCTGACAAGGTCTCTTGTTCTGCCAATGCCTCCTCCAAGGGCGGCTCACAGATTTGGCTTGAAGAAGGGGAGAGGATGAGTGTTGACGAACTTCTTCGGGCAACGGCAATCGGCAGTGCTAACGATGCGGCAACTCTTTTGGGTGAATACGTTGCAGGTAGTGAAACTGCCTTTATTGATTTGATGAATTCGAGAGCGAAAGAACTCAAAATGAATAACACGCATTTTGAAAATGCCACCGGTCTTGACGATACAACCGAATCCCATTTAACGACCGCAAGAGATATTGCCATAATGTCAAGAGAACTTTTAAAGCATGACTTTATAACGGATTACACAACGGTTTGGATGGATTCCCTTCGTGACGGAAAAACAGAACTTGTAAATACGAATAAACTCGTCAGATTTTACAGCGGAACAACGGGTCTTAAAACCGGTACAACTGCAAAAGCGGGTTGCTGTATCAGTGCTTCTGCCCAACGGGATGGTCTGCATTTAATAGCCGTTGTAATGGGAAGCGATAATAGCAACGACCGATTTAATACCGCAAAAGCCATGCTGAATTGGGGCTTTTCAAACTATTCCTGTGTATCGGTGCCAATGGACAAAAAAGACTTGAAAGACATTAAGGTTATTGGCGGTAAATGTGATTACGTAACACCTGAATTTCCGGAAATTACCCCCGTGCTTGTAAAAAAAGGGGAAGTTGACCAAGTAAAAGTCAGCATTAAAGCAGAAGAACAACTTAAAGCTCCGGTAGCAGAGAATCAAACAATAGGTACAGTTACAGTATCAGTTGGGAAAAAAACCGTTGCGGAATATAAAATAACGGCGAAATCAGCAGTTGAGGAGTTGGGTTTTTCAGGTTATATGAAAAAACTTGCAAATTTTGTTGCAAATGGGGAGAAAGCCTATCCGCATAATAGTGATAATGCTTGATAACCCTTGACATTTTTACATCCCTTTGTTAAAATTGTTTTACTTTAATAAAATGGAGAATTATGTAATTAGATTTATTTAAGGGATGTGTTCTCAATGTTATATACATCAACAAGGGATAACAGCGTAAAGGTTACTGCTTCAAAGGCAATTACCGACGGGATTTCACCCGACGGTGGTCTTTATATTCCCGTAGAAATTCCCAAGTTGTCCTTGGATGAAATTAAAGCGCTTTGCTCTGTGGACTACAAGGCTCGTGCAAAAAAAGTTCTCGGTATGTATCTTTCCGATTTTACAAAGGAAGAGTTGGATTATTGCGTAGAGGGTGCCTATGCGGACGGGAAATTTTCTTCAGAGGATGTTGCCCCCGTTGTTAATCTTCACGACAATGTAAATATTCTTGAACTTTTCAAGGGCCCCACTTGTGCATTCAAAGATATGGCTCTCCAGATTTTACCATATCTTCTTACGGTTTCCGCAAAGAAAAATCTTAAAGACAAGGAAATTGTTATTCTTGTTGCTACCTCAGGCGATACCGGTAAAGCCGCTTTAGAGGGCTTTAAGGATGTTGAGGGCACAAAGATTCTTGTTTTCTACCCCAATGACGGCGTCAGCCCCATGCAGAAACTTCAAATGACTACCCAAGAGGGCGGAAATGTTGGTGTGTGTGCAATTCAAGGCAATTTTGATGATGCACAGACCGGTGTTAAGTCAATTTTCACAAACAAGGAAATTTTAAAGAGATTTGAAGAGAATAACCTTGTATTTTCTTCTGCCAATTCAATCAACTGGGGCAGACTTGCTCCTCAAATTGTATATTATATTTCCGCATACTGCGATATGGTTAACAGCGGAGACGTAGAATTCGGTGACAAAATCAATATCGTTGTTCCCACAGGAAACTTCGGCAATATTCTTGCGGCATATTTTGCCAAGGAAATGGGCTTGCCGGTTAATAAGTTGATTTGTGCATCTAACGCAAACAATGTTCTCACCGACTTTATTAAAAGCGGTGTTTATGACAGGAACCGTGATTTTTACACAACTGTTTCACCCTCCATGGACATTTTGATTTCAAGCAATCTTGAAAGACTTCTCTATATTCTTTGCGGCAGAAATTCTGATATAATCAATGATTGGTTCTCTCAACTCAAAGAAAAGGGCAAATACACCGTAAGCGATGATGTTAAGTCAAAAATTAACGAACTTTTTGCCGCAGGTTGCTGTGACGATATAATGACAAAAGATACAATCAGTCAGACATATTCCGACTATAACTATCTTTCCGACACACATACCGCGGTTGCAATCAATGTTTATAACGCATACGAAGAAAAAACAGGGGACAAAACTCCCGTTGTTATTGCTTCCACCGCATCGCCATTTAAGTTCTCAAAGGCGGTTCTTTGTGCAGTTGATAAAGAAAATAAAGAATATGACGACGAATTTGAAACCGTTGCCGCACTTGAAAATGTTTCTTCTCTTAAAGCACCGGAGCAACTTGCCTCTCTTAAAGGCAAAGAAGTTCGCTTTAATAAGTTAACATCCAAGGAAGATATGGCACAGGTTGTATTTGATATGCTTGGCATTTGAGGTGACGCAGATTGTCATTGTTTGTAATCGGTGACACTCATTTGTCACTTTCCGTTGATAAACCCATGGATGTTTTTAAAGGGTGGACGGATTATACCGACAGATTGAAAAATAATTGGAACAGAGTTGTTTCTCCCGAGGACAGTGTTGTTATTCCCGGTGATATTTCCTGGGCAATGAATTTTGATGAGGCAGTTAAGGATTTTTCATTCCTCAATTCCCTTAACGGTAAGAAATACATTCTCAAAGGCAATCACGATTATTGGTGGAACACGATGTCTAAAATGAATAAGTTTTTAGATGAAAACGGGTTTGACACCATCAAAATAACTCATAACAATGCCTATTCTGTCGAGGGTTTTGCAGTTGCAGGGTCACGGGGTTGGTTTTATGATGACACCACCGAGGCGGATAAAAAGGTCATTCTGCGTGAGGCGGGACGTTTGAGAACCTCTCTCCTAGCGGCAAGTAAACTTGAGGGGGAGTTGATTGCATTTCTGCATTATCCACCCATCAGTTCACTTCAACGCTGTGAAGAAATTCTCTCTGTTTTGGAAGAATTTTCCGTTAAACGCTGTTATTTCGGTCATCTTCACGGGTTCGTTCCTCCCGAAAACACAAAAATCGAATATAACGGAACAACTTTTAATTTGATTTCTGCAGATTATTTGGATTTTTGCCCCCGCTTGATTGCTCATTGTGAGGAATAAATATTAAAAAAACCATAAAAAACCAATAAATTTTACATTTTAAAGGAATTTTATTGAAAAAATAGTGGAAATTTGCAAATTGTTATGATATAATTTTGCAGTTAATATATGTTCGCAAATGAAAGGATGTTTAAGATGAGTTTAAAGTCTTGCGAAAAAGTTGAAACAAATGTGTATGCTCTTGAGATTTCTATTGAAAGCGACGCTTTCAAAGCGGCAGTTACAAAGGCATATACAAAAAACAGAGGTAAGTACAATGTACCCGGTTTCCGCAAGGGTAAAGCTCCCAAGCACATTATCGAAACTTACTACGGAAAAGAAGTTTTCTGGTACGATGCAATTGATGCTGAGTATCCCGCACTTTTTGACGCTGCGGTTAAAGAAGCAGGAATTGTTCCGGTTTCCGCTCCCTTTGAGGACGAAATCGTTTCCCTTGATGAAAACGGCTTTGTTGTAAAACTTAAAGTTACCGTTAAACCCGAAGTTGAACTCAAGGCATACAAGGGTATCAAGGCAGAAAAAGAAAAGGTTACTGTTAAGAAAGCAGAAATCAAAGAAGAAATTGATAAAGCTCTTGAAAAGGATTCAAAGCTCGTTTCAGTTGAAGGTAAAGCGGCTAAGAAGGGCGATATTGCTACCATCGACTTTGAAGGCTTTGTTGACGGTGTTGCATTTGAGGGCGGCAAGGGAGAGAATTATGACCTTGAACTTGGTTCAGGTAATTTCATTCCCGGCTTTGAGGAGCAAGTAATCGGACACAAGGTTGACGAGGAATTCGATATCAACGTTACATTCCCCGAGGAGTATGCAGAAGAACTTGCAGGTAAAGACGCAGTGTTCAAAATCAAACTTCATAAGATTATGAAGAAAGAACTTCCCAAGTATGACGATGAATTTGTAAAAGATGTCAGCGAATTTGATACTGTTGCAGATTACGAAAAGAGCCTTGAGGAAGAAATCAAAGCCCGTAAGGAAGCCGCTGCGGAACGTGCTTTTGAAAGTGCTGTAATGGATACTCTCTGTGACAATGTCATTGCAGAAATCCCCGCAGTTATGATTGAAAAAGAAATTGACAACCAGGTTAACGAGTTTGATTACAGACTTCGTTCACAGGGTATGAGCATGGATATGTACCTTCAGTATCTCGGTATGGATGTTGCCGCTCTTCGCGACAGTTACAAAGAAGGCGCGGAGAAACAGGTTAAACTTCGTCTTGCTCTCGAAAAGGTTGTTGAACTTGAAAAGATTGACATTTCCGATGAAGATGTTGAGACTGAACTTAAAACCTATGCAGATGCATATAATATGCCTCTCGACAAGATTAAAACTCTTGTTTCTGCTGAGGATGTTAAGGCGGATCTTGCTTGCAGAAAGGCTATGGATCTTGTAAAAGATACAGCAGTTGCCGGTGCAAAGAAAAAAGCAACTAAGGCTGCAGATGCCGGAGAAAACGCAGAAACAGAAGAAAAAGCAGAAAAGCCTGCAAAGAAGCCCGCAGCAAAAAAGGCTACTACTGCTAAAAAAGAAACTGCAGAGAAGAAAACAACTGCTAAAAAGCCCGCAGCAAAGAAAAAAGCTGACGCTGATAAGGCCGAATAATCAATACTTTTTCCGCCTCAGTTGATATCTGGGGCGGTGTTGTATATTTATTGAATAAACTGATAAAATTAACCAATAATTCAATATATTATTATTTAGGAGGTTGTGTTTTATGGCACTTATTCCTTATGTTGTGGAACAAACCAACCGCGGTGAACGTTCCTACGATATTTTTTCACGTCTTTTAAACGACAGAATTATTGTTCTTTCCGATGAAGTTAATGATGCAACCGCAAGTATTATTGTTGCTCAACTTCTTTATCTTGAAGGACAGGACCCTGAAAAAGACATCAGTTTTTATATTAACAGCCCCGGCGGAAGTGTTACGGCAGGTCTTGCAATTTACGATACAATGAAGTACATCAAATGTGATGTTTCAACAATCTGTATGGGTATGGCGGCTTCCATGGGCGCATTCCTTTTCTCTTCCGGTACAAAGGGTAAGAGATATATTCTTCCCAATGCAGAGGTTATGATTCATCAGCCTCTCGGCGGCGCGCAGGGTCAGGCAACTGAAATTTTAATTGCCGCAGACCATATTAAGAGAACTAAAGAACGCTTGAATAAAATCCTTGCCGAAAATACGGGCAAGAGCGTTGAAGAAATCTTCCAAGACACAGAAAGAGATAATTGGCTCACTGCAGAGGATGCAGTTAATTACGGTCTTGCAGATAAGATAATCGAAAAGAGGTAATCTTTTGGCACGTGACGAAAAAGGAACAAATGATAAAATCCGTTGCTCGTTCTGCGGCAAACCCCAGGCACAAGTGGGGCAAATGATTTCGGGCCCCGGAGTTTATATTTGTGATAGTTGTGTTGAACTTTGCATGGATATCGTTGAGGGTATCCAAAGTCAGCAACCCGACATAAAAATGAAAGCAAAGGCAACAAAGAAACTGCCTAAACCCCAAGAAATCAAAGCAATACTTGACGAGTATGTTATCGGTCAGGATGAAGCAAAAATGGTTTTAAGCGTTGCCGTTTACAACCATTATAAGCGAATTTTCCGCCCATCTCCCGATGATGTTGAGATAAATAAGAGTAACGTTCTTTTGTTGGGTCCGACGGGTGTGGGTAAAACCCTTCTTGCATCAACCCTTGCAAAGATACTTGACGTACCTTTTGCTATTGCGGATGCCACAACACTCACGGAAGCCGGTTATGTTGGTGAAGATGTTGAAAACATCCTTCTCCGTCTTATTCAGGCGGCGGATTTTGATGTGGATAAGGCAGAGCAGGGAATTATCTATATCGACGAAATTGACAAAATTTCAAGAAAATCCGAGAATGCTTCCATAACCCGTGACGTAAGTGGTGAGGGTGTTCAACAGGCGCTTCTTAAAATTATTGAAGGTACTGTTGCCAATGTTCCGCCCCAGGGTGGCAGAAAACATCCCCAACAGGAATTTATACAGATTGACACTTCAAAGATTCTTTTCATATGCGGCGGAGCCTTCGCGGGAATGGAAAAGATTATTGAGGAACGTCTGGGTAAGAGTGTTCTCGGTTTCGGTGCGGAGATACATTCAAAGTCCGAACTTAAAGACATGGATTTGTTCTCAAATGTAATACCCCAGGATCTTGTAAAATTCGGTCTTATTCCCGAACTTGTGGGTCGTATTCCGGTTATTACATCACTTCAGAATCTTGATGTTGACGCACTTGTAAATATTATTACAAAGCCAAAAAATGCTTTGCTTAAACAGTATCAAAGCCTTTTCAAAATGGATAAAATTACACTTGATTTTACGGATGATGCCGTTAGACGTGTTGCTCAACTTACCATTGAAAAGGAAACGGGCGCCCGTGGACTTCGTGCAATAATGGAGAAAACTTTGATGCCCATAATGTATTCCGCTCCCTCCGACCCCACCATTGAAGTTGTAAAAGTGACTTCGGATGTTGTTGACGGCAATGAGGAGCCCAAGTACGTAAAAAAGCCGAAAGGCACTGAGCAATCAGCATAATTTAAAAACTTCATAATGGAGAATAAGGGGTTTTAATTCTTTATTCTCCATTGTGTATTATTATATTAAATTCAGTCAGGTACATATATGGTTAAAGAAATTTATGAAAAAAGAGCGTTGCCGGTTATGGCGCTCAGGAATCTTGTTGTTTTTCCCGAACAAACGGTTTGCTTTGAAGTTGGCAGAACAAAATCAATTAAAGCCATAAGAAACGCTGTTGACACTACCGACAGATTGATTTTCCTTGTAACCCAAAAGGACGCGTTGGTAGAAGACCCTAAATTTGAAGAACTCTATGACATCGGTGTTGTTGCCGAAATCAAGCAAATCAGCGGTGACGGAAAGAGTTTTGAAATTGTTGTTGAAGGTCTTTACAGAGCGAGAATTACCGAAATTCTTAAAGAGAGATTTTCAATGAGGGCTGTTGTGGAACAAGCACCCGAAAATCTTCCGAATGATGAGGACTTTAAAACCATAGCAGCTTTGCGGCTTTTGAAGGAAAATGTTGAAGAATATGTCAACGCAAGCCCGAGAATTGCACCGGAGGTATTTCTTGCGGTTCTGGAGGAGTCCGATATTACAACGGCAACCGACGGAGTTGCGGGACATTTCCACTTGCAGACCGAGGATAAACAGGCACTTCTTTCGGAACTTGATGTTATGAAAAGAACGGAGAGCCTGTGTACCATTCTGTCGAGAGAAACCGAAATTCTGAAACTTGAAACCGAAATTCATGATAAGGTTCAGGACAGAATGGACAAGAATCAAAGGGATTATTATCTTCGCGAGCAAATAAAGGCGGCTTCTATCGAGTTGGGTGAAGATGATTCCCTCCTTGCGGAAGCGGAAAAATATAAAGAAAAAATCTCTGCACTTCCCATTGATGAAAAATCAAAGAAAAAACTTTTTGATGAATGTGAAAGACTTCTTAAAACCACTCCCGGAGGACCCGAGGCGAATGTTTCAAGAACATATCTTGAAAGAGTTACGTCACTTCCCTGGGGAGTATATACGAAAGATAACCTGGATGTTGCGGGCGCAAGAAAGATACTTGAAAAAGACCATTACGGCCTTGAAGAAGTTAAAGAGAGAATATTGGAACTTATTGCGGTTAAAAAACTCGCTCCCGATGCAAATGCACAAATTCTCTGCCTTGTAGGCCCTCCCGGTGTGGGTAAAACTTCAATAGCACGTTCCTTGGCGGATGCAATGGGCAGAAAATATGTAAGAATCTCCCTGGGCGGCGTCCATGACGAAGCGGAGATAAGGGGACATAGGAGAACATATATCGGCTCAATGCCCGGCAGAATCATTACCGCCATTGAACAGGCGGAAACCGCTAACCCCTTGATTCTTCTTGACGAAATAGACAAGTTGGGCAGTGACTACAAAGGTGATCCCTCATCGGCACTTCTGGAAGTCCTTGACGGTGAACAGAACGGAACATTTAATGACCATTATATTGATGTTCCCTTTGATTTGAGCAAGGTACTTTTCATTACTACCGCAAACGACGCTTCCCAAATTCCCGGACCCCTCTATGACAGAATGGAGATAATTGAACTTTACAGTTATACTGCGGAAGATAAGTTCAGTATTGCAAAAAAACACTTGATTCCGAAACAAGTTAAAAACTTCGGAATGACACCTAAAATGATCAGATTCACCGACGGAGCCATTCGTGAAATTATAGGCAGTTATACTAAAGAAGCGGGAGTCCGTACTCTCGACAGAACAATAACAAAGATAATAAGGAAAGCGGCTGTTAAATTTGCCGAGGGCTTCGAGGGTAGAATCACCGTGTCACCCTCAAATCTCAATGAATATCTTGGCGCACCTAAATACAAACCCTCAAAATTTGATTTTGAGGAAATGATTGGTGCTGCTAACGGTCTTGCCTGGACTTCAGTGGGTGGCGAGATGATGCAGATTGAAGTTGCGGTTTTAGAGGGTAACGGCAAACTTGAATTAACAGGCTCTCTGGGCGATGTTATGAAAGAGTCCGCCAAAGCGGCTGTAAGTTACATAAGGGCAAATTATGAAAAATTGGGTGTTGAATGTGATTTTTATAAAACTAAAGATATTCACATTCACGTTCCCGAAGGCGCAGTTCCAAAGGACGGACCCTCCGCAGGTGTAACAATGACAACCGCCCTTGTTTCCGCACTTACGGACACTCCCGTGGTAAAAACTGTTGCAATGACGGGTGAGATTACTCTCCGTGGCAGAGTTCTTGCAATCGGCGGATTGCGTGAAAAATCAACAGCGGCTTTCAAAAACTCAATGAAAACAGTTATTATTCCCGAGGAAAATAAAGCTGACATTGAAAAAATCAACGATACTGTCAGAAATTCCATTGAATTCATTCCTGTTTCCACTCTTGATGAAGTTCTTTCCATTGCTCTTGAGAATAAAAAAGCAGTTATAACACATAACAAAAAGAGCGAAAACAAGAAAAATAACCCCATAAAAAACGGCGGAAGCGACAAAAAATCCACCGGTGTTTATTGTAGTGAGGTCTGATTATGAATTACAACAAAGTTGTCTTTGAAGCGGCATTCGGCACTTTGAAGCAGATACCCCCATCGGATTTACCGGAAATAGTATTTGCAGGACGTTCAAATGTTGGTAAATCTTCAATGCTCAACCGACTTTTCAACAGAAAAAATCTTGCAAGAGTTTCTTCAGTACCCGGAAAAACAATAACAATAAACTTTTTCAGGGTTGAGGATGTGCGAATTGTTGACTTGCCCGGCTACGGCTACGCAAAGGTTGCAAAAGGGGAGAAACGTCGTTGGGCGGAAATGATGGAGGGGTATTTTCAAAGTCCCCGAAACATTAAACTTGTGGTGCAATTAGTTGATATGCGCCACAAACCCTCGGAGGACGACTATATAATGATGCGCTTTTTACAGCAAGCGGGTCTGCCCTTTGTTGTTGCCGCAACAAAGTCCGATAAGTTGAATAAAACACAGTACAACGAACGCAAAACGGCTCTTAAAGAAGAATTGGCAGAGTTTGGAGATAACTTAACAATAATTCCTTTCTCATCGGAAAAAGGCGAGGGAACGGAAGAATTAAAAGCAGTAATTGAAAGTGTTATATAATATTTCATTTACTTTATAAAATATTTTATTAACCGACATCTCTTTTGGGGATGTCGGTTATGTTTAATTATGAAGATAAAAATACAAGTAATAGTATTAGTTCTCAGTTATTTTTATGAGGTGCAACAACCGAAAAAAAGAACCCGCACTTTTCGGTGTTGGGTTCTTTCTTGGGATATTGTATAAATCAATCGTCATCAAGTTTGAGAATTGCCATGAATGCTTCCTGGGGTACTTCAACGGTACCGAAGGAGCGCATTCTCTTTTTACCTTCTTTTTGCTTTTCAAGAAGTTTCTTTTTACGGGTGATATCACCGCCATAGCACTTTGCAAGAACATCCTTTCGCATTGCTTTAACTGTTTCTCTTGCAATAACCTTGCCGCCGATGGCAATTTGAATGGGTATTTCAAACATCTGTCTTGGGATGTTGTCTTTGAGTTTCTCCGCAATTCTCCTTGCTCTGCCGTATGCCTTGTCGCTGTGGACGATAAAGGAGAGGGCATCGACAATGTCCCCGTTAAGAAGAACATCCAATTTAACAAGGTTTGAACGATGATAATCGGAAATTTCGTAGTCCAGGGAAGCGTAACCCCTTGTTCTTGATTTGAGAGCATCAAAGAAATCATAAATAATCTCGTTAAGGGGTAAATCGTATTTGATTTCAACACGGTCGCCGGAAATGTAGTCCATATTCTTAAAGGTACCGCGCCTTTCCTGGCAAAGTTCCATAACCGATCCCACATATTCGCTTGGCGCAAAAATATGTGCGTCCGCCACGGGCTCTTCGCAGAAGTCGATTGTTGCAGGGTCGGGGTAATGTGTGGGATTGTCAATTTCCACAACCTCGCCGTTGGTAAGGTGGATTTTATATACAACGCTTGGTACCGTTGTAACAAGATCCAAATCGTATTCTCTTTCAAGTCTTTCCTGTATAATTTCAAGGTGCAAAAGACCTAAAAATCCGCAACGGAAACCGAATCCCAACGCACCGGATGTTTCCGGCTCATAGGAAAGGGAAGCGTCATTTAACTGTAATTTTTCAAGTGCTTCGTGGAGGTTTTCGTAATCCGCACCGTCGGCGGGGTAGATACCGCAATAAACCATGGGGGTTGCTTTTCGGTAACCGGGGAGAGCCTCTTTTGCGGGGTTGGTGGCAAGTGTTACTGTATCGCCCACAACCGCATCCCTGACGGTCTTAATTGATGCGGTAATGTAACCAACCTCACCGGAACAGAGTTTGCCGCAGGGCTCAAGGGATGTGGCTTTCATTGTTCCCACTTCAACAACGGTAAATTCCGCACCCGTTGCCATCATTTTCATTGTGTCGCCGACTTTAATTGTGCCGTCAACCACACGTACATAAACAATAACGCCCTTGTAATTGTCATAAACCGAGTCAAAAATCAATGCTCTTAAAGGTGCGTCATCATCACCCTCGGGACAGGGGATAAGTTCCACAATTTGTTCAAGTACCTGTTCCACGTTCTGACCCGTCTTTGCAGAAACTCTCGGAGCATTTTCGCAGGGGAGACCGATAATGTCCTCAACGTCCGCCGCAACTCTGTCCGGATCTGCAGAGGGTAGGTCGATTTTGTTAATTACGGGAACAAGTTCAAGATTATGGTCAAGGGCTAAATAGGTGTTTCCCAAAGTCTGCGCTTCAATTCCCTGGGACGCGTCAATAATGAGAATTGCACCCTCGCAAGCCGCAAGGGAGCGGGAAACCTCATAGTTAAAGTCAACGTGACCGGGAGTGTCAATGAGATTAAGTTGATATTTGTTCCCGTTCTTTGCAGTATAGTCAAGACGTACTGCGTGGGCTTTGATTGTTATTCCTCTCTCTTTTTCCAAATCCATATCGTCAAGAATCTGTGCGGACATATCCCGCTTTGCAACGGTGTCCGTCAGTTCGAGAAGTCGGTCAGCAAGGGTGGACTTGCCGTGGTCGATATGTGCGATTATAGAGAAGTTTCTGATATGTTCTTTCTTTACAAGGGACATCAATCTAATTCCTTTCGGTTGGATTCTTCAATGAAATATTTATATACGCTGTTTTCAAAAAGTTCTTTTATACGTTGGGAATCACCGCACAGGTACAGATAACCGTACAGAGTTTCAAGCCCCGTGGCATATCTGTAATCTCCTGCATCCTGATTTTTGGGAGAATGGGCGCTGTGTGCATTTCTTCCTCTTTTGAAAACAGCGGTTTCGTTCTCCGTAAGACAGGGGAGCAGTTCCTTAATCATCTGCGCTTGAAATGCGGCATTTACATATTTAACGGATTCTTTATGTAACTTTCCCGTAGGCTTATTCTCCTGCATGGAAAGCATATTTCTCACAAGTAGGCTATATACCGCATCGCCTAAAAAAGCAAGGGTCAAAGGACTGTACATTCTTGCTTTTGATTCTTCAATGGGGGAACAGATTCCGTTTAAAAGATCATCAGGGCACATAGTCAAACTCCAAATCATAAATACTAACCGTGTCACCCTCAACAATTCCTCTGTCAATAAGTGCCTGAATTATTCCGCTTGTTTGCAGAACATTCTGGAAATATTGGAGGGAGGAATAATCGTTCAGATCGGTTTTCATAAGAATTTTTGCAAGCCACGGTGCTTCAACAATGAATATATCTCCCTCAACCCGAATTTTGAAATCGCGTTTTGAGGTTTTCAAAATGTCCTTAGGTGTGATTTCTTGCTTTTCGTATATTTTAACAGGGGGGAGTTTTTGAAGTTCTGCGGCAACTTTGTTTATAAGATCCTGAGTACCCTCGGCAATGGGGGCAATTATTTCGTAATAATCAAGCCCCTTTGCGCGTATATATTCCTTGAAAGCGATTCTTTGTTCGTCCGTTGCCAAATCTATTTTGTTGCCCGCAACGATTTGAGGGTACTTTGTTAATTCTTCGTTGTATTTTGCAAGTTCTTCGTTGATTGCTTCAAAATCGGCAATGGGATCCCTGCCTTCGCTTCCCGCAACATCTACAACATGAACAAGAAGTCTGCAACGTTCGATATGACGCAAGAATTCATGTCCCAAACCGATGCCGTCACTTGCGCCCTCAATAATACCGGGAATGTCCGCCATAACAAAACTGCTTTCCGGACCCATTCTTACAACACCGGGAACGGGTGTAAGGGTTGTGAAGTGGTAGTTTGCAACAATGGGCTTTGCTTCGCTGACAACTGAAATTAAAGTGGATTTACCAACATTTGGGAAGCCTATAAGTCCAACATCCGCAAGAAGCTTCAATTCAAGGGTTACATCCCATTCCTCGCCGGGCGCGCCGTCCTTTGCAAAGCGGGGAACCTGTCTTGTGGGTGTGGCAAAATGTGTGTTACCCCAACCTCCGTTGCCGCCCTTTGCTGCAATAAAGGTTTCCTCAATGCTCATATCAGCCATAACAAGTCCGGTTTCTTCTTCACGTATTACTGTTCCTCGGGGAACACGGATAATTAAATCCTCACCCCGCTTGCCGTTACAGCGGGAACCACGTCCGTTTTCGCCGTTTTGCGCCTTGTATTTTCTTTTGTATCGGAAATCTGAAAGGGTGGAGAGGTTGTCGTCAACCTGGAATACAATATTTCCTCCGCGACCTCCGTCACCTCCGTCGGGACCGCCGGCATTGATATACTTTTCACGGTGGAAAGCAACTGCACCGTTACCGCCGTTACCGGCAATTATTTTGATTTTTGCTTTATCAACAAACATAATCTTATTCCTTTTTTATATTGTATATATGCATTTTCATTCATTATACAATATTTATTATAAAAGTTAAATACTTATTTAGTCTTTTTTAGAAAAAATTAAATATATATTTTTTAGCAGTAACCGAACATATGGCGAACAAAATGTGTAATTATTTAACGTTTTTATTGGCGAAAAATGATAAAATTATGATAAAAAGTCCAAAAAACGACAGGAAGTACCTGAAAAGGTACTTTAAAAAGAGAAAAAATAGAACATTTGTGTTGACAAAATGGAAAATGGTGGTATAATGAGCACATAAAACAAATGTTCGAAAATGTTTGGAGGTATATATATGTCGATTTTAGTGTTTATTAGATTTTTCCTTGAGTGTGCCGCAGGTGCTCTTGTTTGCTACGCAATTTATCGTGAAAAGGATTTAATAAAATTTGAAAGAAAAGTTTGGAAATATACCAAGGCTTTCTTTAAGGCGGCTTACTTTACTGTTTATGATAAACTCGCTCATAAAAATAAAACAGTAGAAGCAAAACCACTTGTAAATGCCGAATTTGAAGAAATGCTTGAATCCTTGAATAAAAATTCCAAGGTTATTGATTTTCAAATTGCGTCTTGATTTGTTGACTGTCTAAAAAAATAATTGTATAATATGAGGGAATTTTAAAGTGTAAGTTAATTTGCAGAGGTGACTCAGTTGATTGATAAAAATTCCCTTGATATTAAATCCGCTTCAAAATTATTACCGAAAAGAGATGCCTTTTCCCACAAGGGCTCTTTCGGTAATGTTTTGCTTATTTGCGGAAGTATGAATATGGTCGGTTGTTGTGTGCTTGCAACAGAGGGCGCTTTAAGAAGCGGTGCAGGTCTTGTGACTCTGGCTTTTCCCGATTGTCTTTATAACTCTCTCACCTCAAGGTTAACGGAAAATTTGTTTTTACCCTTACCCACGGGTGTTGACGGTTGTTTGGATTTTGATTGTGAACAGATGCTTTTGGATGCCATGGAAAAATGCGACATTGTAATGGTAGGCTGTGGATTAGGCACCGGTGAGAGCGTAAAATCACTTGTAAAAACTCTCATAACCCGTTGCGAAAAGCCTTTGATAATTGATGCGGATGCCATCAACGTACTGTCGGAATTTAAAGAAGTTTTACTTGAACGAAAATCGGAAATACTTTTGACTCCGCACCCCAAGGAATTCTCGCGTATTTGCGGCTTGGATGTTTGTGACATTGAAACTAACCGAGAAAAAGCGGTCCTTGATTTTTGTTCGGCTTATAAAGTAAATCTTTTGCTTAAAGGTCACGAAACGTTGATATGCAATTCGGATGCAAATAAACTATACATAAATAAAACCGGAAATACCGGTCTTTCAAAGGGTGGAGCAGGGGATTTGCTCTCGGGTATTATAGCGGGTCTTACGGCTGTTATGAAAGGCAACCTGTTTAATGCCGCTGTTCTCGGTGCTTTTGTCCACGGTATGACAGCGGACTTACTCAGGGAGAAAATGTCCGAATATTCAATTCTTCCGACGGACTGCGTGAAAGCCTTGGGAAAGGTTTATCGGCTTTTGGAAAATGAATAAAATCGGACTTCAACGGCTTGCTTGTTTTTTTGTTATTTTGTTCAGTTTAACGCTTTCTTCCTGCAATGCAACAAAAAAATTTCCGCAAGTTTCTTCGGAAGTTGATTTTTCTGAGCCCAAAGTGGTGCAGATTACTTTTAACGAACATATTTATAATACAACAGTTGTTTTTAATAACGGCAAACTTGAATTGAATTTCTCCGATGAAAAAGATTTAATCGGCGGTGCCTATGTTTCTATTGATTCAACGAATTATAAAATAACCTACAACGATATGGTTTTTGATGGCGAAAAATCAACCCTATCTCACTCCTTTTTACCCTCTGTAATATATTCTTTTTTAAATTCATTTAACGGTAAAGTTACTTTGGATTCGTATAACAGAGAATTGGAGTGTTTTTATACTTCCGTAAACACCGAAGATTCCTTTATTATCTTAGAATCATACGAAAATGACGGCAAAATTAACTATTCAATGGAAATAAAATAACACCTCACGAGATATATAACATATCAAGTGAGGTGTTAAATATTGTATTTACTTAAATAAGGGCGGCCGCCGCTTCATCAAGGAAAATTAAAACATCATTATGCTCTTGGAGAACGGAGGCGGGAACTTGGGGAGTAACGGGGCCTTTTACCATGTTTTTAATAGCCTCAGCCTTCTTTTCACCCGTTGCAATCAAAATGATTTTCTTTGCATTCATAATCTGTTTAACGCCCATTGTAAGTGCAAAGCGGGGCATTGCGTTTTCATCGAAATAGATTTTATTCGCATTGATGGTGCTTTCTGTAAGCTTTACCTTGAAAGAGCCGTCCGTGAATGTGTCGGCGGGTTCGTTAAAGCCGATATGTGCGTTGTTGCCGATACCTAAAAGTTGAATATCAATTCCGCCGGCTTCATTGATTTGAGCATCATATTTCTTACATTCTGTTTCACAGTCAGCAGCATTGCCGTCAAGAAAATGCACATTTTCTTCCAATATATCAAGCCCGTTAAAAAGTTGTTCATGCATAAAAGTATAATAACTGTTTTTATCGGATTTAGGCAAATCGCAGTATTCGTCAAGGTTGTATGTTTTTACATCTTTGAAAGATACATTTTCTTCCTTATGTAATTTTTTAATGCTTTCGTATGTGGGGATTGGGGTTGCACCTGTTGCAAGGCCCAAAACACATGAGGGATTGTTTTTTACCTCATCAACAAAAATTCTTGCTACTGCGGCACCGATTTCTTCGGCGCTTTTGAAAATACTAATCTCCATAATTTCACCTTTTTTCCGATTTTTGACAATATTATAACATATTTGTAAAAAAATTAAAGAGTATTCTTCATTTTTTTAATAAATATTGAAATTTTTTATTTTAATGTTATAATATAGAAGTTGAGAGAAAGGAAGCGGTATTTTGATAAAGAATGTCGTGTTTGATATGGGTGGCGTACTGATTGATTTCAATCCCGGTAAGACCATACGTACATATTTCCCTGATGAATATTACGATATTCTTATGAATGAGGTTTTCAATAGTGAACTTTGGCAAAAAATTGACAGAGGGGTGCTAAGACCGGAAGAAGCTATTTCCATTGTCTTGCCCAGGATTCCCGAGGCTACAAGACCCCTTGTAAAAGAAATGCTTACTGACTTTTACCCATATATGCCGCCATTCCCGGAAATGTATGATTTTGTCAAGAAAATTAAAACTGCCGGCTACAATGTGTATTTACTTTCAAATGCCGGTGCTCATTTTTTTGACAAATATTTTGACATCCCCGCACTTTCATTGATGGATGGCCTTTTCATTTCCGCATTGTACAAACTCTTGAAGCCGCAACAAGAAATATTTCAGGCTTTTTGTGATAAATTCTCACTAAAACCGGAAGAATGTTTCTTTATTGACGATATGCCGCAAAACATTGAGGGTGCCGAAAAATTCGGTATGAAGGGACATGTGTTTAAATCAACCGATATACCCGCACTTGAAAATGCTCTTAATGCCGCAGGCGTGATATTATAAAATAGGAGAATTATTTATGAAAAAGATATTTAGTTTGTGTTCAGTTGTTTTAGCAGTTTCGGTTCTTTTGACCTGTCTCGCCTCATGCAATGGTGGTAAAAGTGATGATAATACAACCGAAACAACAGCAGCTTCAGTTGAATCTGTTTCCGGTTTCGCTGCTGAAATCGGAGATAAGGAAGTTACAATTAAAAAGGACGGGAAAGAATTTCAAACCCTTAAATACCCGATAAATCCCGCTATTACATTTGATAAGAACTATGCTATGGAAAATAACGAGTTCATTGATATGAATTTTGACGGAGAAGTTGATTATTACATTGCCGTAAGTTCAACCGACGGTGTTATCAGTTATTACTGTTGGCTTTATAATGCAACATCCAAGCAGTTCGACTATTCGGTTATGCTTTCCTCATTGAACAATATTTCCGTTGATAGTGTTAATCAAAGAATTCTTTCAAAAGTTAATAATGACGGTGTTGAGCACGTTTTTTCATATAAATGGGTGGATGGCTCATTGGCTTTGGATAGCGATTATAACGAAAATAACGGCGGTATTCCCGAAGAAGTGACTAAGGTTATTGCTGAAAACAGCATTGGTACGGAAAAAACAACTGCATCAAAGGCAGACAAGGAAACAACCAAAAAAGAAACTTCTGATAACAAGGAAACAACTAAAAAGCAGACTTCCGGCAACAAAGAAACTACAAAGGTTAACAGACCTGCAAATACAACTACAACAGCACCTAACAAAGATAGTGGTATTGTTCTCGGTAACGGCGGCGATATAAACGCAGACGGTTGGTATTGATAGGAGTGTTGATGTCATGAGAAAAAAAAGAAGCACTTTAAACGATGATGTTGAAATTAACACAAAACTCGTTTCCGATTTCAAACTTTTTAAAAATTGTTCCGCAACGTTAAAGCGTTTTTCGTTAATAACTTTTATAATGAATTTGTTTATTACGTTTGTTGTATCCATAGTGGGTATTGTATTGATTGGCGTGTATATCGGAACACAAATGATGTCGTTGCTGCTTGTACCGATTCTTTGCGTTGTGGTTATATTAGTTTTAATTGCCAGACTGATTTCTGCTTTGATTTACGGCTTTGCGGAAATCGTTGAAAAATATGAAAACAAGTAAATATTTTTAAAAATATTGTGTTTTCTCTTGACAAACAAGATGTGTAAGAGTAAAATACTAACATAATTTTTTACTGAGAGGTGTTACAGATGTTCCGTGGTTTTGGATACTATCGATTTTATTACAACACTATGGATTGTCTGTGTGCCGCTCAAAATTGCAAGTAATTGCAATTAAGGTGTAAAGACAGTCCGCATTCTGCTATGTATTTAAACATAACGGATTGCGGATTTTTTATGTATTTAACATGAGTTTAAAGGAGAAAAATTATGATTTCGGAAAAAATGCTTCAATTGGGCAAAAAAAGCTCGGTAATTCGTGAGATTTTTGAATACGGTAAAAAGAGAAAAGCAGAAATCGGTGCGGACAATGTTTTTGATTTCAGTCTTGGTAACCCCAGTGTCCCGGCTCCCCAAAAGGTTACGGATGTTATGAATAAGTTAATTGCAGAAACGCCTGCCGAGGTTCTTCACGGTTACACCTCCGCTCCCGGTGATATGAATGTGAGAACGGCAATAGCCGAAAACATAAAGGAAAAGTTCGGTGTTGATGCCAATGCAGGGCTCGTTTATATGACCTGTGGTGCTGCGGCATCTCTGACAATAACTCTCAATGCCGTTACAGAAGCGGATGATGAAGTCATTGTTTTGGCGCCTTTCTTCCCTGAATACAGAGTTTTTGTTGAACAGGCAGGTGCAAAATTAGTAACGGTTTCTTGTAAAAAAGAAAATTTACAAATTGATTTTACTGCTCTTGAAAATGCAATTACACCAAATACAAAAGCGATTATTGTTAACTCTCCCAACAATCCTTCCGGTGTAATCATTCCTGAGTGTGATATTATAAAACTTTGTGATTTATTAAAACGCAAACAACTTGAGTACGGTAAGGAGATTTTCATAATTTCCGATGAGCCATACAGAGAACTTGTATATACCGGCGAATCCGTTCCGTACATACCTTGCTATTACGATAATACGTTTGTTTGTTACTCGTACAGTAAAGCTCTTTCCTTACCCGGTGAGAGAATCGGCTATATTTTTGTTTCACCTAAAATGAAGGATGCAGGTGATGCGTTTGCCGCAATTTGCGGTTCGGGTAGAGCGTTGGGTTATGTATGCGCGCCCGCTCTTATGCAATATACAATTGCAGAGTGCCTTAACGATACCGCCGATATTTCCGTATATGAGAAAAACAGAAGCCTTCTTTATGATGCTTTGACAGATATGGGCTACACGGTTATTAAACCCGACGGTGCATTCTATATGTTTGTAAAATCTCTTGAAGGTGATGCGAACAAATTTTATGAAAGAGCAAAGAAGTTTGAACTTCTTCTTGTGCCAAGCGATTCCTTCGGGTGCGAAGGTTTTGTGAGAATATCTTACTGTGTTGATACCGAACTTATTGAAAAATCACTTCCCGCTTTCAAAGCACTTTATGAGGACTATAAAAATGATTGATTATGAGAAAAATTTCCAAAATGCCCGAAAAACCATAGGAGAAATTGACGAGAAAATTGCCGAACTTTTTCAAAAAAGAATGGAAGCGGTTAAGGATGTTGCGGAGTATAAAAAGGTTAACGGAATTCCTGTTGAAGATGCCGTAAGAGAAGCCTCTCTTATTGAAAAAAACAGCGCACTTGTTACAGATGAGGAAATACGTTCATATTACGTTAATTTTCAAAAAACAACTATGAATCTGTCAAAGGACTTTCAACATAAGATTCTTGACGGAACAAGAATAGCCTTTTCCGGAGTTAAAGGTGCTTTTGCGGAGATTGCCGTTAAACGCATTTTCCCCGATGGTAACCCTGTGCCTTACCCGGATTTTAAATCCGCTTATAAAGCCGTTGAAAAGGGCGAGTGTGAATGTGCTGTGCTCCCTCTTGAAAACAGCTATGAGGGTGATGTTGCCAGGGTGATGGACTTGACATATTTCGGTTCACTTTTCATAAATGGTGTTTATGACATGGCAGTTGAACAACACCTTTTCGGAACACCGGATTCCCATAGGAATACAATAAAAAAAGTTGTCAGTCATCCCCAAGCATTGGGACAATGCGCTGAATATATTTCAGAACGCGGGCTTGAAACGGAGGAATCGGTCAATACCGCCCTTGCCGCCGCAAAGGTTGCCCGGAACAATGACAGATCCGTAGGTGTTATCTGCAGTATTGAGGCGGGTCATGAATATGGGCTTAAACTGATTGACAGAAAAATAAATAAGGATAGTACAAATACTACCCGTTTTGCCGTGTTTTCAAGAATTCCCCGTGGAGAATCCATGGGCGACGAGAACTTCATAGTTCTTTTTACCGTTCGTGACGAGGCAGGATCTTTGAGTAAGGCTATTTCCGTATTCGGAGACTGCGGTTACAACTTGAAAGCCCTTAAAAGCAGACCGTCAAAGGACGTAATCTGGAATTACTATTTTTTCCTTGAGGGCGAGGGAAAATTGACAAAGGACGATGAAAAAAATATGCTTGAGAAATTGTCGGAGGTTTGCACAAATGTGCGATTGGTCGGCAGATACTCAAAAGAACAAAATATATAAGGGTTTTATTTATGAAATTAACAGTCAAAACATCAATGGGTGATTACAATATCATTATCGAAAGAGGTTCCATAAACCATCTTTCACAATATTGTGATACTGATAAAAAGGCACTTATTATTACTGATGACGGAGTACCTTTTCAATATGCCGAAAAGGTAGCCGAGCAGTTTAAAATCGCCGTTGTAAAAGCCATACCACAGGGTGAGAAAAGCAAATCTTTCGATACATATAAAGAGTTGCTTCAGGTGTTGAGTGAAAATGAATTTTCAAGAGCCGATTGTGTTGTTGCAGTTGGTGGCGGTGTCGTGGGCGATCTTTCGGGATTTACCGCGGCAACTTATATGAGAGGCATTGATTTTTACAATATTCCCACAACTCTTTTGTCCCAGGTTGACTCATCGATCGGTGGCAAAACAGCAATAGATTTCGGCGGTTATAAAAATACCGTGGGTGCTTTTTACCAACCCAAAGCAGTTGTCATTGACCCGGATGTTTTAAAAACCCTGTCAAAAAGACAATTCAACAACGGATTGGCAGAGAGCATTAAAATGGCGGCAACTTCCGATAAGGAACTTTTTGAATTGATTGAAAATGAAAATGCGGAAGATGTTATAGATACTGTTATAGAACGGTCTTTAAGAATCAAAAAAGCAGTTGTTGAAGAAGATGAAAAGGAACTCGGTCTCAGAAAAGTTTTGAATTTCGGTCATACGGCGGGGCATGCCATTGAAACTGCCGCAGGGCTTTCGGAATATCTCCACGGAGAATGTGTATCAATGGGTATGTTGGCTTTTTCTTCGGATTCAGTAAGGGAGAGACTTATTAAAGTTCTTAAAAAGTATGATTTGCCCGTTAAATTTGATTTTTCTGCGGACGAAATTCTTTTTGCACTGCGTCACGATAAAAAAGCGAAAGCGGACGGAGTTAATGTTGTTTTTGTAAATGAAATAGGCAGTTTTGAATTCAAATTTCTAACATTTGAGGAATTGGACGTATTGGTAAGGGAGGCATACTTAAATTGAAGAACACATTCGGTAATAATGTAAGTATAACTCTTTTCGGTGAAAGTCACGGAGCCGCAATCGGTGCGGTAATTGACGGTTTACCTGCGGGTGTTAAAGTTAACAAAGAATTTATTTCTCATCAACTTGATTTGAGAAGACCCGTGGGGAAAATTTCAACCCCACGCAAAGAAGCGGATGAGTTTGAAATACTCAGCGGTATTTTTAACGATAAAACAACGGGAACACCTGTTTGTATAATGATAAAAAACGAAAATACTCACTCGTCGGATTATTCTAAAAGTTACGGAAAAGCACGTCCCGGACATGCGGATTTCACGGCTTTTTGCAAGTACAAAGGCTGTGAGGATTACCGTGGAGGCGGACATTTCAGCGGAAGAATAACTGCGGGACTCGTTGCCGCAGGGGCAATCGCCATTGATATGCTTTCCAAAAAGGGTATAAAGGTCGGAACTCATATTTCGAAATGTGCCGGAATAGAGGATTCTGATTTTTCCGATTATGAAGCGGAAATTGATTTACTTTCAAATAAAATGTTTGCAGTTCTTGATGATTCAAAAGGCCAACAGATGGTTAAAAATATTGAGACTGCCGCCGAAATGGGCGATAGCGTGGGTGGAATTCTGGAAACCGCCGTTATCGGTTTACCCGCCGGTGTGGGAGAGCCTTGGTTTGATACTTTTGAAAGTGTGCTTTCCCACGGGCTTTTTGCAATCCCCGCTGTTAAGGGTGTTGAATTCGGAGCGGGTTTTTCCTGTGCGGATATGTACGGAAGCGAAATGAATGACAGTTTTGTTTTTGAAAAGGATGGGGTAGTTACAAAAACTAACAACAACGGCGGTATCAACGGCGGTATATCAAACGGAATGCCCGTTGTTTTCAGATGTGCCGTGAAACCTACTCCATCAATTTCAAAAGAACAGGAAACTGTTGATTTTATAAAGGGTGAAAATACGATTTTAGGTGTTAAGGGGAGGCACGATCCCTGCATCGTTCACAGAGCGAGAGTTGTTGTTGACAGTATAACAGCACTTGTGGTTTGTGATTTACTTTCACAAAAATTCGGTACCGATTGGCTTGGTGATATTTAATGGAATACGGATGTATAGGTGAAAAATTAGGTCACAGTTTTTCAAAAGAAATACACAATGCACTTGCCGATTATGACTACAGTTTAAAGGAATTAAAACCCCAAGAACTTCCCGACTTTTTCTCCCGCAGGGATTTTAAAGCAATTAATGTCACTATTCCCTACAAACAGGATGTTATAGAACATCTGGATTGGATTTCGGATGAAGCACGGGCAATAAATGCCGTTAATACCATTGTGAATAAAGACGGAAAACTTTATGGGTTTAATACGGATTACTACGGTCTTAAAGCATTGATTGAACGTGAAGAAGTAAGTTTAGAAAATAAAAAAGTCGTTGTTCTCGGTAGCGGCGGAACCTCAAATACAGCCTTTGCGGTGGCAAAAGACATGAATTCCAAAGAGGTTTTGAAAGTTTCAAGAACTTCCCGAGAAGGTTATATAACCTATGAAGAACTTTATGAAAAGCATAATGATTGTGAAGTCGTTATAAATACAACTCCTTGCGGTATGTTTCCTAAAATCAATGTTTCGGCTGTTGATTTGAATAAATTACCGGATGTAACAGCGGTTTTTGATGCGGTTTACAACCCCTTGAAGTCAAAAATTATTTTAGATGCTAAAAAGAAAAACATTACTGCTGTGGGCGGATTGTATATGTTGGTTTCCCAAGCCGCTTTCGCAGTTGAAAAGTTTATAGATGCACCCGTTGATTCCGAAAAAGTTGAGAAAATATTCCAAAGTCTTTATAAAGATAAGATGAATATTGTTTTAATCGGTATGCCGTCAAGCGGAAAAACCACCGTGGGAAAGGCAATTTCCGAAAAACTTTGCAAGGATTTTACCGATAGTGACGAAGAAATTGTCAGAAGCGCTGGGAAATCCATTCCCGATATTTTCGCCGATGACGGAGAATCGGTTTTCAGGAGTATTGAGAAAGACGTAATTAAAACCCTTTCAATGAAAAACTCCCAAATTATTTCCACAGGGGGCGGAGTGATTTTAAATGATGAAAATATTGAAGTTTTAAAAGGTAACGGACGGGTGTATTTTCTAGACAGACCTTTGGAAAAACTCGTTACAACTTCAGACAGACCCCTTTCAAGTAACAGAAGTGATTTGGAAAAAAGGTACAGGGAAAGGTACGAATTATATAAACGCGCGGCGGATGTTGTCATAGACGGTTCCGGCACGGTGGATGAAGTTGCAAAACTTATTGAGGATGATTATTATGAATATTCTTGTAATTAACGGACCAAATCTCAATATGCTCGGCATAAGAGAACCGGATATATACGGAAAAGAGACATACAATTCCCTTGTGGAAAAAATAGAAAATTACGGAAAAAGTAAAAATGTGGGAATACGTTGCTATCAGTCAAATCACGAGGGCGATTTGGTGGATGTTATTCAAAGTGCATACGGACTGTATGACGGTATAGTTATAAATCCGGGTGCTTATACACATACAAGCGTTGCCATTCTCGACGCACTAAAGGCTGTCAGCATTCCTGCGGTTGAGGTGCATATTTCTGATGTGGATTCCCGCGAGGAATTCAGAAAGATAAGCTACGTTAGAAATGCTTGCTTTAAAACTATTAGCGGTAAAGGTACTGACGGTTATCTTCTTGCTATTGACGAACTTATAAGGAAGGTAACGGAATGAATGTACTTATAAAACCGTCGGTTGCCCAAGGAAGTATAAATGCACCGCCCTCCAAAAGTTGTGCTCATCGCCTATTGATATGTGCGGCTTTGGCAAAGGGGAGAAGCGTAATTGAAAATATCGGTGTTAATGACGATATTACTGCTACAATAAATTGCTTGAAACAAATTGGTGCAAGGATTGAACTTGATGGCAACAAAGCCGTAGTTGACGGAATTGATACTGAAAATCCACAAGAAAAAATTGACCTTTTTTGCAACGAAAGCGGAAGCACATTAAGGTTTTTAATTCCTTTAAGTCTTGTTTTTGCAAAAGAAGTTTCTTTTAGGGGAAGCGGTCGCCTTATGGAACGTCCCCAAAGTGTTTATGAAGAACTTTTCAAAGAAAAGGGTTGTTTTTTAAAAAGGAACGGCGACTCTTTAATTGCGGGGGGACATCTTACAGCCGGTACATATAAAGTACGCGGAGATGTGAGCAGTCAGTTTTTAACAGGTCTGCTTTTTACGCTGCCTTTACTTGAGGGTGACAGCAAAATCATTTTAATAACGGCACTTGAGAGTTCGCCCTATGTTGATATAACTATTGATGTTTTAAATCAGTTTGGGGTTGTTGTTGAAAAAAGTGTTGACGGTTTCTTTGTGAAAGGCGGTCAACATTATCAACCGAGGAGTCTGTCAGTTGAGGGGGATTGGTCCAACGGCGCCTTTCTTGAGGCATTCAATTTAATTGACGGCGATGTTAAAGCGGAAAACTTGAACCCCAATAGTTTTCAAGGTGACAGAATATATCGGGACTTTTACCGATTACTCAAAGAGGGAAGTCCCACCCTTGATATTTCCGACTGTCCCGATTTGGGTCCCGTGCTTATGGCATGCGGTGCTCTTTGTAACGGGGTCAAATTGGTGGGAACAAAACGGCTTAAAATTAAAGAGAGTGACCGCGGTGAAACAATGAAAGCGGAACTTAATAAATTCGGTGTTGATGTTTTTGTGTATGATGATGAAATCATTATTCCCAAACCCGAAATTAAAGCACCTGTTGAATGTGTGGACTGTCACAACGACCACAGAATTGCGATGGCAATGTCCCTTCTTTGCAGTAGAGTAGGGGGAACTCTTGCAGGTGCACAATGTGTTAATAAAAGTTATCCCCGATATTTTGATGATATAAAATCACTGGGAATAGAATTTGAAATAATTTGATAGGAGATATATTAAAATGAGTATGAATTTCAAAAGAAAACTTCCGATTCCGATGGAGATAAAAGAACAGTTTCCTCTTACCGCCAAAATGGCGGAACAAAAGGAGAAGAACGATATTGAAATCAAAAATGTTTTCACAGGGGAATCCGATAAGATTATCCTTGTTATCGGTCCCTGCTCCGCAGATTCAAAAGAACCCGTTCTTGATTATATTTCAAGACTTGCAGAGGTTCGTGAAAAGGTAAAAGACAGAGTTGTTATTATTCCCCGTATTTATACAAATAAGCCAAGAACTACCGGCGCGGGCTACAAGGGTATGCTCCATCAGCCGGATCCCAACGAAAAACCGGATATGCTCCACGGCATCATTTCAATTCGTGAATTGCATATGTGCGCCCTGCGTGATTACGGATTCTCCTGTGCGGATGAAATGCTTTACCCTGCAAATTATCGTTACCTTTCGGATTTGCTTTCTTATGTTGCAATCGGTGCACGTTCCGTAGAAAATCAGGAACACAGACTTGTTTCAAGCGGTATTGAAATTCCCGTTGGTATGAAGAATCCCACAGGCGGAGATATTTCCGTTATGATGAATGCTGTTACCGCCGCACAGAGCAGTCACACTTTCCTTTACAGAGGATGGGAAGTTGAAAGTGACGGCAACCCCTATGCCCACGCAATTATGCGAGGATTTGTTGACAGGGACGGACACAGCATATCGAACTATCACTACGAGGATTTGATTAATTTGAGCGATGCCTATGCAGCATCGGGTCTTAAAAATCCATCCTGTATCGTTGATGCTAACCATGCGAACTCAGGTAAGAAGTATCTTGAGCAGGTTCGTATTACTAAAGATATTCTTTACAGCAGAGCCCATAACAATGATATTAAAAAGCTTGTTAAGGGTATTATGATTGAAAGTTATATTGAAGACGGCGCCCAGAAAATCGGTGACGGAGTTTACGGTAAATCAATTACCGACCCCTGTCTCGGCTGGGAAAAAACCGAAAGACTTATTTTTGATATTGCAGAACAGGCATAAATGGTATTCTGAATTAAATACTAAAATTAAAACTAAAAACAAAGCTGAAAAAACTTTTGGTTTTTACAGCTTTGTTTTTTATCTTTTTTGAAAACTTTTTTATAAACCCACAATGCCGGATGCGATAATAGTAACCTGCTCTTAGCAGGTGGGTGTCCTCTCTGCGTTTTCACGCTCCCTTCGTCCGACAATAAGTCGGGAGGTCTGCAATCCCACGCGGAAGCCCGGACTCCCTTTTATTTGACATAGGGTTAGTATTAGTCGCATTTCTCGTACACCGCAGGCATACTTATTATATTATTTTAGTATAAGATTATTCTTCATCAAACTCAAAATAATCTTCAAGTCTTTCTTCAAAGATTTTTCCGATTGAATCGAACAGTTCTTCATCCTCAATGGGTTCGAGATAGGTTTCGCCGTCTTCATCCTCAACAACGGAAAGAATAATCAACTCGCCGTCGCCGTCGAGAATTTCTTCAGCTTCGGTGTAAATGGGGAGGAGAGCAATAAATCTTCCTTCATCCGTCTCGATTCTGTCAAGTTCTTCAAAGGTGTGTTCCACGCCTTCTTCGTCAACAACCGATACAATATCGGGACCGTAGTTTTCATCAAAATTTTCTGTCATATAATCACCTTAACCTTTATGTATTTAATTTTAATATTATTTCAAAGATAAGTCAACTGTAAATTATTCACAAATTGTCACTTCCCAAGAAAATGTTTTGCTTTTGTTTGGTTCAAGGGACATAATTCCGCGTTTTTGTGAAAAATCACTTTTTTTATGATAGTCATCATTTACACCCCACCATGGCTCAATGCATACATAGGGGGCATTGGGCTTTGCCCAGATACCCAAAAAAGGAGAATCAAAGTCAAAACTGATAACCCTGTTGTGCTTATTACTTTTGATTTTAACATTTTTGGAATTAAAATCACTTAAAATGAGAGCATCGTTGTCGAAGAGTGTTTCGGTGAGTTGGATTTTTCCGTTCTCCATTTCAACAGGAAATTTTTCATCAATTAAAATGGATTCGTGGTCGATTCTTTCGGTAACAAGAGTTGAATCCTCGGAGAATTCCAAATAATCACCGATTTCACAGTTGAAAGCGGGGTGGGCACCAAAGGAATAATACATCAATTCATTACTGTTGTTTGTTACGGTGTGGGAAACTTTTAAGCCTTTTTCGGTTAATTTGAAAGTCACTTTTAAGTCAAATTCATAAGGGTAATTTTTTAAAGATTCCTCATCCTCGGTTTGCACGAATGTTAATGAATCCTCTGTACTTTCTTTAAAAGTAAAGGGCTTTTTTCTCACAATTCCGTGCTTAGCCATTGTATATTCTTTTCCGTTTAATGTGTATTTATCATCAAGGAGTCTTCCGATTATGGGAAAGAGAATGGGGGATTGACCATACCAAATAGAATCGTCTCCGCACCAGATGTACTCAATTCCCGTTTTCTTTGATTTAAGGGAGTTAAGTTCCGCGCCCATTTCCTTTACCTTTAGTGTAAAGTTGTCATTTTCTGCATTAAAAATTTTCATTTGTTCACCCTCATAATAAAGGCATTACACATTAAAGTGCAATGCCTTGTTTAGTTTTATTTAATTATAAATTAAATATATGATTGTGTCAATTATTCTGCTGTAACATCTTCTGTTTTCTTCTTACCGAGTACGATATTAAGAATGATGCCGAGGATAAGAGCACAAGCAACAGAGGTAATTGTAACTTTACCGAATGTTAATGAGAGACCGCCGATACCTGCAATAAGGATTGCTGATACAACGAAAAGATTTTTGTTGTCCTCAAGGTCAACCTTTTGTACCATTTTAAGACCTGATACAGCGATGAAACCGTAAAGAGCCATACAAACGCCGCCCATAACACAGGAGGGGATTGAATTAACAAACGCAACAAAAGGTGAGATGAATGAAATCAACATAGCCAAAATTGCGGCTGTGATGATTGTGTAAATTGAAGCGTTCTTTGTAATAGCAACGCAACCTACGGATTCGCCGTATGTTGTGTTGGGACAACCACCGAAGATTGAACCTACGATTGAACCAACACCGTCACCGAGAAGTGTTCTTGTAAGACCGGGTTCTTCAAGTAAGTCTTTTTCGATAATGGAAGAAATGTTTTTGTGGTCGGCAATGTGTTCGGCAAATACAACGAAAGCAACGGGTACATAAGCGGCAAAGATTGAAGCAACGTATGTAGCGTTAATTTCGCCAACACCTTTAAGAGCCGTAACAAATGTGAAATCAGGTACGGAAATAAATGAACTGAGTTTTACACCGTCTGCAAATAAACTTGTAAGAGGTGAGAAGTTTGTAACCATAAGAGCAGGAATATCAGCCGCATTACCGATAATTGTGAATATAGCCGCTGCTGCATAACCTGCAAGGATACCGAAAATAAAGGGAATGAGTTTACCGGCTTTTTTGCCGTAAACGGAGGAAAGGCAAACTACAAGAAGTGTAATGATACCGCAGAGAACGGTAACAAGGGGCGATGCAACAGCAACTTCGTCAATAACTACGCTGCCTTTTGTAAGATCTCCGATTGCGTTACCTGCAAGGGAAAGACCGATAATTGAAACAGTGGGTCCGATAACCACTGCCGGCATAAGCTTGTTGATCCATTTAACACCTGCAAACTTAACAAGAAGAGCGATAACTACATAAACAAGACCTGCAAAAACAGCACCGAGAATAAGACCTACATAGCCCAGAGCCATTGATGAAGCACCTGCAAAAGCAGCAGCCATGGAACCTAAGAAAGCAAAAGAAGAACCGAGGAAAACAGGGCTTTTCTTTTTAGTGAATAAAACATATACGAGTGTACCGACGCCCGCACCGAAAAGTGCAGCAGCAGAACTCATACCGTGACCGGTAATTACAGGTACAACCAATGTTGCCGCCATAATAGCAAGCAACTGCTGTATTGCAAATACCAAGAGTTGTCCGAATTTGGGTTTGTCATCAACGTTGTAAATAAGTTTCATATTTACCCCCACTTTAAAATAAATTTATTACAGCCTTTCGGCTAATAACCATTATAATTGATAGAGTTTTACACAGGAACAACCGTCATATTCCGGAAGTTGAACGGAAATTAACTCGGAAGTGGATGTAGGAACATTTTTACCTACGAAATCCGCCCTGAAAGGTAATTCCCTGTGACCTCTGTCAACAAGAATTGCAAGTTGAATACTTGAGGGTCTTCCCATACTGAATATGGCTTCAATAGCCGCTCTTACGGTTCGACCGGTAAAGAGCACATCATCCACAAGAACGATGTCTTTGCCTGTAACATCAAAAACCGTATCAAGAGGGGAAACCTCGGGTAATTCGTGAACCTCAGTTAAATCATCGCGGTAATGCTTGATGTCTAACTCGCCTACGAATATACTTTTGTTTTCAATGTTTTCAATGTTAGCGGCAATCATTTTGGCTAAAGGCACACCGCGTCTTTTAATACCGACAAGGGCTAAATTTTCCGTTCCCTTATTCTTTTCGATGATTTCGTGGGCAATACGCACCAATGAACGCTTGAGTGCGGCTTCATCCATGATTTCGGCTTTTAATTCCATAATTACCTCAAAAAAACACCTTGACGCAAGGGGGCGACAAGGTGTGGTGTGTTCTGAAAACCTTATAGACCTCTCGGGATCAATTTAAAAGTTTATTTTACACAATTTTAATACTATTTGTTTGATTTGTAAAGTAGTAAATCAAAAAAAGTCGAAAAAAACCGAAAATTACAGCATATATACGCCGGACTCAAGTTCAACTATCTCTCTGTCATTGGTTTTTATATATCTGTAAACGGGTTCGTCAAAGGTTTTATAATCTGAAACGGAAAAGTCTTTTAAATTGACTGTGCGAATTTTACACGACTGATAGTTGCAAATGTAAAGTTTATTCTCGTAGCTACTCAAAGAAACCGGGTTTAAAAATGCCGTGGATGAGTCACCGCCGATTCTCAGTACAATTTTTTCCGTTGTGGGAGAATATCTGATAATGCAGTTGTTTTCGGGAACCACACACCATATGTATTTTCCTTCGGCAACAACACCGCTTACGGGACATCCTTTATACTGTAAATCACCGGTCCAATAAAGCTCGCCTTTATCGTTGAAAAGTCCGATTTCTCCGCTTGTGTATGCTATTGCAACGTGTTTGTTGGGCAACACCGCCGCATCACAATAGATGAAGTCGCTTAACTGGTCAGCGATCTTTTCATATTTTTCACCGAATTTGTTAAGAAGATATGCTCCGCGTGTGCTTGCGGTAGGTCTTTCCAGTTTGACGTCATAAGTAAAAAAAGAAATCTTTGTTTTTCCGCTTTTTAAAGTGTCTTTTCTTGCTACAATAATGCCCTTGGAAAAGGGGACGATATCGGCAATATCAATGTCCATTATTTTTTTCATTGTTTTTCCTCGCAAGAATCAGTTATCTCTTTTATTTGATAACAAAGAGTCATGAGAGAGTCGCCCAAATGTACATTTTCAACTGCAATATCTTTGTATCTGTGTACAAGATCGTATTGGGTAAAATTCCAAAAACCTTTTATTCCCAAAGATACAAGTTTGTCAGCATTTTCTGCGGCAAATTCCGCAGGTATGCAAAGTATGGCAACAACGGGCTTTTCCTTTTTGCAAAATGACTCAAGTTCATCCGAAGCCATAACAACCTTACCGCCGATTTTTTTCCCGACAACAGCGGGATTGTTATCAAAAATGCCAATCAAATCGAACCCGCGATTTTCAAAATTTATATGTGTGGCAATGGCATGTCCTAAGTTACCGGCACCAATCATAATTGTTTTTGATTTGTTATTTAAACCGAGAATATTACCGATTTCGTTATAGAGTTGTTCAATGTTATAGCCGTAGCCCTGTTGACCGAAGCCACCGAAACAGTTCAAGTCCTGCCTTATTTGAGAAGCGGTAAGACCCATTCGAACCGACAATTCTTTTGAAGAAATCCTGACAACTCCCATATTTTTCAGTTCTTCAAGATATCTGTGGTAGCGGGGAAGACGCTTTATAACAGGAATCGAAACTTGGTTATGGTTATTATCTTTCATAGTAATAATCATTCCTTTAAAGAGTTTTTAGGGTTTCCATTACATAATTGCCGAATTCTTCGCAGGTACAACCTGTATCGCGTCCCGTAATGGTCATTTTCTTTTCGGTTATCATACAAATGTCAAGTGCCTTTTCAAGTTTGTCGGCTTCTTCCTGTTTGCCGATATGTGAAAGAAGAAGTACGGAAGCTCTGAGCATGGAACAGGGATCTGCATACTTGCCGCGACCCTCTTTTACCATACGGGGAGCGGAACCGTGAATAGCCTCGAACATGGCATAATTTTTACCGATGTTTGCACTACCCGCAGTACCTACGCCGCCTTGAAATTCAGCGGCTTCATCGGTGATAATGTCGCCGTAAAGGTTGGGTAAAACAAATACCTTGAAATCCGTTCTGCGCTTTTTATCAACAAGTTTGGCAGTTGTAATATCAACATACCATTCATCCGTAATGATATCGGGATAATCCTTTGCAATTTCTTTGCAAAGATTGAGAAATTTACCGTCGGTTGTTTTAATGATATTTGCCTTTGTGATGATGGAAACTCTTTCTTTTTTGTTGTTTCTTGCATACTCATAAGCAAGTTTTGCAATACGCTCAGTACCTTCCGTTGTTGTAACAACAAAGTCGAATGCCAATTCGCCGTCAACATCAACACCCTTTGAGCCAACAGCATAAGCACCCTCGGTATTTTCACGGAAAAATGTCCAGTCGATACCTTCCTCGGGTATTTTAACGGGACGGACATTTGCGAACAAATCAAGAGCTTTTCTCATTGCTACGTTTGCGCTTTCAATATTGGGGTAACCGTCGCCCTGTTGGGGAGTTGTTGTGGGGCCTTTGAGAATAACATCGCAAGCTTTAAGTTCTTCCATAACATCGTCGGGAATAGCTTTCATAACCTTTGCTCTGTTTTCAATGGTAAGACCGTCAATGTATTTGAAAACGATTTTGCCGCTTTCAACATCATCTTTAAGAATGAATTTAAGAACCTCTGCGGACTCTTTTGTGATAATGGGGCCGATACCGTCGCCGCCGCACACACCGATAACTATTTTATCAAGGGATTTAAAATCCTTGAAATCCTTTGTGGCTTTGATTTTCTGATTTCTTTCGTCCTGCTCAACAAGAAGTTGTTTGAATTTATTGAGAGCATTTTCAATTTGCATTTCGTTCATTATTTATTTTCCTCCTTGGTGTAGTCAAGCAATCCGCCGGCTGTAAGAATTTCTATTTGTCTTTCGGAAACATCGCAAATAAGCTTGTATTCTTCGTTCTTGGTAATGTTTTTAAGGGTAATTTCTTTACCCGCTTTAAGTTCGGATTTGATTTCGGGAAGAACAAGTTCATCACCTACGGAAATCTTGTCATAATCTCCTTCGTTAACAAAGTTAAGGGGGAGAATACTTGCATTAACAAGGTTAGCCTTGTGGATTCTCGCAAAAGACTTGGTAATAACTGCTTTTACTCCCAGATACAGGGGAACAAGTGCGGCATGTTCTCTTGAAGAACCCTGTCCGTAGTTGTTACCGCCGATAATGATTCCCGAACCCGCTTCCTTGCAATGTTCTGCAAAGTTCTCGTCACATTGACGGAAACAGAACTGTGAAAGGTAGGGAATGTTTGAACGGTAGGGGAGAATCTTTGCACCGGCGGGCATAATGTGGTCCGTTGTAATATTGTCCTCGACCTTGAGAACCGCCTTTGCGGAAATTGAATCTGCAAGGGGGGAAGTCTTGGGGAAGGGTTTAATGTTAGGACCATAGTAAACCTCAACGGCAGCCGCTTCTTCCTTGGTTTCAGCGGGCATTTCTATCATATTGTCGTTAACAATAAATGTCTTGGGTAGAGTGACGGAAATATCGTCTTTCAAGGTTGTAGGGTCTGTGAAAACACCTGTAATTGCAGACGCGGCGGCTGTTTCGGGGCTTACAAGATAAACCTTGCCGTCGGCTGTACCGCTTCTGCCCTCAAAGTTTCTGTTAAAAGTACGCAAGGAAACACCGGAGGTACAGGGTGATTGACCCATACCGATACAGGGACCGCAAGCACTTTCGAGAATTCGTGCGCCCGCATCTATCATATCGGCAAGCGCGCCGTTAAGGGCGAGCATATTAAGAACCTGTTTTGAACCTGGAGCAATACCCAGAGAAACAGAGGGATGCACTTTTTTGCCCTTAAGGATTTTTGCAACTTTCATCATATCGAGAAGTGAAGAGTTTGTGCAGGAACCGATAAGTACCTGGTCAACCTTAATGTTGCCGATTTCTTCAACGGATTTAACGTTATCGGGCATGTGGGGCATTGCCGCAAGGGGCTTCAAAGAGCAAAGGTCAATGTCGATAACTCTTGAATACTGTGCATCGCTGTCGGGAAGAAGTTCAATCCAATTTTCCTCCCTGCCCTGAGCCTTCATAAACTCATAGGTTATTTCGTCCGAAGGGAATATGGAAGTTGTGGCTCCCAGTTCGGCACCCATATTAGTAATTGTTGCTCTTTCGGGGACGGAGAGAGTTTTTGTACCTTCGCCGCCGTACTCAATAACCTTGCCCACACCGCCTTTAACGCTGAGGATTCTCAATACTTCGAGAATGATGTCTTTTGCGGCAACATAGGGGGAGAGTTTGCCTGTAAGGTTAACTTTGATTACTTCGGGAACGGTTATATAATATGCACCGCCGCCCATTGCAACCGCAACATCAAGACCGCCGGCACCCATTGCAAGCATACCGAGACCGCCGCCCGTGGGGGTGTGGCTGTCGGAACCGATAAGTGTTTTACCGGGAATACCGAATCTTTCAAGGTGTACCTGGTGGCAGATGCCGTTACCGGGACGGGAAAAACGCACACCGCGTTTTTTACAAACGCTTTGAATGAACTTGTGGTCGTCCGCATTTTCAAAACCGGTCTGCAATGTGTTATGGTCAATGTACGCAACAGAAAGCTCTGTTTTTACTCTGTCAATGTCCATAGCCTCAAGCTCAAGATATGCCATGGTACCGGTTGCATCCTGAGTAAGAGTTTGGTCAATTCTGATACCCACTTCGTTACCGGGAGCAAGCTCACCGTCAACAAGATGGTTTTTGATGATTTTTTCACATAAAGTGAGACCCATAATCTAAACCTCCAAAACTTGTTTAAGTTTTTAACAAACTTATTGTATTATTTTTTTAGTATTTTGTCAATGAATAAGTATAAATAATAAACATAAATATATCTCGACAAATCTTGCACTTTTTTGTTTATTGTGCTATTATATATAAATTGTAATGGCGCGATACTCTTAATTCGGTTATTTTGGGTTATACTAACAATCGGTGATTGATTAATGTATAACGAACAGTATAAATATCTTGCTTTTACGGCACCCAACCCAAATGAAGTTGAAAACGCTGATTCCGAAGAAACCGGTGCTGTTTCAGATAGTACCGATCAAGAACATGACGGCAGTGTAACAATTTGTCACAACGATAAATATATTCATTGCCTAACAGTAATCGGTCAAATTGAGGGTCATTATAATCTTCCTCAAAATACAAAGGTCACAAAATATGAACACGTTATTCCTCGTCTTGTTGCTGTTGAGGAAAATGATGACATTTCGGGTCTTTTACTGATACTTAATACAGTCGGCGGAGATATTGAGGCGGGTCTTGCCATTGCGGAACTTGTTGCCGGTATGAGCAAGCCCACCGTGTCATTGGTTCTCGGGGGGAGTCATTCAATCGGTATTCCTTTGGCGGTCAGTACAAATCATTCCTTTATTGTACCCACCGCTTCAATGACTGTCCATCCCGTGAGAATGAACGGGCTTATTATCGGCGTTCCTCAGTCCCTTTTGTATTTAAAAAAAATGGAAGACCGTGTTTTGAAGTTTGTTACAAGAAATTCAAAAATCAGCGAGGAAAGATTCAAAGAATTGATGCTTAACAACGAACAGCTTGTAACCGATTTCGGAACTGTTTTAGACGGTGAAGAGGCTGTTGCGGAAGGGTTGATTGACGAAATAGGGGGGCTTTCCGATGCCCTCGGATATATTGATAAGTTATGTAATTAACGGAGGTACTATGGAAGTTTTAAAAGCCTTGCTCCTTGGCATAATACAGGGTGTTAGCGAGTTTTTGCCCATTTCCAGCAGCGGGCACTTGTCCCTGTTCAGACATTTTTTGAATATTGAAACCGATACTGCAGGATTATTTTCTGCAATGTTACATATAGGCACTTTGGTTGCCATTCTCTTAATGTTTTACAAACCTGTTTATGAACTTTTTGAAGAGTTCTTTCTGTGTATTAAAGATGTTTTCAAGGGTGAATTCACCTTTAACCTGAAGAAAATGTCCGCCACAAGAAGAATGTTGTTTATGTTTGTTATTTCCTGCGTTCCGTTGCTTTTATTGCTCATTCCCACGGGAAAAGACAGCAACTTAATGGATTCCGTCGATGTTTTTTCATCGGATGACAGTCTTTTGGCAGAGGGTATCTGTTTTATGGTGACGGGTTTCCTGCTTATTCTCGGAACAACATTAAATAACAATTTTAAGAATAAGAAAAACGTTTCACCCCTTTCCGCTTTGGCAATCGGTGTAGCCCAGTTTTTTGCCGCGTGCTTTCCCGGGATTTCACGTTCCGGTTCTACAATTTCCACCGCACTCGCTTGTGGTGTTTCAAAGAAAAATGCAGTTCGTTACTCATTTATTTTGTCAATACCCGCGGTTCTTGCAAGCGGACTTGTTGAGTTCAAGGACGCTATGGAATCGGATGTCATTATACCTGTTTTCCCCCTCGTTGTAGGTGTAGTTGCTTCAGCGATTGTGGGCGTTTTTGCAATAAAACTTTTACAGATTATGATTAAAAAGGATTTGTTTAAATATTTCGGGTATTATTGCCTTGCACTTGGATTTATAGTAACCATAATAAGTGCAATCGAAAAAATGTAAGGATGGATTACTGTGGCACAAACTAAAAAGAAAAACACATCAAACAAGAAAAAAAACAACTCAAAAACTGCCGCAAAAAACTCGTTGTTTAACAGCCAACACAAGCAAATTGCGTCATTTGTCGGATGCTTTTTCGCTCTGTTTATGGGTGCGGTTGTATTTATTGATGCCGGAAGCCTATGGGGAATGTTTCGTAATCTCTTTTTCGGTTTATTCGGCTTAACTGCTTTTGTACTGCCGTTTTTCATTTTATTTGTCTGTGTTGTTGCGGCCTTGGGCAAGGATTCAAAAAAGTACAAACAAAAGGTTACGGAAAGTTTTGTGATTTTTGTTTTGCTTGTTGCATTTTTACATATTGTAAATGTTGAACCCGAACTTACATACGGGGAACAAATTGCAAAAGCGTACAGCACGTTCAAAGAATATAATGGTACGGGTATGCATTACGGCTACGGTGTTTTCGGTGCTTTGGTTGGCGGATTACCCCTCTTAATGACAGCGGGAAACAAACTTGCGGCAGGAATTGTTGTAATACTCTTTTTGTTGGCACTTCTGATGCTTTTCACGGGCACTACCATATTGAAACTTATTTCCTCTTTGAAAAAACCTGCCGAGGTTGCGGTGGATTATGCAGAGGAGAAAATTGAAGATTTCAAAGAAACCTATGAAACGGTAAGTGAAGATATCCACGAGAGACGTGCACGCAATGCGGAAAAACGCAGAAAAGAAAGCAAACACCAAATTGAACTTGATGTACCCGTTGACGACAAAAAGAAAGTTACGGATAAAGCTGTTGAACCTATTCTGGGTACACCGATAAATGAACCTGTTGAAGAAATAGAGTTATTGGGCGAGTTCGAGGAAGAACCTCCTATGGATGTTCCGTCGTTGGATGAAATATTCAACAACCAAACTGTTGCTGAAACGCATTTTGAGGAAGTGCTTGACGCAGTCGAAAAAGAAGCCGAGGATGGCACGGCAGATGCTGATTCTTTTAATGACAGTTTTGAAGAAGAGAAAGTTACGGAAGAAGCTGCTCCCGAAATTGTCTATGAATTGCCGCCCTTTGATTGCTTGGATAAGCCCAAGGGAAACGGTAATATCGGTAACGGAGATGAATTACGCAAAAGAGGGGAGACCATCGTTAAAACTCTCAAGAGTTTCGGTGTTGGAACACGTATTGTTGACATTTGCCAGAGTCCCTCCGTCACACGATTTGAACTTCAGCCCGACCCGGGTGTAAAAATAAGCAAGATAACCGCGCTTTCGGACGATATTGCAATGAATCTTGCTGCTTACGGTGTGAGAATTGAGGCTCCCATTCCCAATAAAAATGCCGTGGGTATTGAAGTTCCAAATTCCGAAAAAGCAATGGTAACACTCAGAGAAATTCTCGAAAGTCCCGCTTTTATGAATTCAAAATCAAAACTTAATGTTGCTTTGGGACGGGATATACAGGGTGAACCAACCTGTGCCGATCTTGCAAAAATGCCCCACTTGCTTGTTGCGGGTACAACCGGTTCAGGTAAATCAGTCTGCCTTAACACAATGATTGTGAGTTTGCTTTATAACGCAAAACCCGATGAAGTTAAACTTATAATGATTGATCCTAAAAAAGTTGAATTTACTGTTTACCGTTCAATCCCCCATCTCCTTGTTCCCGTTGTTGCAGACCCGAGAAAAGCCGCAGGTGCGCTTTCCTGGGCAGTTGCGGAAATGGACAAGAGATATGCTCTTTTTGCAGATAACGGAGTAAGGAATTTGCAGGGATATAATAACTATGCCGTGGCAGAGGGACTTCCTAAAATGCCTCAAATTGTTATTATCATTGACGAGTTGTCCGACTTGATGATGGCGGCTTCAAATGAGGTTGAAGACTCTATTTGCCGTTTGGCTCAAAAAGCACGTGCGGCAGGTATGCATCTTATTGTTGCAACCCAAAGACCCTCCGTTGATGTTGTTACGGGTCTTATTAAAGCAAATATTCCAAGCCGTATCGCTTTTGCCGTTAAATCCCAAATTGACTCCCGTACCATCATAGACACGCAAGGTGCGGAAAAACTTTTGGGCAACGGTGATATGCTCTACTGTCCCGTCGGACTCTCAAAGCCCGTTCGTGTTCAGGGATCCTATGTTTCCGATGAAGAAATTGAACGTGTCATTGATTTTGTCACATCACAGGGTGAAGTTAAATATGATGACGCGGTAATGAAAGAAATCGAGCAGAAAGCAGCACAGGAGGGTAAAAAGAAAACCTCTGCCGTTGAAACCGATGATGTGGGCACGGGAGATTATGAGGATGAAATGTTCCCGAAAGCAGTTGAAGTTGTGGTTGAAGCGGGAATGGCTTCCACAACACTTTTACAGCGTAAACTGAAACTCGGCTACGCACGAGCCGCAAGAATCGTTGACGAACTTTCCGAAAAAGGAATAATAGGGCCCTTTGAGGGCAGTAAACCCAGAAAGGTGCTTATTACCAAGGAACAGTGGTATCAAATGCAGGCGAATTCTTCAATGTCGGTGCCTAAACAACTTTCTGTTGACGATATACCTTTGAATAATAACGCACCCGATGAAGTGGAAATAAGTCCTGCCGAAGAACCCAACTATTTCGGTTCTGCGGTAAATAATGCTAATTATGATGTCGAGGAATAAATATGGACATTTTTGTTGAGTATTTTGACGGGGATTATGCCGTTTGCCGTTTGCCCGATAGGGCGGGGAATTTAATTCGTTTACCCATAAAAGAACTTCCCAAGGGTACTGCGCCTCTGAAAGTAATCTCTGTAAGAGATAACGGCAGTTTCGTCTTAAATGAATATGCAAGAGAATTAAGAATGAAAAGAATAACCGAGTATATGAGATATAAAAGATATTCTTTTAATACGAATTCTTGAATCATGCATATTTTATAGGAAATATTTATAAAAAAGTATTGCTTTTTTTGTAAAATGGTGATATACTTTTCAAGCAAAACTCACGCAGGGTAGATTGTACGTGCCGTGTGCACCGAATGGTGTGGTGTGTATGAGTCGAAACTTTGCGGCGGTTTAACAAAAAGGAGGACAAAATTATGTCAGTCGTTTCAATGAAACAATTACTCGAAGCAGGTGTTCATTTCGGACACCAAACAAGAAGATGGAACCCCAAAATGGCTCCTTACATTTTTACTGAAAGAAATGGTATCTATATCATCGACCTTCAGAAGACTGTTAAGAAGCTTGAAGAGGCTTACGCCTTCATCAACCAGATCGCTCAGGAGGGCGGCGAAGTTCTTTTTGTAGGTACCAAAAAACAGGCTCAGGATTCCATTAAGGAAGAAGCAGAGCGTTGCGGTATGTCTTACGTAAATGCTCGTTGGCTCGGCGGTATGCTTACAAACTTCAACACAATCCAGAAGAGAATCAAGAGACTTGCTCAGCTCAATGCTATGGAAGCTGACGGCACTTTTGAACTTCTCCCCAAGAAAGAAGTTATTAAGCTCAACCTCGAAAGAGAAAAACTTGAAAAATTCATGGGCGGCATTACAGAAATGAAGAAAATGCCCGCAGCAATGTTCATTGTTGACCCCAGAAAAGAAAGAATTGCAGTTCTCGAAGCAAAGAAACTCGGTATTCCGATTGTTGCTATCGTTGATACAAACTGTGACCCCGACGAAATCGACTATGTAATCCCCGGTAATGACGATGCAATCCGTGCAGTTAAGCTTATTGCAGGCGCAATGGCAGATGCAATCATCGCAGGCCGTCAGGGTGAGCAGACAGTTGCAGTAGAAACATCAGAAGAAGCAGCTGAAGAAACAGTTGAAGAAACAGTTGAAGTTGCTGAATAATAATTAAAACAAGAATAAGGCGGAAAAATTTTTCCGCCTTGATAACTTTATAAAGGAGGAAACACCCATGGCATTTACAGCTCAGGATGTTAAAAACTTAAGAGAAAAAACAGGCGTTGGTATGATGGAGTGCAAAAAGGCACTTACAGAGGCCGACGGTGATATGGATAAGGCTTTTGAAATCCTTCGTGAAAGAGGACTTGCCGCATCCGTAAAGAAAGCAAGCAGAATTGCCGCAGAGGGCGCAATCATCGCTTATACCGATGAAGCTACCAAAACAACAGTTCTTCTTGAAATCAACTCCGAAACCGACTTCGTTGGTAAGAATGAAAAATTCCAGGCTTTCGGTCATGATGTTGCAAAAACAATTGCCGAATCAAAGCCCGCAACAGTTGAGGCACTTTTGACTCTTACACTCAGCGGTTCCGACAGAACAGTTGAAGAAACACTTCACGACCTTATTCTCGTTATTGGTGAAAATCTTAAAATTCGCCGTTTCGAAATCATGGAAGGCGACGTTGTAACATACATCCACGGCGGCGGTTCGGTAGGTGTTGCAGTTCAGTTTGAAACAAATCTCAGCGATAAAGCCGAGTTTGTTGCAATGGGTAAAAACATTGCTATGCAGATTGCCGCAATGTCACCCGAATATCTCAGCAAGGATTGCATTTCCGCTGATGAACTTGAAAAAATGAAATCCATCACAATCGACAGTTCTCTCAACAAGCCCGACTCACTTCCCAAGCCCATCCAGAAAATGCTTTTCGACAAAGCATGCGGAGAAAAACTCTTCAGCGATGAAGATATTGCGGCATACGAAGAGAATATGAAGAATCAGTACCTCTTCAATTTCCTTTCAAAAGAAGCAGTTGCAACACTTGTTGAAATTGCTCTCGGTATGAAAGCAGAAATCGTTGAAAACAAAATCTTTGCAGGTGCGGTTCAGGGCCGTATCCAGAAGCAGATTAAAGAAATCTGCCTTCTTGAGCAGCCTTTCGTTCGTACAGATCTCTTTGACGGCAATGTTGCAGGTTATGTTGCACAGGTTGCAAAGACAAACGGCGCCGATGTTAAGGTTACAAAATTCATTCGTCTTGAGAAGGGCGAAGGTCTTGAAAAAAGAGAAGATAATTTTGCTGACGAAGTTGCCAGCATGATGAAATAAGATTTCAATTAAGGCGGCTCTCTTTGGATAGCCGTCTTTTTCTGTTAGAAGCAAATATTTTTTATTAAATAAATTGGAGAAATCATTATGGAAAGAAAAGTCGGTACTGTATCAAGAGGTATTCGTTGCCCCATCATAAGAGAGGGGGATAACCTTGTTGATATTGCAGTAAACAGTGTCATTGAAGCAGCCGAGAGCGAGGGATTTGAACTTCGCGACAGAGATGTTGTTGCTCTTACAGAATCAATTGTTGCGAGGGCGCAGGGTAACTACGCTTCTGTTCAGGATATCGCAGATGATGTAAAGGCGAAGTTGGGCGGTGAAACTATCGGTGTAATTTTTCCCATTCTTTCAAGAAACCGTTTTGCAATTTGTCTTAAAGGTATAGCTATGGGAGCAAAAAAGGTTGTTCTTATGCTCAGCTATCCCAGCGATGAGGTCGGTAATTCACTTTTGACCTACGACCAGCTTGACGATGCAGGTATCAATCCTTATTCGGACGTGCTTTCTCTTGAAAGGTACAGAGAACTTTTCGGTGAGAATAAGCACGAATTCACAGGTGTTGACTATGTTGCCTACTATTCGCAGATAATAAAAGAAGCGGGCGCTGAGGTGGAAATCGTTTTTGCAAATCAGGCAAAAACAATTCTCGATTATACGGATTGCGTGCTTACTTGCGATATACATACCCGCGCAAGAACAAAGAGAATTCTCAAATCAGCGGGAGCAAAGGTTGTTTGTGGACTTGATGATATTCTTAACAGTTCTGTTAACGGCAGCGGTTGTAATGAAGCTTACGGCCTTTTGGGTTCCAACAAATCCACGGAAGATAAAATTAAACTGTTCCCCAGAGAATGTAACGGCCTTGTCAAAGATATCCAGGCCGAACTTCTTAAGAGAACGGGAAAACATATTGAAGTTATGGTTTACGGTGACGGCGCATTTAAAGATCCCCAGGGTAAAATTTGGGAACTTGCCGACCCGGTAGTATCTCCTGCACATACGGACGGTCTTATCGGTACGCCCAACGAACTGAAACTCAAATATCTTGCGGATAACGATTTCAAGAACCTTTCAGGCGCAGAACTTAAAGCTGCTATTTCAAATAGCATTAAAGCAAAATCCGGCAGTCTTGTAGGTAATATGGCTTCTCAGGGTACAACACCCAGACAACTTACCGACCTTATAGGTTCCCTTTGCGACCTTACAAGCGGTTCCGGCGATAAGGGTACACCCATTATTCTTGTTCAAGGTTATTTTGACAACTATACAGATTGATTATTTTTCGGAGGTTTGAACTGTTATGGAAATCATTAAAAGACCCGATGATATGAAAAGAATTACCACGGTTGAACTTGCGGAGGCTTTTATAGCTGAACAGGTTGACAGGATTCGCAAGCAGGTGGGGGACAAGAAAGTTCTTCTTGCTCTTTCCGGTGGCGTTGATTCATCAGTTGTTGCGGCACTTCTTATTAAAGCAATAGGCAAACAGCTTGTTTGCGTTCATGTAAACCACGGACTTATGAGAAAAGGGGAGAGCGAACAGGTTATTGAGGTTTTCGGAAAACAACTTGATGCCAACCTCATTTACATTGACGCAACGGACCGTTTCCTTGATAAACTTGCAGGTGTTTCCGATCCCGAAACAAAACGTAAAATTATCGGTAAAGAGTTTATTGAAGTTTTCAATGAAGAAGCTCTTAAACTGGACGGTATATCTTTCCTTGCACAGGGTACAATTTACCCCGATATTCTTGAAAGTGACGGAGTTAAGGCGCACCACAATGTTGGCGGTCTTCCTCCGGAAATGAAACTTGAACTTTGCGAGCCCGTAGCCCTTCTTTTCAAGGATGAGGTTCGTGTTGTAGGTTCAGCACTCGGTTTGCCCGATCAGATGGTTTACCGTCAGCCCTTCCCCGGTCCCGGACTTGGTGTACGTTGCCTTGGCGCAATCACAAGGGACAGACTCCATGCCCTCAGAGAAGCCGATGCAATTCTCAGAGAAGAATTTGACAAAAACGGTCTTGCAGGAAAAGTTTGGCAGTATTTTATCGCCATTCCCGATATCAAGAGCGTTGGTGTTAAGGATTCAAAACGTTACGAGGGTTGGCCCGCAATCATTCGTGCAATCAATACAACCGATGCAATGAGTGCAACAATCGAAGAAATTCCCTACGCACTTCTTCACCACATAACAGACAGAATCACCCACGAGGTTGATGGTATAAATCGCGTCCTCTACGACCTCACCCCCAAGCCCATCGGCACAATCGAGTGGGAATAATAACAACCGGTTATGAAGTTGCCTGAAAGTTTTGTTCACAGAACTTTCAGGCTTTTTGTTCGGAAAAAGAGTATACAAATATCGTTACATGGGGGATGAGGCACAAACGATTTTTAAGATAAAATCATCGTTTTTTATATACTAACCTTATGACTTAAGGAAAGCTTGTTGCATATCTTGATGATATCGAGCAACAGGCAACCGCATTGTTTCTCCGGCTGGTAAAACAGATGGCAGAACGTGAGGGCGTTACCGAGCAACTTAAAGCGGATAATCAAATGGTTTGGGTGCAGAAAATGAATAATATCCGTAATAGAGCCACAGAAATCGTAAACCACGATACTATTTACTACTAATCGAAGTATGGCGGCAGGGAGTTTTACACCTCTCTGCCGCTATTTCTTTTTGCTTTTCTGTTAATTTTTTTACGAACATCTTGACATTTCAACTCTAATATGTTAGAGTATATATGAACTCTAATGGGTTAGAGAAAGGAGCGTCAATTATGGATACACCAAAGGTATTTGAAAGTGAATATCGCTTTTGCTTGATTTTGTGGGAGAACGAGCCGGTTAAAAGCAGCAAACTTGTGGATCTCTGCAAAGAGCAGCTTGGTTGGAAACCCACTACTACTTACACTGTTATTAAGCGTCTGTCAGAACGAGGCGTATTAAAGAACGAGAATACTGTGGTGACTTCGCTTGTCAGCAAAGATCAGGTGCAGGCAGCCGAACTGAATGAAATGGTGGAAAAGACCTTTGAGGGTTCTTTGCCGGCGTTTATCGCTGCGTTCACCAAGCATCAGAAAATCTCCGATGCTGAGATTGATGCGGTTCAGCAGATGATAGACCGCTATAGGAAAGGAGAATCAAAATGACAGAGTTCTTCTTAAACATAGTGAATATGAGCATATCAGCAAGCTGGGTTGTACTTGCAGTATTGCTTTTAAGGTTATTACTCAAAAAAGCTCCAAAATGGATTACCGTTCTTCTGTGGGGAATTGTGGCTATCAGAATGATTTGCCCATTCTCTATTGAGAGTGTAATGAGTCTTATACCGAGCACAGAAACAATTAGTCCGGAAATAATGATGGATAGAACCCCAAAAATCAATTCCGGTATTCCTATTATCAATAATATTGTAAACCCCGTTATCGGTGAATCATTTGCTCCTGATCCTGATACAAGTGCAAATTCCTTGCAAATATGGATCCCCATTTTATCGTTTGTGTGGATTGTGGGCATTGCCGGAATGCTTTTATATACTACTATCAGTTACTTCCGCGTAAATAGAAAAATCGGTACAGCTGTCCTGCTTCATGATAATATTTTCCAAAGCGAAAGCGTTGTTTCTCCGTTCGTACTCGGCATTATAAAGCCAAAGATATACCTGCCATTTAAGGTGAATGATAAGGATATGGAACATGTTATCGCTCACGAGCAGGCACATATCCGCCGTAAAGACCATTGGTGGAAGCCGTTTGGATTTCTGCTTTTAGCACTCCATTGGTTCAATCCTTTAATGTGGCTCGGTTATGCATTGCTTTGTAAAGATATCGAGTTTGCTTGTGATGAAAAAGTTATCAAAGAACTGAATACCGAGGAAAAGGCCGACTATTCTCAAGCGCTGTTAAACTTAAGTGTAAATCGCCGTATGATTGCAGCTTGTCCACTTGCTTTTGGAGAGGTAGGCGTAAAAGATAGAGTGAAATCGGTACTGAATTACAAGAAAACTGCTTTTTGGATTATTATAGTTGCTGTTATTGCGAGTGCAGTTTTTGCGGTTTGTTTTCTTACAAGTCCTACAACAACAAACCTAAATGAAAAAATGTCATTGTTTATTGAAGAACAAATAATAGAGCATCATCACGGAAAATATAAAAGCGGAGAGTTCTATTGTACCGACTTCAAAGTGTTAGGGACAAGAAAAGATAAAGGAAGCACAACTGTGTATATGTGGGTTCTTTATTCGGAATATGATGATATAAACGGCGAAATTGAAGATGTCAGCGGAGCTCATATACCAACAGTAATAACTGTTAAGAAAGCAGACTCAAACGTACAATATGAACTTGTTGAATATTGGGAACCGAGAGATGGCTCATACTATGCTGAGGACATTCGTGCAAAGTTTCCTTGGTATTTACACGGAAAAGCTCTTGATCCTGAACATAATATAAAAGAACAACAAGCAAATTGCGACAAGAAAGCTCAAGAGTATTTTTCTTCCGTTTCAAATGTCGGCGGTGCAGATGGTTCATCTGAGGTTATCACTACTGCTAATATAGCTCAACTCAAAGCCAAATATCCTCAATTTTTTAATGTTCCAACAGATGGCGGTTTGATAGTCTATATTTGGCAAATGGCCGAGAATAGTTATAAATGCTATCTTGCAAACTCTAATTTGGAAGCGGTATCAGATACCACCTTTGATTACGACGTTGGTGCAACCATTGCAGAAATGCGTGCTATTTTAACCACCTATGACATTGACAAAAAGGACATTGTTATCGCTCCCGTCTATAATCCATTGTCAAGCTATTATTACAAGATAGATGATGCATATCGAGCAAGAATCCAAGAATTGTTTTGGAAAGATATGGACTCTGAGTAAATACTGCTGACTGCTTTGATCCTCCGGACAAAGTAATCGTAGGGCACAAATTATTTTCATAACTGTAAAGGAAGCGCTCCGTGCGCTGCCTTTAGTTTTCAAAGTCCAAAATTCTCTTGAATTTCCAAGCAAAATAGTTTATAATACACACATACCACTTCCATATTATCCACGGTGAAATTATTCTTGTTATCAACCACGATAACAAAATGATAACAAGGGCATTTTAGCACAGGATAATACAGATACATCGTAAAATCAAAATAGAGAGACTAACGAAAAGCAAAATCGCATAAACAGAATTGTTTAGTCCTCGTCGAGTGGGAATGATTTCACGCCCGTTAAGAAGCCCGTAAATAAAGGCTTTTAGCCGTGTTTGTGCCCTCTGTGGCAACAAAATGGCAACATTATTTGAATTATTGTAATAGTAAAGAGCTAACTGATTTTTTGAGAAGTCAGTTAGCTCTTTTTTCTTTTTATTCGCTTTTAATAAAATTAAATGTTTCGGGGCGGTCTGTTATTTTGGGCGAAGTAAGTATATCGTGTAGAATTTCGCTCATTTCGTTTTTTACCGCATAATCAAACGCATTGTAATCGTGATCTGTATTTCCGTCGGTTTTCTGTAGATGAACTCTATTTCTCAAATCCTTCAATCGTTTTAGTGCTGGATAAATAAGATGATCAACTCCTAAAGCGGAATGGTGTCGATTCAAAATTTTGATTAATTCGTCCAAATTCATTTGAACATTATATGGCTCAACCTTTTTGAGTAGTTCGGTTTTTATTACATACTTTTGATCTTCAAATTTTGTTTCATTGGCTTGAGTAGTTCCTAAACTTTCCAAATTTGAAGTTTTCCACTAACCGTTTGATTTTACAATATTAGTAAATAGCCCTTCAATAATTGACATACTTGTAATTACATAGTTTTTAACAACCATTATGTATACAACACTTGATAAGTTCAATTCCTCAAGGACTTTTTCCAAAAATTCAATGTATTGCAAGTTATATGCTATGTTACTATGCAGCGCTCTGGCGTTTTCAATGCTCGTGTCAATCTTAACTGAATATTTCAAAGTGTCAATTGGTGTAGGATACCATCTGTCTTTTGAATCATTAGCTTTCAGTAGTGTTTTAAATGGAAAATCATTCATTCGTAGTCTCCTTATCACTATTAAGAACATTGAACTTAGGATAGTTATAACGCCAGTGGTCGTATTCCTCTTTGGTAATTTCTCCGTTCTTTAATTCTTTAGCCTGCGTGTTCCAAGCGGTAAACATGTCAAACATAGTAATGTAATTTGCGCCCATACCCTTATCCAAATGCAGACAAACCTCGCCGTCTAATTCAGTAATTTTAAGACCGTATAAATCTTCAAGGGCAAATAAAGTGTGCATCAAGCCGTTGTAGCTGTCAATATCGGGCACGGTTAAAGCACTTGCTGATACACCAAACACTTCTGCAAGACTATTTGTTAAATCAGCTTTCGGTGTTCTTGAACCTGATTCATATTGCGCCATACGGATGTCAGCGGTCTTTTCGGGAAAGCCGACTACCGTTCCTAAATACTTTTGTGTCATTCCCCGCAGATTGCGGAAGAAACGAATTCTTTCACCGATTGCCATAGCAATTACGCTCCTTATTTATGTAATGTGCAATAAGTATAGCATATATATTTAAGCGATGTCAAGATAACAATAGCAAAAAAGTTAAATATTTTTTCATAAACCACTTGACTTTACGGAATATGCTTAGTATAATATGAAATGTGGACTTAAACAAATAAGTTATAGTTAAAAATTAAATAACTGTCGCACATCACAGTAATTGTGTGTCCGCTCGGGCAAATCGGAATGCGGTAAGAAAGTTCTCCGACACTAAATAATTGAATTATCAAAATTCGGTAAGGGGGTGATTAAATGGAAAGTACAAGTTTTATGAAAGTAGATGAAGTAGCACAGGAATTGGGTGTTTCCAAATCCTATGCTTATAAAATCGTCCAAAAGCTAAATGCCGAGTTAAAAGAAAAAGGCTTTATGACAATTTCTGGGCGAGTAAACAAACAGTATTTTATGGAACGCACCTGCTACGGTGCAATTAAGAAAGAGAGGGATTAAACAATGGCAGTATATAAAGAACAAAAAACTAACACTTGGCGTGTAATTTACCGTTACACTGATTGGAAAGGTGAACGAAAGCAATCGCAGAAACGAGGGTTCAAAACAAAGCGTGAAGCGCAGGCTTGGGAGAGAGAACAGCTTAACAAGCTTGGCGGTGATTTGGATATGAGCTTTAAGAGCTTTGTGCAGCATTATACAGAAGATATGCAGACTCGTATTAAGGAAAACACTTGGGCAACAAAAGAGCATATCATCCAGAAAAAGCTAATTCCTTATTTCGGTAAGCTGAAGATGTGCAACATAACCGCACAGCAAATAATCACTTGGCAAAACAAGCTTATCAATTATAAGGACGATATCTTGACTTTATTTTTTACCCAAAATGGGTCACATCTATTTACAACGCAGAGTTTCTGTCGGTATCAAGCAAAAGTTCTCACTTGAAAGTCAATGATTTTAGGTATATAATTAATAAATGTAGTAAATTTGCTGTTGTATAAATAATTGCATTATCAAATCTCAAAGTGTACGAGGTTACTAATTGAGATATGATAAACGATGCTGAAAGTTTTTGAAAGAGGATGATATTGTGACAATGAAAGCATTTTTCGGTTTGTTAATACCATTTTTCGGTACGGTTCTCGGCTCTGCCTGCGTGTTCCTTATGAAAAAAGGAATGAGTGACCGCCTTCAAAGAGCCCTTTCCGGATTTGCGGCGGGTGTTATGGTAGCGGCTTCTGTTTGGAGCCTTTTGATTCCTGCGATTGAGGAGTCAGAGGCTATGGGAAACTGGTCCTTCGTACCTGCAGTTGTGGGGTTCTGGATCGGAATTTTGTTTTTGTTGTTGCTTGACCATGTCATACCGCATTTACATCGTAACAGCGAACAGGCAGAGGGACCAAAAAGTCATCTTCGCCGTTCCACAATGTTGGTTTTGGCAGTAACTCTGCATAATATTCCTGAAGGAATGGCAGTGGGTGTTGTGTATGCCGGGTTTCTTACGGGAAATGCAGGAATTTCCGCTATGGGAGCTTTAGCGTTGTCCATCGGTATAGCGATTCAGAACTTTCCGGAGGGCGCAATCATATCCATGCCGTTAAAGGCAGCGGGAATGAAAAAGAGTAAGGCATTTTTAAACGGTGCCGCTTCCGGTATTGTGGAGCCAATCGGGGCATTGCTTACCATCGCTGCATCAAGTTTTATTGTTCCGGCATTGCCGTATTTGTTAAGCTTTGCGGCGGGTGCAATGATATACGTGGTTGTAGAGGAACTTATCCCCGAAATGTCCGCGGGAAAACACTCCAATATAGGTACAGTATTTTTTGCAGTAGGTTTCAGTCTTATGATGATTCTTGATGTTGCTTTAGGCTGAAAATTTTTGAAAACAGGCAAATAATATTTGATTTTTTTAAGAAAAAAGGATATTAAAAATAGGATTGTTACGGTTTTGTAATATATAATTGTTCTATAAATTAAGAAGTTGATAATAATTACAAATATAGTATTAACCTTTGACTTTTTCTCGGGTAGTGATATAATACTCTTAAAAGATGTTTGAGTATTGATAAAATTGAAAGGGATGTATTATGAAGAGAATAGTATCATTATTGATGTCGCTTGTGATGATTGTGACGGTTATGTGTGTTAATGTAACTGCGGCGGAAGAAGATATTGTGTATGAATCTGTTACTATCACACCGAGCACAACGGATTCATATCAGGCTTATCGTGATATACAGGTCCAATTAAATAAAATGAAGGAATTAAACACGGATAAGTCAAGTACATCCGGTTTGAAACTTACTATTACTCCCGGTACATACACGATTAACACCGGTCTTAAAATTTACTCAAATACGGACTTGATTTTAGATGATGTTACACTTGTTCGTGACAAAAGTATGGAAGGAAGGACTATGATTTCCGTTGGTCAGCAGGGTGTTAATGGCGATCCTGCGGTTGGATATGATTATTACAGAAACATCAACATTATTGGCGGTACGCTTAATTCAAATGAAGTTAAGGGTTCGATTGTTAAGTTCCACCATACTTCCAACCTCACTATTGACGGAACAACATTTATGAACTGTGCATATTATCATGACGTTGGTTTTGCCGGTTGCAGTGATATTTTAATACAAAACTGCACTTTTAAAAATCATGTAAAAGTATTTACAGAGAATAGTAAAAGCTATAATAATCTTGAGGCAATTCAACTTGATATTCTTCAAAAAGACCACTTTCCGAACCTTAACCCCAAGTGCTACGACGGCTTAACATGCAAAGATATTACCATCAGATACAACAAATTTGACAATGTGTATCGTGGTGTCGGTTGTCACAGTGTTTATGTGGGAAAGTATATGACAAATGTTTATATTTTAAGCAATACATTCAATAATGTTCTCGGTTATGCTGTAATTGCATCAAATTTCATTAACACAAAAATAAATAAAAATACGATAAAAAATTGCGGTGCAGGTATTCTATACCGTGCGTACCAGCCAAACGGCTCAAACACCTATGCGGATTCAAGTTCTCCAAAACCGAAACTTGATACAGGTTCGTATATTTGCGAAAATACAATTACTATTACAAATAAAACCGATCCATCGTTCATCCAATGGAGATATGGTATTCAGGTTTACGGTAAAAAATTGACAAAAAATTCAGGTAATATTAAAGCAGGGGATTACAGAGCAAATAAGATAAGCATTAAGAAAAACACCATCAACATGAAAACAAAGGGTATGCCCATTTGGTTGCGTGGTGTAACTAATTCTACTGTTTCCGGTAACATAATTAACTCGACTGCCGGGTACTCAAGTAAGGATTCAATAAAAAACCAGGGTATTTATGCCGACGGTTGCTATAAAGACACTATTTCCCAAAATACAATCAACGGTAATAATAAGATTCAAAACGGAATTGCGTTAAATAAATCTACTTCAATGAAGCTTACATCCAACAAGATTTATAAAGCAAAGGAAAACGGAATCAACCTTCATGATAGCTCGACAGCAACTGCAACTACAAATACTATAAATAATTGCGGTCAATGCGGTATCAGAGTATATAAGGATTCTAAAATTACAACAAGTAAAAATAAAATTTCAAATTCCGGAAAGCATGGCATTTTTCTTGTAGATTCCAGAAAGTCCAGTGTTATTGACGGCGATACTGTTTCAGGCTCTGCTCAATACGGAATTGATTTCCAAAACTCAACAGGCAGTATAAAAAATGCTAATGTTAAGTCCGGTAAAAAATACGGGATTATGTTGACACAAAAGTCAAAAGTTAGTATTAGCAATACGAAGGTTAATTCAAACAAGAATAACGGTATCTACGTAACCCAATCATCAAAAGGTACTATTAAAGACTGCACAGTTCAATCAAACAGCGGCAACGGAATTTATTTTACAAACAAAGGCTATGGTTCCGTTACATCTACAAAACTGAAAAAGAACAAAAAATACGGTATATACAAAACAAGTTCAGGGGGAAAGGTGACTCTTTCTAAAGTGTCATATAGCGGTAATTCATCCGGTAAAAAGAAGTTCAATTAAGATATAATATTGATTAAGTTTTAATAAAGTTTCACTACGATTTCAACTGATTTGTTCTCTACGAAAAAGGTGTTGCTGACTTTTGAAGTCGGTAATGCCTTTTTGTCACTTGTTTTGAACGAATTAAAAAGGTGTCAGAGCCTTGAAAAATAAAGAGAAATGAAATTTCTTCTCTTCTATTTTCGCATTCTTTTTTTCTTTTTACCGGCGTTTTAAAGTTCTTCAGCTCACTTTTCCAGAACTTTGAGGTTGTTTGGCGAAGTGTTACCGGTAATACAAAATCGATGTATCAAGTTTGATTTTCCGGAAATGCAGAATTGATTAACACGGTATGCGCACCAAGGCGGCGGAGAGTAAACCTCTGTCGCTGATTTTTTTGCAAAAAATAAATTTGTGTGTCACCTTTTATATTGCCCGTGCATCTATATTTCAGAACAGCGAAACGGTGGTGCGATTATGGTATTCAGCAGTTTACAATTTATCTTTATTTTTATGCCGATATTTTTTGTATGCTACTATATTGTACCTGAGAAAATTAAGAATTTTGTATTGTTTATCGGCAGTTTATGTTTTTACTTTATAGGCACGATCCATAACCCCGAACATTTTTTATTGTTAGTACTCAGTATTATTGTGGATTTTGCCGTTGGTATATGGATTGAAAAATTTCCGGCACGCAAGAAGGTGTTATTAGCCACAGGCATAATTTTTCATTTAATCAATTTTGCCGTTTTTAAGTATTCCGGTTTTGTAATAGATGAAATGGGCAGATTAAATCCGAACTTTAATTTTACGGCAGATATTGTATTGCCTATAGGCATTTCTTTTTACACCTTTCAAGGCATTTCGTACATTGTTGATGTTTACAGAGGAAATGCAAAAGCAGAAAGAAGTTTGCTTAGATATGCTGTATATATTTCAATGTTTGAGCAACTTATTGCCGGTCCGATTGTCACTTACGGTCAAGTTGAAAAAGAACTGTATAAACGGGAAATCAAAGTATCATCTGTGCTGAAAGGTATGGGAGTGTTTATTTTCGGTTTGGGATTAAAGGTATTGCTTGCTAATCCTATCGGAAAACTGTGGTCGCAGACTTGTGCAATCGGGTTTGAAAGTATATCTACACCCCTTGCCTGGATGGCGATATTTGCATTTTCTTTTCAAATATACTTTGATTTCTTTGGCTATTCCTTAATGGCAATCGGACTTGGAAAGATGCTCGGATTTAAGCTGCCGAAAAACTTTGACCATCCATACACCAGCCTTACAATGACAGAATTTTGGCGGCGGTGGCATATAACGCTTGGGTCATGGTTCAGAGAGTATGTATATATTCCTCTCGGAGGAAATCGCAACGGCAAAATTACCACTGTCAGAAATCTGCTTATCATATGGTTGCTTACAGGATTATGGCACGGCGCGGGATATAATTTTGTTTTATGGGGTTTGGTTCTGTTTATAATCATAATGCTTGAGAAATTCTTTATAGGAAAATATCTTAATAAAATGCCTGTCATTGCCCACCTTTATATGCTCATATTGATTCCGATTACTTGGGCAATATTCGCTATTGATGATATGGGGCAGCTTGGGGTGTTTTTTACCCGGTTGTTTCCGTTTTTCGGCCAAGGCGTCTGGTCGATATTTAGGTATGACTACCTAAAATACTTGAACTTGTATTATCCGTTTTTTATCGCAGGTATATTGTTTTCAACAAGATTACCGTTCCGTATTTTGAAACGAATCAAAAGCCGCGTCATTATAGGCTTGCTTCTTGCAGTAATATTCGGTGCAAGCATCTATTGTATGTACCGTGGCTTTGATGATCCGTTTTTATATTTTAGATTTTGAGAGGTAAAAAAAATGAAAAAGTCAAATTTAGTTACGATTCTGTCCTTATGCTTTATAATTGTTGGCATTATACTGTTTATGATCTTTTGGAAAACTCCGTCTGCAGACTCCGGAACAGAAACCAACAACAGTTCGGTAACACAAAACGATATTGTATTGACTCCCAAAGAAACATCGGAAGATACAATCTCTACTGAAATGGTGGGTAGTTCCGAAACAGAAAATATAACAACACAAGCGAACTGCGATATTTCTATGGATGATGCTTTATTCATCGGTGATTCAAGGACGGTAGGACTTATGGAGTATGCAAATATCGACGGCGCAGACTATTTTTGTACAGTGGGAATGAGTGTTTACAACATTCATAAAAAGCCTGTGTCTGTTCCCAACGTCGGTAAGGTGACTTTGACGGAGTTGCTGAATAGCAAAAAGTATGGTAAAATATATATAATGCTCGGCATCAATGAAGTGGGATACAAATTTAGCAGCACCGCCGAAAAATACAGTGAATTGATTGAATTTATAAAAGACAAACAACCTAATGCTGTTATTTTTATTCAGGCAAATCTGCACGTTTCAAAAAGTCGCTCGGATAGTGATAAGGTGGTAAACAATATTGCTATTAACGGATTAAACACAGAAATATCAAAGCTTGCTGACGGTAAGCGCATATTTTATCTTGACGCAAATGTTTTGTTCGATGATGAAGCGGGTGGATTATCTGCCGATAAATCGGAGGACAGCACACATCTTTATGCTAAGTATTATAAAGAGTGGGGCGAATGGATTATAAGACAGACGGCTTCACTAATCGGGGAGTGATGAATTTGACCGACAAAGAAACATTTTGCGAATATATACGGCTTTGTGAAAAAGCAATGTATTCTTTGGCTTTTTCTATTGTCAGGAACGATTCAGATGCAGGCGAAATCCTCAGCGAATCCATATACCGAGCCTATAAAAATTTAGACACACTGAAAAACGAAAATTCTTTTAAGCCGTGGATATTGCGTATTGTTCACAATACAGCCGTTGAAATGATTCGTAAAAATTCAAAAATTCTACCCATGGAGGAAACACCGGACATTCCGTATGACAATCCCGAAAATGAAATAACCGCAAGGCTTACCGTTCAGGAAGCTGTTAACAGCCTTAAACAACCGTACCGTACCGTTGTTGTACTGTTTTATTATGAAAATCTTTCGGTATCAAAAATCGCACAAATTACAAGCACGAATACGGTAACTGTTAAAAAGCAACTTTCACGTGCCCGAAAGATGTTGCGAGAAATTTTGAAGGAGGATTTTAACAGATGAATGATTTTGATAAATATTTAAGAAACAAAGTTATAGAAGAAAAGACGGACATTCCCGATTCTGTAAAAGAACGTATGGAACAAACACTTTCAACTTTGCCTGAAAAGAAACCCGTTATAAAACATATTCGTATATTCCCCCGTATTGCAGCGGCTGCGGTTTTCTCTGTTTTCATAATGCTTTTCCTATTGCCCAATGTGAGCGTGACATACGCACGGGCTCTGGAACAAATTCCCGTGCTCGGCGATATTGTTCGGGTGGTAACAATCCGTAATTATATTTACGAGGATGATAAACATGAAATGGATATTAAAGTACCGCAAATAGAAAATGAAGAGAGCGAAGCTGTTGATTATATAAACAAAGACGTCAGCGAGCTTACAACCGCTCTTGTAAATCAGTTTTACAAAGACCTTGAACTAGACGGAAATAACGGTTATGGCTCCATCCACGTTGACTATGAAGTGATAACAAATACAGAGCGGTGGTTTACTCTCAAATTGTCCGTAAGCGAAACGGCGGCAAGCAGTAATACCTATTTAAAATTTTATCATATTGATAAAAAGCAAGGAAAGATTGTGGAACTTGGCGATCTGTTCGATACCGATAAATTTTCCGATATTCTTGTGGCAGAAATCAAAAAACAAATGGCGGAGCAGATTGCAAACAATGAAAACATCTCGTATTGGATAAATAACAGCGGGATAGGGGAAGAATTTGCTTCTGTCAGTGCGGACCATAATTTCTATTGGAATAAAAACGGCAAATTAGTAATTGTATTTGACAAATACGAGGTTGGTCCCGGCTCAATGGGAACTCCCGAATTTGTTATAGACAAAGATGTAATCAGAGATATTTTGAAACCGGAGTTTATAGATGTTATTTCATAATAACGCCAAAAAGCAAAGCAGTGCGTAAGCCCGAACCGGATTTACGCACTGCTTGCCCGTTTTCTGTATAGTATCCTTTTTATAAAATAATAAAAAATGAAAATTTTACAAAGTTTACGGAGAATGAAAGAAAATACATCTAATAAACACACAAAGTATGATTAGTTTATTATGCAACAATACGGTTAATACTAAGTTGACACCAAACAACGATTATGCTAACATATCTAAGTTAATTTTATTAATTAAAATAGTTGAACGGAGATATAAAAAATGGATAATTTAAAAGATTTCGAGGCTCTTGGAATGACACCGAAAAACGGCAAATTAACTGCGGAGCAGATTGCAAAGGTTAAAAGTCTCGGTTGTCTGAGGGACAAGCGTTTTGAAGATGTTTTTAATGTGCGTGTTATTACCGGTAACGGTAAAATTACTGCGGCTGAACATAAAATAATTGCAGAGGCATCCGAGATTTTCGGCTCCTCGGAAATAAGTCTTACAAGCAGAATGACCTTGGAAATTCAAGGTGTTTCCTACGATAAGATTCCTGCTCTTGTAATGTATTTAAAAGAGAGGGGACTTCAAACCGGCGGCACGGGAGCAAAAATTCGTCCCGTTGTTTCATGCAAAGGAACAACTTGTCAATTCGGTCTTATAGATACCTATTCTTTAAGCAGAAAAATACATGAAAGATTTTTTGTCGGCTATGGTGATGTTGCTCTTCCGCACAAGTTTAAAATAGCTGTTGGCGGTTGCCCGAATAACTGCGTAAAGCCCGACCTTAACGACTTCGGTGTAATCGGACAACGTATTTTCACACCAGATACGGAAAAATGCGGGGCTGTAAGAAATGTGTTGTTAAAATGAACTGCCCCATGAAAGCACCTTCCCTTGTTGACGGCAAAATCAGTATTGACTCGGAAATCTGCAACAAATGCGGTCGCTGTCACAGTAAGTGCCCCTTTGGTGCATTTGAAGAAGCGACCGAGGGTTACAAGGTATGTATAGGTGGCAGATGGGGCAAAAAAACTGCCATGGGTAAACCCTTGTCAAAGATTTTTACTTCCGAAGAAGAAGTCATGGACGTTCTTGAAAAGACACTAATTCTTTTCCGCGACGAAGGGATTAAGGGAGAACGTTTTGCAGACACAGTAAACAGATTGGGCTTTGATTATGTTGAAAAGAAACTTATTGGTTAATAAAATATTTTGTTTGGTAATGGTTTTTGTACTTTTGGTAGCCGTATTTTCGGGATGTGCCGTAAAGGATGGGGGCACGGATACGGGAGATTACGTAACTTTTACGGATGCCCTTGACAGAACCGTTACCGTTAATAAAAATCCTCAGAGGGTTGCCGCTATGCTCGGTAGCTTTGCAGATACTTGGGTATTGGCAGGGGGCACTCTTTGTGCCGCGGCAGAAGATGCGTGGGAGGATTTCGGTCTTGATTTACCCAATGCTGTGAACTTGGGCGGCGCCCATTCTCCAAATCTTGAAATTCTGCTTTCGGCGGATCCGGATTTTGTTATTGCAAGTTCTTCAACTGCCGCCGATGTGGAAATGAAAGAAACGTTGGAGAACGCGGGAATTGCGGTTGCATATTTTGATGTTGATACCTTTTACGATTACCTTTCCATGCTTGATATCTGTACTGATATTACGGGCAGAAAGGATTTATACGAACAAAACGGTTTAAAAGTAAAAGAACAAATTGAAAAGATTAAAAGCGATTTTTCGGAAAAAAATCTGTCTGACGAAAAACGCACCGTGTTGTTACTAAGAACTTCTGCAAATCTTCTCAAAGCAAAGGGAAGCGATGGTACGGTTTTAGGTGAAATGCTTAAAGACATAGGCTGTATCAATATTGCGGACAGCGATGTAACCTTGCTCGAAAACTTGAGTGTTGAAAGTATAATACGTCAAGAACCTTACAGGATTTTTGCAGTATCAATGGGCGACGATGTTGCCGCACAAAAGAATTTAACTAAAACTATGGAGGAAAACCCTGCGTGGGGTAAGCTTGAGGCGGTTGAAAATAATCGCCTGCACATTATGGACAGAAAATTATTTAATCTAAAACCCAACGCAAAATGGGCATTGGCTTATGAACAACTTGTTGAAATTCTGCTCGAAGAATAAAATTAAAACGCTTTATTCCATAGGCTTTTTATTTTTAGTTGCGGCATTTTTTATCGGAATTTTTTTCGGGGGCACAAAACTTTCCCTGTCGGGTATTCTGTCCGCATTATCAAAAGGATTAGCCCAAACTGCTGACGGTAGAATTTTTATTTATGTACGGCTTCCGAGAACCGCCGCGGCTCTTGTTTGCGGTGCGGCACTTTCAGTTGCCGGTGCCGTAATACAGGGAGTGCTTGCAAATCGTCTGGCTTCCCCGAGTATTATCGGTGTAAATGCAGGGGCGGGTCTTGCTGTTACTATTTGTACCGCTTTAGGTATTTACGGTGGTTTACAGTTTTCTGCTATTGCCTTTGTAGGCGCGTTTATTACAGTGATGGCGATCAACCTTCTGGCTCGGAGAATAAACGCTTCCCGTGGCACATTGATTTTGTTAGGTGTGGCAGTAAACAGTTTTTTAAATGCTGTTTCAAGTGCAGTTGTTACATTTATTCCCGAGGTTGGAGTGATGAGTAACGATTTTAAGGTAGGGGATTTTTCGACAGTAACATACAGTCGTCTTTTTCCATCGATGGCTTTAATATTTGTTTCTCTTGTTGTTTTGTTCACTCTTACAAAGGAGCTGGATGTATTAACTCTTGGGGAAGATACCGCAAGGTCTCTCGGAATGAACACATCTGTTTTTCGCACAATCTTTTTAATGTTTGCCGCTGTTTTAGCAGGGTGTGCCGTAACACTTGCCGGATTGTTATCATTTGTGGGGCTAATTGTTCCCCATGCTGTCAGAAGAGTTGCCGGAAGTAAATCTTCTCAGCTTTTGCCCCTTTGCGCACTTTTCGGTTCATCATTTGTTTGTCTGTGCGACACGGGGGCGAGAACCTTGTTTTCTCCCTACGAAATTCCGGTGGGTATAATTATGGCATTTCTCGGCGCACCATTCTTTGTATTTATTCTTATAAAGAGTAGGGGAGGACACAGATTTGCTTGAACTTTATAATACTTGTGCGGGCTATGGCACGAAACAGGTTCTGACTGATGTTTCCCTTTCTTTTTCTAAATCCGAGTTTGTTTCTGTTATAGGTCCCAACGGCTCGGGTAAAAGTACTATGCTTAAAACTTTAATAGGTATTTTGCCGGTACTGTCCGGGGAAGTTTTTATTGATTCCGAAAAAATAAGTAAACTTTCTCAACGGCAGATAGCCGAAAAAGTTGCTTATCTTTCACAGGGCAAAAGCATACCGGATATGACTGTCAGTCAATTAGTAATGCACGGTCGTTTTCCTCATTTAAGTTATCCTCGTCGCTATACCGAAACTGATAAAAGCATAGTAATAAAATCGCTTAAAGAACTCGGGATTTCAGAAATAGCGGATAAAACTCTTACATCTCTCTCGGGCGGAATGAGACAGAATGTATATATTGCTATGGCTTTAGCACAGGATACGGATTATATTCTCCTTGATGAGCCCACAACTTATCTTGATATTTCACATCAGTTGGAAGTAATGAAAACCTTAAAAAAACTTTCAACTCAAGGTAAAGGAATTGTTGCGGTACTTCATGATTTGCCTCTTGCATTTGCTTTTTCTGACCGTATAATTGTCTTGAATCAGGGTTCGGTTGCTTTGGATGGAGCACCATACGATATTTATAAAGAGCCTGCAATAAAGAAAACTTTTGGAATTGAATTGGATTATTTAAAAGAAGAACAAAGTTATCGATATAAATACACTCGCTGATTAACTATTATAATATATATTTTTTTATTGACGCAGAAAAGGGGCTGTAAAAAAACAGCCTTGAAAAAGGAAAGACTACAAACTTACCGAAAA
>CAYQYT010000009.1:0-75175 GCA_964421815.1 uncultured Eubacteriales bacterium | reverse complement strand
GCTAAGCAGTACTAATAGGTCGAGGGCTTGACCATTTCGTTTGTTTCTTCGCTTTATCTTTATTCAGTTTTCAGGGTATATGCCCAAGGAGTTAAGGTTTTTCCTTAACTCTTTTTCTTTTTTTGTTTTTTACATATTTTTACAAAAGTTTTTATTTTTCTTGACAAATGGATTCATTAGTGCTAATATTTATAAAAAATTGAGAGGAAAAACGTTATGAAACAGTTTAGCGCAGTTGCATACTATTATTACTATTACTTAGTCAGATAAGTAGTAGTGATTCGTTTTGCTGTTTTTATATCGTTAGATATACCCTTGCAGACTAATCACTGCAAGGGTTGTTTTATTTTATATTTCGGAGGAATGATTTATGAAAATCGGAGTTGTTGGTTTAGGTCTTATTGGGGGTTCCATTGCAAAATCTGCAAAGAAAAATACATCCTATAAGGTTTACGGTTATGACATAAACGAGGATGTTTTAAAAAAAGCCATTGAAGAAAAGAGTATAGACGGTGAGTTGAACAAGGAAAAACTTGCCGACTGTGATTACGTATTCATTCCTCTGTACCCCGAAGCAGTTATTGAATATATTGAAGAAAATGCGAATGTGTTTAAAAAGGGTTCGGTTGTAATTGACTGTGCGGGTGTAAAAAGAGCCGTTTGTGATAAATGCTTTAAAATTGCCGAAGATAATGATTTTTCTTTTGTTGGGGGACATCCCATGGCAGGTACTCAGTTTTCCGGATTTGAAAATTCAAAGGAAACAATGTTCCATAATGCCCCATTTGTTCTGACTCCAAAGGAAAATGAAGACATTTTGATTCTTGCAAATGCCCGTGAAGTAATAATGAAATTGGGCTTCGGCAGAGTTTCGGTTATGACGCCAAAAAGACATGATAAACTTATTGCTTTCACATCTCAACTTGCCCACGTTGTTTCAAATGCCTTTGTAAAAAGCCCATCGGCACTTGAAAGAAAAGGTATTTCCGCCGGCAGTTACAAGGACTTGACCCGTGTTGCATATCTTAACGAAGATATGTGGACGGAGTTGTTCCTTGATAATAAGGACAATCTTATTTTTGAAATTGACAATATTATTTCGGAACTTCAAAAATACAGCGATGCAATGAAAGCGGATGACGGCGATACCTTGAAAGCACTTTTAAAAGAGGGCAAGGAAGCCAAAATCAAAGCGGATTAAAATTTCATAAATAAAAATAGCAGATAAACCGACTTGAAGCCGATTTATCTGCTTTTCTATTTGTTATAACTATTTAATAAATCTCATCCAGTATTTCAATAGCGTGAGCAATACAACCATTGTTATTTGAACGGGTTACATATTTTGCAACTGAAAGAGCCTCCTGTGAGCCGTTTTCGGGAACAAATCCGCCATTCGCGGCAAGGAGCATTTCTACATCATTGTAGCCGTCGCCTGCGGCATAGATATCTTTCTGGCTGCACCCCAGTATTTCTGCAAGTTTCAGAAGTCCCGTTCCTTTATCGACGCCTTTTTTGAGGATTTCCACATAATCTCCCGCGGTTTTCAGATGGTTTATTTCAGGGTAATTATCCAAAATATTCTGAACCTCTTTCGAGCAACCGTGAGCGGCAATCATTACCTTTGTCCAAGGACGGGGAGCGTCTTCGGGGGCTTTTACTGTTTCAAAATCAATTCCCTGACTTGTAAAATGCTGTTCGGAATGTTGATTCAGGTTTATGGCACAAACTTTCTCGAAATTGTAAAACTCTATTGAAATATGGGGGAATTCCTTTAAAACCCCATTGATTGCAGGAAGGCCCTCTTCTCCCACGGCATCATTAAAAAGAACTTTCTTCTTTTCGTAATCATAAGCCATTGCGCCGTTACCCAAAAGCACGGGAGTATTTATATATTCGGGGCTGTAAAGATGGAATCCTTGATATATTCTTCCCGTACAGACGGTGAAATAGCCGCCATTTTCTATAAAGTATTGTATTTTTTGCACAACCTCATCGGTTATAACGCCGTCGTCGTTTTTTAATGTTCCGTCGAAGTCGCTTGCAATAAGCACATTTTTAAATTTCATTTAATCACCGTTACTGATTTTATCAAAAGACAGCAATAATTTCAATAAAAACAGTCCTTTACGGCAAATTCGATAATATTTTTTAATAGATTTTATATGATTTCTATGAAAACACTATTGAAAAATCTTGAATAATACTTCAGATAGTGGTATAATTTATCAGTTAATTTAATTTATCGTGGAGGTATATGTATGCTTGTATTAAAAGACGGCTATAAGTCAACACTCTCTATGAGAGATACGCAAAGAGCAATTAAACTTGTAAGGGAGACTTTCCAGAATAATCTTTGCGCGGCACTTAACCTCGAAAGAATTTCCGCACCGCTTTTTGTTACAAAATCAAGCGGAATCAATGATGACCTTAACGGATATGAAAGGGCAGTAAGTTTTGATATAAAAAATATGGCGGAGGCAGGGGACGCTGTAATTGTTCATTCCCTTGCAAAATGGAAAAGAACTGCACTTAAAAAATACGGTTTCGTTGCGGGCGAGGGTCTTTATACCGATATGAACGCAATTCGCCGTGACGAAGATATGGATAACCTCCACTCAATTTACGTTGACCAATGGGATTGGGAGAGGGTAATCAACCGCGAGGACAGAACCGAAGATTTCTTAAAAGAAACTGTGAAAAAAATAGTCGGTTGTCTTTGCGATACTCTTGATACAGTCAAAAAAACTTTCCCCACAGTTGATGTTGAAATTAAAAGGGATGTTTATTTCATAACAACACAGGAGCTTGAAGATATGTACCCCGATTTTACGGCAAAGGAACGTGAAAAAGCGGTTGCAAAAGAACACGGAACCGTGTTTGTTATGAAAATCGGCGATAAACTCAAAAGCGGTGAAGTTCACGACGGCAGAGCCCCCGACTATGACGATTGGAACCTTAACGGTGACATTATCGTTTATAACAAAGTTCTTGATGATGCATTTGAGGTTTCCTCAATGGGTATAAGAGTTGACGAAAAATCCCTTGATTATCAGCTTAAAGCGGCTAATAAGGACGAACGCAGAGAATACGATTATCACAAGGGTATTCTCAACGGAACATTGCCCCTTACAATCGGCGGCGGCATAGGTCAGTCAAGACTTTGCATGCTTGTTCTCGGAAAACTCCATATCGGTGAGGTTCAGGCATCCCTTTGGCCCGATGAAATGAAAAAAGTTTGCAGTGAAAAAGGTATAAATCTCCTGTAATTTTTAGGATTTTAAAGACAATTTGAAGGTGAAAATGTGGATAAAAGAGAAGATATAAGAAATATAGCAATTATTGCTCACGTTGACCACGGTAAAACAACCCTTGTTGACCAACTCCTCCACCAGAGCGGTATTTTCCGTTCCAATGAGCAGGTTGATGAACGCGTTATGGACTCCAATGACCTTGAAAGAGAAAGAGGTATTACAATCCTTTCAAAAAACACGGGTATTCATTATAAGGGTGTAAAAATCAACATTGTTGACACTCCCGGTCACGCTGACTTCGGCGGTGAGGTTGAGCGTATAATGATGATGGTTGACGGTGTGCTGTTGCTTGTTGACGCTTTTGAGGGCTGTATGCCGCAGACACGCTTTGTTTTGAAAAAGGCTCTTGCCCTTGGCAAAAAAGCCATTGTTGTTATTAACAAAATTGATCGCCCCGGTGCAAGACCAATGGAGGTTATTGACGAGGTTCTTGATTTGTTCATTGAACTCGGCGCCAATGACGACCAAATTGAATTCCCCGTGGTATTTGCTTCCGGACGTGACGGTTATTCTTCTCTTGATGCGGACGCACGTGAGGGGGATATGCGTCCTCTCCTTGATTCCATTCTCGAAAATATTGATGCTCCCGAGGGTGATATGAACGGCCCCTTGCAACTCCTTTTCTCAAGCCTTGATTATGACGATTATCTTGGCAGAATCGGTGTGGGCAGAGTTGAACGGGGTTCCGTAAAAGTCGGCCAACAGGTTGTACTTTGCGACAAAGAGGGAGTTCATACAACTGCAAAGATAGTTAAGTTATATACATTCGAGGGGCTTTCCCGTGTTGAATGTCAGGAAGCCAAAATGGGCGACCTTGTTGCAGTTTCGGGTATCGCGGAACTTAATATAGGTCAAACCGCTTGTGATAAGGATTACCCCGAAGCACTTCCCTTTGTGGAAATTGATGAGCCCACCATTTCAATGAACTTTATGGTTAACGACAGTCCTTTTGCAGGGCAGGAGGGTAAATTCGTTACATCAAGAAATATTCGTGCCCGTCTTTTCAAGGAAGTTGAAACAAACGTAAGTATGCGTGTTGAAGAAACCGACACAACCGACTCATTCAAAGTCAGCGGTCGCGGTGAATTGCACCTTTCAATTCTTATTGAAACAATGCGCCGTCAAGGTTATGAATTTCAGGTGTCACGTCCCCAGGTTATTTATAAAAGGGGTCCCAAGGGTGAACTTTTGGAGCCAATGGAACTTCTTATTGTTGAGGTGCCGGACAGCTATGTGGGCGCCGTTATGGAGAAAATCGGCTCACGTAAGGGTGAACTTGAAAATATGGATGTTCGTGACGGGGGCTCAACCCATATTGAATTCAAAATTCCCGCAAGAGGACTTATCGGCTACCGTTCCGAATTTATGACGGATACCAACGGTAACGGCATTATGAATAACCTTTTTGCAGGCTATGAGGAATACAAGGGCGACATTCAAATGCGTGAAAGAGGTTCAATAGTTGTTCACGAAACAGGCGAAACAACGGGTTACGGACTTTTTAATACACAGGACAGAGGCCGTCTGTTTGTAGGCCCCGGTGTGCCTGTTTATGAGGGTATGATTGTGGGCGAATGTGCAAAGAATGAAGACATTGTTTGCAATGTTTGTAAGAAAAAACAAATGACAAATACCCGTGCATCCGGTAGTGACGATGCACTCCGTCTTGTTCCTCACACGGTGCTTTCCCTTGAACAGTCCATGGAATTTATCGGTGACGACGAACTTCTTGAAGTTACCCCCGAAAGCATACGTTTAAGAAAGAAAGTTCTTTCAAAGGAAAAACGTATGAAACAGCAATTCGGTCATAAATAAATAGTAAGCAACGGGCAGTAAAAATCATTTTTACTGCCCGTTTAATATTTGAAATATAAAAAGGGTTCCAAGCAATGAACTCGGAACCCTTGGAGCCGGAAACGTGACCTGCGGTTGCAGTTAGGGGTGAGTGCGAAAAACGAAATGTTGCAATTTGTTTTCGTTTATTATACAATGCTTTCATAGGAGCTTCTAACGTAACTTGAAAAGCCAAATTGAAAAAAGAGGTGCAGTATGAACAATAAAAAAAGATTCGATATATATCGTGTTTTATCTCTTGTGTTATTAAGCATTTTACCAATAATAGCAATTATTAAAGGGATAGAATTAGTAAAGGATGGTATGATTTTAACTAATAGCATTATCTTTACTTTTTTTGTTTTACCTATTATTGCTGTTTTGTTGTTTGTTATTATACTTGTTAAGGCGAAAAAGACTTGGGCAAAAGTGGTAATGTGTTTTGTTGTTTTGATAGCTTCTATATTTTGTTTTGTTGGCTTTTGTGGTTTTCAGAAGTATGAGAGAATTAACTGTTATGAGAACGAAGCGCTACAAGAACAGTATGCTGAGAATACAAATGCTTTTATGCCTGCTCTAACTGAAATATCGAAACCTGAAAAGCTTGAATATTATCATTATGAGGGCTCTGAATTTGTTTTTCAATGGGAGTCAAAAGTATTGGTTTGCGAATATTCAGAAGATGAATATCTACAAAATAAAACGTCTTTGGATGAAAAATATGTTTTTAGAATTGATGACAGAGCAAACAAGGATCAGATTACCGATATAGACGGATATTCATTTCGTATGTTATCAACAGGCGAATATGAGACAGATTTTCCCAAAGAAAATGTTTTAATAGCAACTAATGATGCAACAAAGGAAATTGTGTACTTGAGTTTTTATGACCAAGATTTAGATTATATTGATTCTCTTGATGAATTTATCCTTGATAATTGCGGTTGGGAGCATATTAGGTAAAGTTATTTGTTAAAGTGAAATGCAATAGTTAATAGTAAATAAGTAAAAAACCTCGTTCTGTTGAACGAGGTTTTTTGGAGCTGGAAACGTGACTCGAACACGCGACCTGTAGTTGTAGTTAAGGATAACTTTATTTTTAAATAATGAGTGTTGTAATTCGTTTGGTTTTATGATAAAATAATACAAAAGGGAGGCGATAAAATGTCACCAAAGCAATATAAAAAAAGAATGAATGCAATTAAAGTTGCTGATGCTCTTAATAAAATTGAGGGCGCTCCTGTTTCTGATTATGCACGAGAGTTATCTGATAAATGGGCAAAAGGTGAAATTACCGGTTTGCAAATGAAGGCGGCACTTATCGCTGCACATAAAAAAGTATAATTATGAATGATTTATATTTAATTGAAAATAGCAAGGTTCTGAAAAATCTTCTCGGAATTACAGACGAAACCGAATTGGATGTTGCCGAAGCAGAACTTTCCAGAGCTAATATGATGTTGTTGTATGAAAACGGTTTTTCTGATTTTTCATCTAACGGCATTTGTTATATTCACAAGGAACTGTTTGGCGATGTTTATGAATGGGCAGGGCAGTACAGAAAAATCAATATTCAAAAAAGAGAAAAAATCCTTGCAGGTAAAAGTGTTTGGTACTCCAACAATGAAGATATTGAAAAGGATTTAGAAATTACTTGGAAAAACATCAATGCAGTTGATTGGGCTAAGTTACCGAAAGACGAATTTGCAAAAAATGTTGCAAGATTGTTTCCTGCTATATGGCAGGTTCATCCTTTCAGAGAAGGTAATACAAGAACTGTTGTAATGTTAATCACATTTTTTGTTGAGCATTACGGATATTACTTTGACCAGGAGCTTATATCTGCTAATGCAGGCTATGTACGTAACTCTTTCGTCCTTGCAAGTCTTGGCGAATATTCTGAATATGAAGATTTAGAAACTATCTTGTGTGATGCTATCTGCACCGAACCCGTTGAATATTCTGCAGAAGAAACACAAGATAACAAAACCGAAAAATATAACAAATACGATAATGGTGATTACGAACCAACTAAGCACGAATATATAGAGTAAAACTATAAAATGAAAAATCCGTTTAGCAGATAAGTCTGTTAAACGGATTCATTTGTTATAGGCAGAGTGTTTTGTAGCCGATGGCGTGAGAGGTGCATCTGTCCTTGCCATAGTTTTTATAAACCCAACAGGAGAAGCCTGTGAACTTACCTTTCTTTGCATTGTATGATACATTCAAAGCCGAACCGCAACCCTCGCATTTTACCAACCCTGCAAACATATGAGTTTCACCATGCTTGGTTTCTCGTCTTCGGTTCTTCATAATATCGTGAGCCAAATCCCATGTTTCCTTGGTGATAATCGGTTCATGGCGTCGTTACAAACCTTGATTTACTCGCGTTTAAGTTGATTTTACCTTTTTTACGGCGCTATGTAGTTTTTTTACGGCGTCACAGTCGAACGTGTCACAATCCTTTATACAGTCGGCATCGCCGTCTGTTGTGAGCCGTGTTGAGTGCCGTTACGGCGCCAACACTTATTCCTGCCACCAAAATCGGACGGGATTATGACTGTGGTTAACCCAATTATGAAACCAATTTGCTTTGTTACTAATACGTGAATTTATTTTTTGATGGAAATTTATGTAAATATGTGATATGATATAAACATATGTGGTCTGGTTTTAAGAAACTAATAAATGGTGGAGGTAATGGTATGGGAAATTTAACTGTAAAATTTTTGCATAAAGAATACACTATACCTAAAGACGTTATTACATATGTGGGCTTGGTTGACTTTACAAATGAAACAAGAAATAATTTGGTATCAGCATTCAATAAGCTAATTAGCATTGATGTAGCTATGATTGAAAATGATGATTTTATGCTTTCGGTAATCAATGAACAAGCGTCTAAATTCATCAGCAAGTTATTGAATAACGAAATTTATGACAAAACAGCAAATGACTATTTACAAGACAATAAAGGATACAAATTATTTTTAGATACTAAGAAAAAAGTACTTCGACAAATTCTCTCGATAGAAAAAGAAAAATTAGAAGTATATAGTTCAGGCGTACAAGATGCTATATATAAAAAAGATTCAAGTGTAACCGGATTAGATTTTGGTATTTTGTCAGGTAGTTTTGTAAATCATATGATTTATGCCTATATGGATGCATCTAAGCAAACTAAACAGGAGCAAGAAGCTCTGAAAATATATAACAAAGAAATTGCAGAGTTAGACAAGGTTGCAGAATCATATGACCAAAAAGAAAAATCTTATATATTAAATAATGTTATCCCTGCAATGTATACAGTGTTTACATATTTTTCGTATGAATTGTTGGACAGATATGTTTCTGACCTTATCAGAGTAGGAAAATTTGATAAAGCAGCTTTAGATTATATTAATCTTGAACGCTCTAACGATTTGTTGAAAAATCTTGATTTGTCTGATAATAAAAAAGCTATTATTGAAAGTGCTTTTGTTGCTTGTCCCTTTAATATAGCTGTATATATGCAAACAATGAAATATGACTTGTTAGATTATGCTTCTTTTCAAACAGCACAATCTTTTAAACAAGGCAAAAAAATACTAGAATTTTTGAGTGAGTCCGTAGGCGAAGTGAGTTATCCTAAATTTTCTTTTCCAAATGTTCACAGTGCTACGCTTTTAGCTCAATATACGAATAGGAATGTTGATGATGTTTTATTTCAACATACTGTTTGTTATGCCGACGCTGTGGTGAATGAATATTCCAATATTGTAAAAGCATTAAGCAATACAAATTATGGTTCTAGATTTTTTAATAATTTATCTGATGACGAGATTATCGCTGGAGAAAAAACATCTCAAAGTTTATCTCTTGCCATTGTAGAACAGGTCGTGTCCAATAATGTGTGGAATAATCTTGTTGAACAATGTGGTCATAAAGAGCTTTTTGAAAGAATTTTAGATCTTTTACCTAACGCAGGACATATAAATAGTAAAGAAGAATATGATAGTTACTTAACACAAGAATTGTTTTTAGCTTTGGAAAAAGTGCGAAAAGAACTTTCAGAAAATATTACTAAAAAGAGACTTGAGGATGAAGCCCAACGCAAAAAAAATGAAGCAGAAAAACAAAGCAAATTTATAAAGAATACAGTTATTGGTTGTATAATAATTGCTTTAGTAATTCTCGTAATGTTAATTCCAACTATAAAAGAAAACTTAAGAAAAAGGAGTATAGAGAATAGTATCCAAGGAATTACTACTATACTTGAACAAAAAATAGAAAGTAGAATAGATGACGATGTAGTAATTGACTTTTCTTATGAAAAATTTATGGGTTATGATGATTCTTTGATGTGGTCGTTTGATGTGAAAATGTCCAAGTTTGAAGAATATAGAAAATCTGACACCAAAGATGAACAGTTACTAATAGAAATAATGGACAACTGTAGGACTATAGAAAAGATAATAGAAGAAGAGAATGATACTTTTGATTTTGAACTCGAATATAATGGCGAGTGCATAAGTATAAATAATTGCGATGGTTCTGTAGATTTTAGAGATTTGTCATCTTATGAAACATTTTATTATGAGGAATATGGAGGAACTCGTTATCTTCACTCAGGTGATACTGAGTATGTTATAAAAAATGATTGGTGATAGGGGGAGTTGTGTGGAATTTGTTGATGTGAATAATTTGCGTATAATTACGGATTGTGTTTCTTTTGCACGACAGTTTTTATTGCTTCCTGATACAATTGAGTATTATTTTGAGGATTGTCCATCTGAACGATTTCCTTCATTCAACAATGCTGCTGAAAGTAATATAAAATCAATTTGCTTTAACAAACAATGGTTTATACAAAGAATCGATGAACATCGTGATGATTTAGAGTTTTTTATATTTCATGAATTACGGCACATTCATCAGTTGTATTCCATCTTCCTTTATGATAATAATCAAAAGCATAATGATGATGTATTAACAATAGAGCTATGGCGAAAGGGCTTTAATAACTATATACGTAATACAGACGCTACCACAGAGGTTGCAAATGTTGTTCAGGAAATAGAAATTGATGCCAATGCGTATGCACAGTGTCTAGTTAATTTAATGCATATTGATGACAATATGGAACTTCATTTTTCTCTACCAAAAGTAGCAGCTGACATAGCATTTGAACGTAGCAAGCAATATTATGATGTGAAGCCTGAATTTAAGAAGTTTTTGGATAAATGGAAAGTAACACATCTGCCGGCACAAAATATTGAGAGTATAAATACACCTATTCGTAAAGAACAAAAAATTGGAGCAAATGATCTATGTCCTTGTGGAAGTGGCAAGAAGTTCAAGCGTTGTTGCCGAGGAAATGGAGTGTATGACTAATTATAAACATCATCTTAGAAAATTTTGTTTTATTAAAACACAAATCTGTTTTGTTGTTAAAATACGCAATTTTCTACACTAACATAAACGCAAAAAAATAAAAACAGAGTGTTCACTTAATTGTGAACACTCTGTTTTTATGGAGCTGGTGACGGGAATCGAACCTGCAACCTGCTCATTACGAATGAGCTGCTCTGCCATTGAGCCACACCAGCGGATATTGAATTTTGATTTGTCGGAATGGTGGTGGAAAGGTGATAGCCTTAAATACAACCAAAGACCTGCTCATTACGAATGAGCTGCTCTACCAACTGAGCTATTCCAGCTTATAAACACAAATAGTATTATATATAAAACACTTGCATTTTGCAAGTGTTTTTATTCATTTTAACAAAAAACATTTTATGGGAAAATAATCCCATGGTTTCTCTTGACTTTAGCACTTTAGTGTGCTACCATATAAACACGTTTTTGAAAATTTGCAGAAAGGAATGGATTTTCGGTTTCGAAAATCCCGGTTTAAAGAATGACACCTTTAAAAAACAGCGATGTGGATGAACTTTATAAAGCAATTCTGAGTCTTGAAAATGAAAAGGAATGTGCTTTGTTTTTTGAGGATTTGTGTACCATAAACGAAATTATTTCTCTTTCCCAACGTCTGAGCGTTGCAAAGAAACTCGATGAGGGAAAAACTTTTTCAAATATAACTGCCGAAACGGGAGCAAGTTCTGCAACAATCGGCAGGGTTAACCGTTGTCTCTCCTACGGTAACGGCGGCTATAAAATAATTATAGAAAAACTTAAAGAGGGGGAACGGAAATGAGCGTGGATTTTTCCGTTCTCAATAATACGGAGAGGGTTATACTTGAACTCCGCAGTCTTTTTTCCGGCTATGGCTACAAACCTTTTAAAATGAGCAAATTTGAGGAATATGACCTTTACGGAAGTAACAAGGATTTCCTTGTAAGCGGTAATTGCATCACTTTTACCGACACGGACGGCAGACTTATGGCACTAAAGCCCGATGTTACATTTTCCATAATTAAAAACCTTGACGATTCCGTGAGGGGTGTTCAAAAGGTTTATTACAACGAAAATGTTTACCGCGAATCCAAGAAAGCAAACGGCTTTTGCGAGATTATGCAGACGGGTATTGAGTGCATGGGCGACATTACGGAAGAAAATGTTTGTGAGGTAATAATCCTTGCGGCACGGAGCCTTTACGCAGTCAGTGAAAACTATGTACTTGATATTTCCAATATGGGTCTTTTAAGCGGTATGTTTAACGCAATGGAACTGAGTGAGGGTAATAAAAACCGACTTGTAGGGGCTATAGCGGAGAAAAACAGCGGAGAAATTTCCCGTTTGTGTCAGAAATTCGGTGTGGGTACTGCCTTGAGCAATATGCTGACAACCCTTGTGAACTCCTGCGGTAAACCCTCGGCGGTGCTTCCGAAAATTGAGGCGATTGCCGTTAACGGAGAAATGCGCGTGGCTTATGAAGAACTTGCGGCAGTTTGTGAAAAACTCATTTCGGCAGGGTACGAAGATAACATAAGAATCGACTGCTCGGTTGTAAACGATATGAATTATTACAACGGCATTGTTTTTAAAGGCTTTGTAAAGGGTTTGCCCGAGGGAGTGCTTTCCGGTGGCAGATATGACAAACTTATGAGCCGTGTTAACAAAAAGGCGGGAGCAATCGGTTTTGCGGTTTATCTTGACCAGATTGACCGATTACTTGAAACCTCCGCTCAGGAGGATGAAAAGATGGACGACGGTTTTCTCAATGTTGCTTTGCCCAAGGGCAGGCTCGGAGAAAAGGTTTATTCAATGTTTGAAAAGGCAGGTTTTGAATGTCCCCAGATTTACGAGAAAAATCGACGGTTGATATTTGAAAATGCCGAGAAAAAGGTACGATACTTCTGGGTTAAGCCCTCGGATGTTGCAATTTACGTTGAACGAGGTGCGGCGGATGTTGGCGTTGCGGGAAAAGATATTCTTTTGGAATATACACCCGACGTTTATGAAATGCTTGACCTTGATATCGGAAAATGCAGAATGTGTGTTGCGGGTAAAAAGGAGTTTACCGATGACGGCACAAGCACATTGAGAGTTGCAACGGAATTTACCAATATTGCAAAAAGCTACTACGCGGACAAATGCCGTGATATTGATATTATTAAACTTAACGGTTCCATCGAAATTGCCCCCATACTGAAACTTTCCGATGTTATTGTTGATATTGTGGAAACGGGCGCAACACTTCTTGAAAACGGACTTGAACCGAAAGAAACAATAGTTGACATAAGCGCAAGACTTATTTCAAATAAGGCGAGTTATAAATTTAAATCGGAAATAATTGATACGTTAAAAGACTCTTTGGAAGCGATTGTGAGGGAACAAAAGTGATTAAGATATATAAACGGAAGGAAATTTCAACGGAACAAATTCTTGAACGCAGCGAACAGACCGTTGATGTTGAGGGAATTGTTTCGGAGATTATTAAAAATGTCCGCGAAAACGGAGATAAAGCACTTGTTGAATACAGTAAGAAATTCGACGGTGCAACGGACGATGTCATAGAAGTTACCGAAGCCGAAATTGAAGCGGCAATGGAACAGGTTGACGAGGAACTTATTGAAATTATAAAGCAAGCCAAGGAGAACATTACCGCTTTCCATTCAAGACAGGTAAGAAACAGTTTTCTTATTAACGAGAAAGAGGGAGTAATAATCGGTCAAAAGGTTATTCCCATTGAAAAGGTTGGCCTTTATGTTCCCGGCGGCACTGCCGCATATCCCTCATCCGTGCTGATGAACTGTGTACCTGCAAAAATCGCGGGATGCTCTGAAATTGTTATGGTAACCCCCGCAAAAGCGGGTGTGGTTAAACCCGCAATTCTTGCGGCGGCACGCATTGCGGGAGTTGACAGAATTTTCAAAATCGGCGGCGCACAGGCTGTTGCAGCCCTTGCCTACGGAACCGAAAGTGTTCCCAAGGTTGATAAAATCGTAGGTCCCGGCAACGCTTTTGTTGCGGAAGCAAAGAAGCAGGTTTTCGGAACTGTTGATATTGATATGATTGCGGGTCCCAGTGAAATTCTTGTTGTTGCGGACGGCACAAATAACCCCGCACACATTGCGGCGGATCTGCTTTCACAGGCGGAACACGATAAAATGGCAACGGCGGTTCTTATTACTGACAGCGAAGAATTCGCCTGTAAGGTAAGCAAGGAATTGGAAAAACAAATTCCCTTGCTTCCCAGAGCGGAAATTGCCCGTTGCTCCATTGATACAAACGGCAAAATCATTGTTACGGATTCCCTTGTTGAAGCAATGGAAACCTCAAATATTCTGGCACCCGAGCATTTGGAAATATGTGTAGATAACCCATTTGAATACTTGGGCTATGTAAAGCACGCAGGTTCCGTGTTCCTTGGCAAAAACTGTCCCGAGGCTCTTGGTGATTACTTTGCAGGCCCCAATCACACCTTGCCCACAAGCGGAACTGCCCGTTTTTCAAGTCCTCTTTCCGTGGATGATTTTGTTAAGAAAACCCAATTTTCATATTTCAGTGAAGATGCTTTGCGTGGTGTCGGCTCAAAGGTCGTACGCTTCGCGGAGGAAGAAGGACTTCAAGCCCACGCAAAAAGTGTAAGCATCAGAACGGAGAACTGAGTCTATGAGCAAATTTTTGGACGAGAGATATAATTCCCTTGCGGCATACGTACCCGGGGAGCAACCCCAGGACAAACAGTATATTAAACTGAATACCAACGAATCACCCTACCCGCCGTCACCGGAAACGGTAAGTGCGGTGAACGGTGACGAAGCGGAGCGTTTAAGGCTTTACCCCGACCCCGACGGAATGGTTTTAACAAAAAGTCTTGCTGAACTTTACGGTGTTTCAACGGAAAATGTATTCCTTGCAAACGGTTCCGATGATATTTTGAATTTTGCATTCATGGCATACTGTGCCAATGGCAGAAAATCATATTTTGCAGATATAACCTACGGATTTTACAAAGTTTTTGCAAATCTTCACGGCTCCGATTATACTGAAATTCCTCTTGAACAGGACTTTTCACTTGATTATAAAAAGTTTTGCAACAGGGACGGCGGTGTTTTCATTGCAAATCCCAATGCTCCCACGGGACTTGCCCTGGGCATTGATAAGATTGAAGAAATCGTGAAATCCAATCCCGAAAACGTTGTTGTAATTGATGAAGCCTATGTTGATTTCGGCGCCGAAAGTGCCGTGGGTCTTGTGGGTAAGTATGACAATCTTTTGGTTGTTCAAACCTATTCAAAATCTCGCTCAATGGCAGGTGCAAGACTTGGATTCGCCATAGGCAGCAAGGATATTATCGCGGATTTACACAAGTTGAGATATTCAACTAATCCCTACAACATAAACCGCATAACCATGGCGGCAGGTGTTGCGGCAGTTAAATCCCAAAACTACTACACGGAAAATTGCAAAAAGATTATAAAAACAAGGGAGTTCACCGTTAAAGAACTTGAAAAAATGGGCTTTCAGGTAATTCCCTCAAAGGCAAATTTCATTTTCGCCCGTTCACCGAAAATAAGCGGTGAGGAACTTTATTTAAGGCTTAAATCCCAGGGAGTTCTTGTTCGTCATTTTACGGCGGAACGAATTAAAGAATTTAACAGAATAACAATCGGTACACCCGAGCAAATGGAAACCCTTATTGAAAAAATCAAAATTATTACGGAGGCGGTTTAATATGAGAAGTGCAGAAGTTAAAAGAAAAACAGCCGAAACTGACGTTTTTGTTAAACTGAATCTTGACGGCAAGGGTGCTTGCAGTATTGAAACCGGTATAGGCTTTCTTGATCACATGCTTGTGCTTTTGGCAAAGCATTCAAGATTTGATCTGGAAGTAAAATGCGTGGGTGATATCAATGTAGATGGTCATCATACCACTGAAGATATAGGCATTGCTTTGGGACAGGCCTTTAAAGAGGCGTTGGGAGATAAGGCGGGCATTAACCGTTACGCAAATACAATGCTCCCCATGGATGAAGCCTTGATTCTGACGGCGGTTGACATTTCCGGCAGACCGTATCTCAGATACAACCTTGAAATTCCTGCGGCAATGGTGGGGGATTTTGATACGGAACTTGTAAGAGAATTCTTTGTAGCCTTTGCCTTTAACAGCGGTGTAACCTTGCACATTCGCCAACTTGACGGAGTTAACAGTCACCATATTATTGAGGGTACTTTTAAATCCTTTGCAAGAAGTCTTAAAAGTGCGGTTGCCGTTGATGAAACCCTCGGGGGTGAAATTCCCTCATCAAAGGGGGTTCTGTGATGCTTGCCATAATTGACTACGGTGTGGGAAATTTGTTTTCGTTACAATGCTCTTTAAAAAAAATCGGTGAAGAAGCCGTTGTCACAAGAGATGAAAGTGTTATTAAATCGGCGGACAGAATTATTTTGCCCGGTGTGGGTGCTTTCGGTGACGCGGTGAATAAACTGAAAAACAGCAGAATGTTTGACGTTGTGCTCCAACAGGCACAGAGCGGAAAGCCCCTCTTGGGAATTTGTCTCGGTATGCAGTTGCTTTTTGAAAAGAGTTACGAATACGGAGAGCATAGGGGATTGGGACTTATTGAGGGTGAGATTATTCCTTTGAAAGAAAAAATCCCCGGGGATTATGCCATACCCCATATGGGCTGGAATGCATTGAAATTCCATAACAAGAAAAATGAACTTTTTAAATATATCAACGAGGGTGACTGCGTGTATTTTGTTCACTCATATTTCGGTGTCGGATGTGAAAAATCCTTGATCGCTTCTGCGGAATACGGCGCTGAAATTACCGCCGCAGTCGCTTCGGGAAATGTTTTCGGTTGCCAGTTTCATCCGGAAAAAAGCGGCGACACGGGTTTGAAAATTTTGAGAGCATTTTGTGAAATGGGGTAAAACAATGAAAATATTTCCTGCCATAGATTTATACGAGGGCAAGGCGGTACGGCTTTTAAAAGGCAATTACAAGGATTTGACGGTTTATTCAAATAATCCCATTGAAATTGCCAAGGATTTTGAAAGCCAGGGCGCTACGGAACTTCATACCGTTGACCTTGAGGGTGCTCGGGACGGCGGAACACCGAATATTGAAATAATCAAAAGTTTTGTTGAAAATACATCCTTGAATGTTGAAGTGGGCGGCGGAATTCGCTCAATGAAAACAGTTAAAGCATATCTTGACGCAGGTGTAAAGCGTGTTATTTTAGGTACTGCGGCAGTAACCGACAGGGAGTTTCTCCAAAATGCCGTGGCAACCTACGGTGACAAAATCGCAGTTGGCGCGGATATTAAGGACGGCAAGGTTGCCATAAAAGGTTGGGTTGAAAAGTCCGAGTACAGTACCTTAGAATTTTTTGAAATGCTCAGTAAAATAAATGTTTCCACGGTAATTTGCACCGATATTTCAAAGGATGGTGCGATGCAGGGTACAAACAGGGAAATGTACAAGGAACTTTCCCAAAAATTCAATATGAATATTATCGCATCCGGAGGAGTTTCCTCCCTTGACGATATCAAAGCACTTAATGAAATGAATCTTTTCGGTGCAATTATCGGCAAGGCATATTATACGGGTGCAATTAAAATAAAGGATGCATTGGAGGCAGTAAAATGATTACAAAAAGAATTATTCCCTGTCTTGATGTTCGCAACGGAACGGTGGTAAAAGGAACAAATTTTGAAAATCTCAATGAGATTTCTTCCCCTGTTCAACTTGCGGAGTATTACAGTGCCAATGGTGCGGATGAACTTGTTTTTTACGATATAACCGCATCTTCCGACGGCAGAAAACTTTTTACGGATATACTCCGAGAAACCGCATCAAAGGTGTTCATACCTTTAACTGTGGGTGGCGGAATAAACAGTCTTGAGGATTTTGAAAGAGTGCTTAATTGCGGTGCAGACAAGGTAAGCGTGAATTCGGGTGCCATAAAAAATCCCCATATTATTCCCGCGGCGGCGGAAAAATACGGGGATCAATGTGTTGTGCTTTCCGTTGATATTAAAAGGGTTGACGGAGTGTTCAGGGTTTTTGCAAAAGGCGGCAGAGAAAATACGGGGCTCGATGCGTTGGAGTGGATTAAACAAGGTGTTGCAAACGGAGCGGGGGAGATTGTTGTAAACTCCATTGATACCGACGGAGTGAAAAAGGGCTTTGACCTTGAACTCTTAAAGGCGGTTTGTGATATTGTAAATGTTCCCGTTATTGCTTCCGGCGGTGCGGGTTGCAAGCAGGACTTTGTTGACCTGTTCAACGGGGTCCCAAAGATTAGCGCGGGACTTGCCGCATCAATCTTCCATTACGGTGAAGTTGAAATCCGCGATTTGAAGAAAACCCTGAAAGAAAATGATATTACTGTGAGGTTATAATATGTTTGACATTGAAAAACTTAAATTTGACGAAAAAGGGCTTATTCCCGCAATAGTGGTGGATGAGGAAACAGGGGATGTCCTCACCCTTGCATATATGAATAAGGAGAGCCTTAAAATCTCTCTTGAAAAGAAAATGACCTGTTTCTGGAGCCGTTCAAGGCAGGAACTTTGGCTCAAAGGGGAAACCAGCGGTAATTATCAGCACATTGCCAGCATTACTGCGGATTGCGATATGGATGCACTTACCGTAAGGGTTAAAAAAGAGGGTCCCGCTTGTCATACGGGGGAGGAAAGTTGTTTCTTTAATACTGCTTTTGAAAATGAGGAAATTGCACCGAAATTCACCGTTGACAGCCTTGTAAAAACCATTGAGGGCAGAAAACTTGACCCCAAGGAAGGCTCATATACAACCTACCTTTTTGAAAAGGGTATTGATAAAATACTCAAAAAAGTGGGGGAGGAATGTACCGAGGTTATAATCGCCGGCAAAGCCGACGATAAAGCGGAAACAATTTACGAGATTTCCGACCTTATGTACCATGTTCTCGTTCTTATGATTGAAATGGGTATTTCCGTTGATGATATAATGAACGAACTCAAATCCCGTCACGTAATAGATCACAAGGTAAAACAAGAAAAAATGGTATAAAAATTGCTCCCTGTTTAGTTCAATCAGAATTAAACAGGGAGTGTTTTTATGTCTTTTTTGCGGTTTTTTCCGCAATTTTTAAAATACTTATAACCGGAACAATCAGTAACAGACCGCAAATGAAATTGCTTACACCGTGAATTGCATCATAGGGGAGACCGGCCACAATCCATGCAATCATACCTTTAAAATCCAGTCCGAACATAATTGCCTGTGCCGGAGCGTAAAGGGTTCCGTAAAGGAAACCGTGCAAGGAGCAAACAATTGCGTAAATCAGGGGAGCCGCTTTGGAAGGCAGGCTTTTGGGTAAAAGCATTACCGCTCCCCAAAGAATTGCCCAGATATATAAGTAGGGAATCCACCACATACCGAAGCCGTTGAGAAGCCCCGTTAAAAAAATGAAAACATAAATGGGGTACAGTGCTTTCTTTCTGTAAGTGACTGTAATTGCTACAATGAAAACACCGATTAAATGCACGTTGGGCAGGAATTCCAGCATAACCTTTGAGGCATACATTACCGCACCCAACATACCGAAAATAACGGCTTCTTTGAGTTTTAATTTCATCCTTTTTCTGCTCTGAGTTCGTAGGTTTCTCCGGGAACAATATCCGTTGAATCAACACCTGTCATTGCATATTCTCCATTGGTGTAGAATCCCCAATATGCGCCGTCCTTGTCATAGTCAAGGGTTGTGCCGTTTACGGTTTTTACATACAAACCGTATTCACTATCGTCCCCTGCAATAAGTTCAAGTTCCAGAAGTGCTTCACCGACGGTTTTCTTGTCCGTGTTGATTTCAAAAACCGTTTGTTTGCCGTCAAGGTCAGTTACGGTAAAAGTGAACTTCGTTTCGCCCTTACCGAGGACGGTGGCATCGGGAGCCGCTGTTGTTCCCTCTGTTGCGGGGGTTGAGGTGGTTTCCTGTGCAGAAGTTGTAGGTTCGGATGAATTGTTGCCGTTACAGGCGGTTGTAAACAGTGCAATAGCCGCAATAAGCACAATACAAAGCACCAACGACAACGTTTTTTTAATACGTGTCATTTTCATTTGGATTTTCTCCTTTAAAATATATTCCTCTTTTATTAAACCGGCACTCGCAGTTCGCTGTAAACAGCCTAAAGAGTTGGTTGTTATCGGGTATTTCGACTCGGTGCGTTTGAATTCACCTTCTCGGAAAACTCCAATGGCTTGTCCCCGATTTGCGGCATCGGGTAGAATAAAAACATAAAATGCACCTCACGGCGACGGGCTCGTACAGGAATTACACCTGTTTCCCCTTTAACGAAGCGTATTATATCATAGCTCCTTGTCAATTTCAACATTTTACAATATTCTCCTTTTCCTTGACAAAAAGGCGCAATTAGAATAAAATGAACTTGATTATATAGTCACTTGGGGCGGCGTATGAAGTTATTTATAGTTAAGGTGTTTGTTCTTTTTATAAGAATACTTTATGCACCAATGAAATTGCAAAAAACAAAGAATAAAATAGTCTGGCTCTCAAGGCAAAGCAATGATATATCACCCGATATGAAAATGCTTTCGGATGAAATTTCAAAAATCTCTCCGGAAACAAAACAGGTTTTCAGGCTCCGTCGCCTTGAAAATGAAAGCGGACTTTCACTTTCCTACATTTTCTTCATATTCAGGGATATGTGGGAAATTGCTTCCGCAAAGGTTGCGGTTACGGATACCTATTCAATTCCCGTTTCCTGCCTGAAACATAAGGACGGGTTTACAGTAATTCAAATCTGGCACGCTTTGGGTGCCGTTAAAAAATTCGGTTTGCAGTCCGTGGGAAAGGCACAGGGCAGGGATGAAAGCGTTTCAAAGGCAATGAATATGCATAAGAATTACGATATAGTTATTGCCCCCTCGGAGATTACAGCAGGATTTTATCAGGAAGCCTTCGGTTGCAGTAAAGATAAAATACTTATAGCATCACTTCCGCGTGTGGATGTTATTCTTAATGGCGATTCAAGGTACGAAGAGTTTATAAAACTCAATCCCCAATATGAAAACAAAAAAATCATTGCATATCTTCCAACATTCAGGGACAATGACACATTGTATATAAAAAGGCTTTATGATGCCTTTAAGGGTAATGAGGAATATGCCTTGATTGTTTCGCCCCATCCTATCACTGAAACACCGGAGGAATATAAGTTTAACGGTGATTTCTCAGCATACGATTTGGCAAAAATTTCGATGGGTGTTATTTCCGATTATTCCGCAACCTCCATTGAGTGTTCCTTACTCGATAAGCCCCTGTGGTTTTATATACCCGACTACGAGGTGTATAAGGAGGAAAAAGGACTTAATATTGACATTAAAAAAGAATTGCCCTCTGCTTGCTTTACGGATGAAAAGGAACTGTGTTCGGCAATTCGGAGCAAAACTTACGATTTTGATAACCTTAAAAGGTTTTCAGATAAATTTATTCAAAACAAGGGTACTGATAATACACGGAAATTGGCAGGTATTATTTGCGCCCGATTGTGATAAGGAGTATTAAAATGAAAAGAGTTTTAACCTACGGTACATTTGATTTGTTGCATTACGGTCATATTCGTATTTTGAAAAGAGCCAAAGAACTTGGTGACTACCTTGTTGTTGCACTTTCCACCGATGAATTCAACGCTACAAAGGGTAAAAAAGCATATCACAGCTACGAAACCCGTAAAAAAATGCTTGAAGCAATAAGATATGTGGATCTTGTTATTCCCGAAAACAACTGGGAACAAAAAATTCAGGACATCAAGGACTATAAAATTGACGTTGTTGTTATGGGTGATGACTGGGCAGGCAGCGATAAATTCGACTACCTCAAAGAATACTGCGAGGTTAAATTTCTCGAGCGTACCCCCGGTGTTTCCACAACAATGATTAAACAGGATCTTCAACTTCAGGAAACTATTGACGGTGTTGACCAAGTTCCGAGAACATAAGAATAACAAGTAAATAATAAAACAAAGCTATCGACCCAAAATCGATAGCTTTGTTTTTTAACCTATTAAAGCCATAAATTCATTGACGGCATTTTCATTGTATTTTTTGTAGTCCGTGGAAAGCATGGGCACTTTTCCTTCAAGAAGAAGTCTAAATCCTTTTTCCACTCCGTCAATGGTGTTTTCCACAAGAAGTCCGTTGTTTTTGTTCATAAATGTTCTCGGTCCCGTAATGTCCGTTGAAACAACGGGTAACCCAAGAATGTCCGCTTCCGCAAGAACAAGACCGAATCCCTCGTAATGTGAAGCCAAAATAAAGCCGTCGCATGCTTTGACAATGGGGAATGGGTTTTTCATTGAAAGAATGAGAACAACGTTGTCACAGCAGGGGAGTTCCTTAATGTACTCGCAAAGTTTGTTGTAATGACCGTTGTACTGATTGCCGCCGATAATTATGAAATAGGAATTCCTGTTGTCACTCCACACCTTGTTAAAAGCGTCAACCATTCTCTTGTGGTCTTTTTCGGGAGAAAATCTTCCGACGCTTATAACAACCTTTGAATCGCTGTTCAGAATGTTTTTGACTTCCTCCAAAGTTTTGTTGCTTTGGGTTGTGTCACGGTCGAAAACAATTTCTTCAGTTCCCCGGGTTAAAACATTTTCGTAAGCGATTACATTATGTGCAACCTTGAAGTTGTTGGTGTTATCAACAAAGGTAGCAATGGATTCCCATATATCTTCCGTAACAAGAGCAACATTGTCATAGTTACGGTAAGCGTATCGGAGAACATCCTCACGCTGATTGCCCCTTGTTTCAATTTCTTTTCGCATATCGCTGTGGACATAAATTGTTTTTTTACAGTCGAAATGGGCAAAGAGCAGGGTGATTTTTGGTCCGTAGCCGGTGAACTGAATTGCGTGGTCGAATTCTGCGCCTCCGAATAATCTTTTTATTTCATATTGCCAGTCATCTTTCAGAAGTTTTGCAATAAAATCCGCCGTTATGTATTTTTTCTTCATAAGGCACGAAAAAAGAAATACATACCAAATAATATTTTTAAAAAGCCCCAAATTTAAACTGTCATGCATCGGGAAGTAGCCAACACCATCGGGCAAATCCGCAATGACATTTTGATGGGCTTTTGCTTTTCCCGAGGGGAAGCAAACGAAATAGTTGTTTTTCTCTGTATCAACATTTTTCAGTAGATTCAAAAGGGATGCCGTAACCCCGTTCTGGTCGAGATTTCCTCCGTGAATAAGAATGTTTTTCTTGTTGTTCCGCGGGATCTCTTTTAATTGAAGTTTTCCTGATTTTTCTGAACGAAGTACAAGGTCAAGAATGTTTTTCGTTGCGTCAATGCAGTCATATGCACAGTATTCCTTTAAAAATTCCCCGTCATCATACTGCTTCGGAGAACGCATTTCAAAAAGGAGTTCATCCACGGTTTTAACCTTGGGGAAAGGGAGTTCGTCAAGAGTTTTATACACTCCGCGCTCTGCGAAATATTCTTCCTCATCATAAGCAAAGAGAATGCATTTGTTACCCGTCACCGCATAGTCGAAAAATACACTTGAGTAATCGGTGATTAAACAGTCGGTACAGTTGAGAAAATCATAGGTTTCATAATTTTCGGGAAATTTTTTGATTTTTGAGTAGCCGGTGAAGTCCAGATCCTTGTTTGCTATGGGGTGGAGATTAACGTAGAGGATTTCATTTTCTTGAAGTTTCTTATCCAATTCATCAAAATAACTTTTTAAATCACTATTAGCACTTTTGTCAATACTGCTGACCGTTCCTCTCCAGGTTGGCATATATGCATATATTCTGGTGTTCTCTCCTCCGAACTTTTCTCGGAGCAGGGAACGCCTTTTGGTATCAAAAAATACCGTGTTCCTCGGGTAGCCGGCAAGAAGGCATTTTCCCCTTGCAAGATTCTCAAGCATATAGTCCTCTACCATATGCTTCATTGTGTATTCATTGGGGTAGAGAAGATAATCCGCACAAACAAAATTCTTTTGAGTGTTGCCGATGTTGTGCATGGAATTCTTTATACCTTTGCCAAGGGTTTTTAATGGTGTTCCGTGCCAGGTGTTCAAATAAACCTGACCTTCCTTTTTAGTGAAAAAGGGGAGAAAAGTGTTGTCATTAAAAAGGTATTTTGCTGAAGCCACGGTTTTCATATACTTGGGGGAAAACATGGTGACTAAACGCACATTTTCCACACCGTAACTGTGGAGAATGTTTTTGATTTTTTTCTTGCTGTCGGATTTGCAACTTAAATACAAGTTATAGGATTCGTATTCTTTGTTTGTTGAAAGTTCTTTTAAAATATAGAAAATGTTACCGCTGATTTCACCGCCGTGCTGTGCCTCTAAAAGAATTTTCTTCTTGTCGAGGGGGAGTTTTTTTAATGCCTTTGCATATACGGCGCAGGGCAGAAGTTTAAAAAACCATTTTATAATTTTTCTGATATTTGTTGTAGAGAGAAGTTTTTTCATCATATTTACCCTCCTGAAAACTGCTTGTCCTTTATTATAGCACATAAAAGCATAAATTACCATATATTTTTAGTCAGTCTGCGGGAGTTTACAATACACATAATAATGATTTTATATATGGTTTTTTCTTTCGTCCTAATACGACGAATTTTTCGGTGCTTTGCTTGTAAACTAAATATATATTCAAAAGGAGGAATGAATATGCCTGTTATGGTAAAACGAAAAAACAATGTCTTAACTGCTTTTGTAAAAGGGGAAATCGACCACCACACGGCGCCCGAAATACGCGAAAGCATTGATGATGCTTTCGTTATGGCGGAAAATACGGAATTACTTGTGTTGGATTTTTCGGACGTTACTTTTATGGACAGTTCGGGCGTGGGTCTTGTAATGGGACGTTACCGTCTTGTTGCGGGAAAGGGGAAGAAATTGAGAGTCGATAACCTTTCCCCAAGGGATTATAAGATTATGAAAATGTCGGGAATTGAAAAACTTGCAGAAATAAATCAAAGGAAAGAGGTCGCAAGATGAAAAAGATAAATGAATTGAAAATGGTGTTTGACAGCCGTTCCGTTAACGAAAGTTTTTCCCGTGTGGCAGTTTCCGCCTTTTCTTCCCAGCTTGATATGACTGTGGAAGAATTGGGGGATATCAAAACCGTTGTAAGCGAGGCGGTTACAAACTGCATTGTTCACGCATATAGAAATACTATCGGAAAAATATACATAACCTGTACGGTTTTTGAAGAAGGTATTATTCGCATAACCGTAAGGGACAGGGGGTGTGGAATAGAGGATGTAAACAAAGCGAGGGAACCCCTTTTTACAAGCGTGGGCGGGGACCGCTCGGGTCTTGGCTTTTCTGTTATGGAAAGTTTTTCGGACAGGCTTCGCGTTCGCTCAAAAGTGGGTGTGGGAACAACGGTTACCATGGAAAAAATAATACGCGGTAAGACAAAATGACTCCTAGAGAACAACGAATTAACGATAATTTAGGTCTTGTCCATTCCTGTGCCCAAAGGTTTAAAAACAGAGGGGTCGAGTACGATGATTTGTTTCAGGCAGGTTGCGTGGGATTGATAAAGGCGGCGGACGGATTTGACGAAAGCCTGGGTTTTGTTTTCTCAACCTATGCGGTTCCCGCAATTCTCGGTGAAATGAAACGAATTTTCCGTGACGGCGGTGCCGTTAAGGTTAGCCGTTCCTTAAAAGAACGATCAAGGGAAATCTGGCTTGAAAAAGAAAAATTTGAAAATGAAAGGGGTTATGAACCAACGGTTTCGGAAATTGCGGAACGAGTGGGCTTGAGCGTATGTGAAACAAGTGAACTTTTACTCGTTTCACAACCCGTCGTTTCTCTTACGGCGGGGGATGAGGGCGTGAGTGAAAGACAGTTTGATATCCCCATTGAAAGTCAGGAGGAAAAAATTAACGAAAGACTGACCCTTGATAAATGCATAAATGAACTAAACGACTGCGACAGAAAACTCATTGAACTGCGCTACTATATGTCCAAAACCCAGACGGAAGTGGCAAATAAATTGGGTATGTCCCAGGTTCAGGTGTCCCGCAGAGAAAAGAAAATTCTCAAAGAAATCCGCGAAAAAATGACCGTTTAGCCCAAGGTCACAAAAAATCCCTTTTCGGTTAGTTAAAGAATGTTCAAAATGATGGGTTAAAAAATGAGAAATATACTTGAAAAAAGAGGGCAGTTAGTATAAAATATATTCGGTAAAAAATTAACAATACAAATAAAGGAGTATTAAACATGGGTCTTTTAAACAAGAAAACAGTTGATGATATCAACGCAAAAGGCAAAAAGGTACTTGTTCGTTGCGATTTTAATGTTCCGCTTAAAGACGGCGTTATCACCGACGAAAACCGTATCACCGCAGCTCTCCCCACAATCCAGAAACTTCTTGCAGACGGTGCAAAGGTTATTCTTTGCTCCCACTTGGGCAAAGTTAAAAACGGCCCCAATGAAAAAGAAAGCCTTGCTCCCGTAGCAAAAAGACTTTCCGAACTTTTGGGTAAAGATGTTGTTTTTGCCGCAGATGATGTTGTTGTTGGCGAAAATGCAAAAAAAGCAGTTGCAGAAATGAAAGACGGCGATGTAGTTCTTCTTCAGAATACCCGTTTCCGTCCCGAAGAAACCAAGAACGGCGAAGCATTCTCAAAGGAACTTGCTTCCCTTTGCGATATCTATGTTAACGATGCATTCGGTGCTGCTCACAGAGCCCACTGCTCAACAGTTGGTGTTGCATCATTTGTTGAAGAAGCCGCAGTAGGCTACCTTATGGGCAAAGAACTTAAATATCTCGGTAACGCAGTTGAAGATCCCAAGAGACCTTTCGTTACAATTCTCGGCGGCGCAAAGGTTGCGGACAAACTCAATGTTATTGAAAATCTCCTTAACAAAGCAGATACACTTATCATCGGCGGCGGTATGGCTTACACATTCCTTGCAGCAAAGGGTTACAGCGTAGGTACATCCCTTCTTGACGAAACAAAGATTGATTACTGCAAGGACATGCTTGCAAAGGCAGAGGAAAAAGGTGTTAAGATTCTTCTCCCCGTTGATGTTACAATTGCAAAAGAATTCCCCGATCCCATTGATGCAGAAATCGAAGTTGCAGTTTGCGACGCGGACAAAATTCCCGCAGACATGATGAGCCTTGATATCGGTCCCAAAACCGCAGAACTTTATGCAAATGAAGTTAAATCCGCAAAAACAGTTGTTTGGAACGGACCCATGGGTGTTTTCGAGAACCCCATTCTTGCAAAGGGTACAATCGCAGTTGCTAAATCTCTTGCAGAAACAGACGCTGTTACAATCATCGGCGGCGGTGACTCCGCAGCGGCAGTTAACACCCTCGGTTTCGGTTCAAAGATGACTCACATCTCCACCGGCGGCGGTGCATCACTTGAGTTCCTTGAGGGTAAAGCCCTCCCCGGCATAGAGGCTGTAAACGATAAATAATTTAAAATATAATGTGTGAAAGGATTTATAGATATGGATAAATCACTTCGTAAAGCAGTTATCGCAGGTAACTGGAAAATGAACAAAACTCCCGATGAAGCTAAAGCTATCATCAGCGAGATGAAACCTCTTGTTGCAGATGCAGATTGTGACGTAGTTCTTTGCGTTCCCTATATCGACATTTTCGCAGCACAGGAAGCAGCAGCCGGTTCAAACATTAAAATCGGTGCCGAAAACTGCCATTGGGCAGAAAGCGGTGCTTTCACAGGTGAAGTTTCCGCTCCCATGCTTAAAGCAATCGGTGTTGAATATGTTATTATCGGTCACTCCGAAAGAAGACAGTATTTCGGTGAAACCGACGAAACAGTTAACAAGAGAGTAAGAGCTGCTCTTGACAGCGGTCTTACAGTAATCCTTTGCGTCGGCGAACTTTTGGACGAGCGCAAAAAAGGTGTTACAATGGAAGTTGTTCGTTCACAGACAAAGATTGCCCTCCAGGGTGTTTCCAACGAAGAACTTGACAGAATCATTATCGCTTACGAACCCGTGTGGGCTATCGGTACGGGCGAAACCGCAACCGCAGAACAGGCAAACGAAGTTAACCACGCAATCCGTGAGGTTCTCGGTGAACTCTATTGTCCCAAATGTGCAAGCCGCGTAACAATTCAGTACGGCGGTTCAATGAATGCGGGCAATGCGGCAGAACTTCTCAGCCAGGTTGATGTTGACGGCGGACTTATCGGCGGCGCATCACTCAAAGCGGCGGATTTCTCCGTTATTGTTAAAGCGGCAAGCGTTTAATTAAAAAATCAGGGCAGGCTTTATCGTCTGCCCGAATTTTCTGTAAAGGTGATTAAAAATGTCTGAAAAAATACTTCTTGTTGTAATGGACGGTGTGGGCTACTCAAAAACAGGTCTCGGTGATGCTGTAACACTTGCCAACACACCCGTTCTTGATAAACTTCTTAAAGAATGTCCCAACACCCGACTCAAAGCACACGGTTCGGCAGTGGGTCTTCCCTCCGATGACGATATGGGTAACAGCGAGGTTGGACACAATGCTCTCGGTTGCGGTCAGGTTTATTCACAGGGCGCAAAGCTTGTTAACGAATCCATTGAATCCGGAAAAATCTATGAATCAACCGCTTGGAAAGAGGTTGCGGGAAACTGCATCCAAAAGGGTTCAACTCTGCATTTTATCGGCCTTCTTTCCGACGGTAACGTTCATTCAAATATTTCCCACCTTATTGCTATGTTGGGCAAGGCAAAAGTAGAGGGTGTAAATAGTGTTCGCGCTCACATTCTCCTTGACGGCCGTGATGTTCCCGCAACATCCGCCCTTACTTATGTTGACGAACTTGAAAAGGCTTTGGGTGAACTTAATGACGGTACATTCTGTGGCAAAATTGCATCCGGCGGCGGCAGAATGGTTATTACAATGGACCGTTACGAAGCAAACTGGAGCATGGTAAAACTCGGTTGGGACACCCATGTTAAAGGCATCGGTAGGCAGTTCTCAAGCGCAACCGAAGCAATCGAAACATACCGTGCAGAAAACGACGGTATCATTGACCAGGATTTGCCACCCTTTGTAATTGCGGAAAACGGCGAGCCCGTCGGTACAATTAAGGACGGGGACAGCGTAGTTCTTTTCAACTTCCGCGGCGACCGTGCAATTGAACTTTCAATGGCTTTCGATAATGAAGAATTCACCGCATTTGACAGGGGTGCAAAGCCCGATGTTTGCTATGCGGGTATGCTCCAGTATGACGGCGACCTTAAACTTCCTGCACGTTTCCTTGTTAATCCCCCCGAAATTAAAGATACTCTCTCCGAACTTCTTGTTTCAAAGGGTATGAATCAGTTTGCAGTTTCCGAAACACAGAAATACGGTCACGTAACATATTTCTGGAACGGAAACAAGAGTGACAAGTTCTCCGAAGAACTTGAAACATATATGGAAATTCCGTCGGACAAAGTTTCATTTGACGAAAGACCTTGGATGAAATCCGCAGAGGTTACCGATGCAGTTATTGAAGCAATGGAAAGCGGTAAATACGATTTCATCCGTTGCAACTACCCCAACGGCGATATGGTTGGCCACACGGGTAACCTTGACGCAACAATTACAGCCGTTGAAGCGGTTGACCTTGGCCTTGCAAGAGTTCTCAAAGTTGCGGACAAATGCGGTGTAACCGTTCTTATTACTGCGGACCATGGTAACGCGGACGAAATGCTCGAAAAGAACAAAAAAGGTGATATAGCAGTAAGGACTGCTCACTCACTTAATGCAGTTCCTTTCATCATTTACAGCAAGAATTCCTATGAAATCAAGGACGGGGAATTCGGTCTTGCAAATGTTGCTCCCACAGTTGCTTCAATCTTCGGCATTGAACCCTATGCTTCCTGGGAAGAATCAATGATTAAATAATACAATAAAAAACAGTTCAAAGGCATTTTTTACCTTTGAACTGTTTTTGTCTGAGTACCGATTACGGTTATTAGTACGTCGAGCGTCGAAGTTTGTTCATAGCATAAAACATTACTTTTTTTGGTTTTTAATCAATTTATAATTCCCGCTTTTTAAAATTCTGATTAAATCATCGTTTGATTTTATGGGCTCATTTGTGATTATACCGCCCAGGCCGACTCCGCTTTCCCTGTGACAGTCGCTGCCGCTTGTTTTTATTTTTGCGCCGATTTCATTTGCCCATTTTTCTGAATTATCGTTGGCTTCTTTATCGGCTTTTCCGTTGAAAACCTCAACACCGTCAAGGTATTTGGGGTTTGCTCTTGTTATAAACTGCCTGAAAGGATGGGCTTGGAGGAAAAGACACCCACGTTCTCTTAACAATTTACTTGCCCTTCGTATATAAAGGGGAAGCAAAAAGGGGAGATTATAAAGCATTTCTTCCGTTACACCATATATCAAGTAGTCGTTTACAGTTGCATAGAATCGCAATTCAACACCCAAAAGAACGGTAAAATCCTCGGATTCAAACTGTTTTGCCTTTCTGTAACCTTGAAAATAATGCTCCAATGCTTTTTTCTTGTTGAAATATTCCGCGGGTTTAAAGGTCATGGGGGAGTAGTGGTCGGTTATGACTATACCCGAGTATCCCGCTTCTTTGTATTTATTCACAAGTTCTTCCGCGTCCAACTGCCCGCAAAGGCTTGTGTTTTTTGTGTGCGCGTGTATTTCGTATTTGTATTCCATATTCTTCCACCTTGGCTTACAATTTCACCTTGAATTATACAATGTCAGAGGGATTTAATCAATCCTTTTGAAAGGTTTAATAATTTATTCATAATACATTGACAATGTGGAGATGTTGAAGTATTATGTAACTATAATGTTTTAGGAGTTGAGATAATGACAGGCATTCATTTTGTTGACGCGATTTTATCCATTTTACTGGCTATCTGCGGTTTGTTCACGGGCTTTGTTGACATGGGAACTGCCGAGGCAACGGGCGATTTTGAACTTCAGTCGGAGCAACAGCTTCTTCTTTTCGACGCCATGTATTCCGGCCAGGGTATTACAACTGACGGCAAGAACTTTTATACATCCGGCTCAATGACTGCCGTCGATATGGCGGGACTTGCCAAATGGGATGCGAATTTCAACCGTCTTGTAACAAACGACGATGCCATTCCTTCAAAATATCGTGATATGGGCAACAACCACATCGGCGGTATCAGTTATTATAACGGCTTGATTTATGCCTCCTGTGAAAAAACGGGCAGGGGTAATACGCAGTTTGTTATGACATACGATTCAACCTCTCTTAAATTTAAGGACGCTTTTGAAGTGCCCGGTGAATATCTTCCCGAAGGTATTCCGTGGCTCGCAGTTGACGGTGAGAATGGATTTATTTACACATCTCACTTTGGTAAAGAGGTTGAAACGGAAAACCGCTTAGGCCCTGTTGAAAGAATTTGTGCTTTCAAATTGGAACCTGCCGAAGATGCCGAGGGCAACAAAAAACTTGTTTTTGACCACTATATTGAATTGGAGTACCCCATAATCAGAATCCAGGGCGGCGAATATATTGACGGTGTTATTTACCTTTCAATAGATAACGCGGACTCCAATGATGACGATGTTCTCGCGGTGGATGTTAAGACGGGGGACATTACAGAAATTTCAACCCGTTCTCTTCCTGCAATGGCAGGTAACGAGGCGGAGGGCTTGACAGTTGTTAAGAATAAGGACGGCTCCCTTACGTTCACAATCCTTGACTATGACAAGACAATTGCAACTTATGTAAGAACATATAAATACACAAAATAATATAAACAAAATAATAATCGGCTATGAGAAACACTTGTTTTTCATAGCCGATATTTTATATCAGTTTAATTATACATTAAATCTGAAAAGAACAATATCTCCGTCCTGCATAACGTATTCCTTGCCCTCGGAACGAACAAGGCCTTTTTCCTTTGCAACCTGCATTGAACCACATTCCATAAGCACATCAAAGGAAACAACCTCTGCACGAATGAAACCTCTTTCAAAGTCGGAGTGGATTTTGCCTGCCGCCTGGGGAGCTTTCGTGCCTTTTTTGATTGTCCATGCTCTTACTTCCGGTTGACCGGCTGTAAGATAACTCATAAGACCAAGCAAGTCATAACTTCTTTCAATAAGTAAATCAAGACCGCCCGTTGAAACTCCCAGTTCCGAAAGGAACATTTCTTTTTCTTCTGGGTCAAGTTCTGCAATTTGCGCTTCAAGTTCAGCACAAATGGGAAGAACCTGACTGCCTTCCTGAGCGGCGATTTCTTTAACCGCATTGTAACGTGGGTTACTTTCGATTTTTGAAGCGAAATCATCCTCGCTCATGTTACAGGCATATATAACGGGCTTGGATGTAAGTAAATCCACCGTATCAAGAATTTCCTTTTCATCATCCGTAAGTTCAACCCCACGGGCGCATATACCGTTGTCAAGAGCGTCCTTGACTTTTTCAAGGATTGCAAGTTCTGTGGCAAGGGATTTATCACCCTTCATAGCCTTTGTCGTTCTGTCTATTCTTCTCTGGAGAATTTCCACATCGGAGAGAATAAGTTCAAGATTGATTGTTTCAATATCTCTTTGGGGATCAACAGAGCCGTCAACATGCATAATGTCGTCATTGTCGAAACAACGAACTACGTGAATAATCGCGTCAACCTCGCGGATGTGGGAGAGGAATTTGTTACCGAGACCCTCACCCTTTGATGCGCCCTTAACGAGTCCCGCAATATCAACGAATTCAATGGTTGCCGGAGTAACCTTAACGGGATTATACATTTCACACAGAGCATCAAGACGCTTGTCCGGAACCGCAACAACACCCACATTGGGCTCAATTGTGCAGAATGCGTAGTTCGCCGCCTGCGCCCCCGCATTTGTAAGTGCGTTAAAAAGTGTGCTTTTTCCAACATTGGGGAGACCAACAATACCGAGTTTCATATAATAACTTCCTTTTCAGATTATCGCGGAATATTTTAGCACATAATGATTTCTATTTCAATATTTACACCAAATATTATTGTGAATAGCCGGGAAAAGTGTACCAATAATATTTTTGAGGTGATTTTTTGGATTTCAGAACGGACCTTGCTCTTGAACGCAGGGAGATGATTGAGGAAGATATTAGCGGAATCGAGGTGTCGGAGTCGGAAAACGACGAGTGCAAAACCACGGTTATTGAAATAAAAACCGAAAGCGCGGCAAAACGGTTGGGAAAGGGAGTGGGAAAATATATTACTCTTGAAATGAATGCTTTTTCCGATGACGCGGCGGTGAGTGACGGACGGCTTGACGCACTCACAAAGAGCATAAAAAAACTTTTGCCAAGGGGCGATGGCACCGTGCTTGTGGCGGGAGTGGGGAACGAACGTATTACTTCCGATGCATTGGGCCCTATGACCGCTTCGCATATTTTTGCCACAAGGCATATAAAGGGTGAGCTTCAGCGCGCCGCAGGTTTTTCGGAGGATTTAAGACCCGTGGCGGTGGTGTGTGCGGGTGTATTGGGAGAAACGGGCATAGAGTCCGGGGAGTATATAAAAAGTATTTGTCAGGCGGTGAAGCCCCAGTGTGTAATAACTATTGATGCTTTGGCGGCAGGAAGTGTCAAAAGGCTCGGCACAACGGTGCAGATGTCCGATACGGGTATTGCGCCCGGGTCGGGAATAGGAAATACAAGAAAACGCATAGACGAAAGTTATTTGGGGGTTCCCGTAATTGCCATTGGTATTCCCACGGTTGTTGATGCGGTATCCCTTGCGGCAGAACTGTCGGGAGTTCCCTCCGAAAATTTTAATAAGAAGATGCCGGGGGAAAAGAAGGGGATGATAGTTGCTCCCAAAGACATAGATTTGCTTATAAAAAATGCATCCTATCTTTTGGCACTTGCCATAAATTGCGCCCTGCAACCCACACTTTCCCCCAAGGAGTTGTACAGTATTATGTAGATTTAATTCTATCGGCAAAATGCCTTTCATATTCTATATTGGGAGGTGATTTGTTGAAGCGAAAAAACTATTTTATCCATAAACTTATTTGCTTGACTGTGTGCGGGTTCCTTGTGTTTTCCGCGGTATATGGCGGTGATTTTATGGGGGCGGAGATTGCGGGCGCAATAACTAAAGTCAGTTCCTTTAAACAGGAACTTCAAAGTGCGGATTTGACTGCCAATAACGCTTTCGGAATAGAAAGTGAGGAGAGTTTTTCCCCTTTGGGCTTCGGGGGCGGTGGCTACGGTGTCGTACAGGCGGCGCAGACTCCCGATGACATACTGGAACTTATGAAAGAGGCGGAAGAACTTTACAAGGGCTTCAAAAAAAGCGGAGATATTAAGGAACAGCAATTCGGAGCCAACTCAACTACAACTACTTTCGGCATTGTGGATGTTAACAACAAGACAAGCGAAAGTATAAGCATTAAAAAGCTTTTGAACACATCACCCGATTATAAAACGGTGACAAAGGACAAACCGTATGTACTGATTTACCATACCCATACTACCGAGGGGTACGAACTTCTTGACAAGGGGTGGTATTCAAATCAGTATAATTCGCGTACCAAAGATTCACGTAAAAATATGGTGCGGGTGGGGGACGAGCTGGCAAAGGAACTTGAAAATTCAGGCTACAAAGTTATACACGACACAAATGTTTATGACAGCAGTTATAACGGTGCATATGCACGCTCCCTTGTAAGTGTTGAAAAATATCTAAAAGAATACCCGTCAATTGTGCTGACCCTTGACGTGCACCGTGATGCCATTCACTACGATAGCGGAACAAGGAGCAAACCCACGGCGGTTATAAACGGCAAAAAAGCGGCGCAGGTTATGATAATAAGCGGTTGCGAGGGGGATGGGGTAGAGGATTTCCCCGGCTGGAAAGAAAATCTGACCTTTGCGGTCCATTTGCAAAACACCGTGGAGGAAAACTATGAGGGACTTATGCGCCCGATTTTCTTTTGCAACAGAAAGTACAATATGGATGTTACACCCTGCTCACTTTTATTGGAATTCGGCACCGATGCAAATACCTTGGAAGAGGCGGTGTATTCCGCTTCCCTTGTGGGAAAAAGTATAGTAAAAATGTTGGATAAGGAATTGGAAAAATGAGAGAATTTAACCGATTGTTTAATGTGTTTACGGTTCTTGCCATTATAATCATGTTGCTGACAACCGTAGTGGCGGCAAGCATTACTGTAATAAGTAAGGGCAATAGTAATCTGTATTCGGTAAATGGAGCAATAAACCCGAAAATAATTATTGAATATTGCGTTAACAGATTATAAAATTAAGAAATTTTTTGTAAAATTATTAAAATTCTATTGAAAAAAGTATCGTTGTATTGTAGAATATTAGCAAATAATACTATTGTTTGCTATGGTAACAATATACGGTAACAATAGTTGAATTTTTAGGAGATGAAACATTTGTCAGTAAAACTCAACACACACTATCTTGAGGGTTTTGTTAATGAAAACGATGTCCGGGAAATTGCTCCCGAAGTTGCGGCGGCGGTTGAACTTCTTGATTCTCGCACGGGTGCGGGCAACGACTTTCTCGGCTGGGTGGATTTACCCGTCGATTATGATAAGGATGAGTTCAATAGAATAAAAAAAGCCTCAGAGAAAATCCGTAACGACAGCGATGTTCTTGTTGTTATCGGTATCGGAGGTTCTTATTTAGGCGCCAGAGCGGCTATCGAATTTTGTAAATCCCAAAATCGCAACTTGATTGAAAAGCCCCAAATTATTTTTGCAGGAAACACTCTTTCCTCCTCGGCACTTGCAGAGGCGGTTGCTCTTTGTGAGGGCAGGGACTTTTCGGTAAATGTTATTTCAAAATCGGGCACTACTACGGAGCCCACAATCGCTTTCAGAGTATTTAAAGAAATGCTCGAGAAGAAATACGGCAAAAAAGAAGCCGCAAAAAGAATATATGCCACAACCGACAAGGCCAGGGGAACTCTCAAAGAACTTTCCGACAGGGAAGGCTATGAAACCTTTGTTATCCCCGACGATGTGGGCGGCAGATACTCCGTTCTTACAGCGGTTGGTCTTCTTCCCATTGCGGTTGCAGGCATTGACATTGATTCAATGATGCAGGGTGCGGCGGATGCCCGTGAAAAATTCGCAGACGGCGATGTTTACACAAACGACTGTTACAAATATGCCGCAATGAGAAACATTCTCTACCGCAAGGGCAAATCCGTGGAAATGATGATTTCATACGAACCGGATTACACAATGATGAACGAGTGGTTCAAACAACTTTACGGCGAAAGCGAAGGCAAAGACGGTAAAGGTCTTTATCCCTCGTCCGCAGTATTTTCAACGGACCTTCATTCCCTTGGTCAATATGTTCAGGAGGGTGAAAGGGTTATGTTTGAAACGGTGGTAACCTTTGATAAGCCCAAAAAGGAACTTACAATCGGTCTTGATCCTGAAAACGGAGACGGTTTCAATTTTGTAGCAGGGAAAACAGTTGACTTTGTTAACAAAAAGGCTTTCCTGGGTACAATTCTTGCTCACACGGACGGAAAGGTTCCCAATATGGTTCTTGAAGTGGGCGGTATGAATGAATACGATTTCGGATATCTGGTTTATTTCTTGGAAAAAGCCTGTGCCGTGTCGGGTTACATTCTCGGAATCAATCCTTTCGATCAACCCGGTGTTGAAAGTTACAAGAAAAATATGTTCGCTCTTTTGGGTAAACCCGGATACGAGGAACACAAGAAGGCTCTTGAAGCAAGACTTTCTTAAAACTGCAAATCTCAGGGTTTGCGTACATAAAATTTAGTTAATTTCGCCTTCGGGCGAGAGAATATACAACGGAGGTAAATCATTATGATTAAACTTATTATAGGCAACAAGGGTTCCGGTAAAACAAAAAGACTTATCAACCTCATTAACGAAGCGGTTGACAATTCAAACGGAACAGTGGTTTGCATTGAAAAATCTCCCTTACTTACTTACGAAGTAACTCACAAAGCAAGACTTATCGAAACCGAAAGATTCGGTGTTGAGGGTTGTGACGCTTTCTATGGTATGGTTTGCGGCATCGTTGCTCAGGACCACGACATTACAGAAATTTTTGTTGATGCAACATTCAAAATTGTGGGCAGAGATTATGACGCTTTTGCAGTTCTTATTAACAAGCTCAGCAAGGTTTCTGCAGAAAACGATGTTGATATTGTGTTCACGGTTTCCGAAGACGAGTCAAAACTTCCTGCAGCTCTTTTCGAGTCAGCACAAAAAATCTGATGATTTTTACGTCCCCTCTGCAAAAGAGGGGATTTTTTTATGTTTTCTTATTGACAAAACAGGATTTAGATAATATAATATTCGGGTATGTTGAGAGGTATAGTATATGATTATCGAACTTGAATCTGTTTTTAATACCGACGGGTTGAAGATTCCCTTTGACTACGAACTTTCCTTGTCGGGAATAATCGTTTCGGGAGTTGCACCCGTTACGGAGCCGGTAAAGGTTTCCGGCTATGTTGAAAACAAGGCAGGAATCGTTAATCTCAAGGCAAGTGCCGCACTTAAATACGAAGCACCATGCGATCGTTGTGCGGAGAATGTAATTTCGCATTTTTCATTCCCTGTTGAGCATACTCTCGTTGTTGCCCTTGAAAGCGGAGACAATGACGATTTCCTCGAGGTGCCCAATATGCGACTTAACCTTGACGAACTTGTTGAGGAAGATGTTAATCTCGCGCTTCCCACCAAATACCTTTGCAACGATGATTGTAAGGGACTTTGCCCCATATGCGGCAATAACCTTAACAAAACCAAATGTGACTGTAAAGCCCCAATCGACCCGCGAATGGAAGCGCTTTTACAACTTTTGGATGAATAAGTAATTTTAAAATCTTATAGGAGGTAGTACTGATGGCAGTACCTAAGAGAAGAGTTTCTAAAGCAAGACGCGACAAAAGAAGATCCAACGTTTGGAAAATGAACGCAGCAGCACTTGTTAAGTGCCCCAAATGCGGTGAGTTCAAAAGACCTCACAGAGTTTGTACAGCATGCGGCTACTACAACGGCAAGCAGGTTATCGAAATCGCAGAATAATCTGTAAGTGCAATAGTGTTCCGGATTTAAAGGGCGGTGGGAAATTTCTCCCCGCCCTATTGGACTGTAATTGAAGATTTGTCTGTTACGGAGTAAGGCGGTGAAAAAGTGTCTGTTATAATTGAAAAAGTGTGTTCCGACTCCTACGGTGAGAAAGCAGGCCTTTTAGCCGGGGATGAACTTCTGAAAATTAACGGTAGTGAAATATACGATGTTTTAGATTACCGATTCTATATTCAAAACCGTAAACTTAAAATTGAATATTCAAGGAACGGCGAAATCTTGAATACGAATATTCGCAAAAGTGACGAATTTGCCGATATAGGACTTGAATTCAGAACCTACCTTATGGACAAGCAGCACTCTTGTAAAAACAAGTGCGTTTTCTGCTTTGTGGATCAAATGCCGGAGGGTATGAGGGATACTTTGTATTTCAAGGATGACGATTCAAGAATGTCATTCCTTTTCGGTAACTATATTACCTTAACGGGTCTTTGCGAGAGGGAAGTTCAGCGAATTATTGATATGCACATTTCACCTGTCAATATTTCCGTCCACACAATGAATCCGAAACTTCGGGTGGAAATGATGAAAAACCCTCACGCAGGGGAATCCCTTAAAATTCTTGACAGGTTTTCGGACAATGATATTGAAATGAATACCCAACTCGTCCTTTGCCCGGGCATCAATGACGGTGATGAATTGCGGTTTTCACTTGAAGAACTTTCAAAACATTCCCCCGCGGTTAAAAGCATTGCCGCAGTTCCCGTGGGGTTAACAAAATTCCGTGACGGACTTTACCCCTTGCGGACTTACACAAAGAAAGAGGCGGAGGAAGTAATCAATATTATTGATGAATTCAATGCGCATTTCTCTTTTTATAACGGTGGCAGAAAACTTGCTTATGCTTCCGACGAATTCTATCTTTTGGCAGAACGGGAACTTCCCGAAGCGGATTATTATGATGAGTTTTCCCAACTTGATAACGGTGTGGGAATGTGTGCTTTGCTTAAAAGTGAGTTCCTTGAGGCTTTGGAAGAAGCGGAAAAACAAACCGTTGACAGAACAATAACCGTTGCAACGGGATACGCGGCATATAAACTTATTTCAAACCTTTGCAAAAAAGCCGAAGAAAAATTCCAAGGCTTAAACATTGATGTTATTAAAATTAAGAATAACTTTTTCGGTGATACTGTTACTGTTGCGGGACTCTTAACAGGCAAGGATTTTAAGGAACAATTGAATGAAGTTGATTTGGGTGACGAACTTTTAATTCCCCGCGTTTCTTTGAGGAATGAGGGTGACAGATTTTTGGATGATATTACACCCGAGGAACTTTCAAAGGATTTGGGAGTTAAAGTTACACCCGTTCCCAATGACGGGGCAGTATTTCTTGATATGATTTTAAACGGAGGTGCATAAATATGGCAAGACCGGTTGTTGCTATTGTTGGCAGACCCAATGTGGGAAAGTCAACTCTTTTCAATAAACTTACGGGTACAAGACTTGCAATTGTTGATAATACCCCCGGTGTTACCCGTGACCGATTATTCGGTGATTGCGAATGGCTGGGGCACAATATGCTTCTTGTTGATACGGGCGGTATCGAGCCTTATTCAAACGATATAATACTTTCCCAAATGCGCCGTCAGGCACAACTTGCCATTGACAGTGCCAATGTAATAATATTTGTAACCGATGTTCGTGACGGTGTTGTTGCAACTGATGAAGAAGTTGCAACAATGCTTATAAAAAGCGGCAAACCCGTTGTGCTTGCGGTTAATAAATGCGACGGATTGGGCGCGCCCCCTGCGGAACTTTATGAATTTTACAATCTGGGTCTCGGTGATCCCTTCCCCGTATCTTCGGTTCACGGTCACGGAACAGGGGATCTTCTTGACGAGGTTCTAAAGCATCTTCCAAAAGAATATCTTACGGAAGAAAATGACGAGGACGATTATATTAAAGTAGCACTTATCGGTAAACCCAACGTGGGTAAATCCTCCCTTGTTAATAAAATCATCGGCGAGGAAAGAATGATTGTTTCCGATATCGCAGGAACAACCCGGGACGCTACGGACAGTTTTGTTGAAAATGAACACGGAAAGTTTATGTTCATTGATACCGCAGGACTTCGAAGAAAGTCAAAGGTGGATGATGCGGTTGAAAAATACAGCGTTCTGAGAACGGATATGGCGGTGGAAAGAGCCAATGTCTGTGTTATTATGGTTGATGCCCTTGAGGGCTTTACGGAGCAGGACAGCAAGGTTGCAGGACGTGCCTTGGAACAGGGCAAGGGATGTATCATTGCCGTTAACAAGTGGGACGCTTACGAAAAAGACGGAAAGACCATGGACTCCTACCGTAAGCAACTAATGAAAGATTTTTCTTTTATGTCCTATGCCCCAATTATTTTTATTTCCGCAAAAACGGGTCAGCGTCTTGAAAGACTTTATGAACTTATTAAATTTGTTGATACCCAGAATTCAATGCGTATTAAAACAGGTCAACTTAATGAAATTCTTGCGGCGGCAACACTTCGTGTTCAACCGCCCACGGACAAGGGTAAACGTCTCAAAATTTATTATATGACCCAGGCTTCCACAAGACCTCCCACATTTGTGTGCTTTGTTAATAATGCGGAGTTGTTCCATTACAGTTATCAGCGATATATCGAAAATCAAATCCGTGAGGTTTACGGACTTGAGGGTACACCCGTAAGATTCGTAATCCGTGAGCGTGACGATAAGAGCAAGCACTAAAACAAGCCCAAAATAATCGAAAAACACCCAAAAATTACAAAAAACTGCCCGAAAGTTACATTCGGGCAGTTTTTTTGTTTTACGGAGTTATACTAAAGTCAAGAAAAACGCAGTGCTACAAATTGTAGCCAAACTGTTTTTCATAAAACTAATGACATTTTTTTATTAAAGTGTTTATATGGTTATAGAGGTGATGAAAATGACTAAAATTTCAAAAAACATCAAACGATTACGAATGTTACAGAATATGAGTCAGGAAGAGCTTTCTCAAAAACTCTTCGTTTCACGTCAGGCGGTTTCATCCTGGGAAAACGGAAGAACCCAACCTGATTTAGAAATGATTCAGAAACTGTCAGAACTGTTCAATGTTCCTGTTGAAGAATTGCTTTACGGAGAAAAAAGGAATACAAGACTTGAGGAAAACGTAAAAACAGGGAAAACACTTTTTATGGTTTTTTCAATAGTGGGTTCCTTGTTTATGGGAACGGGTTTAATTATTTTATTTGTGGCATTGTGGGACAAATTCCCGAATATTGCAAAAGCATCAATTTCATTCGTTCCCTTGCTTTTGGGTCAGGGCGCCGCAGTATATACTTATCTTAAAAAGTATGATAATCTCGCCTGGCGGGAGGGTGCGTCGATTCTCTGGTCAATAGGTGTTGTATCCACGGTGGGACTTGTCAGTTCGGTACTTGCCCTCCATCTGGGCGCATTGATTTGCCTGTTGATAGACGCGGTACTGATTTTGCCGATTTTATATTTCTTTAAGGTTGTATCGCCCCTGGCTTTCTATTTCGGCTTCTCTGTTGCAGGGGCAATGGGTATTACGGACTTTTTCCCCGACCAAAACTATTTGGCGGTAGCGGTATTGGTAGTTTTGACCGTTCTCGGAATTCTTTACGCATATCTCAACAGAAAAGAATTTATGGATGCACGGTGTGAATATTGCCAATGGATTTGCGTTTTGGCATCCGTTGCGTCGGTTTTCGCTGTTTGCGTAATGTTGGAAGTTGAATGGGGACTTTTGACACTTCCCTTGGCTTTGGTGGTATGTTTGTATGCTTTAAACAAAAGTGATAGTTGGTCAAGTCCGTTCTACCCCGTGGGAATGTTGGGTATAACCGTACTGTCCGTGGTTTCGGCTTGTTTGTATCTGGGCGATTGGTATGATTTTGACGGCGGCTGGTCGGATTTTTTCAAAGGAGAAAATATTATAATTGCCCTGTTAAGTATGGCTATTATGGCGTTTGGTTTTATTGCCGGCGAAAAGTCAATGGACAAAAACAAATATCAGACGGCTTTCTGCTATTTGGGTGCGATTGCGGTTGTGTTGGGTGTTTTCGGCAGTGTTTTAGAATCGTTTTTGTTGTATGGAATCGCCCTTTTTGCCATAGCATTCATACAGGGAATCGTACTGATTATAAAAGGCGCAAACGAGAAAGCCTATTTCCCCCTCAATATAGGTTTGCTGACGCTTTTGTGTTTAATGTTCTTTGTGCTTACCGCCGTTGACTTGGGCGAGATAACAATAGGACTTATGTTTTTAATAAGCGGCATATCTTTGTTCGGTGCAAATTTCTGTATTTCAAGGAAAATTAAAAAAGACCAGGCAGAAATAATGAAAGAGGCGGTGGAGAACGATGAATAAAAAAAGCGGTGTAATTATTATATCAATTATTATTGCCATTCAACTTTTGGTGCCGTCGGTTATGATAGCATTAAGTAATTACCGGGAAAAGCAATTAGAACAAAAAGGCGAGGAAATTAAACTTGCCGTTGATTATATTGATTTTTTAAATACATATGATGATGTTGGATATACCAAACCGACAATCAGGGTCGGAAGCAATGAATTTAACAGCGGTATGTATTATTTAGGCGATCCGGGATATGTGGTTTTTGAAAAAGGTGAGGACGGTTACAGTTTTTGCTCGGTTAAGGAAAACAAGCCCGAAACAGATATATACCTGAAGCAACACGATTACTATTGGGACGAACTTGTGTATGATTACGAATATGAGGTAGTTGATGTTGATAATATTCCTTGGTACCTTTACAGCAAAGAAAATGAAAAGAAAAATATATTTGACGGTAATTGTGAGGGCCCTCAGACAGAATCATACGCTATATTAAAAGTATATAAAAACCGCTGTAAAGTTGTTGATGTTTATATAGACGGACTCAAAGTGGAAGAAGTTTTGGAAAAATATGAAAACGGCGAAATGGATTTGAGTCGGTATCAGTATGATTATGATTACGACGACTGGTTTGATGATGAAGAAGATGACGAATCGGTTACAGAGCCTGAACTTGAAAACAGCGATGATATAGCATAAAAAAAAGACTGCAAACTTACTTAAATGTAGGTTTGCAGTCTTTCTTTGGTATGACACTTAAAAATTGATTTTGATTTCCTGTTCTCCGATTCCGGTTTTGAACTCTATGTCGTAACCGATATTACCGGGAAGTTCAATAACTTTATATTTACCGTCACATTTAATTTCCTTAGGTTCACGGTCAACATAAACAACTGTAGGAACTTTGAATTTCTCTGTCTGATTATAGATTAATTCAAATTTGCCGTCGTCGTGGTCGTATTCGTATGAAATGATTTCACCTGTAACGGCTTTGGGACGGGGACGGGTAAGGACTTTCATAAAATCCTCACCTAAAATGCCGTCAAAGTAGCACCAATATGTATTACTCCACTTGTATGAGTCGAATTTTTTATGTAAAAATCTTATGTGGGGATACCAACCGTCTCCCTCAGCACAGGAGCCCCATTCACCCACAATACAGGGTACTTCGAGTCTTTCCTGGGTTTTGCGGTGTTGGTCAAAAATCATACCCACACGGGAATTACTTGCGTATTTGTAGGCGGGAGTATCAACCATAAGGTCATAAGCATGGGGGGCAAAAACCTGATTTATTTCTCTTTCCCCGTTAACGGTAACGGGGGTGTTGCAACAGGGAATACCCAAATTGGAATAGTAGTTATTCTCCATAAACATTATACCCCTGTCCGTAACCTCTCTCACGGCAGTTGCCATTTTGCTTACAAAGGGGGAGTAGCGGTCCCTGTCAAAGTGTTCAACTATTTTGTCACAGTCCTTGGAAACCTTTCTGAAAACTTCTCCGTCATACTGGTCAAGGGCTTTGGCTTTTTCGTCGCTGAAAAGTCCCGTCTTTGCCAATTTTATAATATCAACTTTTTTATCGGTAACTGTTGTTTTAACAAGCCCTTTAATAAGAGTTCTGAATATTTTTCCGCCGTCCGCACCCGGGAATGGCTCGTTAAAGAAGTCAAATCCGAAAAGGGCGGGTTTGTCCTTTACCGCTTCTGCAAGATGCTTCCACATATCTGCGTAATAATCCTGCAAGCCCTTTTTGTTGTACTGAACATTGTCCCAGAAATTGTCGAATGCTCTGAAACAGGCTTTTCCGTAGAAATATGGCTCCGCCCAAACGGCAATTTGTTTTCTCGGTACAAAATTGTCCGTCAGAGTTGCCCAACGGGGCGCACCGTCACCGTAGCAATAGGAAGAATAAACATCCTGATGGCAGTCAAGGAAAGCGTAAATTCCGTATTCCTCGCATTTGTCAAGGAAGTCACAAAGGTCGCTTATGAGCTGTTCGTTATAATGTCCCGGTTGGGGCTCCATTGCACCCCAGCTAAAGCCGAGACGGATTAAATCGTAACCTCTTGCACGGAATTCTTCAAAAGGAAAGTTTTCGGCAGGGTAGCCGTAGCCTTTGTTTTCTTTGTTGAAATCCTTTTTATCAACAACATTCATACCGCTGAAAATACGTTCTCTGCCGTATTCGTCAACAAATCTCATTCCGTCAACTCTTATTTGTTCCATTTTGTATTCCTCCCTTAAAATGAATTATAAAGTTTTTGTTTCCGCAAAGATGGGTGCGGAGGTTGTTTTCCAAAAACTGTTTGCAGATATTTTGATTTCATAGTCTGTTTCGGGTTTCAAATCCGTGAAAGTGTATTCAAGATAATCGGGCATATTGTAGAAATAATACTCCGACCACATAACAGTTTGTTTGACAATGGTTCCCGTGGCTTTTTCGGTAATCACTATTTTGTAATCGTCCACGTAATCCTCGTTGATTTTGGCTTGTGGAAATTTAACCGTAAATCCTGTTTTTGCCGCGTTTTGTATCTCTATTTTTGCATCCTCTGTGAAATAGGGGATGGCGGGATTTTTGTATCGGATTTCATCCGTGTATTTAAAACTGTCGGGATTCCAGGGTTCGTCTATTTCCCAAATGTATGGGAAGAAATTGTCCGAGAATACATCGTATGGATAAACTCTTACCCTGCCGTCTTTGTCCGCTTCTACGAGAAGAAACTGTGCGAAATTCGCTTTCATTGGGGGTACTGTTCCGTAATATTTGTCGAATTCGTCAAGTTCCGTATATGATAGGGAACCCGTACCCAACGAGGTGAAATGCTTTTGGTGGATGGAACGGGGATCGTTTATGGGAGCGTGGGAGTGTCCCGAGAAGTTAATCATTTGAGGGAAATCCGTAAAAGTGGCGTACAGATCATCCTCGCCCCAAAGAATACTTCCGTAAACCGTATTGGTAATATGGGGATGTTGGAATACGAAAATCGGTTTTTTGGGGTCATCTTCCCGTGCTTTTTTCAGTTCCCTTGCCGCGTATGCTTTTTTTCTTTCGTCAAAGTTTGTACCCTTTGAACAGGTAAGGCTTATGAAATGAAAACCGTTAATTACCCTGTGTTCATCAACGGGCAGATTGAATATTCTTTGGAATTTTTCGTGGGCCGCCTCAACACCGCCGCTGCTGTATTCGTGGCTTGCCATGGTAATTGCATACTGTGTTTCCGGTTTGATGTTATCATCAAGAGTTTTCTTGAATTTTTGCATCTGTGTTTCGGTTCCGCTGTTTGCAAAGTCACCGACTACATAGAGTGCGTCGAGTTTTTTATAGCTTTCGCTTTCTTCGGAAAGTTTGTAGGCGGTTTTTATGGCGCTTGTCATTCTGTCCTCCTCGGGACACTTTTCGTCCTTGTAATGGACATCGCTGACAACCATGAATCTTAAAATCGGTTTAAAATCTTTTTGAAACATACAATCACCCAAAATAATATATATTTTAATTCTATCATACGGCACCCCTTAATGCAATTGTAAAAACAAACAATTACCCCCGTGAAAATATGTTAAAAAGTTTCATATTTGTATTTATTTTTACTTAAACTTATGATATACTATGAAAAAGATTAAAACAAAGGAGTAATAAAAATGACAATTACTAAAGATACAATCATCGGTTCAATTCTTGACGAAGCACCCGATACTGCACCCTTCTTTCTTGAAATGGGTATGCACTGTCTCGGTTGCCCTGCTTCCCGCGGTGAAACTGTTGAACAGGCTTGTATGGTACACGGTGTTGACCCCAACGAACTTATTGCAAAAATTAACGCATTTTTAGAGAAATAATGACTGTTAAATTAACACCAAGGCTCTCTGCCGCCGCTTCTCTTATAAAAGGCGGCGGCATTGTTGCCGATATAGGTACGGACCACGGCTATCTTCCCGTTTTCTTGATTCAGCAGAATAAAATTTCGGGAGCTATAGGAGCGGACATAGGAAAAGGCCCTTTGGAAAATGCCGCAAAAACAGTGAGCAGATACGGGCTTTCGGATAGAATTTCTCTGCGTCTTTCCGACGGACTAAAGGAATTCAAAGAAAATGAAGTTGATGAAATCGTTTTCGCGGGAATGGGCGGCACCCTTATTGCCGAAAAATTAAAAGAAACCCCGTGGATTAAAAATCCCAATCTGCATTTTATTTTTCAACCACAGAGCAGAGCGGAGGATTTGAGAGAATTTCTCTATTCAAACGGATTTGAAATAGGGAAAGAAATTGCCGTAAAAGAAGACGAAAGGTATTACATAGCCTTTGACGCGGTTTATAAGGGAGTAAAAAGTGAGTTTACCCCCGCCGATTGCTATATAGGAAAACTTCCGAAATCCCACGAAGCAAAAATGCACATACAAAAGCAACTTAACAGGTTACAGAAAAAATATACCGCAACGGAAGAAATCGGTAAAAAAGACGGGGAACTTTTTGAAATAATCGAAAAATTAAAGGAATTTTTGAACAGTTAAAAAGCAAGTGAAAGGAAACAAGGGGGAATAAATATGACAGTTAAGGATATTTATGATTTTCTCAACGCTATTGCGCCTTTTGATACGGCGGAAGACTGGGACAACTGCGGACTTTCCGTTGGGTCCTTTGAAAAAAATACGGAGAAAATATACATTGCTCTTGATGTTACGGAAGATGTAATAAAGGACGCTTTGTCTTTCGGTGCGGATCTTGTTGTTACCCATCATCCCCTTATTTTTGACCCCCTTTCTAAAATATCCTCCGACAGTTTGGTCTATAAAGCCGTAAGGTCGGGAATGTCCTTTATCGCTTCCCACACCTGCCTTGATAAAGCAAGGGGAGGCGTCAATGACTGCCTTGCAAAAAAGGTGGGAATAGAAAACTTGAAAACTGCCGAGGGTGAGGAATTTCTCAAATACGGTGAAATTACCCCTTGCAGTGCAAAAGAATTTGCTGAAAGAATTAAATCCGCTCTGGGAGGAGCCGTTTCCTTTACGGATTCGGGCAAAACAATCAAAACCGTTGCTCTTTGCTCCGGCTCCGGCGGAGATTTGGTACTTGAAGCGAAAAATGTGGGTGCGGATGCTCTGTTGACAGGTGAGGCAAAGCACCACGAATATTTGCTTTCAAAGTCCGTGGGCGTTTCCCTGTTTGTTGCAGGGCATTATGAAACGGAAAATATCGTGTGCGAGTATTTGGGAGAACAACTTTCAAATGCATTTAAAAAAGAAATTCAAGTGAAAATTTCGGATTTGAAAAATCCCGTAAATCATATTTAGAGGAATATACAATGGCATTGGACGGAATGTATTTGAACTTTCTCGTTTCAAAGGTAAACGAACTTTTGACGGGAGCGAAAGTCGATAAAATTCACCAACCCTCAAAAAATGAGTTGGTGTTTATAATGAGAACAAGGGGCGGTATGCATAAGCTGTATTTTTCGGCGGATGCAAACAGTCCCCGCTTTGCCGTGGTGGATTCCGTGCCGGAGAATCCCCAGACACCCCCAATGCTCTGTATGCTTTTCAGAAAACGGCTTGTGGGCGCAACTCTTTTGGGTGTCGAACAGTACGGCCTTGACAGAACGGCATTTTTCAATTTCGACGCTACAAATGAGATAGGCGACAGGGTGAAACTGACTCTTGCCGTTGAAATAATGGCTCAACACAGTAATGTTATTCTCTTTGATGAAGATAACAGAATTGTTGACGCATTAAGACGTGTTGACGCGGAGAAGTCCTCCTACCGTCTTGTTTTACCGGGGGCACAGTACAAATTGCCCCCTGCACAGGAGAAACTCGATATAAGAAATGAGGAACCCCAAAGTATTTGTCAAGGAATTCTTTCCCTGGAAAATTCCAAACTTTCCTCCGCTGTTTTGAAAACAATACAGGGTGTTTCGCCGCTTTTGTCAAGGGAAATCGCTTTCAGAGTCTGCGATGATGATAAAGGTGTGGGGGAACTGACAACGGAAGAAAAAATGAATCTTCTTTGTGAAATCAGCGCCTTAAAGAGCATTGTTACAAAGAATGAAGCCAAGCCCACAATGGTTCTTGACGAATCGGGAAAACCCATGGAGTTTTCCTTTATGCCCATAACCCAATACGGCAACGCATATAAAGTAATAGAAAAAGAAGATGTTTTTTGCTTGTTGGAGGGTTTTTATTTTGAACGGGACAGACTTTTGCGTACCCGCTCCAAAGGTGCGGAACTTTTCAAACTCCTTGACAATGCAATAGAAAGAACAGCCCGAAAACTGAACAATCAGCAAGAGGATTTACGCAAATGTGCCAACAGGGAAGAATTGAAAATAAACGGTGAACTAATAACCGCCGCACAGTACAGATTGCAAAAAGGCGCAAATATCTATGAGGTTGAAAACTATTATGACAATAACAGTATTTTTAAAATCCCCGTTGATCCCGCACTTTCTCCATCACAAAACGCCCAGAAGTTTTATAAAGAATACAGAAAAGCCTGTACTGCGGAAAATATGCTTATAAAACTTATTGAGGAGGGCGAACAGGATTTGGAATACCTTAAAAGCGTAAGGGATATGCTTGAACGCTCAACTCTGGAAAGAGAATTCGGAGAGATTAAGGACGAACTGATTTCACAGGGCTTTATAAAACCCAAGAAATCGGGCAAAAAGCAGATGAAAAAACAGGCACTTCCGCCCCTTGAATTTAAAACAAGTCAAGGACTTACGGTGCTTGTGGGCAGAAACAATGTTCAAAACGATAAACTGACTTTTAAAACGGGTAAAAAGGGAGATATTTGGCTCCATGCTCAAAAATGCCCCGGTTCCCACGCGTTACTGTTAAGCGACGGCGGTGAGATACCCGATGATGCCATTGTGGAAGCGGCGGAAATTGCGGCATATTACAGTTCCGCAAGAACTTCCACCCTTGTAACAGTTGACTATACGGATGTAAAAAATATTAAAAAACCCAACGGAGCAAAACCCGGGTTTGTGGTATATTACACATACTACTCCGTAAACGTAAAACCTAAAATGAAGTAAATTATAAGGATGTAAAAAACTGTCGTTTTTTACATCCTATTTTGCAATTATTTATCAACAAGAAATTAAGTGTATCAAGTAAGAGTCCCCGTCCTTCTTGGGTTTGTGGGTAAGGTTGAGGCCCGCGTTCATAAGGTATGCACCGCTGTGCTTTTCGTCCGTTCCCTCGATTTCGTAAATCTTTTCAGGGTCAAGACCTTTAAGACGGAGCATAAAGAATTCGTCATAGGGGTGTTTAATCTGAACAACCGTGGCAAGCGCCTCTTTTTTGTCCTCGCTGACAAATTCCCAGGCAACCCTGAATTCGTTTTCAAAGGGGGTAATCAGTCTGTAAAGTTCACCGAAGTGAATAACATCATAATATTTGTGATATTCTTTTACCTGTTCTTTGATTTCAGCCTTTTCTTCCTCGGTTAATTTGTCCGGATCAAGTTCGTAACCGAAGGAGCCCCAAAGAGCAACATTCTTCTTTGTTTCGTACCCCGTTCTTTTGTTTGCGGAAACGTGGGCTCCCATTGTGGAAGCAGGGTAGCAGAGGGATGTACCGAATTGAATTGTCAGTCTTTCTATGGGGTCGGTGTTGTCACTTGTCCAGATTTGAGGAGAATAGTAAAGCATACCGGGGTCGAAACGTCCGCCGCCGCCGGAGCAGTTTTCCAAAAGCAAATCGGGGAAGTCGGTGATTAAACGCTCCATAATCTCGTACGTGCCAAGAACAAATCTGTGGAATATTTCACCCTGTCTTTCGGGCGGGAGTTCCGCACAGGACACTTCCGTAAGATTTCTGTTAAAATCCCATTTGAGATAGGCGATATTATTCTTTGAAAGCACATCGTACATCATTGAGTAAATGTAGTCGCGAACTTCTTTACGGGAGAAGTCGATAACGTACTGTGTTCGTGCAATGGACTTGTCCCGTCCCTCTGTATGCAGACACCAATCGGGGTGCGCCCTGTAAATGTCGGAATCCGGTGAAATCATTTCCGGCTCGTACCAGATGCCGAATTTTACTCCTAAATCGTTGACTTCCTTAATAAGTCCCGAAAGCCCGTGTTTGAGTTTGTATTCCGCAACATACCAGTCGCCCAAAGAGCAGTTGTCGCTGTCACGTTTACCGAACCAACCGTCATCCATAACAAGCATTTCAATGCCCATTTCTTTAGCGTGACGGGCAAAGGAAACAAGTTTGTCATGGTCAAAGTTCATTCCCGTTCCCTCCCAGTTGTTTATAAGGAGGGGGCGTTTTGCTTTCTTCCATTTACCTCTTACAAGGTTGTTGGAATAAAGTCGGTGGAACATACGGCTCATTTCACCGAGACCCTTGTTTGTGTAAATCATAACCGCCTCGGGTGAATAGAATTCTTCACCCGGCTCGAGTAACCAGTTGAATCCGTCGGGATTGATGCCCATAACAATACGGGATGAAGCAAAGCCGTCCACCTCAACATCAATGGAAAAATTACTGCTATATACAAGGTTGAAACCGTAACATTCGCCGTAGTCCTCGGTGGTATCCTTTTTTACAAGGGCGGTGAAAGGGTTGTGATTGTGGCTTGAAGAACCGCGTTTACTTTTAATTGACTGTATTCCGCGGTGCAGGGGATATCTGTCAAGAGTGCGTTCCTTGCCCCATCTGCCGTAAAGACCCAGCATATCGTAATCGTAACCGGGCAGGTCAACGCAAAGAGAGTGGATCGTATCAATATAAAAGGGCTTGTCCGTGGGGTTTTCCACCTTTACGCTCCTTGTGATTGCACCCTTTTTCTCAAATACGGTGTAAATGAGTGTGGCTTTCACGCCCGTAACCTTGTCCTCTGTGAGAATTTCAAGAGTTTCCGTTTCACCCTCAATATCTTCGTAAAGAGCGGGAAGTCCCGGGAGTTTATTTTTACCGCCGTAGATTTTGTGGCTCACGTATCTTAAATCCGTTACCTTGTTACCCTCGCTGTTTTTAACCGCAAAAGCGGACAAACGGAAATCACCCGCACCGAATGTTGAATATTCCAATGGCGTAACATCGGGGGAGAAATTAAAGATTTTTGCAGAGGGACTGTCGGGACAGAAAGATGCAAAGTTGGGTCTTATACGCAGTTGCTCCACGTCCGTGTCGGGAATGGGAGCGCCATAGTAATAGTGTACAAGATAGTTCCCCTCAACAATACCGAAAATATATGTGCTGCTATATGTGTCAAGTTTAAAGATTTTCCTGTCGTTACTGTATTTGATTGACATATTTATCACCTGTTTTCTTCAATATTGTAGGCATTTATGCCCTGAATTGTAAAACTGTCGTTTCCTATTTCGGTGTTGACAATTTCTATTTTCAGAGCCGTTGCGGTTGTTCTTTCAACGGCAATATTATCGTTTAAAATGAGTTTGCTTGTATATATGAGTTTGAATTGCCCGTCAACTTCGGCATAGATATTAAACTGCCTTACGGATGTGGATTTTTCATTGATGAAAACCGTATTAAAGGTTTGGGGTTCTTTGAAACGGAATTCTATGCAATCCCCCTGCCTACCTTGAAAAGCCCCCATGGAAGCCTCAACGGTGTCAACCTCTTTGCCGTTTATAAGCACTGTTTCGGCGGCGGTTATAACATCGGTTATCCTGTCTGCACCGCAAGAGGTAAGGAGGGACATCATAAATACAATGCAAATTGCGGAATAAATGATTCTTTTCATTTTTTATCTTATTCCGAAAGTTCGGAAACCTTTCTCAGTTCTTTCGGAATGTCGATTTTCTGCGGGCATTTATCAACACATGATTTGCAGTCCAAACAGTTTACTGCGCGTTGATTTTCGTTGATTTTAGAGTAGTACGCCGAAAAATCCGCCTTGTTTCTTGTTTTGTTGTACTCGTTGTATGCTTTAAAGCAACCCGGAATGTTGATTCCGGCGGGGCAGGTTTCAACGCAGTATTTACATTCCGTGCAGGGAACTGCGAAATTTTTTCTGAATAGTACATTTGCTTTTTCAACAGCGGCTTTTTCCGTGTCGGAAAGAGGCTTGCACTCCGCAAATGTTTTAAGATTGTCCGCAACCTGTTCGTATGTTGACATACCGCTGAGGGTTACGAGAACATTGGGGAGTTCCGCAACATATCTCAACGCGTATGAAGCGGCGGAAGCGTCGCCCAGTTCCTCAAACACCGCTTTTGCTTCGGCATTCAGGGTGTGCAATGAACCGCCCCTTACAGGCTCCATAACGATACAGGGAATATTTCTTTCCTCCAGGGCTTCATAATATGCCTTGGCGTTTTGATTTTCCCAATCGTAATAGTTAATTTGGAGTTGAACAAAATCCCATTTGTACTTGTCAATAAGTTCAATAAAGAATTCCAAATCCCCGTGGTATGAAAAGCCCAAATGCCTTATTCTTCCGAGTTCTTTCTGTTTCGACAGATATTCGTAGGACTTGTCCTCCTCGAAAGTTTTCATGATATCGCGGTTTACTGAATGAAGAAGATAGAAATCAAAATAATCGACGCCGCATTTTTTCAACTGTTCGTCGAAAAGTTCGGGAGTGTGTCTGTTTTCTTCCTTAATTGCCCAACCGGGAAGTTTTGTTGCAAGGCAATAGGATTCACGGGGGTATCTGCCGAGAGCCTCTTTTGCAAATATCTCCGAGTCGCCGCCGTGATACACATAGGCGGTATCAAAATAGTTTACTCCCGATTTTATTGCAAGGTCAATAAGTCTGAACGCCTCGTCTCTGTCTATTGCTTCACTGTCTTTTTCGGCTTTCGGCAACCGCATAAGTCCGAAACCCAGTTTTGATATGGGTCTGCCGATGGAATTGAAATTACTGTATTGCATAATCAAATCTCCCAACATTTTTTGTTGTTTAATTATACAACACAGTAACATATCTTTTCAAGAGAAATCAAAATATTGTTTCAATAATCTTTTCGCAGGAATAGGGGGAGTACCTGAAATAATCAAGGTGTCCGTCTTTGATGAAATACCGGGTTTCCTTTTTAGGGTAATCCGCATCAAATGAGTCAACTATAATCAGTTTAACTTTCATTTTTTCGGGGATTATACTTTTTATGTAAACACTTGTTTGTTGACCCTCAAAAACTGTGGGTGTGTATTCTGCCAAACCTGCAAGATTCGGAGTCAGTTCAACAAAAACACCGTAACTCTCAACGCTCCTGACAATGCCGCTCACCGTTTCGCCTATATTGAATTGGTTTGCATTTTCTTCCCATGTGCCTAAAAGTTCTTTTTGTGAAAGGGTGGCTCTGCCTTCCTCGTCAAAGGATTTTATAATGACCTTTATATCGTCACCTACATTAAAGCGGACATTGGGGTGTGGAATTCTGGAAACGGATATGTTGTCAATGGGCAAAAGAGCATTTATTCCGCATCCGATGTCACAGAAAACGCCGAAGTTTTCAAGGTGTGTAATTCGTGCAGTTATTATATCACCGGGAGAAAGTTTGGGGAGTCCCTTGTGGGTAAACTCTTCCTGTACGGCACGACGGCTTAAAAAAGCGGTTTTTCGTCCTCCTGATTCACAGATGTCCGTAATCATAAATCTAACAGGCTTGTTTACACGTGCAATAATTGCAATATCCCGAACCTTTCCCTCTTTTATGCCCATAGCACATTCTTCTCTTGGAATGATTCCGTGTACGAAGCCTAAATCAATATGTAAATTATGTTCTCTGTCGCAATAAACCGCACGGGCTTCCAGGTGCTTTTTCTCTGTAAAAGCTTTAAAAAAAGAATCAAAGGAGGAAAGAAAAAAAGCGTTTTCCCTTGTGTTGATTAAAAATCCTTCCGGTAGGTAGGCTGTCATTTTTGTATCACCTGTTTCATTTATTTTTATCTTACTCTTTAATTTTATGTAAAAGTGTGTTACAATATTTCAGAAAATTAAAATTGGAGGAGTTTTTGTGGATATTCGTGTCGGTGATGTTCTTGAAATGAAAAAACAGCATCCCTGCGGTTCAAAGCAGTTCACTGTTTTGCGTTCCGGAATGGATTTTCGTTTGCATTGCAACGGCTGCGGCAGAGAATTTTTGATTCCTCGTTCAAAGGCGGAAAAGAATATTAAAAAAGTTACAAGAGAAGAATTAAAGGAGAACACGGATGATTGATAAACTTCAGCAAGTTGAAGAACGGTTTGAAAAAGTAAATGACTTGCTGTGCCTTCCCGAAACTGTTTCCGACCAGAGTAAATACGCTTCCCTGATGAAGGAACTTAAAACCCTTACACCCTTGGTTGAAACATATCGGGAATATAAAAAAGCCGTCAGCGACGGAGAAGCGGCAAAGGAAATGCTTTCGGACCGACCGGATAAAGAACTCAAGGAAATGCTTGAATTTGAAATTGAAGAGTGCAAGAAGAAAACAGAAGAACTTGGGGAAAAACTGAAAATATTATTACTTCCCAAAGATCCCAATGACGATAAAAATGTTATTATAGAAATCCGTGCGGGAGCAGGTGGCGAGGAAGCCGCCCTTTTCGGCAATTCCCTTTTCAGAATGTATTCCATGTACTCGGAAAACCGGGGATGGAAACCTGAAGTTTTGTCCGTTAATGAAACAGGTTTGGGCGGTATAAAGGAAATCAGTTTTATGATAACCGGTGAGGGTGCCTATTCCCGATTTAAGTTTGAAAGCGGTGTGCATCGTGTTCAGCGAGTTCCCGAAACGGAGTCGGGGGGAAGGATTCACACTTCAACAGTTACGGTTGCAGTTCTTCCTGAAGCGGAGGAAGTTGACATTGATATCGACCCAACCCACTTGCAGATTGATACATTCCGTTCAAGCGGCGCAGGAGGTCAGCACGTTAACAAAACGGAATCGGCAATTCGCATAACCCATTTACCCACGGGTACGGTTGTTGAATGTCAGGATGAACGCAGTCAGCATAAAAACCGCGACAGAGCAATGAAAATTCTCCGTTCAAGATTGCTTGAAGCGGAGAGGGAGAAACAAAGTGCGGAAATTGCCGATGAACGCCGCTCCCAAGTGGGAACGGGGGACAGAAGCGAAAGAATACGAACATATAATTTTCCCCAAGGTCGAGTTTCCGACCATAGAATCGGACTTACCCTTTACAGAATAGAGGCCATAATGGACGGGGACCTTGACGAAATCATAGATGCCCTTATAACCGCAGATACTGCGGATAAATTGAAAGTTTCAGAGGAATAAATTTTGAACACAGAACTTGTAAAAATAACGTCACGGGACGGTGACGAAAAATACAAAAAAGCGGTGGAACTTCTTCAAAACGAGGAAGTTGTGGGCATACCCACGGAGACCGTTTACGGACTTGCGGGAAATGCTTTTTCTCCCATTGCTGTAAGCAGAATTTTCGAGGCTAAAGGCAGACCTACGGACAATCCCTTGATAGTTCATATTTCTGAATTTTCGGAAATTTACGATTTGGTGGAGTCAGTTCCCGAATCCGCAAAAAAACTTGCGGATAAATTCTGGCCGGGTCCTCTTACAATAATACTTCCCAAGTCTTCGAAAGTACCCTATTGCACAACGGGAAATCTTGATACGGTTGCAGTGCGCTGTCCCTCCCATCCCGTTGCAAGAAAACTCATTAAACTTTCGGGACTTCCCTTGGCGGCACCCTCTGCAAATCTGTCGGGAAAGCCAAGCCCCACAAAGGCAAGTCACGTTTTTGAAGACTTGAACGGAAGAATACCCTACATAATTGACGGCGGTGCTGCACAAGAAGGTGTGGAATCAACGGTAATAACCCTTGCGCAAGAAAAGCCCAGGCTTTTGAGACCCGGCAATGTAACACTCAAAGAACTTGTAAGTGTTTTGGGTGAGGTTGAGGTTGACGACGCGGTTTTAAATCCCTTGAAGAATAATGCCACAGCATCTTCTCCCGGTATGAAATACAAGCACTATTCTCCGAATGCAAAAATCACCCTTGTTAAAGGTGAATATGAGAATTTCCGTAAATATGTTAACGAGTTTGACCCACGGGTAACCTATGCAATGATTTTCAGCGACGACAGTGTTGAAAACTTGAAAATTCCGTATATCAAATACGGCTTTGCGGATTATAAAAATCTTGCCCACAGTCTTTTTGATTCTCTGCGGGAACTTGATAAAATGGGGGCAAAGGAATGTTTCGTAAGATACCCGGATGAAAACAATGACGATAATCTCGCGGTTTTGAACCGACTTTTAAGAGCGGCGGGCTTTAATGTGATTGAGGTGTAACTTTGAAAAAACTGATTGGTCTTACAGGTAAGACGGGTGCGGGAAAATCAACCGTTAGTACCTATTTTAAGGAAAAAGGTGCATATATTATTGATGGGGATGTGGTTGCAAGAAAGGTTCTTGAAAATAATTTCCCCTTGTTAAACGAACTGAAAAAAGCCTTCGGGGACGGTGTGTTTAACAGTGACGGAAGTCTTAACAGAGGCGCGTTGGCAAGAGTTGCCTTTTCCACTCCCGAAAAAACCCGACTTCTCAATTCCATAATGCACCCCGCCATTAACGCTTTGATTTTTGAAGAATCCGAGAGGGCTTTTTCGGACTATGATGTTGTAATAGTTGATGCGGCGGCAATAATAGAATCGGGATTTACGGAAAAATGCGATTTTCTTATTGTGGTGCACGCTCCCGTAGAAGTAAGAAAAGAAAGAATTATGAAACGGGACGGCATTTCCGAAGATGACGCACTCATACGCATAAAAGGACAGAAAGAGGATGAATTCTATCTGTCAAAAGCGGATTTTGTTATAAATAATTTTGACCCCCATAATGTAAAAGAACAACTCTCTGTGCTTGAAAAGGAGCTTTTTAATTGACTGAAAGCAGAAACAGAAATAAACTGAAACTTGGCTTGTTGCTATTGATATTGTCCGTTATTTCGGTTATAATAGTTTACAATGCAGTTAAACTTTTCGCCCAAACCACGTACCCTTTAAGATATATTGAAATTGTGGAAGAAAACGCGGCGGAATTTGAAATTGATGAACCCCTTTTGTACGCACTTATAAAAGCGGAAAGCGGTTTTAATAAAGATGCCGTTTCCGCGGTGGGTGCTAAAGGACTTACCCAGATAACTCCCGAAACTTTTGAATGGTTGCAGACCAAAACGGGAGAAAATCTTGAAGATGATGCTCTTTTTGAGCCGGAGATTTCCGTTTATTACGGGGCTTGTTTTTTAGATATGCTCTTGGACGAATTCGGTAATACCGAAACTGCACTTGCCGCGTACCACGCGGGCAGGGGCAAGGTGAATGAGTGGTTGGCTGACCCGAGATATTCACCGGACGGAGAAACACTCGAAAACATTCCCTATAAAGATACGGCTCAATATGTGGAAAAAGTAATTAAACATACTGAAAAGTATAGAAAAATATATGATTTTTAATAGTTTTGAAAGGTTGGTAAAGATATGGCAACAGTTGAAGAACTTAAAAAAGAACTTTTTTATAAACCTCAACACGCAGGTGCGGTTGTTGAGGAGAATGAAGTTGCAAAAGCCGATGCATTTGCAGAAAATTACAAGAAGTTTTTAGATAATGCCAAAACCGAGAGAGAGGCGGTTGCAACCGTTCTCCAAGAAGCAAAGGAAAAAGGATTTTGTGAATTCGACCCCTACAAGCAGTACAAGGCAGGGGACAAGATTTATTATATCAATCGTGAGAAAGCAATTATTCTTGCGGTTATCGGTAAAAAGAGTCTTAAAGAAGGTGTGAAAATTGCCGCCGCTCATATTGACTCACCCCGACTTGATTTAAAACCCAATCCTCTTTACGAAAGTGATGATCTGGCACTTTTTAAAACACATTATTACGGCGGTATAAAGAAATATCAGTGGGTAGCAATCCCTCTTGCACTTCACGGTGTCATTGTGAAAGGGGACGGAACAAAAGTGTCCGTTAAAATCGGTGAGGAACCCGATGAACCCAAATTTGTAATTTCCGATATTCTTCCCCATCTTGGCTCGGAGCAGGGTAAACGTACTCTTTCCGAGGGCATAGCAGGTGAGGAACTTAATGTAATTGTGGGAAGCCGTCCTTTCAAAAGTGACGAGGGCAGTGAACTTGTAAAACTTAATATTCTTAAACTTTTAAATGAAAAGTACGGAATTACTGAAAGTGACTTTTTAAGTGCGGAACTTGAAGTTGTTCCCGCATTTAAAGCGGACGATATCGGATTTGACAGAGGTCTTGTTGGTTCTTACGGCCACGACGACCGTGTTTGTGCGTATCCCGCGGAGCAAGCAATTTTCAGTATCGAAAATCCCGATTATACCGCTGTAACCGTGCTTACCGATAAAGAGGAAACGGGCTCCGACGGCAACACGGGACTTCATTCCTCATACCTCAAATACTTTATAGCATATCTTGCAAAGGCAAACGGTCTTGATGTTTTCGAGGTGCTTTCAAAGAGCGAATGTCTTTCTGCGGACGTTAACTCCGCCTATGACCCCACCTTCAGTTCAGTTTTTGAAAAGAACAATTCCTCCTACCTTAACAGAGGTGTTGTAATCACAAAATATACAGGATCAAGGGGCAAAACCGGAACAAGTGATGCTTCCGCAGAATATATGGGAAAAATCCGCAATATGCTTGACAAAGCCGGTGTTGTTTGGCAAATCGGCGAACTCGGTAAGGTTGATGCAGGGGGCGGCGGAACAGTTGCAAAATTCATAGCAAACCTGGATGTAAATGTTATTGATTTGGGTGTTCCGGTACTTTCAATGCATGCTCCCTATGAGGTTATTTCTAAACTCGATTTGTATATGGCATACCGTGCCTTTACAGAATTCTTTAAACAAAATTAAGGATTAGTGCTTATGAAAACGATGTATAAAATTGTTTCCTTTGTACTGTGTGCAGTGCTTTTGTTAACCTGTTTTTCAACAGTTGCCTTTGCAGAGGGAGAAGAAAATGAGGTTCTCTTGGGTGATTTGAACTTAAACGGCAAAGTTGATATAAATGATGCACGGTTGATTTTAAGAATTTCTGCCGGTATGGAAATACTTACGGACGATTATCTACTTAAAGGAGATATGAATGCCGACGGTGTAATTAGTGTTGAAGATGCTGTTTTGGCTCTTCGCAAAGCAGCAGATGTGGGCAGTGTTACGTTGCCCGACAAAAACGGCGATAACTACCTCTCCGATGACCCCAATAATGAGTTTATAAAACTTATTGCCAATAGATACGGTGTTGATCCCGCTTCACTTGTAGCCATTTATTCCGTCCCCGATTCCGGTACAAACTATGTATTGAAGTTCAAAAAAAGTTTTATAGGTAAAACTTATGAAAAGAGTGTTGATAATCTTGAATATGTTTACCATATAGGCGAAGCCCCCGAAAGAACTATAAGTTATACGAACGGAAAACTTATAGGCGGAGATCACTATAACTGCAAACCTGAGGAAGGTGTTATGGTATTCAACCTTGTGCAAACCGTTGTAATGGAACAGTATCCCGGTTATTTTGCAGGTACGGGACAGAAATAAAAATAACCCTTGGTAACGTTTCGGATACGTTATCAAGGGTTGCTTTTTTCTTTTAACCGACCATCCAATTAAAGAATTCTTTGAAAAATGCTATAATGAGTTTTGTGAAAGAGAGAAAACTCGGCATCTGTATTGCTTGTGCGGCGGTATTGAATAAATCGCTTCCGCGCAAGGGGAGAACTTCCGCAAATGTTTCATTGACGGTGTCATTTTGCATAAATTGGGGGTATTCTTCCATATCAAAGACGGTTATTTGTTCTTGACTTTGGTGGAGAATTTTATAGAATTCTTTGTGACCTGCGTGGGTGGTACTGTGGAGCATATCTTTAATGAACCAGGTGTTTTCGGGAAGAATACAGGTTGAAGCATCAATCATTCTGTCAGGTGAAATGTACCAGGTTCCTTTATGTTCCACCTGCACATAGTCCTCGGGAAGTTGTTCTCCGATATCGGCACAGGTTGCACCCAAAGATGCGTATTTTGTGTCAACGGTTCCGTCAGAGGTGTTTTTATAGGCGCTGACAAGGGGCGTTCTCTGCATATTGTAGCCCGCAATAATGTAAATGTTTGTGCCGTCCGCTTTGGCTTGTGTAAGGAGTTCTTCCGCACTTTGCTGAACGGAGTAGTGATAGAAATCAAGTTTTTCAAGAAGTACCGAATGGGCACCGTCATTAACTCCCATAAAATCCTTTGCGGTTTCATAATATTCGTGGGGAACAAAACTCCAGATTCCCGGCATTGTTGCGAATATGGGAATAAGCGCTTCGTCAAAAACTCGGTCTTTCAGGTTTAAAACGAGTCTGTCCGCCATACCCGCTAAATCAGTCAGAACACCTGCACCGTCAAGCATTTCCAGGAGCATATAGAGGAACGCACCGAAAAAGTCGCTGTCCATTGAAGGTAGCGCACATTCCGCGTATCTCAAAACGGCATCCTTATCAATTTCAACCAATCCGTTGTAAAGTTCTCCCGCAACTGCCGTACCTTGAAGGGGACAGTTTTGGAAAATGATGTTTTCGATATCTTGTGAGCCGTAAAGCCTTAAATAAGCGAGGGTTGTAACCCCGCCCATACTTGACGCTCTGAAACGAACGGTATTGTGACCCGTTATTTCTTTAACCTCTTGAATGTATTGGTGAAGAAGTTTTGCATTTTCGATGGGGTCAACACGAAAATCGTAGCCGAAATAATAACTGTGATTGTCCCCGTGTTCTGCATTTTCGGGGTGAAATTCCTGGGAAGTGACATTTTCTTGGGAATTGCCATCCTCATCCATTGCAAGCATACCGAAAGCATTGTTGACGCAGGAGATGAGAACATCGCCGAACGCGTCGTAATCCTTGGTGCTTATAAGTTGGGTTGCCGCGCTTATAAGGGGTGTGAATTCCCCGAGAAGTGCAGATGTGTCGGGTCTGAAAAGTTTTTTCTCGTTTTCCGTACCCTTGTCAAGATAGATTGAGCCGCTTCCCAATGCCGCAACGTAAATTATTGGAGCCTGACCGCAGGTGCAGACTTCGTTTGCTGCAACACAGGGGAGAACACAACCGAGAGTAATAATAACCGATAGAATACAAGCCAATACTTTCTTCATATTGGTGCCTCCTCATATTTAATTAACAATATATTAACACATTAGTGATGTCGTTTAAAGTGTGCAATACTTATAAATTTACAACGGCTTTTTTGACAATTCGACGGATGGAGTTGATATTTACTTATGGGGTGTATTGTGGTAAAATAGAGAAGTTGAGGTGGTTATATGTCGTATTCTTCCTTTGCATCGGTTTACGATGCACTAACTAAAAATGTTGATTATAAAAAACGGGCAGAATATATCGGGAAAATTCTCGGGAATTTTGATATAAATGACGGACTTCTTCTGGATCTTGCCTGCGGAACGGGTTCCCTGTCTTTGGAGTTTTCCAAAATGGGTTTTGAGGTCATCGGAACGGATGCCTCTCCCGATATGCTTATGGAAGCCGGAAACAAAGCAATAGCGGAGGAGGAGAACATACTCTTTCTATGTCAAAAAATGCAGGAAACCGACCTTTACGGTACGGTCCGCGCCATTGTTTGTTCATTGGACAGTATAAATCACCTTGAAAATGCAGAAGAAATGAAAAAAACTTTTCAAGTTCTCAAAAATTTTATTGATGACGGCGGAATAATGGTATTTGATGTGAACACTGTTTATAAACACAGGGAAGTTTTGGGGAACAATACCTTTGTGTATGACGAAAAGGACGTGTATTGTGTTTGGCAGAATTCTCTTTATTCCGACGGAGTAACGGTGGGAATTAACCTTGATTTCTTTGTTAAAGAGAAAAATGGGTCATATAACCGTTATACCGAAAATTTTAAGGAAATTGCATTCACCGACGAAGAGATTACCGACGCAGTTGAAAGTGCGGGTTTTAGAATTGTTGAAAAATACGCAGAACTCGGCTTCTGCAAGCCGGAAGCGGATGCCCAAAGAATCTATTATGTTGTCAGGAGGGAATACAATGGATAATTTAATGTATTTAAAAAGCGGAACCGATATAAGAGGTGTTGCCGTTGAAAAGGACGGCAAAACCGTTGATTTAACGGATGATCGTTTAATGAGTATAACCGCTTCCTTTGTTGTTTTCTTGAAGAATAAAATCAAAAAAGAAAAATTGACTGTTACCGTTGGTTACGATTCCCGCGTATCTTCGGAGCATATTTCAAGAACCGTCACAAGAACTTTGTCTTCTTTAGGTGTTAAGGTTTATGATTGCGGTCTTTCCTCCACACCCTCCATGTTTATGTCCATTGTAAATTTCGGGGTTGATGCAGCCATTGAAATTACCGCAAGTCATTTGCCCATGGAAATGAACGGTTTGAAATTTTTTACAAAGGACGGGGGCTTTTCGGGAAATGACATTAAAGAAATTTTAACTTATGCACAGAATAATCCCTATGAAATAAAAGATGTAAAATTCAATATCGAAAAGTTGGACAATATGAAAAAATATTGCTCCGACCTTTGCGATATGATTAAAAAGGGTGTTAATGCCCAAAACTATGACAGACCCTTGGAAAATCTTAAAATTGTTGTTGATGCAGGTAACGGTGTGGGTGCATTTTATGCACAAAATGTTCTTATGCGACTGGGTGCGGATATAAACGGAAGCCGCTATCTTGAGCCTGACGGAAGATTTCCCAACCATATTCCCAATCCCGAAAATAAAGAGGCAATGAAATCAATTGCCGAAGCGGTGGAAAAGTCCGGTGCGGATTTCGGTGTCATATTTGATACGGACTGCGACAGAGCCGCCTGTGTTGACAGAAACGCACAGGAAATAAACAGGAATAAACTTGTTGCCCTTGCTTCCTATATTGCGTTAAAAGACAATAAGGGCGGTATTATCGTTACGGATTCCGTAACGAGCGACGGACTTCACACTTTCATTGAAAACGATTTAGGGGGAGTTCACCACCGCTTCAAGAGGGGCTATAAAAATGTAATTGACGAGGCAATTCGCCTTGAAAAAGAGGAGAAGAAAAATGCACCCCTTGCCATTGAAACCTCGGGTCATGCGGCATTCAAAGAAAATTACTATCTTGACGACGGTGCATACCTTATAACTAAAATTATAATCGAACTTGCAAGGCTCAACAAAGAGGGGAGCGCTATCGAGAGCCTTATAGATAACCTTAAAACACCCATTGAAGAAAAAGAGGTAAGATTCACAATTAAACTTGAAGATTTCAGGGATTACGGACTTTCCGTTATTGAGAATTTTAAAGCCCTTTGTGAAAATACCGACGGTATAACCGTTTCCCCCGTGAATTATGAGGGAGTTAGAGTTAATTTCAATAAAAGCCTTGGGGATGGCTGGCAACTTTTAAGAATGAGTGTTCACGAACCCCTCCTTGTTCTCAACTGCGAAAGCAACAAGGACGGCGGTACAGAGCAAATGCTGACTTTCTTTAAGGAATTTATTGAAAGATACGATAAACTTGATATATCAAAATTGACAGTATAAAAAATCAGCCTATGGGAAATCAATGTTCCATAGGCTGTATTTTTTAAGTCAAAGATTTTATTTGAAAAGATATACCCTTGTTTCGTATGGCTTTGTTGTGAAACCGTTTGCGTTTGCGGATGTATCATTATAGTTGGAAAGCACACATTCTCCCTTTGACAAATCGAATCCTGCGGGAGCGTTAAAGTTAACGGCTTTGTCCGTGAAAGAGCAGATTACAAGAAGTTTTTGTCCTTCGTAATTTCTTTCATATACATAAAGGTTCTTGCTGTTTTTCAGGTGTTCCTTGTAATTGCCGTAAATAACAAGTTCGTTTTCTTTTCTGAATTTGATAAGTTTTTTGTAAAAGTTGAGAATACTGTCAGGGTCTTTTTCCGCCGCCTCAACATTTATTTCTTTATAGTTTGGGTTGACCCAGAACCAAGGCTTGTCGGCAGTGGTGAAGCCCGCATTTTTTTCTGCGTTCCATTGAACACAGGTTCTTGCGTTATCTCGGGAAGCATAGTTTGCAAGTTTCAAGGCTTTGTCCGCACCCAACAATTTCTTTGCAACACCGTAGTTGTTCTTTGTTGAAACATCCGTGTATTGTTCGATGTCGGAGAAGGGATAGTTGAGCATACCGATTTCCTGACCCTGATAAATAAAGGGCGTGCCGCATTGACACATATATGAAACCGCAAGCATTTTCGCACTTTCAACACGATATTCGGGGTTTCCGTATCGGTTAATAATGCGGGGTTGGTCATGGTTTTCCAAATAAAGAGCATTCCAAGCCTTGCCCTCAAGACCCGTCTGCCACCTTGTGAAAACTTTTTTTAGTTTTTTAAGACTGAATTTTGTTTTAAACCAACTGTAAAAAAGACAATCCGCCGCCATATGTTCAAAGTGGAACATCATACTAAGATGCTGATCGGGACCCTCGGTTATATGCTTTAATGCGTTTTTAACCGTCATCATGGGAGCCTCGCCCACGGTCATACAGTCATATTTTGAAAGCACATCGTTTTTGAATTCAAGGAGGTATTCGTCAAGGTGGGGGCCGTGCATATAGTTTTCAATACCTGTTGCAACGGGGAACCAGTATGGGCTTGAGGGTAGGCCTTTCTTTTTTGAAATGAAAGTTATAACATCCTCACGGAATCCGTCAACACCCATATCGAGCCAGAATTTCATTATATCCTTGACTTCCTTACGCACTTCGGGATTGTCCATGTTTAAGTCGGGCTGTTCAACTGCAAAAAGGTGGAGATAGTATTCGTCGTTCTTTTCGTTGTATTCCCAAGCGGGGCCCGCAAAAGTGGACATCCAGTTGTTTGGTCTGCGTTTGCCCTTACCCTTGCGCCAGAAATAATAGTCGTGGTATTTGCTCGTTGGGTCTTCAATACCTTTTTTAAACCATTCATGCTGGTCGGAGGTGTGATTGACAACAAGATCCATAATAACTTTTAATCCTCTTTGGTGTGCGCCCTCAAGAACTGCCTTGAAATCCTCCATAGTGCCGTATTCGGGCTGAATACTGCGATAGTCCGCTATATCATAGCCGTAGTCTTTTTGGGGGGATTTGTAGAGAGGGGAGAACCATATAGCATCAACACCGAGACTTTTTATGTAATCAAGTTTGGAAAGTACACCTTTAAGGTCGCCGATTCCGTCGCCGTCACCGTCACAGAATGAGCGGGGCCAGACTTGATATACTGCCATTTCCTTATACCATGATTTTTGCATAGCTAAAACCTCACTTTATTGTATTAAGTTTATTTTAATAAAATTTACAGAAAAATACAATAAATCTCTTTAATATCGTTAAATTGTAGAAAAATTGAGTGCGTTATTTGTGTGATAATTACATCCTTTAAAAGAAAAACGAAAAAAATTCACAGTTAAGTTAAAAAATGCTATGTACTTTTTTAAAAATATAATGTATAATGACTGAGAATAACAGAATTCATCCTTGCGAGGTTATTATATGAAAAAAACAACAAAAATTATAATTTCTTTGGGTGCGGTACTGCTTATAGCAGCAGTAGTGCTTGTTGTAAGTCTTGTTAAAAACGGAGAGTTCGGTAAAGAGGAAACAACTGCTCTCGGTTACTCTTTGCAAACCACCAAAAAGCCCTCAACAACAGGAGTTACGGAATCTTGGGTTGACCTTGACCAAATGGCAAGTGAACTTGCTACCGCTACGGATACAACCGACCCAAGCGGTACTACAACCGATACTACAACCGATACCACCGTTGCGCCTGTAATACAAACAACAATTGTTTATGTTATATATTCCCAGACCGAGGTTGCAAATCCAACTACCGAAAACAAGAGTGATGACGACGAGCCGGAAATGGTTGAATACAAATATACATTGGACAAAAGTACGCGCACTGCTACCTTAAACAAATATCTCGGTGACGATTCAATTGTTTGGATTCCCGAAAAAATCAGCGGATATACCGTTACCGCTATCGGCAGCAAATGTTTTGAAAAAAACAGTTTAAAGGGTGTAGTAATACCCGAGGATGTTGTAAGCATAGGAAATAATGCTTTCAGGGACTGCAAAAACCTTGGCTCCGTTACATTTAAGGGTGCGCCTTCAACTATTACAGTGGGCGACATGGCTTTTCAGAATTGCACAAGTCTCGGTGCCATAAATCTTCCTGCCGCTAAGAGCATAGGAAGACTCGCCTTTGATAATTGCACGTCATTGGAAAAACTTTCTCTTGAATTCGGTACGGAGCAAATCGGAGATTACTGCTTCCGTGGATGTACCGGTTTAAAAAGCATCGAAATTCCCGAAACCGTAACAGTTATCGGTCAGGGAGCATTCAGCGGAGATTACAGAGAAGATTTTGTCATTTGCTGTGTTGAAGGTTCGGCGGCGGATGAATGTGCAAAAAAATACGGGTATAAGACAGATTATGTTTCATAACTGAATATTATTGATGTAATCACAAATGGGGTTGTAAAAAACGTAAGTTTTTACAGCCCCATTTTTTATTAACTCTTTGGACAAAGGTTGTATATACTGATAGTGAACGGCGGATTGCAAAATTTTCCGTTTAGATGATTATTTTTTTACCGTTGGGCAAAAATACTGTTGTAATAAAATCTTTGCCTTTTCGGAGAGTGATAACTTGAACATTAAAAGAGGAGATATCTACTATGCGGATTTGAGCCCCGTGGTAGGTTCGGAACAGGGCGGAATTCGTCCGGTACTTATTGTTCAGAATGATGTAGGAAATAAATACAGTCCCACCGTTATTGCCGCCGCTATTACAAGTCAGCAGTTTAAGACGAAACTGCCCACACATATAAGCGTTGATGCGGCAGTTTGCGGGCTTTCCAAAGATTCCGTAGTTTTGCTTGAACAAATCAGAACCTTGGACAAACAACGCCTAAGAGAAAAAATGGGAAATCTTCCCGACGAAGATATGTCAAGAATAAATGATGCTCTTTCTGTCAGCATAGGGCTTAATAAATAAAGACAGGCTATGTTTGGGGCAACCTGAACGTAGCTGTTTTTATGTTAAACTATTGTTAAACACTTCGACATAACTTGACAAGAAAAATTTTGTGGTGTAATATAATCATATATTGTTACTTCATTTTCGGAGGCTTTTTTATGTCTAAAAGGTACTTTACTTCGGAATCTGTTACAGAGGGACATCCCGACAAGGTTTGTGACCAGGTTTCCGATGCTATTCTTGATGCTATGCTCGCCCAGGATAAATATTCACGTGTTGCTTGCGAAACCACCTGCACAACGGGTATGGTAATGGTAATGGGCGAAATCACAACAACAGCACAGGTTAATATTCCTGAGATTGTTCGTCAGGTAGTTTGTGATATCGGCTTTGATAACCCCAAGTGCGGTTTTGACGGTAACTCCTGTGCCGTGTTTACAACACTTGACAAGCAGTCGGCAGATATTGCCATGGGGGTTGATAAATCCTTTGAACTTAAAGGCGGTCAGGAAGATACATATAACCTTAACGGCGCGGGCGATCAGGGTATGATGTTCGGTTTTGCATGCAACGATACGGAGGAACTTATGCCCCTCCCGATTTCCCTTGCACACAAACTTGCACTTCGTCTTACAGAGGTTAGAAAAAACGGTACTCTTTCGTATCTTCGTCCCGACGGCAAAAGCCAGGTTACCATTGAATATGACGATGACGATAAACCTGTAAGAGTTGAAGCCGTTGTTGTTTCTTCACAGCACGACCCCATTGATATAGAAATTCTCCGCAAGGATATTATAGAAAATGTAATTAAACCCATAATCCCGGAAAAGTATCTTGACGAAAACACAAAGTTCTATGTGAATCCCACAGGTAACTTTGTTATCGGCGGACCCGTTGGTGACAGCGGTCTTACAGGAAGAAAAATAATCGTTGATACTTACGGCGGTTATTCCCGCCACGGCGGCGGTGCCTTCTCCGGTAAGGATCCCACGAAAGTTGACAGAAGTGCCGCTTATGCCGCAAGATATGTTGCTAAGAATATAGTTGCAGCGGGTCTTGCGGAAAAATGCGAACTTCAACTTGCTTATGCCATCGGTGTTGCGCGTCCTCTTTCGGTTCGTGTTGATACTTTCGGTACGGGCAAAATTTCCGATGCTAAACTTGAGGAACTTGTTAACAAGTACTTTGATCTTCGTCCTGCTGCGATTATTGAAAAGCTCGATTTGAGAAAGCCACAGTACAGAGCCCTTGCCGCTTACGGTCACATGGGAAGAACCGACCTGGGTGTAAAATGGGAAGAAACCGATATGGCTGAAACACTCAAAAAAGCAGCTGCTGTATTATAATTTATGTTTTTGATTTTGTAAGGGAAAATGGCAGATAAAAACATTCATTCAGGTCACAGGAAACGCGTAAAGGCTAACGTTATAAAGAATGGTTTTTCACAGCTTGAGGAGCATAAACTCCTCGAGCTGATGCTGTTTTATTCCATTCCTCGCGATGATACAAACGAACTTGCTCACAGACTTATAGATGAATTCGGTTCCTTGGAGGATGTTTTCAGAGCAAATGTTGAGCAGTTGAAGAAGGTTGACGGTGTCGGAGAGAATACTGCCGTAATGATAGCGGCGGTAGGCGAGGTTTTTTGCAGAATGTCCCAAAACAAGAGGTCAAAGAAAAGAGTTTACAAAAACACCGATGATTTAAAAGAACTTGCAGTTTCATTGCTTAAAGATGAAAATGTTGAAAAGGTTGTTCTTATGTGCTTCGACGCAAGCAAAAAACTTAAAAGGGTGGCTGTTATTTCCAACGGGGATGAGGTTTCTACGGAAATAGATTTGAAAGAAATTATAAAAATTCTTGTTGACAGCGATTCTTCGGTTGCTGTCCTTGCCCACAATCATCCCAATTCAACCGCTGAGCCTTCTGCATACGACATTGACTCAACCCGAACTATTTGTGTTACACTTCGCAAAATCGGTTATGCTCTTGCGGACCATATAATTGTCGGTGAAGATGGTGAGGCATACTCAATGCATTTGAATCCTCGGTTCTCCGCATTATTTTATTAAAAACAGATTTATAAGTCTCGGTGACAGAATAAAACTTGTGAAATCGGCACACAATGCACTTGGCAGAGTGTGTCGTGTTTTTTTTACGTTGATATAACCGTAGTAGAGCGTTATGGCATAGAATGTTGTTTCGGTGGAACCCATAATTACCGACGCGCACTGACCTATATAACTGTCGGGACCGAACTCTTTTAAAATGTTTTCGTACATCCCCAAGGCACCGCTTCCCGAAATGGGCGATAGAATTGCTAAAGGTGTGATTTCTTTAGGAATTCCCAAAAAATCCGATATGGGCGAAATTAAAGAGCATATCACATCAAGCCCACCTGAAGAATTGAGCATATCAACACACAGTAAAAGAGCAATCAAGGAGGGGATTATGTCAAAAACTGTTTTTATACCGTTTTTTGCCCCTTTTATAAATTCATCGAAAACATTGACACCTTTGAAAGCACCGTGGACTATTATCAATACCACAAGAGCAGGTAAAATGAAATCTGTCATATTATTCATTTGAACACCCTCTTTAAAATATCGGTTACAATAATGCCAACGGTTAAAGCGATAAGGGATGTTGCAAGTGCGGGCACAAGAATTTCCATGGGCGATGAACTGCCGTATTCCGACCGTAAAAGTGCGATTGTTGTGGGAACCAGATGTATTGCGGCAGAGTTTATTACAACAAAGCGTACCATCTCATTTGTAGCTTTTTCCGGAGTGGGATTTACTTCCTGTAATCTTTTCATCGCTTCAAGCCCCAGGGGTGTTGCGGCATTTCCCAAGCCTAAGAAGTTAGCGGTAATATTCATTGCAATGGATTCTTTTGCCTGTTTATCTTTAAGTTTTGGGAAAAGTATATTGAGAAGAGGTGAAAGTGTTTTGCAAATTGAGGCAGTCAACCCGCTTTTTTGTGCGATTGCCGTCAGTCCGTTCCAAAGGCATATAACTCCCGCTAATTTAATTGCCAAGGAGATTGCATCGGTTCCGCCGGTTACAACCGAGGCGGAGAGTTCGCTGATTTTTCCCGTGGCAATGGCACAGAATAAAGAAAAAACCACCATAAGCGGCAAAAGATAGTTCATCATTGTCCTAAAAATCTCCCTTTATAAAGGTATTGAAAATAAAAATCTTGACTAAATCACAAGATATTGTATAATGTATAAGGAAAAATCCCCAATATTTGTATGTTTTGAATTTTGACAATTCGAAAGGTTAGGTATATTGATGGCTAAAACAACTCAGTCACCTAAAGAATACGGTAACGAAAGTATTAAAAAATTGAAAGGTGCGGACAGGGTCCGTAAACGTCCCGCGGTTATTTTCGGTTCCGACGGTCTTGACGGCTGCGAACATTCCGTCTTTGAAATTATTTCAAACTCCATCGACGAAGCCCGTGAAGGTTACGGAAAGAAAATTGTTGTAACCCGCTTTCTTGATAAATCCGTGGAAGTTCAGGATTTCGGACGCGGTATTCCCGTTGACTATAACAACCGTGAAAAATGCTACAACTGGGAACTTGTTTTCTGTGATTTGTACGCGGGCGGTAAATATGACACCAACGACGGCGGAAGTTACGAATATTCTCTCGGTCTTAACGGTCTCGGACTTTGCGCTACACAGTATTCTTCCGAATATATGGAAGCGGAGGTTCATTCAGGCGGTTTTTGCTACGAACTTTCATTTAAGGCGGGTAAAATCAACGGGGAGATGAAGAAAACTCCCTATGATAAAAAAGATACGGGTACGCGTATAAAATGGCGCCCCGATTTAAAGGTGTTTACCGATATTGATATTCCCGTGGAATATTTTCAGGAGATACTAAAAAGGCAGTCCGTTGTTAACCCCGGTATCAAATTTATACTTAAAAATCAACTTACCGAAACAAAGTTCGAAACTTTTGAATATATTTATGAAAACGGCATTGTTGATTATGTAAATGAATTCGTGGGGGATGACGGTCTTACAACGGTTCAGTTCTGGCAAACGGAACGTAAGGGACGGGACAGAGAGGACAAGCCCGAATATAAGGTGAAAATCAACATTGCTCTTTGCTTTTCCAATAAAAAGCAAATGAAGGAATACTATCATAACTCCAGTTTCCTTGAACACGGCGGTGCTCCCGAAAAGGCGGCAAAAAGTGCTTTTGTTTCACAAATAGATGCCTATTTGAAACAGAACAGCAAATATACCAAAACTGATCCTAAAATCAGTTTTCAAGATGTTGAGGACTGCCTGGTGCTTGTTATTTCCTCTTTCTCAACTCAAACATCCTATGAAAACCAAACGAAAAAGGCAATAACAAATAAGTTTATACAAGAAGCTCTTACGGAGTTTATTAAGCATCAGCTTGAGGTTTATTTTATTGAGAATAAACTTGACGCGGACAAACTTTGCGAACAGGTTCTCATCAATATGCGTTCCCGCGTCAAAGCGGAAAGCACAAGGCTCAACCTTAAAAAAACCCTAACCTCATCTAATGATATGACAAGCAGGGTTGAAAAATTCGTTGATTGCCGCAGTAAAGATAAAAACGAGAGAGAAATTTTCATAGTTGAGGGCGATTCCGCTCTCGGTGCCTGTAAACAGGCGAGGGATTCCGCTTTCCAGGCGGTTATTCCCGTCAGAGGTAAAATTCTCAACTGCTTGAAATTTGATTATAACCGTATTTTTAAAAGCGATATTATTATCGACCTCATAAAAGTCCTCGGCTGCGGTGTTGAGGTTTCAAGTAAATCAAATAAAGAACTGTCCCTTTTCAATCTTGACAATCTGCGTTGGAATAAGATAATAATCTGTACCGACGCGGACGTGGACGGATTCCATATCAGAGCACTCATTCTCACAATGATTTACAGACTCATGCCCACGCTTCTTAAAGAGGGCAAGGTGTTTATTGCGGAATCCCCGCTTTATGAAATCACTTCAAAGGGACAGACCTGGTTTGCATATACCGAAAAAGAGAAAAATATGGCACTTGAAGAAATCGGCGATGCAAAATACACCATTCAGCGTTCAAAGGGTCTCGGTGAAAACGATGCGGATATGATGTGGCTCACAACAATGAATCCGAAAACCCGAAGACTCATTAAAGTGGAACCCAACGATGTTGAAGAATTGATGGCGGAGAAGTTTGAACTTCTTCTGGGCGACAATCTTCAGGACAGAAAAGAATTTATTGCAGAAAACGGTCATCTCTATCTTGACCTTGCAGATATTTCTTAATAGGAGAAGAATATGGCAAGAAAGAAAAAAGATAATCAGGAAACAGTTAAAACAGAAGAAATTAAAGCCAATATTATCGGTGCGGGCGAGGTTGTAACCCAACAGATTACGGACACTCTTGAAACTAACTTTATGCCCTATGCAATGAGCGTTATTATCTCCCGTGCAATTCCCGAAATTGACGGCTTTAAGCCCTCCCACAGAAAACTCCTTTACACAATGTATAAAATGGGGCTTATAAACGGCGGAAGAATCAAATCCGCCAACATTGTGGGACGTACGATGCAGCTTAACCCCCACGGTGACGCGGCAATTTATGAAACAATGGTGCGTCTTTCAAAGGGCAACGAAACACTTCTTCATCCCTATATAGACAGTAAGGGTAACTTCGGTAAAGCATACTCCAAAAATATGGTCTATGCCGCCGCCCGTTACACCGAAGCAAAACTTGAGGGAATTTGCGGGGAGTTGTTCGGAGATATTGATAAAAACACCGTTGAATTTGTTGATAACTATGACAGCACAATGCAAGAACCCACCCTTTTGCCCGTTTCTTTCCCCAGTGTTCTTGTTAATATGAACAGCGGTATTGCCGTTGGTATGGCAAGTAATATTTGCTCCTTTAACCTGAGGGAACTGTGTGCTACAACAATAGGGCTTATTAAAAACCCCGATTTTGATGTTTTTGAAACCCTTAAAGCCCCGGACTTTATCGGCGGTGGTTTGATTGTTTATGACAGAGCAGCTCTTGAGGAGATTTATTCAACGGGTAGAGGTTCTTTGAAAATCCGTGCAAGGTATTCCTACGATAAATCAAATAACTGCATTGATATTACCGAGATTCCGCCCACAACAACCTGTGAAGCCATAATTGATAAAATTATCGAACGTGTAAAAGCGGGTGCGTTAAAGGAAATCAGCGATATCAGGGACGAGACGGATAAGTCGGGTCTGAAGATTACCATTGATTTAAAACGCGGCACCGACCCTGATAAGCTTATGAAACGTCTTTATAAGCAAACAACCCTGGAGGATTCTTTCAGCGCAAACTTCAATATTCTTGTTGCAGGTGTTCCGAGAGTAATGGGCGTTGGAGAAATTCTTGAAGAGTGGATCGCATTCCGTACGGAATGCGTCAAGAGAAGGGTTTATTTTGATTTAACAAAAGCAAAAGACAAATTGCATCTTCTTCTGGGCTTGAAGAAAATTCTTCTCGATATAGACAAAGCTATTAAAATCGTCCGCGAAACCGAGGAGGAGAGCGAGGTTGTTCCCAACCTTATGATCGGCTTCGGTATTGATGAAATTCAGGCGGAATATGTGGCGGAAATTAAACTTCGCCATCTTAACAGAGAGTATATTCTCAAACGTCTTGCCGACATTGATGATTTGAAAGAAAGCATTGAAGATATGGAAGATATTCTTAACAGCAAATCAAGAGTTAAGAAAATCATTGTTGAGGAACTTACAAGGGTTTCCGACAAATACGGCAAGGACAGACGCAGCGAGATTATATACGATGCAGATACCGAGGAAGAAGTTGCGGAAGAAATTCCCGATTACGAGGTAAATCTTTTCTTCACCCGGGACGGCTATTTCAAAAAAATCACACCTCTTTCATTGCGTATGGGCGGTGAGCAGAAACTTAAAGAGGGGGATGAGATGGTTTCTGCCGTCAATTCCAAAAACTCTGCGGAACTTCTGTTCTTTACCGATAAATGTCAGGTTTATAAGAGCAGGGTTTCTGATTTTGACGATTCCAAAGCAAGTGTTCTCGGTGATTTCATACCCTCCAAACTGGAATTTGAAAAGGACGAAAAGCCTATTTATATGGCTGTTACAAACGAATATAAGGGTTATATGCTTTTCTTCTTTGAAAACGGCAAGGTGGCAAAGGTGACTATGTCGGGCTATGCCACAAAAACAAACCGTAAAAAACTTATTAAAGCATATTCGGACAAATCACCCGTTGTAAGCGTCGTGTATATTGAGGAAGACGGGGACTTTGTTGTTTCTTCCACAGCCGGCAGACACCTTCTTGTTAATACCGGTGCAATTTCACCGAAAGCGGCAAAAGATACCGCAGGTGTCAATGTTATGACTTTGAAAAAGTACCATAAGGTTCAAAATGTAAGAGCTTATAAGGAGGGCGAATTTGCAAAACCTCACCGTTACCGCACAAAAACCCTTCCTGCCGCCGGTGCAACACTCAGCGCAGAGGATACGGCGGAACAGTTAACTCTCGAATAACGGTTTAAAAAAGAAAAACTCCCCGTTGTAATGAACGGGGAGAGCGAACAAATACAACCGTTTTGAGTAAATCGTAAAGACGATGTGTAACACAAGTACTCCGAAAACGGTGCAAACGCGTACAAAATATTTATTCGCTGACAGTATATTACCCGTTTTTTTATATAAAATACATATAATCACAAAAAAATAAAAAAAAGTTAAAAAAAGACTTGCATTTTTGTTTTGTATGTGGTAATATAATCGGGCGTTGTGAACGAACATAGTTCAGAATCGAAAGGAAAGTTTTGTATGGAACAGCTTTTATGGTATCATTACCTTATCGGCGCCATTCTTATCATTTCATCGTTAATAATTATTGTTACTGTTATGCTTCAGCAGAGCAAACAGCAGGGTCTCTCCGGTGCAATTGCGGGCGGTGCGGACACATTCTTTGATAAGAACAAGGGCAGAACGATTGAGGCTAAACTTGCTAAAATCACAAAAATTATTGCAGGTGTTTTCTTTGTAGTTTCACTTGTTGCAGTAATTTTGTTTGCATTAGTTAAATAAACCCTGTTTCAGGGTTTTATATGAGTCATTAGCTCAGTAGGCAGAGCACCTGCCTTTTAAGCAGGGTGTCCGGGGTTCGAATCC
>CAYQYT010000008.1:80557-88063 GCA_964421815.1 uncultured Eubacteriales bacterium | reverse complement strand
AAGGCGAGGTATTCTAAAGAATATCACTGTGAGACCTGTCTCACAATATCACTTAATATTCTTATATTTGAGATAGGTTAATTTTAAAATATGTACTCCCGTTACGCACATTTTGAAAGTGCGTAACCCACTATGACACTTTCAAATAGAAAGTGTCAATTTTTATATAAAAAATGAATAAGGGAGAACACTTCTTTACGAAGTGTCTCCCTTCCCGAAGCTTTTTTTATTGTACCTGTATTAAAGGAGGGCTCTGTAAAGTTCTGCGATTTCTTCAACGCTTGTATCTTTGGGGTTACCGGGACGGCAAGCATCTGCAAATGCGCTTTCTGCAAGGAACTGAATATCTTCTTCTTTGAGGATTCCTTTAAGGTCTTTGGGAATACCAACCCTTTCATTGAGAGCAGCAACTGCATCAACCGCCGCTTTTCTTGCTTCTTCAATGGTCATTGAGTCAGTACCCTCAACACCCATAGCCTTTGCAATGTCACGGTATTTGTCGCCGGTACATTCTGCATTATAAGCCATAATTGAGGGGAGGAGAATTGCGTTTGCTACACCGTGGGGTGTGTCATAAAGAGCACCGAGACCGTGCGCCATTGAGTGAACAATACCCAGACCTACGTTTGAGAATCCTTGACCTGCAATGTACTGTGCAAGAGCCATTCCCTCTCTGCCTTCGGGTGTATTCTCACAGGCACCGGGAAGATGCTTTGCAATAAGCTCAATTGCTTTAAGATGGAACATATCGGTCATTTCCCATGCACCCTTTGTTATATAACCCTCAATAGCATGGGTAAGTGCATCCATACCTGTTGAAGCGGTGAGACCCTTGGGCATTGTAGCCATCATGTCGGGGTCAACTACTGCAACCTCGGGAATGTCGTGGACGTCAACACAAACAAATTTGCGCTTTTTCTCAACGTCTGTAATAACATAGTTAATTGTAACCTCTGCGGCAGTACCCGCTGTGGTGGGAACTGCAATTGTGAAAACAGCATGGTTCTTTGTGGGAGCAACACCCTCAAGGCTTCTTACATCTGCAAATTCCGGGTTTTCAATTATAATACCAACTGCCTTTGCAGTGTCCATTGCGGAACCGCCGCCGATGGCAACGATACAGTCGGCACCGCTTTCTTTGAAAGCTTTAACGCCTGAAAGTACGTTTTCAATGGTGGGATTTGCTTTGATTTCGCTGAATATACTGTAAGGGAAACCTGCCTTGTCAAGAAGTTCAGTCACTTTACCTGTAACGCCGAACTTGATAAGGTCGGGGTCGGAGCAAACAAAAGCCTTTTTAAATCCGCGGCTTTCAAGCTCGGTTGTGATGTTTTCGATTGCACCCTTTCCGTGATAGGAAATTGTGTTTAATACAATACGGTTTGCCATTTTTATTACCTCCGAATTTAATTTGCATTGTCATTATACAACAAAGAGTTTGATAAATCATTAACAAATTATCAATTTATTTTATCTTTTTAAAAATTTGGTAAATTTTACAAAATTGGGCTTTAAAACCCTTGCAAAATTACCATTGTTTTATAAAAAATGGAGTGATATACTAAAAAAACATATAGGTAAACTGAATTAATGGGAGATTGTTATGGAAATTCCAAGTATTCTTCTGCAAAAAGCAGATGAAATTACAGAAAAACTCAAAATAAAGTATCCTGAACTTGCCCCGTTTTTTAAAGGGTGCTTTTTGAATACCATGGAAACAACTGTTACAAAGCTTGATGACGGCGGCTATTTTGTAATAACAGGTGATATACCTGCAATGTGGCTTAGGGACAGTGCTTCCCAACTTGCACAGTATGTACGCTACGCTAACGAGGATGATGATTTAAAGGAAATAATCAAAAGCGTTATAGCCCGTCATGCACAGTTTATCTGCCTTGACCCTTATGCAAACGCTTTCAATGCAGTACCCAATTCCAAACGTCACAGAGATGACACGGATTTTGACCACGAGTTAATATGGGAGAGGAAATATGAGGTGGATTCCCTTTGTGCCTCTCTCTACCTTGCTCATCAGTATTATAACGAAACCCTTGATTCTTCAATTTTTACGGAACAGTTCTACGAAATGTTGCGTAAGATTGTTGATGTTTTCAAGCGGGAGCAAAATCATTTCCGAAATTCAAAATATTATTTCCATAGGGAAAATACGGGTTCAACCGATACCATGCCAAATGAGGGCAGGGGAAATGATGTGTTATATACGGGTATGACCTGGTCGGGTTTCCGTCCCTCCGATGACAGATGCCTTTACGGATACCTTGTTCCCGCCAATATGATGGCTGTGTGCGCTCTTAAAAAAGCGGCTCAAATGGCAACCGAGGGCTATGATGACACGAAACTTGAAAGTGAATGTCGTTCCCTTGCATTTGATATTGACGAGGGCATTAAAGAACACGGTATTTATGAACACGACCATTACGGCAAGATTTTTGTTTATGAAACGGACGGTATGGGAAATATGCTTCTTATGGATGATGCAAATTCCCCAAGCCTTTTGTCCGCGCCCTATTTGGGCTATGTTAATGCGGATAACGAGATTTATCAAAATACAAGACGTTTCATTCTTTCCCACAGTAACCCCTGGTATTTTGAGGGCTCCGTTGCAAAGGGGATAGGCAGTCCCCACACGGGAACGGACAAAATTTGGCATATTTCCCTCATAATGCAGGCACTTACATCAACTGACGATGAGGAAGTTAAAAACTGTATTTCCATGATTGTTAACTCCCACGCGGGTGCATATTTAATGCATGAGTCATTTAACAAGAATGATGATACCGACTTTACAAGACCTTGGTTCGCTTGGGCAAACAGTCTTTTTGCCGAACTTATGATAAGATTGGCTGAGGATTGATTTATATATTGTAATATGGTTTTAGGAGGATTTTAAATGGTTAAAAAATTTGTTTCGGTAATGATGTCTCTGATACTTGTTTTCTCGTTTACCGTTACGGCTTTTGCCGCCGGTGATGTGGATTACACTATCGGCAATGCTTATGAAAGCGTGGATTGGGATACTTGGAACTCATACAAAACCCAACTCCATTGCCACACAACCGCAAGTGACGGTGCAAGTAATATTGATGCAACGGTTGAGGCTTATTATGCCGCAGGGTATGATATTCTTGCAATTACAGACCATATGACTCTTGGGGTTCAGTGGGACCAAAAGCCCCAGGTTGTTTCCCTGATGAGATTGATTAAAAAGGACAGAACCGGCTTTGCGGAACTTACTCCTCTTACTTCCGAAAGACGTGAGGAGATTATGACCGGTGTGGGCAGAAACGGCAGGGGTATGCTTGAAGTTACCACGGGTATCGAACTTAACGGCGCAGTTCCCAACAACAGCCACATTAACGGTTTCTTTTCCGACTACGGTCAAGGTCTTATCGGTATTGACGGCGATTATGAAACTCCCGCAAGAGAAGTGGGCAGACGCGGCGGAATAACATTCTTGGATCACCTCGGCGACTATACAAAAGCCCACGAGGATTACGAGATTTCCCACGATGCTGATTTTATTAAAAAATTCTCAAACATATTCCTTGAAAACAGTTCCTGTGTGGGTACGGGTATCAACAGTGCCAAAGATATCCAGACTGCCGCCGACCGTATTCTTTATGATGAAATTTTACAGGTTACGGTTCCCCGCGGTGTTGTGCCGTGGTCATTCAGTTTCAGCGATTCCCATTCGGACACGATTGAACAGATTGACAGAGCATTTACCGTTCACATGATGCCGGAACAAACCGTTGAGGCACTTCGCACAAGTATGGAGGAGGGAACATTCTTCCCCGTGTGCCGCTATGCCCGTTATGAAATGGGCGAGGATTATGTGGGCGAGGGTGCAGTACCGGAAGTCCGCAGGATTACAGTTGACGAAGCAGAGGACAGGATTACCCTTGATGTCAGAAATTACAATAAAATTGTCTGGGTTGCAGACGGTGTGGAAATAGCCGAGGGCAACTCCATAGACATTGATGAATATAGCGACAAAATCAACAGTTATGTTCGCGCATACGTTGTTGGCGATGGCGGTGTGCTCTATGTACAACCCTTTACGGTTACTGCTCCCGGAACAACTGTTTTACCGGACGATGTTGATTCACCCTATACTTATTCCAATTTTTTCAGAGGTTTAATTACATTCCTTGATAAGTACATTTTCCCCGAGGATTCTATTGTCAGACGCGGTTGGGCTGTGTTGGCTTCCGACTGGGGATTCACCCTTTAATATCTAACACAATTCATTTGAAAAAAACCGTAACTGCCGATTTCGGCGGTTACGGTTTAACTATTTAGCAGAGATGGCTGTAAAAAACGAGAGTTTTTTCCAACTCCGCTTTTAATTTTTTACAAACGCGGTTATGACTTTTACCGCCGCGTAGCCCACAAGGAAAAAGGTTAATGCGGTTTTGATTTTTGAAACACGCAAATAGGTTTTTGTTATTCCCGAAAGGCTACGCACCAATTCCTGTTTATTGTTCATAATATTCAATCCTTTGTTAAGATGTGAGCACTACACCGTGGGCAATGCCCGGTGTGGATTCTTTTTGGAGGGACGAGGTGGGGGAGAGCAGAGCGCCCGTACCCACGAACAGAACTCGGTTTAATTCCTTACTTTTAAGTTTGTTAAGAATATACGAGCAGACAACACTTGCAGAACAACCGCATCCCGAGCCGCCGGAGTGCATATCCTGATTTTTTAAATCAAAAATCATAGTTCCGCAATCCTTGTGAACGGGGGATATATTTATTTTGTACTCATCCTTAATAACATCAATTAAAAGTTTTGAACCCGTAGCACCCAGATCACCGGTTAAAATCATATCGTAGTCCTCGGGCTTTGTGTTAGTGTCAATTAAAAAGTCCCCTATGGTCTGCGCCGCAGCAGGTGCTGATGTCAAGGGAAAACCATATTGTGTTCGACTCTTTTCGGCTATAGCCGAAAAGAGTCGAACCCTATATGCCTATTAAATAAATCTTTGGCACATTCGACTGTTTTTCGGCTTGCCATACGTCAGTATGGCTTCACCGATAAAACCGCCGACTGCACTCAAATCTTTATCTAATAGGTGCGAAGCAGTTTATAAATCGAGATTTTTGTTCTATCAAGGCAAAACTCGATGTAATACTGTCGTATTACGAGAGGTTTTAACGCAGATAGGGCGAAAATATCGCTTTATAAACCATATTGTGTTCGACTCTTTTCGGCTATACTAAAGCGAGCTGTAAAAACCATTCGTTTTACAGCCCGCTTATTAATACTTTTGTTATGTCCGTGCGATTTGTAACAGTTCACATAGTGTATGTGCTTTTTATTATATAATTCTTACGAAACCGCCTTGTTAACAATTGACTGATAGTCGGTAACATCAACCGTGCCGTCCGAATTGCCGTCAGCCGCCGTTTTATAGGCACCCGTAAGAGATGAATGCCCGTTTGCGGCTAACTGTGCCAAGGAGCAGTCAATAACGTTGCATACGCTGTCGCCGTTAACGTCACCTGAAACAATCAACGTAAACTCGCCCACATACTCGCCTCCGTCAAAAACGGTGATGACTGTTCCCGTGCCGTACAATTCAATATTACCGTATGCATAACTTGCCGTGGGAACGGCAATGGCGCTGTCGGAAAGATCAAGAATATCTGCAATGTTACTGCTGTTCTCAACTTCTGTATAAATAATGAAGTTTACGTAATCAACTGTTGTATTCTCTGTATTATTTATCGGATTTTCCGAAGCCTCGGCGCCGATAACTGCGTATTTTATGTTATTTGCAACAGCATATTCGTAAGCATAACTGCCTTTTTCGCAATAAATCGTACCTGTAAAGCCATAGAAAGCCTGAGTACCTATTGATGTAACACTTGCAGGAATTGTAACTTTTGAAAGATTTGCACATCCCATAAAGGCGAGGGCGCCTATTGATGTTACGCTGTCAGGTATTACTACCTCTGTAATTGTTTCGTTGCCCTTAAAACATGCTGTTCCTATTTCCGTAACTGCTTTTTCCTCATGGCTTGCCGGAATGGAAACAACACTGCCGGAGCCGATATACGACAAAAGTTTGTAGCTGCTGTCCGGTTTTTTGGTAAAATTAAAATTACACTCAAAGCAATCGTCCAATGTGGGTTTTTCGGTGTTATTTGCCCCGCAGTTTGTACATACTTTTACTGTTGTGTGGGGATGAGAGGGCTCTGTGCTGACAGTTACGAAGTTATGACCCATGGCAGCGAGTGTTTTTCCGGTAACAATTACTTCTTTACAGGTGTTGCAATAAACATCGCCGCTGTATCCGTCCTCGTTACAGTTTGCGTGAACGGCATTGATTATATTTACATCGCTGTGACCGCACGCGTATTCTGCCGTTATATCGGTCAAAGAAAAGCCGTAAAAGGAGGTGCTTCCATCAGAAGTCATACGGATTTTTATAACTTCGGATTCTACCGTAATAGTTTGACCCGCCAAAGCAGTACCGGTGTATTTGTCGATTTGGTTTAATTCTTTATCATATATATAAATAAGGTCATAACCGCTTTCGGTTTTTGTGCTTTCTGAAAAAGTAATTGAAATTTTTGCGGCGCCTTCTCTTGTAATAGTCCATGTTTTATTATAGTTATCAGGATAATTATGAGGGGATTGAACATACTCTAACTCTGTTTTGCCGCAGCGGGTACAAGCGCCGTCCGCAAAATTGTGACCTAAAGCCTGTGCTGATTTAATATCAAAATATTGCTTGTCGCCGCAATTGGAACAAACCAGAACCTCTTTGACGCCTTCGGTACAGGTGGGTTTCGAAAAACCTCCATCCACCCATGAATGTTCCAGACCCAATGCGGGAACCGTATCGCCCGTTGCAATAATGTCATCGCAGTCAAGACAATGGGTATCACCGGTGTAGCCGTCCTCCGTGCAGGTTGGCGGAACATAATTTATTATCTCGGTATGTTCGTGTTCGCAAGGATAAAACGCTTTAATCTCGGTTAAGGAAAAACCGTAAAATCTACTACTGCTGTCGGAGGTTAAACGGATTTTCACAACATCGGACTCTACCCTGATAGTTTGACCCGCCAAAGCAGTACCGGTGTATTTACCGATTTGTTTTCCTTCTTTATCAAGTATATAAATAAAGTCATAATTGTTTTCGGTTTTTGTTTCTAATGAGAAAGTAATTGCAATTTTTACGGCGCCTTCTCTTGTAATAGTCCATGTTTTGTCATAGTTATTAGGATAATCATGAGGGGACTGAGTACACTCTAAATCAGTTCGAGTGCAAACGGTACATGTGCCGTTTACAAAATTGTGACCTAAAGCCGGTACGGACGGGTCATTTACCGTCTGTGTCGCTTTACAGACGGAGCACTCCTGATTTAATTTACCGTTTTCTTCACAGGTGGCGTCCGTTGTGCTGAGGGTTACCCAGGTGTGGCCCAAAGCCGGTGCAGAAGGGTCGTTTACTGTCTGTGTTGCTTTACAAACGG
>CAYQYT010000008.1:163-80457 GCA_964421815.1 uncultured Eubacteriales bacterium | reverse complement strand
AACACTCCTGATTAAATTTACCGCTTTCGGTACAGGTGGCGTCCGTTGTGCTGAGGGTTACCCATGTGTGACCCAAAGCCGGTGCGTCAGGGTCGTTTACTGTCTGTGTTGCTTTACAAACGGAACACTCCTGATTAAATTTACCGCTTTCGGTACAGGTGGCGTCCGTTGTGCTGAGCGTTACCCAGGAGTGACCGAGGGCTTCTGAAGTAATCATTTTATATGTCAGACCGCACACGCTGCAGTTTTTTTCAGCATATGCGTAGTTAGTACAATCCGCATCACGAGTGTTTAAAACAGTGGTTTCGTGTTCGCAATACGTAAAATTGAATTCACTCAATTGCATGCATTTTTCCGAACCTGAGTTTTTTGTGATTAAAAGTTTAAAATATTTATACGGGGTCTCGGTTTTATCACAGGCAAAGGAATATGCGGTCTTATTAGTAGCCTGAAGTACCGGGTCGCCTATTACCTTGTGAATTACTTCCCAGGTACCCTCCTTTGATTCGGCGTTATAGTCGTTACAGCCGTAAAGAGTCCAGTCCTCGGGGTTTCTTGCGCTCTCTCTGGCTGTATCGTCACCCGTGGTCATCCGATAGCCGCTTATACTGATTGCACTTGAAGCTTCAATAACAATATAAGCCGAGGTGAAGCGCGTTACACACCATTTTGTGTCTGCGGTTCCGTCGAGAAGCTTGTCGTAGTTTTCGGAAGTGTTTACTCCCGCGGTTCCGTCAATGGCGGTAAAAGTTACCGTTTCCTCAGAGCCCGTGCCGTCGGAATCGGTTGCGGACACCGCCGTCTGCAAAAAGGATGTCAGCATAAGTACGCTTAGTGCCAAGCACAGTATTTTTTTGAATTTCGATTTTGAGTGCATATTATCACCTTCCTAATATTATACATAGATAATTATATGTTAATCGTATAATATTTTCAATAAACTCGGAACAAAACGGCAAATAAACGGCTTAAAACGACATAAGGGGATGTAAAAAACTAAAGGTTGTCCCTTATTACCTGAGCGCCCTTTAAATAAATACCAAGTGCTTTCGGAGCGTCTGAACTATTTTGAATTAACTCTATATTTTCAAGATCAAAAAGAATACATCCGCAGTGACCTGCAAAGGTAGGAAAACAAATGATTTTTAAATAAGTTCCTACCTCCGGGCTGTAATCAATCGTTTCCAAAACCTCGCCGTAAAGCGTTGCCCGTTCATAACATCTAAGCCACTTTGAGTCCATATTATTAAACAAATTCTTAAATGAACTTCCGATAAGCTTTTCGAGAGGTGTCTTTTCGATTTCGGCTAAAGCCTGATTACCGTATCTGAATATCCAATCTACTGCATGCTTTTCTTCATCAAACACCATTTCTATATCTGTAAAAGCAAAGGGTAAATTGTCAAAAACTCCGTAATGTGCACGGTATTCTTCTTTTGTGGAGGGTATGTTGTTAGCAGTAAGACTCTTTACATAATGTTTTTGAATTAAACGAAACTGTTCAATAATTTGTTTTTTCTTCCGTTTTGTGTATTCTAAACTATCTCCGTTAAGCAGTTCGATTTTGTCGGTAATATCGTGTATCGCAAATGCCGATACAATACACCCCTTATGAATCTGTATAAAGTTATCACCGAGCAGATTCTTGAGTTCTGTCAAGGTCATTCTTGTTTTATATATCTTCCCGTCGTAAATATGTATCTGAGCAACTTTTCCATGCATTTCCACATAAATAACGGAATCTCTTTTTAAAACAACCTGATTTCTGTTTGAAGTAACACTTATGTAGTTTAATTCGCCCAAATGAAACACCTCGTTTGGTATATTGTTTATTTTATCAAATAATCAATAATCATAATTCCAACAAAATAATAGGATCCATTATAATTGTATCGGTATGAAAAGATAATGTCAACAGTATTGTTTGAAATACAAAATGACAAAGACCCATATTTCTTTTGGAATATGATGACGCAATCGGTATCGGTCTTACATATTCTCTCGAAAATGAGGGCTACGGAGTGACCCTTGCCAAAACAGTAAAAGACGGACTTAAAACCGTGTAGAAACACTCAAGAGGAAATAAATTAACATATAGCAGGAACTCAGTCCGACTCTGTGAGAAAAATGACATAAAATCCGCCCGCTCTGAGCAGCGGACGGGTTTGCTTTTATGCGGGCTTCTTTGATTCTTCTTCGAGAATATGGGTATTCAACTTGATATATTCATCAACTTTCTTGAAAATATCGTCAAATTTGAAATTTATTTTTATTCTTCCGCCCTCATACACCAATACTAAATCAATAAGTTCTGTAACAATGGCTCTGTTAAGAGAATCAATATTGCCGTGTTTTTTGAAATACTTAATATGTTCGGTTTCGCCGTCATACCCGGTTTTGTATTCTTCAAGTTGCTTGTCAAGGGCTTTAATTTGATTTTCAATATCGGCACTTTGTTTGGAATAAATATTTTTATAATCGCAGAACTGTTCATCATTTATGATGCCGTCCTCACGGTTGTCGTATAATCTGAAAAGTTTCAGTTTAATCTTCTCCTGTTCGGAAAGAAGTTTTTTGCGATTGCTTTCCAAAGAGGAAAACTCTGTTTTCCGTTTACTGCTTTTTTCGATTATTTTCAAGGCTTCCTCTTGTTCTATGGCAATATTTATCATCCCTTGGATTGTTTTAAGTACCGTGTTTTCAAGTTCATCGGCGCGGATTGTGTGACTTGTACAGGCTGTGGGACTCAATTTTTTTGATGTGGTGCATTTGTAATACACATAGGTTTTGTTAGAATTCTTCTTTGTGTTTTTGCTCATAATCCGTCCGCAGTCGGCACAGCAAACAAGCCCCGAAAACAAATCCACTCTGTTTGTAACAGGGGAGGAACGGCTGCCCGAGTTGAATCGCTCCTGCACCTTGCAGAAAAGGTCATTGTCAATTATTGCCTGGTGGGTGTTTTCCACAATGTACCATTTATCTCTGGGTGTTGCCTTGCACTTTTTCTTTTTATAACTGATTTTCTTGTTTTTGCCCTGAACCATGTTGCCTATATATACTTCGCTTTGCAGGATTCTGCGCACGGTTTTATCACTCCACAAGCCGTCGTTAATATTACTTGAACCGTGACAGTAGGTGGGCTCATTCATTTTTTTGTATGTTGAGGGATTTGGAATTCCCGTATTATTTAAGTATTTGGTAATTCCAAGGATACTTTCACCTGCCGAGTATTTTTTGAATATTGTACGGACAACCTCCGCAGTTTCTTCGTTAACAATAAGTCTGTGGCGGTCGCCGGGGTCTTTTAGATAGCCGTAGGGTGCAAAGGAGCCGATAAACAGTCCTTTCTTTCGGTTTGTATCAAGGGTTTTTTTAATACTGCTTGATGTGGTCGCAAGATAACTTTCGTTCATAAAACCGTGAACGGATATGTTCAAAAGTTTTTCCGCTTCGCCTATATCATCTATTGCGGAATCGTATTTCGGGTCGAGAGATATAAACCGTAATCCGATTTCGGGGAAATACTCGGTGATGAAATTTATTGTAACACCCATATTTCTGCTGAAACGGGACAGATTTTTTACAATAATGCAGTTGATTTTTTTGGTGTCAATGTCAACCAGCATACGTTGGAAATCGGGACGGTCGGCGGTGGCACCGCTTTCGCCGTCGTCGGAATACTCGCCGATGAATTCAATGTCCCTTTGTTGTGAAAGATAATCCATCAGTATGTTTCGCTGATTTGTTATAGAATTACTTTCCGATTTGTCCCCGTCTTCCTTTGAAAGACGAATATAAATAGCAGCCCTCCAGGGTTTGGAATCCTTTTGAGGCTGCTCAATGTAATTGTTATTTTTATTATACATTTTAAAACCTCCCTTAATCTGTACGGACTAAGCGGAAGCAACACAAATCTTACACATGAATTGTACCACACTTCCCCTTATGTTTCAATGGATTTTAAAGTTTTGCTTTTTGGTAAATTCTGTAATTTTATATTCGGTTATTTTACGTCCAGAGCATTTGAAAGTGCAGTGGGAAAATCCCTTTGACCCGTAAAGCCGAGTTCAACTGCAATATCACCCACTTTAAAAATGTAGGGGTTGTTAACCTGTTCTCTGAAACTTCCTATTTTCTCAACAACGCTTTTCTTCTTGTCCACCGTAACATCTTCCAAATCCGTAAGAGAATTTATATCGCAGGAATCCAAGGTAACATTTTCACACATTCTGAATCCGGCACTTGTGGGCATCAAAACAACACTTCCTTTGTTGTTTATTATTGGTAAATATTTCAGTTTAATACCTTGGGTTGCAAATATTTCCGCGTGTGATTTCATTACTGCGTCGGTTTTATATATGGGACGTCAACCGTAACGGGAGTTTTAGTTCTTATCACCGTCGGAAGAAAAATAATCCTTGACAACACCTGTAATAAGTGTTATATTGTCAAAAAATAAAAAGAGGTAAATTTATGAAAACATATCTTTTCAGAAAACATGATATGGATATGAATTGGCTTGCACAGTATGATTATCAACCATCAACCGGGCAGGCTTATACCTCTATATTCATTTTGGGATAATAGTTTTATATTTCCATATATGTTTATAACGGTGTAAGTTGCTGCAGAAACTTACACCGTTTATTTTTATACTCAAAGGAGGATTTTTATGAAATTATTGAATCTTATCAAAAAGAAATTTTCAAAAAACCGACCTGTAAAAACAGGCGATTATCTTGTTGACTATTATAACAGTTATGATGAGGATTCACGTCTTTTGTCAAAGCACGGAAGAATCGAATTTCTGACAACCGTGAAATATGTTGAGAAGTATCTGAAAGACGGTATGAAGATTATGGAAATCGGTGCCGCAACGGGCAGATATTCGCATTATTTTGCTCAAAAAGGTTTTGAAGTTGATGCGGTTGAACTTATCGAACACAATATTGAAGTTTTCAAAGAAAAAACACAACCCGGAGAAAACGTCAGCATTAAAAAGGGGAACGCCCTTGATTTATCCGAATATCCCGATAACTGCTATGATGTAACGCTTTTGCTCGGTCCCATGTATCATCTATATACTTCGGAAGAACAGAAAAAGGCTCTTTCGGAGGCAATCCGTGTAACAAAAAAGGGCGGCTGTGTTTTTGTATCATACTGTATGCTTGACCCCTCAATGCTTATGAGTTTTAAAAATGACAGAATAAAAAGACTGATAGCCGAGGGTGAATATGACCCCGTAACCCTGGAGGCGTATTTTCCGCCCCACGGTATTTTCAGGCTCAACACCAAAGATGAAATTTTCGGTTTGACACAGGATTTGAATGTGGAGAGATTGTGCTTTACTGCGACAGACGGCTATGCCTGCCATATGCGTGAGGCAATAGACAAAATGGATGACGAAACCTACGAACTGTATTTGAAATACCATTTCAAAAACTGCGAAAGACAGGATTTAATAGGTTTGTCACACCACACCCTTGATGTGTTGAGAAAGGAGTAAACTATGATTAAATATCCAAACTACGATAGAAGCATACTTTCAATTGCTTCATCTGTTTTAAACCATTTCGGAGTTAAGGACTGCCAACACAAAACCTTACCCGAATTTGATGAACTACTCCGCAAAGACTACAAAAACATTATAGTAATTCTTTTTGACGGTTTGGGAACTTCTACACTTAACTACCATCTCAAAGAAAATGATTTTTTAAGAAAGCATTATGTAACCGATATTTCTTCAGTTTTCCCCTCAACAACAGTTGCCGCAACTACATCAATTTTAAGCGGTTATTCTCCCTTGGAATGCGGATGGCTCGGTTGGGACTTGTATTTTGAGGAAATCGGAGAAAATGTAGCGGTTTTCAGGAATACTTTACAGAGAAACGGTGAGCCTGCGGCAGATTATAATGTTGCCTACAAATACATTCCCGTTAAGAATGTTATGCAACGAATTGAAGAAGTCAGGGGCAGAAAAAGCGCTTACTGTGTTGCGTTCTATTCAAAATACCGCATCAAAAGTGTTGAAGATATTTGCAAAACCATATACAAACTTTCCAAAAAGCGAAAGAAGAAATACATATATGCCTATTGGCATCAGCCTGACAGCGCAATGCACGGTTACGGAGTAACAAGTGAGGAGGCACACAAAGAGATTTTGAATATTAACAGGGAAGTTGAAAAACTTTGCGGTAAATTGAAAAATTCCCTTGTAATCATAACTGCCGACCACGGTTTATGTGACGGAAAAACAGAATATTTAGAGGACTATCCACGATTGACGGAACTGTTGAAAAGACCGCCATCTGTTGAACCGAGAGCATTAAGTTTCTTTGTTAAAGACGGGAAGACTGAAGAATTCAAAACAGAGTTCAACAAAGTTTTTGGCGACAGTTTCAGGTTAATGACAAAAGACGAGGTTTTCTCCGAAAATGTTTTAGGTTTTGGAACACCGCACCCGAAAACCGCTGACTTTATCGGTGACTTTTTTGCGGTGGCTCTCGGTGAAATCAATATTGACTATAAACGAGGCGATTTTGAAATGCTTGGTGTTCACGCAGGTCTTACCGAAGAAGAAATGACAGTTCCGTTCATTGCCATTGAAAAAGATTGAACCCGAACGCAAAAAAGAGGGGGCTGTAAAAAAACTTTCGTTTTTTTACAGCCCATTTTGTATATAAGTTTCGATTATTTTAACTCAAAACTGTACTCTGCATCTGTTCGCCATTCACCTGTCGAGAAATCTCTGCCGCGGATGAGGACATCGTTGTCGGTTACTTCCACAAAAAATCCGCAACCCGAGGAGAAAAGTGAGGGCACATTTATTGAATAGAAATTGCCGACTTTTTCAACTGTTTCATCACAGAACCGTTTATGCGTGTGACCGCAAAAATAGAATACGTTGTCGTATTTATCGAATATTTTACGGAACCTTTCCGAATCGGCGCCCATTGTTTCGTCATCATCATCTTCGGGAATTCCGTGCGTGCCGTCAAAGGGGAAGTGATTTATAACAAATACGGGCTTCCCGTCTTTAGCGGCGTCCGCCAAAACTTCGTTGACCCATTGGAAAGTGTCTTCCGAAAACTTTTGATAATCGTTTAAAGCAACATCCGTTGAAAGTGAAATAACGGTGTAGCCGTTTACTTTATAGGCAAAACTACGGGTATTAACCGCATTTTCCGGACCGTTAAATGAATTCTGAAACGCTAAAAATCTTTCCGTAACCTGCTCAATATCACGGTAACGGGTATCGTGATTTCCGAGTGCAAAAATGAAATTCTCAACAATTCCGTTATCTCTCAAAGGGATTAGGTAATCATAAACCCTATCGTATTCGCTTTGAAAACCACATTCACCTATATCTCCGGCACAAAGAAACGCATCAACAGTGCAGTTTGCGTTTAGCATATCCTGAACGGCTGTGTAAACATTTTTATCACGTTCAACGGTATAATCCGCAAGTTGAGTATCTGCTGTAACGAACATCGTGAGGTTTGCTTCGTCATTGATTTTCTCAATAACGTCCGCAGTTGACGGACTTGAAATGCCTCCGACAGCAATAATTAAAGACATCAGCACGGTTATTATATCATAAAAAACAGCAGTAATGCTCATAGTCACGCCTCCCTAATATTTATCAAATTTAATTTACTACGAATACGGGAAAATGTCAAGAAAATATAGCGGATTTAAGTGACCGTAAACCGTGAACGGCAGAGGTGTGCGAAGGAGTAAATAGTTAAAAATCTTTTATATTCCGTGTTTTTTCGGATTGGGAAAAGTTATGCCCAACGTATGTAAAAACTCTTTTGTCCGTTGAAAAAACGGGTTTTGCAGTTGAAACAATAAATGATTTGTGATATATTTATTGAAGAAAATATTGATGTTTATATTGCCCCTCACTCTGCCGATTATTGACATTACATACGGCGGCGCATTTGTGTGCGGTGCGGCTACATTTTCGGCTATAGCCGAAAAGAAAAGTTAAAAGGAGGAAATTATGTTGAAATTTATATGCTACACAAAATGTACTACTTGCCAAAGGGCAAAAAAATGGCTTGACGACAACGGGATCGAGTATGAATTGAGAGATATAAAACTTGACAATCCAACTTTTGAAGAATTAAAGGAATGGTATGAAAAAAGCGGATTGCCCCTTAAAAAGTTCTTCAACACAAGCGGATTACTTTATAAATCATTGGATCTGAAAAACAAACTGCCCGGGATGTCCGAAAAGGAAATGCTTGAGTTACTCTCAACCAACGGTATGCTTGTTAAAAGACCCCTTTTGGTGGGGGAGAATTTCGTCCTTACAGGGTTTAAAGAGGCGGAGTGGGAGAACAAGGTGTAAAACAGCGGCAGAAAAAAGGAATGTCGCATTTTGTAATGAAAGAAACCTTGCTGTTACGTATGTTCTATGATATATTTTTAATACAGAAAAATTTTTACGGAGAATGGTTTTATGAAAAAATTTTTATGTGCATTGTTATGCGTTTTGCCCACATTCACAATGTTTCCCGGTTGTTCAAAGAACAAACTGCCCTTTGGCGGCGGGGATTATACCATACCGGAGTTGGATTTAAGCACCTTACCCGAGGCGTATAAAAACACCCGATTTGAATATCTTTACAACCTTTCGGTTGTTGATAATTCAAAGGATTATATGGCGCATCCCGATTCCGTTTTGCTTAAAAACGGCAATATTCTCGCCATGTATCCCGAGGGTCACGGCAAAGGTGCCGTGCGCACAAAAATCAGTACCGACGGCGGTGTGACTTGGGGCGAGGGTGTGCAAAATGCCCCGCAAAGTTGGAAAAATTCCCGCGAAACCCCCACAGTTTACCGTCTGCAATTTACCGACGGTGTAACAGAGGATAAATTGATTATGATTTCCGCAAATCCCAAGTGGGGGAATGAACCCACGGACGGAGGATTTAATTGCTCCGTTTCCGCGGATGAGGGTAAAACCTGGTCGGAATTTGAAACATTTTACGATGTTAACAGCGATATGCCCGTAATCCCCATTGTTGCCATGGCAAGTCTTACGCAACTTAAAGAAAACGGAGAGTTTGTGGATAAATGGATGGGATTTTTTCACGATTCCGATTTTTATAATTACAAAACAATTTTAACCTTTGATGAAAAGGGCAATCCCCAATGGAGTGAACCGGAAAAATATTTTTCACAATACCGTGATATTGAGCAAAAGTCCAATATGTGTGAGGTTGAGGTCATAAGAAGTGAGCAGGGTAAGGGGGACAGACTTTGCCTTATCTCCCGCAGTAACACAAAGCAGATGAACTCCCTTATTTCATTTTCCGATGACGAGGGCAAAACCTGGAGTGCGCCCGTTGAAGCACCCGCGGCTCTCAACGGTGAACGGCACAAGGCGGATTACACCCCCGACGGTAGATTGTTTATAACTTTCCGTTCCATAGAAAGGGGTAGCAAAGCTGAACAAAATGCCTCTAAAAACGTTACAAGCGGCTGGGTCAGCGAAGGCTGGATTGCCTGGGTAGGAACCTTTGAGGATTTGGAGCAGGGAAAAGAGGGACAGTACCGTATTAAACTTGCCCATATCTATCAGGACGGACAGAAAAAACCGGAATACTGCGCCAATGCGGACACCGGCTATTGCGGAAATGTTGTACTTTCCGACGGCACAATAGTAACATCAACCTACGGAAAATTTGACCCCAAGGACAAGTTAAATATCAAAGGCGAGTTAAGAACATATATCGCTTCAAAACGCATAAACCTTGAAGATACGGATGCTCTTGTTGAGGAATTGAAGAAAATTACGGAAAAATAAGTATTATACGTCAGTATGGCTTCACCGATAAAACCGCTCTCCTGTGAGGGCGGTTTTTATTCCTAAAAATTGGCTTTTGGGAATAGTGTTGTTGAAATATTCCCCTAAAACTATTGATATTATTCCTAAAATTAGATATAATGTAGTATAAATATATGTTTGGGGGCTATTTCGATGGATTACATAAAGGTTTCGAAAGCGGCTGAAAAATGGGGAATTTCAACCCGTAGGGTGAGAGTTTTGTGCGCCCAAGGGAAGATAGACGGAGTTATTCGTAAGGGTAAGTTGTATATGATTCCTGAAAATGCTGTTAAACCAACGGATGGACGAATGAATAGATCCGTTTTATTTGCAGGAATAGAAAAGAAAAGAGAATTGCTTTCTCAAATGCGACCCCTCACCGCCGGAGAAGTTGAGAGACTCGCAAAGGAATTCATGATAGAGTTTACCTATAATTCAAACGCTATTGAGGGTAACACATTAACTCTAAAAGAAACTGCAATGGCACTTGAGGGAGTAACTGTTGACCAAAAACCCCTTAAAGACCACTTGGAAGCGGTGGGACACCGAGACGCTTTTTTGTACGTGCAAGATATTGCCAAGGGGACTGAACCTATATCAGAATATATAATTAAAAACATACATTCCCTCGTATTGATGAACCGTCCCGATGATAAGGGTGTTTATCGCAGAATTCCCGTAAGAATAATGGGTGCATATACCGAACCTGTGCAACCCTATATGATTGAACCCAAAATGACGGAGTTGCTTTTAGAAAACGAAAAAAGAAAATCCACTATGACAACGATTGAGAGAATCGCTCGTTTCCATCTTGAATTTGAGGGCATACATCCGTTTATTGACGGTAACGGCAGAACGGGTAGGCTTCTTATGAATTTAGAACTCATTCGCGAAGGTTATCCCCCGATAGATGTTAAATTTAAAGACCGTACAAGATACTATGCCGCTTTTGATTCATACTACCGCGACGGCGATGCGGGTGAAATGACGGATCTGATCGCAGAGTATGTGGAAAAAAGATTGGATGAGTATTTAGCGTTGCTGAATTATAAATATTGATAATAAGTACACATATCCCCTTTTTATAGCCGAAAACAGTCGAATGTGCCAAAGATTTATTTAATAGGCATATTGGGTTCGACTCTTTTCGGCTATAGTTTCAGATGATTTGTAAGATTTGTGAAGCCTCTTTTTAGTTTGTGGTGTTATTGTACCATCATCAGGTGCCATGGCGGCACCCATATTGTTCACGTCGGTGATACCCAAATCCCGCACGGAGCCGAATATGACTTTTTCTATATGGGGTGTGTTTTCCCGGTTTTCGGCAATAACTGCGGCACCTGCTCCCGTAACTGTCCATTGGCTTGCGGGGGTACGCTGACCGCCGTATTCAAGGGGATAGCGGTACTGCCTTTCCGCAGAGCAAAAGTGTGAAGATGCGGCGGCAAGGGCGGTATCCGCCGCGCCCGAATCAACGAACACTCCCGCAAGTGCCAGGGAAAGCGCCATTGTTGAACAAGCCCCGTAAAGCCCTGCAAAGCAAAAGCCCAAATCCCTCATATCGAAGGATGAACCGATACATTGATTAAGAAGATCTCCCGCAAAAGCAATCCGGATATCCTTTTTTGAAAGTCCGGATTTTTTCACTGCGGTTTCAATGGTCATTTTCTGCATTTTGGTTTCCGCTTTTTCAAAGGTCTTTTCTCCGAAAAATTCGTCCTTGCAGGTTTTGTCAAAACATTCTCCCAAGGGACCTTCGGATTCCTTTTTGCCCACAACTGCCGCATAGCCGATAACCGAGGGCAAAGAGGGGAGATTTATTGTGTATTTTCCTATTCTGTCAGGCATAAAAACAGTCCTTTGTTATAAAGTTTTGTAGGATTTATGATAAGAAAAAATAGTATATGAGTCCGTAAAGGCTTGCGGCACTGCATCCGTAAACAATAACGGGACCTGCAAGATTGAACATTTTTGCACCCGTGCCGAGAATTTTACCTTCCGCGCTGAACTCAACCGCGGGGGATACCACGGAATTTGCAAAGCCCGTAATGGGTACGGCGGTACCCGCACCGGCATATTTCGCTATATTATCGAAAACTCCCGCACCTGTTAGTACTGCGGTTATTACCACAAGAGTCAACGGTACTGCCAATTTTACTTCGTCCTCGTTAAGCCCCGAATTTGTGTAAAGCATTTTTAAAATCTCACCGAAACAGCAAATTCCTCCCCCGAAAATAAAGGCTAAAATGCAATCTTTTAAAAGGGGCGATTTGGGAGTGGTATTGCTGACAAGTTTTTGATATTGTTGATTGTTCATAATTCCCTCCGTTGCTTTTTTCTTTCAATTTTTATTTTTCTCTTGAAATTATTTAATATGCATTGATAAAAAATAAAATGTGTTGTATAATGAATTAAAATGTACCTGACACAAAGGTGACTGAATGTCTCCTGAAGGGGAAGGGACGGTTATACAACTCTCTTTATTAAGTGGGTTTTATTTTGCCGTACCTTTCGCAAGGTACGGCAATTTTAATTTTATGGGAGGCGAAGTATGGCTTCAAGAGTGGCAGTAATCAGTATAATTGTGGAAGAACGCAGTTCCGTAGAAGAACTTAATGCGCTTTTACACGGTTACGGTGAATATATTATCGGACGAATGGGTATTCCTTATCGGCAAAAGGGTATCAGTATTATAAGCGTTGCCATTGATGCGCCGCAGAATGAAATTTCCGCATTAAGCGGTAAGATCGGCAGTCTCAAGAGCGTCAGCGTGAAAACCGTGTTTTCAAATATAGAAAGTTATGAATGATACTGTATTTTCCCTTGCCCGTAAACTTTGTTACGAACATTCTCTCTCACTTGCCGAGTACGAGGAGTTGATTCGTGGCTATTCACCGGGGGTAAAGGAGTATCTGCGTGAAAATGCGGTGAAAATCCGAAAGGCGATTTACGGCAACTCCGTTTATGTCCGCGGGCTTATCGAAATTAGTAATATTTGCAAAAACAACTGTCTGTATTGCGGTATCAGGAGCGGTAACAGAAACTGCCAGAGATACCGACTTACACCCAAAGAAATTATGCAATGTTGCGTGGAGGGTTATGACTTGGGCTTTCGCACCTTTGTTCTTCAGGGGGGCGAGGACGGATTTTACTGTGACGATATTCTCTGCCATTTAATAGAAAATATTAAAAAGGTTTTTCCTGACTGCGCGGTCACTCTTTCCCTTGGCGAGAGGAGTAGGGAAAGTTACCAAAAACTTTACGATGCGGGAGCGGACAGATACCTTCTCCGTCACGAAACGGCGGACAGGGAATTATATTCAAAACTACATCCCCCGGAAATGTCCTTTGATAACCGAATGGAATGTCTTGAAAACCTTAAAGACATAGGTTATCAAGTGGGATGCGGTTTTATGGTGGGCGCACCTTACCAGACCGCTTGGCATATTGCGAAAGATTTGAAATTTATCGAGGAATTTAAGCCCGATATGTGCGGAATAGGTCCATTTATTCCACACAGGGACACGGTTTTTAAAAACGAAAATGCGGGTTCTGCGGATCTTACCTGTTATTTGCTTTCAATAGTCAGGCTCATTCATCCGAATGTTTTACTTCCCGCTACTACGGCTCTCGGCACAGTCAAGGATGACGGCAGGGAAAGAGGAATTCTCTCGGGGGCAAATGTGGTAATGCCCAATCTTTCTCCGTTGTCCGTCCGCAAAAAATATGCCCTGTATGACAACAAAATCAGTACGGGAGCGGAGGGCGCAGAGCAGCGCAAAGAACTTGAAAAACGCATGGCAAAAATAGGCTACGAAGTTGTAACATCACGGGGCGATGTTGTCAAAAATGTATAATATATAATATCGAAAGGAATTTTTAATATGGCTGTTTACAATCCAAAATCATTAAAGGCGGAAGAATTTATTAACGACGGCGAAATACTTGAAACTATAAAATACGCCGAAGAAAACAAGAATAATGTTGAACTTATTGATAGTATTCTTGAAAAAGCCAAGCCTAAAAAAGAGGGCAACGGTTATCATTGTACCGGACTTTCCCACAGGGATGCGGCGGTGCTTTTGGCTTGCGATATACCCGAGAAAATCGAGGAAATGTACAAACTTGCAAACGAAATAAAACAGGATTTTTACGGTAACAGAATTGTTATGTTTGCTCCCTTATATCTTTCCAATTACTGTGTCAACGGCTGTGTTTACTGCCCGTACCACATGAAAAATAAGCACATTACCCGTAAAAAACTTACTCAAGAGGAAGTTAAGGCGGAGGTTATTGCACTTCAGGATATGGGACACAAACGCCTTGCCATTGAAGCGGGTGAGGATCCGAAAAACAATCCCATTGAGTACATTCTTGAATGTATCAAGACAATTTACAGCGTCAACCACAAAAACGGTGCCATAAGACGTGTAAACGTAAATATTGCGGCAACTACCGTTGAGAATTACAGAAAACTTAAAGAAGCGGGTATCGGTACATACATTCTTTTCCAGGAAACATATCACAAGGAAAGCTATCTTGAACTTCATCCCACGGGACCAAAGCACGATTATGACTATCATACGGAAGCCATGGACAGAGCCATGGAGGGCGGTATAGATGATGTGGGTCTCGGTGTGCTTTTCGGTCTTGAAAGATATATGTACGAATTCGTAGGCCTTCTTATGCATGCAGAACACCTTGAAGCAGTTCACGGTGTTGGCCCCCATACCATAAGCGTTCCCCGACTTAAACGTGCGGACGATATTGATCCTGATACATTTGACAACGGCATAAGCGACGAAATGTTCAAGAAAATCATTGCCTGTATCAGAATTGCAGTTCCTTATACGGGTATGATTATTTCCACTCGCGAAAGCGAAAAGGTCAGGGGAGAGGCTCTCCATTTGGGTATTTCACAAATCAGCGGTGCTTCCCGTACCTCCGTGGGCGGCTATACCGAGGATGAGCGTCCCCACGATTCCGAACAGTTTGACGTTTCCGACCAGAGAACTCTTGATGAGGTTGTACGTTGGCTTATGGGCAACGGACACATTCCCTCATTCTGCACCGCTTGTTACCGTGAGGGCAGAACAGGGGACAGATTTATGAGCCTTTGCAAAACGGGACAGATTCTTAACTGTTGCCATCCCAATGCGCTCATGACTCTTACGGAGTATCTTGAGGATTATGCAAGTCCCGAAACAAAGGAAATCGGCTACAAACTGATTGAAGAAGAATTAAAGAAAATTCCAAAGGACAAGGTCAGAGATATTGCAAAGAGCAATATAAATGATATTAAAAATTCAAACAGACGAGATTTCAGATTTTAATTTTGAATTGAGGCGAGTAAAATGAGTTTAAATGAGACCGTTTCTGCCGAAAGAGTACATATCGGCTTTTTCGGTATGCGTAACGCAGGAAAATCAAGCCTTGTAAATGCGGTTACGGGGCAGAGTCTTTCCGTTGTTTCCCACGTTTTGGGAACAACTACCGACCCTGTTAAAAAAGCAATGGAACTTCTGCCCATAGGCCCCGTTGTGATTATTGATACCCCGGGCTATGACGATGAGGGTTATCTGGGTGAAAAGCGGGTTGAAAAAACAAATGAAATACTCGCAAAAACCGATATTGCAGTTCTTGTTGTTGACGGGGAAAAGGGTCTTTCAAAGGGTGACAATGAACTTCTTGACAATTTCAAAAAGAGAAACATTCCCTTTATAGTGGTCTATAACAAAAGTGATTTGCTGGAGAGTGTTCCGCAGGCAAAGGACTATGAAATTTATGTTAGTTCGGTTAATAACACCAATATTTTTGAATTGAAAGAAAAAATCGGCGCTTTCGCAAAAAGCACCGAGAAAAAGAAATATCTGGTTTTCGATTTGGTGGAAAAGGGGGATGTTGTTGTACTTGTAATTCCCATTGACGAGTCCGCTCCCAAGGGAAGACTTATTCTCCCCCAACAGTTGGCAATCAGAGATTTGCTTGACGGAAATTGCACGGTTGTGTCCTGCCAGGATACTGAACTTGAAAGCACCTTAAAGGCTCTTGCCAAAAAGCCCAAATTGGTTGTAACCGATTCCCAGGCTTTCGCAAGGGTTTCAAAGATTGTACCGGATGATATATATTTGACATCCTTCTCAATCCTTATGGCGCGTTATAAAGGTGAACTCCCAACCCTTATAAACGGCGCGGAGCATCTGTCACAAATCAAGGACGGAGATAAAATTCTCATAAGTGAGGGTTGTACCCATCACAGACAATGTAACGATATCGGCACCGTTAAACTTCCCCGTTGGATAAGGGAATATACGGGAGCGGAGCCCCAATTCAGTTTTACTTCCGGTGGGGAATTTCCGCAGGATTTAGGTGAATTTACCCTTGTTGTTCATTGCGGGGGATGTACTCTCAACGAAAAGGAAATGAATCACAGAATTAACCTTGCAAAAGAACAGGGAGTACCCATTGTAAACTACGGTATTGCCATTGCCAAAATGAACGGAATTCTGGACAGGAGTATTGAAATTCTTCGGAATTAAAATTATGATATAACAAAGGGATTGTAAAAACGAAAGTTTCTACAATCCCTTTGTTCCATAAAAAATTGAATCAAAATCAGTATTAAGAATTTCTTTTATTAACAATAACTCGTCACAGTAGATATGTCTTTGCCCAACCTCGATTTTTGCAACAGCACTTCGGGTTATATCGCAGCCGTGTATTTGCAATTTGGCAGCTAAAGCATCTTGGGTCATTTTTGAATTTTCTCTGATTCGCCGTATATTATTTCCGATTTGAAGTTCAATATTTTTATTCATATCATATGCCTTTGCACTTATTTGAGAACAAAAGTCCTTGACATTATTATATGAAGATTATAAAATATAATTGCACCTATATAGGTGCAATAAAATTGAATGGGGAATAATATGAAAAAGAATTTATTAGAGAAAACATGGTTTATCATCCTTATGGTATTTGTTGTACCGCCTTTTGCAATATACTTAATATGGAGTAAAAGGAAGAACTTGAATAAAATTATAAAAACAGTATTAACAATTGTTTTGGGTTGGTTCAGTTTAATATGGCTTTTAGTTGTTATTGGTGTGTTTGCGGGTGGGGCTGATACGGATTCAAGCGTTTCCCTAACCGATACGAGTATTGCTGTAACAACTTCGGCACCGACGGAAGAAAGAACCACAAAAGAAGAAATATCGGAAACAGTAACGGAAACTACTACCGAAGAAATACTGACTGTTGAAAACACGGAAACCGAATCAACAAAAATGGTTGTTTTCACTACTGAAAAAAAGTCGGCTCCCACCACAAAGGCAACTACACAGAGACACACAGAAAAAGAAACCGAAAAGGTTACTAAACCCACTACAACTCAAAACCCCGAAGAAAAAATAACTGTTTACATAACTAAAACAGGAAAAAAATATCATTATGAAAATCCTTGTGGAAACGGAACTTATTACCCTGTTTCATTGGCAGATGCTAAAGAATTGGGTTTGACACCTTGTGAGAAATGCGTTTTACACTGATTTCATAGGATTGTTTTTGTTGCAGTATTGCAATTCATTTGCTAACAAGTTAAAATAAGGAATTGTAAGGATGTGACATATATATGAACATTATAGTTTGCGTTGATAAATCAGGTGGAATGATGTTCGGCGGCAGACGTCAGAGTCAGGACAGTGTATTGAGAGAAAAAGTCCTTGAACTTTCAAAAGATTCAAGACTTTTAATGAACTCATACTCTGCAAAGCAGTTCGGTGAAGTTCCCGGAATAACCGTTGACGAAAACTTTTCGGAAAATGCAGAAGTCGGGGATTTTTGTTTTGTTGAAGATAAGTGCATTACTTCGGAAAATGTTGAAAAGTTTTATATTTTTAATTGGAACAGGAAATATCCCGGGGATTTGTTCTTTTCCGTTGACCTAAAAGCCGAGGGATTTAAAAAGACGGGCAAAGAAGAATTCCAGGGCAGTTCCCACGATAAAATTACTTTAGAGATTTTTGGTAGGTGAGATAATGAAAAATAAGAAAATTATTGCGATAATCGCAGTCATACTGGGTGTACTGCTTATCGGCTCATTTGCCACTGATTCCGAAACTGATAATAAAGATACCTCTGTTGTTACATATTTATCGACAACCGAAAATGCTTTGGGAGAAAAAACATCCCAAAGTGAAAGCGATGAAGATGAAACTCTTTTCGACAGTCAAACGGAGAAGTCCGAAGAAAGTGAAGGTCAAGAAGAAACCGAAAAGCCGAAAGAATCCGAGAAGGTCACAGAGGCGCAAAGCGTAGGGGACGGCAACAGTAAAGTTGTACTTTCAAAAATTCCCGATTTTTCCGGCAGTCCTTACACTGTTATAAACGGAAATGTTCCGTATTTTAATAAAAGCGAACTGACAACAACGGGTTACGAAACATACTCACCCCTTGACTCTTTGGGACGTTGCGGTGGTGCTGTTGCTTCCTGCGGTAAAGAGATTATGCCCTCCGCTAACGAGGAGCGGGGAAGTATCAGTTCCGTAAAACCCAGCGGTTGGGTCCAGGCTAAATATGACTGTGTGTCGGGAAAATATCTTTACAACCGATGCCATTTAATCGGTTGGCAGTTATCGGCGGAAAATGCAAACAAGAGAAACCTTATTACAGGAACAAGGTATATGAATACGGAGGGTATGCTGCCCTTTGAAAATATGGTTGCCGACTATATTCGTGAAACGGGAAACCACGTGGCATACAGAGTTACACCCGTTTACGAGGGCAGTAACCTTGTGGCGTCCGGTGTTCAGATTGAGGCTTATTCCGTTGAGGATAACGGTGAGGGAATATGTTTCAACGTCTATTGCTACAATGTTCAACCGGGAGTTGTAATAAATTATTCAACGGGTGAAAGCAGATACGCGGGCGGTACGGCGCAAACTACAAAAAAACCGAGTACAACCGCGGCACAGACAACAAAAAAGAATGTTGAAACAACAAAGAAACAGAATACCGTTACGGGTCAGTACGTGCTTAACACAAATTCCAAAAAAATACATAAAACCTCTTGCCGTTATGTAAATCAAATGAGCGAAAAGAATAAACAGAACTACTCGGGCAGTCTTGATGAATTGTATTCAATGGGCTACACTACTTGCGGAGTGTGTTTTTAAACGGAGGCTGTTAAATAACGTATATCGCATATAACCTAATATATAAACGAGGGATGTAAAAAACTCGAAAGTTTTTTACATCCCTCGTTAATTTAAAACAACTCCTCGGGAGAGTTCAGTATATATGTTGCGCCGGATTCGGTGAGTTCTTCCACCGTTCCGAAGCCGTAAACCGCGCCTGCGCTGTCGATACCCACGGCTTTTGCGCCGTCAATATCGTAGCAACGGTCGCCCACCATAATTACATCTGCTTTATCGGGGTTCCCGAAAAAGTCCAGACAGGCATTGATTAAATCCTCTTTGCTTGAATGATTGTTCTTGAAATCCTCTGCGGATACGAAATCGTAGTATTCGTAAATGCCCAGATGTTTTGAAATTTCTTCCACAAAATGAATGGGCTTTGATGATGCAACGGCAATTTTTTTGCCCTTTTCTTTTAATCTTTTGAGAAGTTGGGGGATTCCCTTGTAAACTTTGGATTCCTCCGCCGCTTTTTCTCGGTATCTCTCCCTGTATTTGTCAATGAGCCATTGAGCATCCTCGTCGGAAACATTGTAGATTTTTTTGTAACTTTCAAAAAGGGGAGGACCTACGAAATAACGGAGTTTCTCAATATCGGTTTCTTTAATGCCGTAGCAATCCAGGGAATAAATAATAGAATTGAAAATACCCTCGGTTGTGTCGCAGAGAGTACCGTCAAAGTCAAATAAATAGTAGTTGTAATCTTTCATAACATCACCCGAATGGTATTATAGCTTTTTTCATAATTATTGTAAAGGAAAAAACCGTATTTTGCACAATTTGAGTATTGAAAGATTTTTTCTGTTATAGTATAATTCAATTTACTGTCTATCTATAATTAGTGAAAAGAGTGGATTTTGTGGCTGAAATTACAAAAGGTCAGATTGACAAAATACTTGAAAAATACGAAAATCCCGAAGAAAGTCTTATTGCCGTTCTTCAGGATGTTCAGGCTGTTGACGGCTATATTTCAAGAGAAAGTGTGGAATACATAACCGAGAAAAGCGGAATATCCTCTGCAAGAATTATGGGCGTCGCTTCATTCTATGCAGGATTCCGTTTGAAACCCGTGGGCAAGTACAGAATTATGGTTTGCATGGGTACTGCCTGTCACGTTAACGGTGCCGAAAGAATAGGCGACACGGTAAAACGTGTTCTCGGTATTGAAGCCGGTGACGTAACGGAGGACGGACTTTTCTCCTGGGAAGAGGTTGCCTGCCTTGGCTGTTGCAGTATTTCTCCCGCTATGATGATTAACAGCACCGCCTACGGAAACCTTACTCCCGACAAGGTGCAGAATATTATTGACACCATAAGAGAGGGGGAGGCAAAATGAGATTTCTTTTAGGCTACGGCTCCTGCGGTATTGCTTCCGGGGCAAACTCCGTTCTCAAAGGCTTGGAAAAGGCTTTTGAAAACACGGCTTACAAGGTCGAAAAGGTGGGTTGTAACGGTCTTTGCTTTGCAGAACCCATTGTTGAGGTCATAGATGATAAGGGAGAGAGTATTCTCTACGGCAGACTTGACGAAAATACCGCCCTTGCTCTTGGTGAATCCGCAAAAAACGGCACTCTTATGACGGAAAACAGACTTACCGAAGAAGAATTGAAATTCCTCAACGGACAAAAGAGAATTGTTCTTTCCGGTTGCGGAAAAATCGACCCGGAAAGCATTGAATCATATATGGAAAACGGCGGCTATACCGCCCTCAAAAAAGCACTTGAATTAGGTGCGGACGGAATAATTGAGGAAATAAAAAAATCCGGTTTGCGCGGTAGGGGTGGCGCAGGCTTCCCCACCCACATTAAATGGCAGTCCGCAAAGAATTCCCCCGGTAATGAAAAGTACATTGTCTGCAACGCGGACGAGGGGGACCCCGGTGCATTTATGGACAGAGCCGTTCTTGAGGGGGATCCCCACAGAGTTCTTGAAGGTATGATGATTGCGGGTATTGCGGTAGGCGCAAACACGGGTATTATATATGTCCGTGCGGAATACCCCCTTGCAGTTAAAAGGCTTGAAATTGCTATTGAAGAAATGCGTCAAAAGGGCATTTTAGGTGAAAATATTTTCGACAGCGGTTTCAGTTTCGATTTTCGTATTATGATGGGTGCGGGAGCATTCGTTTGCGGTGAGGAAACAGCCCTCCTTGCGTCCTTGGGCGGTAACAGAGGTATGCCCATTACAAAACCGCCTTTCCCCGCACAGAAAGGTTTCAGGAAAAAGCCCACCAATATAAATAACGTTGAAACCTTTGCAAATGTCAGTTGGATTATTTGCAACGGCGGTGACGCTTTCGCAGAGATGGGTACCGAGGGCAGTAAGGGTACAAAGGTTTTTGCCCTTGCCGGCCGTGTAAAACGGGGCGGTCTTGTGGAAGTTCCCATGGGGCTTACAATCAATGATATTGTTTTCGGCATTTGCGGCGGTATTAAGGATGACAGGGAAATCAAAGCCGTTCAGATGGGCGGTCCCTCCGGCGGTTGTATTCCGAAAAATCTTCTTGATACTCCCATTGACTATGAAAATATCGCAAAAACGGGTGCTATTATGGGTTCCGGCGGTATGATTGTTATGGACGAAAAAACCTGTATGGTTGATATGGCGAAATTCTTTATGGATTTCACAAGTAAGGAAAGTTGCGGAAAATGTGTTCCCTGCCGTATAGGTACAACGAGAATGTTGGAAATTCTCAAAAGAATTGCCGACGGCGAGGGTGAGGAAAGTGATATTGACACCCTTGTGGAGTTGGGTGAAAGCATCAAAACAGGTGCCCTGTGCGGTCTCGGAAATTCCGCACCCAATCCTGTTCTTACTACCATCAAATATTTCCGTGACGAATACGAGGCGCATATAAAAGAAAAACGTTGCCCCGCTAAAAAATGTACGTCACTTATAAGTTTTAATATTATAAAAGACAAGTGTAAAGGTTGTTCCCTTTGCAGTAAAAAATGTCCCGTCAAAGCCATCAGCGGCGTTGTTAAATCACCTTTTGAAATCAACGGCGATATATGTGTGCGTTGCGGTCAATGTATCGACAACTGTAAATTCGGGGCAATAGAAATTCTTTCGGGGGAGGGTGTAAAATGAGTCAGGTTAAAATCACTATAAACGGCAAGGAATATGTTGCCGATACGGAAAAAACACTTCTTGACAATATACTCTCAAACGGTATTTATCTTCCCCATCTCTGCCATAATAAAGACCTTGAAAGTTACGGCGGTTGCGGTCTTTGTCTTGTTGAGGTTGAGGGTATAAGAAAGCCTTTGCGCGCTTGTTCCGTAAGTGTTACGGAGGGGATGAATGTCACAACAAGTACACCCGAACTTGAAAAAAGCAGAAAAGCAACCCTTTCCCTTATTATGTCCGACCATGCAGGGGACTGCAAAGCACCTTGCTACATGGCTTGTCCCACACATCAGGACATCCAGGGTTATGTAGGTCTTATTGCAAACGGTCAGGAGAAAAAGGCACTTGAACTTATAAAACAGGACAATCCCTTGCCCGCTTCAATAGGCAGAGTTTGTCCACATCCCTGTGAGGAAAAATGCCGTCGGGCACATCTTGAGGGTGCGGTTTCAATCTGTGCGCTTAAACGCTTTGCGGCGGACTCATATATGGATTATATTCCCCAATGTGCCGAGAGTAACGGCAAAACCGTTGCCGTTGTAGGCGCGGGTCCTGCAGGTCTTTCCTGTGCATATTTTCTTGCAATGAAAGGCTACTCCGTTGAGATTTTTGAAAGCGAGGAAAAGGGTGGCGGTATGCTCCGCTACGGTATTCCCGCGTACAGACTTCCCAAAGATATTCTCGACAAGGAAATTGAAAATATTGAAAAAATGGGTGTTCAAATCCATTACAGCAAGCGGCTCGGTAGGGATTATACAGTTGAATCCCTTAAAAACAAATATGACGCGGTATTTGTTGCCATAGGTGCCTGGAGTGCATCAAAAATGGGCTGTGTCGGTGAGGACGCAGAAGGTGTTCTCGGCGGTATCGATGTTCTTTACAGAGTTGCCAAGGGCGAAAAAGTTGATTTGGGCAAAAAGGTTTGTGTTGTCGGCGGCGGAAATACCGCCATTGACGCGGTAAGAACCGCAGTTCGTCTCGGTGCCGAAGAAGTTACGCTTATTTACAGAAGAACCGAAAATGAAATGCCCGCAGAACCCGATGAAATCCGCGATGCAAAAGCGGAAGGAGTTAAGTTTAAATTCCTTTGCTCTCCCGTGGAGGTTTTGAGCGAAAACGGAAAGGTCAAAGGCATAAAACTTCAGAATATGGAATTGGGTGAGCCAGACCAGAGCGGCAGAAGAAGTCCCGTTGCCATTGAGGGCAGTACGGACATTATTGAGTGCGATGCAGTTATTTCCGCTATCGGACAGAAGGTTATGGGCGGAGATATTGATTCCCTTGAACTTACAAGAAAATCAACCATTTGTGTTGATGAACTTACATTTATGACATCTCTTAATGGTGTTTTTGCCGCAGGTGATGTTGTAAATAAAGGTCCCGATATTGCCATAAGAGCCATTGCGGGCGGAAAAAATGCCGCAAGAAGTATTGACTGTTGGTTCAAGGGCATTTCGGTTCCCCCGGAACTTCCCCAATACTCCGTAAACAAAGAGTTCAACCCTGAAATTTTAAAGGGTACACCCTTGGTTGACAGAACTGAAATCCGTCTTGTTGATGCGGATGTAAGAAATAAGAATTTCGGTGAAGCGGCTTTTACCTTTACAAGGGAAGAAGCCATGAAAGAGGCTTCCCGTTGTCTTGAGTGTGGTTGTTCCGCAGTATATTCCTGCGAACTTTTGCCGCTTATGAGGGATTATGATGCACTTTCAATGAAACTTTCAGGTAAGAAAAGACAGTATCCGAAAGATAAAAGCCATCCATTTATTGTCAGGGATAATAACAAATGTATTCTTTGCGGTCAATGTGTAAGAGCCTGTAAGGAAATAAGCGGAACGGAAAATCTCGGTCTTTTCGGCAGGGGATTCGGTACTCTTCCTTTGAGTGCATTTGATTTGCCCCTTGGAGAGAGTAAATGTGTTTCCTGCGGTGCTTGTGTGAATGCTTGTCCCACGGGTGCATTGACCTCTAAAACACCCGCTCTCAAAAATCCTCCGTTACCCTACGAGGAGAATGAATATGTTTGTACTTTCTGTGACAGGAACTGCAAATTCACACGGAGAACGGTTAACGGAAAAACAGTTAAAATGATTCCCCAAAAATTAGGTGAAAGCTGTTCAATAGGTGTTTTCCTTTTGCCGCTTAAAGAAAATGTTGCCGACAACATATCCGAAACTGAAAAAAATAACTTGCTTTCCGCAGTTTTAGGTTGTACAGAAAAATTCAACGGTGATGTAAATATAATTAAAGGTTTACTGTAAGAGTTTTCGTGTACAAAAAGCATAGTATATTTTGTGAAAAATGACGGAATGGCCGAAATTCCTTGATAAATCAAGGGTTTTTGGCTATTTCTTGTTTTCGGAAAAGTTGAATTTCATATAATTTAAAAAGAAAATATCTATTGACTTTGCGTGTTGTTTGTAATATAATTTGCTTAGGCTATAAGTGATGCTATACCTATGCACACTTTTGCAGTGGAGGATTTTTCCTCAATTTCAAGTAAAGGAAGATTTTAATGAAAAAATTTCTTGCGGTTTTTCTTTCTGCATTACTCATCTGTATCAGTATTGCACCGATGAGTTTGGCAGTTGTTGATCCCGGTATCGCAACCCGCGTTATGGAGGGTAAGTACAACAACAGCGGTGCGGGAACTGATGTTGTTACAAAAACAACTTTCACCGTTGCTGTAACGGTTCCTGCCGTAAAAAAACTCACCGGTGTTAACTTATATGTTTCGTTTGATCCCAAAGTTCTTGCAGTTAAAGATGCGGGACTTGCCGGTACTCTTGATGCGGAAGATAATTTTAATCCCACATTCAGCGGTGTTGCTGTTAATGGTTACAAAACCGGAACTAATAATGAGTATTCATTCGGATGGATTTCAAGCGGCGGTGTTACCAAGAACGGTGCAAGAGATATTTTCTACATAACATTCAGTGTTATAGATACAACTAAGACGGAGACTTCTTACAGCGTTTATGTTGAAGAGTTCCGTACCGACGATGGCAACAATGATAATGATGTTACCTCAACGCTTCTTGTTGAAAATAAGATTGTTAATTTTGTTTTCCCCGATGATGTTGTTCCCGAAACAACAGATGCTTCCGGTAGCGGTTCAGGGGATGACGGAACAACTGCTGGCGACATCAATGCTCTTCTCGATGTTATCAGAGATTTGCTTAAAGGTAATGGTGTTACCTTTGCAGATTTTGCAGATGCTATCGCAAACCTTCTCGGCAATGCCGATATAACCGATATCATTGAACAGCTTGTTGACGGCAATGTTGACATTTCCGAACTTTTCCAGAACATTCTTGAAAAACTTGGTCTTGACTTTGGTTCACTTGAAGATCTCCTTAATAAAATTATTGAGTTCCTTAAAGGTCTTTTCAACGGCGACGATGAAACAAAGGTAGTTACATCTACAACAGCTGCAGCTTCAACTCCCAATTATGAAACAACCGCAGAAGGTTCTTCATCGGGTTCTGAGGAAACAGGGGATGCAGGAATCGCTCTTGCAGCAACAGTTTGTGTAATGGCAAGTGCGGCATTTGTTCTTACAAGAAAGAAAAAAGAAACAGTTTAATCGCAAGTTAAATTAAAAAAGAGAGCTGTAAAAAACGCAAGTTTTTTACAGCTCGTTTATTTCTTACTCCTACTCCTTTGCTCTAAACAATAAAAGGTGCTGTAAAAAAACTAAGTTTTTTGCAGCACCTAATATAAATTTTAATTGTTTTTATCCAATATGATTTTTGCAATTTTATAAACATCACCACATCCGAGAGTAAGGACTAAATCGCCCTCTTTGATGTTTTCTTTTAAATAATCGGCAACCTTTGGGAATGTATCAAACCAAACGGAACCATCAATTTCATCCGCTAAATCCTGGGTTGTAATGCCGTAGGTGTTAATTTCACGGGAACCCATAATCTCCGTGAGAACAACCTCATCCGCAATGGAAAGAGCCTTTGCAAAGGCATTCAGGTGCATTTTTGTACGGCTGAATGTGAATGGTTGGAAAACAGCCCAAACTCGCCTGTAATCCATTTTCTTTGCGGCGGTGAGGGTAACCTCAAGTTCTGCGGGGTGGTGGGCATAGTCGTCAACAATATCGGCGCCGTTGTAGGTTCCCAAGAACTCAAAACGTCTTCCCGCACCCTTAAAGGAGAGAATACTGTTTTTGCACTGTTCAACGGATGCACCGCAGTACATTGCCGATGCGATTGCTGCAAGAGAGTTGAGAACATTATGCTCTCCGGGAATACTTAATTCAATTTTGCATTGATATTCTCCGTCAATATAGAGGTCATAGCAGGGAAATGCGCCGTTGATAAAGCCGATGTTTTTGGCTACATAGTTACAATTGTCGCTTTTACCAAAGGAAATCATAGTTTTTCCTTGACTGATTCCCTCGATGCTGTCAAGGGTATTCTTATCATCCCCGTTATAAATGACGGCTTTTGTTGACATATCAGCAAATTTTCTGAATGATGCTTCGAGATTTTCAAGAGTTTTGAAATACTCCATATGATCCCTGTCAACATTGAGAATTACGCTGATATCGGGAGTAAGGTCAAGGAATGTATCCTTATATTCGCAAGCCTCACAAACAAGAATATCACTTTTACCCACTCTGCCGTTTGTACCCGTAAGGGGCAACTTGCCGCCGATAACTGCCGAGGGGTCAAAATTGTTGTCTATTAAAATATGGGTAAGCATCGAGGTGACGGTGGTTTTGCCGTGAGTTCCGCAAACACCGATGCAGTTGTCATATTTTCTTGTAAAATATCCGAAAAGTTTACTGCGTTCAAATGTGGGGATACCGCTTTCCTTGGCAGCAACAAGCTCCGGATTATCGGGAAGCAGAGCGGCGGTGTAAACAACCATATCCGCCCCCGCAACGTTTTCAGCCCTTTGCCCCATTGTAACGGGAATACCCAAAGCACGAATACGTTTTAAAGTATCGGATTCATTGTTATCGGAGCCTGTAAGATAATGCCCCTGTGAATGCAAAATCTCTGCAAGGGGACACATTCCGCTGCCACCTATACCTATAAAATGTATTCTTTTTGCGGTTTTTATAACATCATCAATCAGCATGTCTAAAATCCTTTCAAATAGGATTGATTTACTATTAAAATTATACTCCAATAAAAATGAAAAATAAACCCCTAATAAAGATTTATTTTAATCTGTCAAATAATTTGCTCTTTTCAAGGCTTTTTCTCAAAATTGTTCCGAGAATTCCGCAGGAGATGATTTCTCCCAAGCAAACTGTAAGGGTGAAAAACCAATAAGTACCCTCTAAACTGTAAACATATAAAAGAATAGGGGGAACAATAAGGGTATTTGCAACAATGGGGGGCAACACCGCGTAAATCCTGTGTTTCCTCAAAAGATATGTGCCCATTGCTCCCAAAAGGGTTGCAAGACTGCCGAAAACAATGTCCCAAAGGGCACAACCCGTAAGCAGATTTGCGAGAATGCAACCCACAAAAAGTCCCGGTATTGCCGCGGGGGTAAAGATGGGCAAAATTGTCAGGGCTTCGGAGAAGCGTACCTGAATGGCATAACTTGCAAGTCCCAAAGCAGATGCCAGGTAGGTCAGCACTACATAAAGTGCCGCAATTATTGCCGCAATTGCAAGGTTCGTGGTTTTTCTTCTGTTTTTCATTTTTGATCACTCCATAGTTTTGTTTTGTGTGAGGATGGTTTCGAACTCACATTTTATATAAAAAAACAATGAATTTTTTCGTGCAAAAAATTAATTGTCCTTTTATTGAAAAAAATATATGATTATGTTATTATAAATACAAAGATATTTACCGAAAGGTCGTTGAATATGATAAACGTAACAATTTGGAATGAGGGAAGACACGAAAGGGAAAACGAAAAAATTGCTAAGGTTTATCCCAAGGGAATTCACGGTTGTATCGCTGAATTTTTAAGCACCGACGAGGAACTAAACATAAGAACGGCAACTCTTGATGATCCCGAAAACGGGCTTCCCGAAGATGTCCTGGAAAATACTGATGTGCTTCTTTGGTGGGGTCACATGGCGCATGACTGTGTTCCCGACGAACTTGTTGAAAGGGTATATAACCGTGTAATGCGCGGTATGGGATTCATAGCACTTCATTCTGCACATTTTTCAAAGCCCTTCAAAAGACTTATGGGTACAACCTGTTCTCTCAAATGGAGGGACGGGGACAGAGAAAGACTTTGGTGCATAAACCCCTCACATCCCATTGCAAAGGGCATTCCCGAATATATCAACATTCCCGTTGAAGAAATGTACGGTGAACGTTTTGATATTCCTCAACCGGATGAGCAGGTATTCATCGGTTGGTTCAAAGGCGGAGAGGTTTTCCGTTCAGGTTGCTGTTGGCAAAGGGGATTGGGTAAAGTATTCTATTTCCAACCCGGTCACGAGGGAAATCCCACATATCACATACCCGAAATTCAAAAAATTATAAGCAATGCAGTCCGTTGGGCTGCACCTGAAAAGGTCGTTCCGGAAATCACCTGTCCTTGTGTGGAACCCGCTGAGGCTAATTACACCGGAGACAATAAATAAGTATATCATAAAACAAAAATACTATCAATAGAAAATAGGTTACGGAGGATAATTTTATGATTAAATTTCTCTTTCAAGGAGATTCTATTACGGATGCAGGGCGTATTCGTGAACAGAACGACAACTTCGGTTACGGCTATCCCAATCTGATTGCGTCGGACTTCCTAAAAAACCGCAAGGGTCAGTTTGAATTTATAAACAGGGGCGTAAGCGGTGACAGAGTTGTGGATTTGTACGCCAGAATAAAGAAAGATATTATAAATCTCAAGCCGGATTATATGTCAATTCTTATAGGCGTCAATGACGTTTGGCACGAGTTTACCGGCGAAAACGGAGTTTCTGCCGAGCGTTATGAAAAGGTTTATAATATGCTAATTGAAGATATTTTTGCCGAACTTCCCAATGTTAAAATCTTCATCCTTGAGCCCTTTGTTCTTAAAGGTGCGGGAACCGAGGCGTATTGGGAGCGCTTCCGTCCCGAAGTTGAACTTCGCTCTAAGGCGGCAAAAAGAGTTGCACAAAAACACGGCTTGATTTTTGTACCCCTACAGGATAAGTTTGATAATGCAGTTGAAAACGGGGACACGGCTTATTGGCTGTCCGACGGAGTTCATCCCACCGCGGCAGGTCATGAAATAATCAAGGAATCTTTGATTGAGGCTATTGATACGATGTAATTACATAATAAACCTCTCCGAATCGGAGAGGTTTATTCTTATATCACCATAATTCTGTCCTGATTTTCGGGTTCTGCAACCTTGATAATGTAGTCTCGGTTTTCCAATGCACCCATTTCACAAAGAGCGGATGTGGCGGTTTTGTATGCAATATCCGGGGTGTTGTTCTCCTGACTTAGATGGGCAAGAACAAAATGGGTTGTGCCCTTATGTACAAGGGCTCTCAAGGCATCGGCACAGGCATCGTTTGAAAGGTGACCTATATCCGATAAAATTCTCTGTTGCAACGGGTAGGGATAGGGACCGCTTTTGAGCATTGCAATATCGTGGTTGGACTCAATATAAACAAGCCTACAACCGGTGATTTTTGAAAGAATTTCACTGCTTATGTATCCCGTATCGGTTGCAACCGCAACCTTTGTTGAACCGTCAAGCCCCGTAATGACGAACCCTCTGCCGTCCGCACAGTCATGGGAAGTTTTGAAATTTTCGATTTTCAGTCCGCCGATTTCAACGGGGGAGTCGGGGAGGGTTATATCAATATGTTTTTCGTTTAGTATTCCTTTTCGTTTTAACGCAAGCAATGTTCCGTTGGGGGCATATACGGGGATTTGGTGTTTTGCGGCAAATACGCTTAACCCGCCCACATGGTCGGAATGTTCGTGGGTAATAAGAATGGCTCTTATCTGACTTGCATCCACACCGATATTGTTTAACATTGCAGTTGTCTGTTTGGCACTTCTGCCCACATCAACGAGAACACCGCCGTCGCGGTCGCCTATGTAAACAGAATTGCCGTTGCTCGATGAGAACAACGGACAAAACTTAATCATAATTATTATTCCTTTTCAGTATTATTCGTCTTCAAAACTTGCTCTGGAAATATCCGCACCGACTCCGGTGAGCTTTTCAACAAGATTTTCATAACCCCTGTCAATAAGCTTAATATTGCCCACGGTTGTTTTGCCCTCCGCCATAAGCCCTGCAATTACCATTGCGGCACCGGCGCGAAGGTCGTCCGCTTCAACGGGGGCGGCGTGGAGAGTGTCAACACCTGTAATGAGGGCGGTATCGCCGTTCACAATAATATTTGCACCCATTCTCCTTAACTGGTCAATATATTTAAAACGATTGTCCCATACATCCTCAACAACGGTGCTTGTGCCGTTACAAATACAAAGCATTGTTGCAAATTGGGGTTGCATATCAGTAGGAAAACCGGGGTGGGGGCTTGTCTTTACACGACAAGCCTTCATTCTTCCGCCGTCGGAAATTATTCTTACACTTTCGTCATATTCAATAACCGTAACACCGCAGTCTTCAATTTTGTTTGTGATGGATTCAAGGTGTTTGGGAATTACGTTGTCGATTGTTACATCACCGCCAACAGCAGCAGCGGCAACCATATATGTGCCCGCTTCAATTTGGTCGGGAATTATGGAGTAGGTGCAACCATGCATTTCGTCAACACCGCGGATTTTAATTACTTCCGTACCTGCACCGCGAATGTCCGCACCCATGGAGTTAAGAAAGTTTGCAAGGTCAACTATATGGGGTTCTCTTGCAGCATTTTCGATAACGGTAAGCCCTTTCGCCTTAACCGCCGCAAGCATAACATTTATTGTGGCACCTACGGAAACAACATCAAGGTATATGGACGAGCCGTAAAGTTCGTCCGCCTTAACATTGACGAGCGCATTTTCAATATCAACCGTTGCACCCAAAGCTTCAAAGCCTTTAATGTGTTGGTCGATGGGGCGAACACCGAAATAACATCCCCCGGGGAGTGCCACGCAAGCTTCACCGAAGTTGCTTAAAAGAGCACCTAAAAGGTAGTATGAGGCGCGGAGTTTTCTGGTCATTTCGTCGGGAATGGTAATGGGTGCTACATTTTTTGAATCTACAAGAATAACACCGGGCTCCGGTTTTGCAACCTCTGCACCGAGAAATTCGAGAATTTTAATCATCATACGGACGTCACTTATATCGGGAACATTTTCAATTCTGCAAACGTCCCCTGCAAAAACGGATGCCGCGATTATGGGTAAAGCAGCATTTTTGGCACCGCTGATATTTATATTACCGTGAAGCTTGTTGCCTCCGTGAATAACGAATTTTTCCACAAAGTGCACTCCTTATAAAAGAGATTCTGTGTCGGAGTAAAAAGCCGCACCGACTCGGCAGGAAAAATCAAAAAATTGTACACACGTACAGATATAGTATAACACTTTTGTATTTAAAAAGGAAGTACTATTTAAATAATATGGGGTTTATTTTTATATAAAATTTTGATATTTTTTTTAGTAGCAGTACACAAATATTGAAACCCCGTGATGTGTCCTTCCATTATTTATACAATGACTTTGGCTCGTGTTTTATGGTAATATGGACTTATCCTTTGCCAATGAGTCGGCAAAGGAAATATATAATACGAGGTGTTTTATGAAGAAAACAATAAGTATTTTACTGTCGGTAGTTTTGTGCTTTTCGGTATTTATCTTTTCACCGAAAGTTTCTGCCGCAGAGAACATTTACGGTGTCGGCAAGGTTGCAACGGTTTCAACTCCGTTGAATGTCAGGTCATCTCCTTCGGGAAGTGCTTCTGTTAAGGCGAAACTTTCGAAAAATTCCTATGTTACCCTTGTTTTAAAAAGCGGAAACTATTGGAAAGTTAAATATTCCGCCTCCGATTACGGTTATTGCCATGGGGACTATATAACAACCGTTTCTACAAATGTCAGAACAGTTAAAACTGCATCGGGCAGACTTCGTGTCAGAAGTTCTGCTTCTTCTACCGCTTCCGTAAAGGACTATCTTTCAAGCGGTACGGAAGTTCCGGTTATTTCAACAAGCAACGGATTTTCGCGAATAGTTTATAACGGTACTAAAACAGGCTATGTCAGTTCCGCTTACCTTACTTCTTCCGCAAATACTTCCTACAAATCTGTTAAATTAAATGTGCCGAGTTTTAAACAGACGGATTCCCGTTGGGCAAATGTTACCCTGGGTTCTTCAGGGCAGACCATCGGAAAAATCGGTTGTGCAACAACGGCAATTGCCATGCTCGAAAGTTACCGAACAGGTACGACGATTTACCCAAATGCTATGGCAAAAAAACTCTCCTATACCTCGGGGGGTGCAGTATATTGGCCATCCCATTACACAGTTATCACTTCTTCAAGCGGCTATCTGTCAAAGATATACTCGCTTCTGTCATCGGGTAAACCTGTGCTATTGGGTGCAAAGAAAGCAAACGGCAGTCAGCATTATGTTGTGATTACGGGTGTTGAGAACACCAATACCCTTACTGCATCGGCATTTTATATAAATGACCCGGGTTCAAACACAAGAACAAGATTAAGTCATTTATTATCGGAGTACCCAAACTTTTATAAAATGATGCACTACTAAAAATAAATTCCGACACGGAGCAATGTGTCGGAATTTTCCTTTTTAAATCAATTTATTTTGTTCAATAAGTTCAAGGGCGATTTGTTGAAGTTCTTCAATAGAACTGATCAAACCCATTCTTGCCCTGTAATTTGCGGCACCGTGAAGTCCTTTTGTGTACCATGCGGCATGTTTTCTTGCTTCCCTCATGCCCACTCTTTCGCCCTTGTAGGCACAAAGTTTTTCTATATGTTTGAGCATAACCCTCATTCTTTCAACAACGGGAGGGTCGGGGAGAATAACTTCATGGTCAAGATAGGCGTTGATTTGGGAGAACACCCAAGGCCTACCCAGGGCACCTCTGCCAATCATTACCATATCGCATCCCGTTTCTTCCATAAGACGGGCGGCACTCAAACCGTCCGTAACATCCCCGTTTCCTATAACGGGGATTGAAACCGCCTGTTTGACCTGACGTATTATATCCGTATTAACGGGGGGAGCATACATTTGCACCTTTGTTCTGCCATGTACGGTTATTGCCGCCGCACCTGCATCCTCGCATCGTTTCGCAAGTTCAACGGCGTTAATATGTTCACCGTCCCAGCCCGAACGCATTTTTACCGTAACGGGAACGGTAGAGACCTCCGCAACAGCTTTTACAATACTTGCTGCTAAAACAGGGTCTTTCATAAGTAAGGCTCCACCACCGGAGGAGGCAACCTTTGGAGCGGGACATCCCATATTTATATCTATAAAATCCGGGGAATATTCAAGTGCTTTTTTTGCGGCAATAGCCATAGTTTCAGGGGAATTACCGAAAATTTGCGACCCTGCGGGACGCTCCGTTTCCGTAATGGAAAGAAGTTCGGAACTTTTTTTGTCACCAAGGCTTATGCCCTTTGCACTTGCCATTTCGCAAACCGTATATGCGGCACCGTAACCTCGGCAAAGTTCCCTGAAAGCTCTGTCGGCAACTCCGGCAAGGGGGGCGAGAGCCGCTTTTTCTTTTATTTCTAAATTACCTATTTTCATTATTTTTCTGAAAACCTTGCGGAGTGTTCTTTTATTGCGTTAAAGGATTCTTCGCTTATATCGTGCTCAATTTTGCAGGCATCTTCCGAAGCAGTTTTTTCATCAACACCTAATTTTACGAGAAAATCCGTGAGCATGGTGTGACGTTCAAACATTTTGTGTGCAACTGCGGAACCCTCTGAAGTGAGAGTAATATAGCCCTTTGCATCAACGTTAATATAACCGCCGTTCTTTAAAAGCCCTATTGCACGGCTCACACTGGGTTTTGAATAACCCATATATTCACAAATGTCTATGGAGCGAACGCTGTCGCTTTTTTGTGTAAGAATGTAAACGGTCTCAAGATACATTTCGCCGGATTCCTGTAAATGCATTAAAAGACCTCCCTTTATAATTATTTCTGTTGACCCAAATCGGTTTTACGAAGTGTGTAATCTCCGCTTTTAAGTTCTCTTAAAAGATCGGCATTGTTGTTGACGGGGTTTTTAAAATAAACACCGCCGCCGCAGGCGTCACCCACCTCGTGAAAATCCGAACCCGAAACAACAATTTTTTTGTTGTGGCGCTCTGCCCAAAGTTCTGCAATTTCGTTGTTGGATTTGTGACGGGGATTTCCGTTGAAAACCTCATAGCCGTCAAGAATGTCCCAATCCGTCACTTCCATTCCCCGTCTGAAAGGATGTGCCTGAACAAATAAAAATCCATTTTCGTGACAGAGTTTTGAAAACTGTTCGGGAGTCATCGCCATAAGGTCACCGTGGGAACGCAGAAAATCCTCGGTTATACCATATACCAAATAGTCGTTGGGATTGCAGTAGAAATTGATTTCCATACCCAAAAGGACGATGAATCGGTCGCCGGCGGCTTTTTTTACAATGTCAAATCCGCTCATGAAATGGTCGATTTTTTCATCCCAGGGAGCATCGCCCAAACCGACTCTTTTAAAGGTTTGAGTATTCATGTGGTTTGTTAAAACAATGCCTGAATATTCGCTGTCACGGTAACTTTCAATCAATTCCTCGGCGGATGCAACCGCACAGCGACTGACTTCTTTTGTGTGAGTATGCATTTCAAAAAGGTATTCCATAAAAAACTCTTTTCCTGTAATAATATTAACAAATGGAATTATAACTCTTTTTTTAGTAAATGTCCATATTTATTGTTGCAAATTTCTATAAAAATGGTACAATGAAAATAGATGATTGTAAAAATACGGGTGAAATATGATTATATTTGTTTTGATATTGGCGGCGGTGATTTGTTCCGGTTTAACCGTCTGCAAAAAGAATGAGTTTTACGCGGATTACTGCTCACCGAAAAACACTTCTACCATTAACGCAATTTTTTCGATACTGATATTTTTGAGTCACGCAGTATCGTATATGAATCCGACAGGTGTTCTGGACGGACCTTACCTGGATTTCAGAGCTTTTCACGGTCAGTTGGTGGTTGTTACATATCTCTTTTTCTCCGGTTACGGAATTATGGAGTCCATTAAGAAAAAGGGGACAGCCTATGTGAAAGCCATGCCCGTAAACAGGCTTTTTAAACTGTGGTACCATTTTGCCATTGCGGTGCTGCTGTTTACGGCAGTTTCCGTGGGAATAGCCCAAAAAGAATACACTTTTTCCCGTTGGCTTCTGTCTTTCACCGGTTTGAGATCCGTGGGCAACAGTAACTGGTATTTGTTTGCCACATTTACTCTGTATATTTTGGTAATAATTTCTTTCCTGATTTTCAAAAAGTCCAAAAAAGCGGCCCTTGTGTGCATGTGTGTGCTGACGGTGGGAACGGTACTTTTTGAAATGACAGTGGGCAAATCAAAGTTGGGAATAACCATGCGTTTTTATAGCACAATGTTATGTTTCCCTTTAGGTATGGTTTTCTCCATGTTAAAGCCGTATTTTGATAAGATTTTTATGAAAAACGATATTTTATGGTTTTTCGGATTTTCTGCAAGCGTATTGTTGTTTGCATATTTCTCACAAAACAGAAACCAAAACTTCCCGTACTATGTTTTATTCACATTTTTTGCTCTTGCAGTCATAGTATTTTTTATGATGAAAGTGAATATAAGGAGTTCCGTTCTGGATTGGTTCGGTCAGCACATTTTCAGTTTCTTCATTATGCAGAGAATTCCCATGATAATTTTGACCCATTTCGGTTACAACAAAGACGTAGATTTCTTCATTATTGTAAGTTTCTTCGGAACGGTGTTCCTTGCGGTTATGTTTGATGCATTTACGGATAAACTTGACAGCATAATTTTCAAGAATAAAAAAGTTCAAAATAATAAATTGGTATAAGGAGTGTGTATTTATGAAAAAATTAAAGGCAGCGGTTATAGGTGTGGGAGGTATCTCCAACGAGCATATTAACGGCTATATAAAAAATGAAAATGTTGATTTGTACGCTTTTTGCGATATAAATGAAACTCAACTTAAAAAAATGGCGGAAAAATACGGAATTCCTGAAGAGCGTTGTTTTAAAGATAAGGATGAAATGCTTAAAGCTCTCCCGGAAATTGATATTGTCAGCGTTTGTACATGGAATTCCGCCCATGCGGAATGTACAATCGCCGCACTTAACGCAGGCAAGGATGTTATTTGTGAAAAGCCCATGGCAATGAACACCCAAGAAGCGGAAAAAATGCTTGAAACCGCAAAAAAGAACGGAAAACTTCTTCAAATCGGCTTTGTTCGACGCTACGGTAACGATGCACAGGTTATGCGGGACTTTATTGATGCGGGTAAATTCGGTGATATTTACTATGCTAAGGCTACATATCTTCGCAGAAACGGTAATCCGGGAGGTTGGTTCGGTGACAAATCTCGTTCCGGTGGCGGACCTCTTATAGATTTGGGTGTTCATGTAATAGACCTTTCAAGATATCTTTGCGGTAACCCGAAGCCCGTTTCAGTTTACGGCGCAACATTCCAAAAACTCTTTAACCGTCCTGAAATTAAGGATGGAAAGGCTTATGCATCGGTTAGTGCGGGGAATAGCGATATTTGTGATGTTGAAGATTTGGCAACTGCACTTATCAGGTTCGATAACGGGCTTGTTCTTTCCGTTGAAGCAAGTTTCTCTTTGAATATCAAAAACCCCGAGGGAAATATTCAATTCTTCGGCACAAAGGCGGGGGCAAAACTTGATCCCCAAGTTGAAATCTTTACTGACGAAAACGGATATCTTGTTGATATGAGCTTTAACAAGGATACTTCCTTGAGTTTTGACGGACTGTTTTGCAGGGAGATGGACCATTTTGTTGACTGCGTTCTCAACGGTACTCAGTGTAAAGCACCCGCAGAGGATGGGGTTGAACTTATGAAAATCCTTGACGCAATTTACGAGTCTGCAAAAACAGGACACGAGGTCATAATCAGCTGAATTTTTTCTATTTTGAATAAAGGCGTGTTTTTATGAGAAAATGTGAAAGTTGCGGAAAACTTTATCAGGAAACAAAGGATGTTTTCTGCCCTCATTGCGGTGCGGTGGCTCAAAAGCAATGCACCCACGGTTCCTCATTTGATACGAACCGATACGACAGGGGCGAAATTTATCAAAAAGACAACTCCGCAGAACAGGGAACTTTCTATAATCAAGGTGCGGAACCCCATGCACAAAGGGAAGCAACCCCATATAACGGATTCGGTAACAATTCCGAAAATAAGAATACCTATGCTGATAAACAGCCCAAAACAACGGCAATTCCTGATTTCAGTAAAATGAAAAAGATACCGAAAAACCAAAAATCATCGGGAAAAATCGGTGTTATAATTTTCATTATTATTATTGTTTTCAATGTGTTGGTAGGGTCTTTCGGATTTAACGAAACGGATGATACCTATGATTATGAAGACGCAAGTGTTTTTTATGAAGAAGAATATTCCGGTGAGAAATACTATGCTTCGGTGGGTTCGGCAAGTATAAAGTTTTTGGGTGACGGAACTGAATACAAATCATTTGAACTTTCCATCAAAGATTTGTATTTTGCAGAAGACAGCGTAAGTGTTAACGACAATGTATGGGAGGGCTACCTTGTTTTTGATTTTCCCGTTGAAATGGGTGTTTGCAAGTTTAATGAAAAAACCGTGTCCGAAGACGCTTATATTGATGAATTGAGTAAGGAACAGTATATATCCGCTCAAACCCTGGATGACCCTCTTAATTGTGTTTTTGTTTATGAATTTGACTATGATGAAATAGTCCATATATGCACAGGTGTAGCGATATGCCTTGAAAACGGGAGTTATCTTTATGCACAACTTCCCTTTGATGCATTCAGTATTTCCGAGGACGGAGAGGTTACCTATTATACCTCTCACAGCAGTGATGATACGGAATGGAACACTGTTTTTGAGGAATGTTCCAATGAAATAAAAATTGACAATTACGGTGCGTATATTGAGTTTTAAATATGAAGAATAAGACAAAAAACACCGCCCTGTGCGGTGTTATGACGGCACTTTCGGTTGTGCTGATGCTTTTTACAACGGTATTGCCGATTTTAATGTATGTTTTACCCATTGTAACAGGGCTTTTGGTGCTTTTTACGGCGGATATAACAAACCCAAAGTGGGCGGTAGGGGTGTATTTTTCCACCTCGTTTCTGTCGATTCTTTTGTTAACGGATAAGGAATCCGCTTTGACCTACTGCCTGTTTTTCGGCTATTACCCAATAATAAAGGACATAATTGAAAAATTGCCCAAATGGGCATCTTGGATTTTGAAGTTCCTTCTTTTCAATGTTGCGGCGGTTTTAATCGGAGTAACGGGAACATTTATTTTCGGTATTTCCGGTGATGAGTACAACGAATTCGGGAAATTGACAATTCCGATTTTGCTTTTTATGGCAAATATTGTCTTTATTCTTTACGATATGTGCCTTACAAAAAACCGCTTTTTGTTAACGGGTCTTTCAAAGAAGTTCAAAAAAGTAATTAAATGAAAAAATCCCTCCGTACCAATGGGGTACGGAGGGATTACTGTTAAATACAAAAATCAGTGAAATTATGAAATTGTATTAACGGATTCTCTGCTGTTATCAAGGATACCGATATATGTTCTGCCCACATTGAGGGAAAGTTCTTCGCCCTCTGCGTTGTAGAACTTCATCATATCGGAACTGTCACCTTTTTTCCAGGTAATGCTCTCATAGGTTCCGTTTGAAGCATATATGCCCTTGCCTTCGGAAAGGTCAAAGTCAACTCGTCCTTTGGAATCACCCATTGATGAAATGTTTGTGTAGCAAAGAATTACGTTTTCAAAGTTTTGCTGTGTACCCTCGCTGTCAACAAATTTGTTGCCGTTGAGAGAACTTAAATAAACTTTTTTATCCGCATCGTAGGTCAAAGTGTAGGTGTAGCCCGAGGAGTATGAAACTTTGAGTTCGTTACATGGTTGGGAAAGAGTTTTTGTGTTTTTATTGAATTTGAAAGGGGATTCGTAGCCTTCTTCAAGGGTTGTTCGGTACTCTTTGTCCTCAATTGCCTTTGCAATGGCTTCATCGGTTGTGTATGCGGTATGCTCAGAATCAACACCCCTTGACTTGTCACGGTAGAAATAGTTGTCATAAAGACCGTTGATATTATTAACACCGTGATTTGCGATTTGGCTTTTTGCGTAGGGGCTGAAACCGAAGTGAACAAATATTGCGTCAAAGCCCTCGGCAATGTCAACAAAATAGTGTCTGGCACTTCTTATAGGTCCAACCTTTTCGGGAATTCTTGATGCGTCTGCATACATAAGCATCATTCTTGTAATACCACCCTCGGCAACCATTTCCCAAACAATGTCGGAGGAGGTAAGTCCCCATTGGGGTCTTGCATCGGGATGATTTTCAACTACTATAAATACAGGTCGGTTTTTCAAAAGTTTTTCGTTATAGCCTTTTTCGCCGGTGAGAGGGTTTCTTATAATAACTTCTTCCGTTGTGGGTTGGGTTGTAGTGAGAGCTTGTGTTGTTTCCTCTTCCTTTTTACCGCCGCAGCCTGCAAATGCACCCACAATAAGAATAAGTGCAAGAGTCAGCGAAAGAATTTTTGTAAATTTCGATTTTTTGAGTGTTCTCATGTTTTCTCTTCCTTGTTGTTATTATAGCCAGAACTCAACTATATGTCGAAGTGTGCCGAATAAAGTCGGGTTCTCTGTATCTATTGTAACATCTGAAACAGAAAATGCAAGAGCAATTGAGTAAAAAATGCTTAAAAAAGCAGAAAAAATTATAAGGTTGTTTAGTAATTTTGCATTATTTTCCAGGTCCTTTTGGTCACTAAGGGCAAAAATGGTAAATGTTACACCCAAGAAGAAAATATAGCCGAAATCACTGAAATATCTTTGAAGAAGTCCACCTGCCTGAGTATCGGCGATTACAAGGGCAATACCCACGGCAAAGAGAGTTAAAGTCATCCCCAAAAGTTTTTTCTCTTTTAAAACCTCTTTTGCTTTAGGAAGTGCGAAAGAAAACCACAGAATCGGAAGGCTTGTTATAAGTCCGCCGAAGCAGTTTTCACGAATTGTTTTTCCTATATAATTTGTTTCAATATCAACTGCTTTTATAAAGGGAAATTCTGCGGTGAAAACAGGGGGCTGGAAAAGATAGGTAAATATGCCCAAACCCGTCCGTCCGACTGAAAAGCCTCTGCGGGTAACATCATTTGTTGTAAGATTATAGGAAGAACCAAAGTCAAAGGGAGAACCGAAGCGAATGAAATTATAGTGCATTATTCCCGCGGCAACGGTTATGAAAGGAATTGCAAGTAACACAAGTTCTTTTACACCCTGCTTTTTTAAAATATGTTTATCTTTAAAGAAATAGGGAATGAACAGGGGGAGTGCCACGGCACATATAAGCACAGATTGAGGACGGCAACCTACGGAAAGTGCCATACAGGCGGAGCCGCACAGGAAGAAAAGATTACGTTGCCTATCTGTATTAAGTCCTTTAAACCAGAAATAGATTCCCCAGACTATAAATGCCATTGAGGTAATAATGGGAACGGAATAAAAATCCGGTCGTTTTGCAAGAAAAGTCATTCCGCAACAGTTTACAAAGGTCAGGGACATTAAAATATATGTTCCCACGGAAATGTTCCTGAATTTCTTTTTGCAAATAAGGTCGAGAAGAGCGAAAACTCCTATGGCAAATATAAGTGAAAATGCCATTATTCCCACGGCGGAGGGGAATGGGGAGTCAAAAATTGCTCTGAAAGGTAAGTACATTAAAAGCAGGGGAACTATACCGAAATAAACATAGTAATGTCCGTTAAAATATGCTACATCCCAACGGTAACTGTCACCGCTTGTAAGTGCCTGTTTCGAGCGTGCAGCGGTGTCGTAGGGGTTTTCCATATCTTTAAGAGATTGAGGAACATCGTCGTTATCTATATAAGTTTTGCCCTTGAGAATTGCTTGTGCCAATTCGTCATATTGATTGTGCTGTGAAAAGTCTATCTCAACAAAGTCGATACCCTCTCCGTCCCATTTATAAGAATTGTAACTCTTTGACGCAATTCCCATAAAGGTTGGGTTTATTGAGGCGAGGATAATAATCATGGCACACTCAAGGCAGAGCATGGCAACGGTCAGGGTCTTTTTTGAATAGATATTTTCTCGGAGTTTGCGTTTGTAAATAAATGAGGCGGGTCTGAAAAAATATACAAGACAAAGAAGACCTACGCAGACTAAAACCCGCAAAAACGAAAAATCAAAGGGTCTTTCACAGTTTATTGATACACTACCCACATTTACTGTTTCCCCGGATGATTCAAAAATCAATCCAAGGTTTTGTGATTTTCCGGAAGTGTTGATGTTGATATACTGACTTTTTTCAATCCCCGTGTATATTTCTCTTTCGGGGGCACCGAAATAAAACTGATTCGCCTCATCCGTGAGCAATAGGCTTACGGTAACAACGGCGGAGTTGTTATCGGTAAGGTTAATGTGTATGTTTTTAATTTTTTCATTAAGTTCGGGTATTTCCACGGTTTCGTCGGAATAAAAGGTGTAGGAGCCGTCTGTGTTTTTGTACTCCTGTAAATAGGATTCAAGATTTATCTCGTTATTTCCTTTTGAAGTGTAAAAGTTAATATTAAAAATTGAAACTTCAAGTCCGATGCTGAAAAGAAGTATTGAAGCCAATGCAATGACAAAGGCTTTTTCCGTATTCTTTTCGGTGTTGGATTTTTTATAAATTAAAAATGAACCTGCGGAAAACAGAATTAAGAGTAAAAAACAAATAACAGTCATAATAACTCTCCGTAAATTTAATATACATTTATTAAACCACAAAAGTTGTTGTTTGTAAATCTTCAACATATATTTTAATAATATTAAAAATAAGGGTGAGAAAAGCTTATGTCAAAAACAGTGAAAAATCAGTTGCTTACATACAATGTACTTAAAGATTATGTGAAAGTTTTGAGCAGTAAATTCAACGGGTTACAGCTTACAACTTGCGGAAAAAGTATGTTGGGGAAAGATATTTATGCTTTTGTTATGGGGGAGGGTGAGAAAACGGTTCTTTACGTAGGTGGGACCCACGGCCTTGAGTGGCTCACATCCCTGTTGCTTTTAAAATTCACGGAAAATTTAATGGAGGCATGGGAAAACGATTCAACCCTTTCAGGCTTTAATGTAAGAGAAATTTTGAAACACAGAAAACTCATTGTAATACCCGAATTAAATCCCGACGGCATTGAAATTGCAATAAACGGTGCCGATGCCTGCGGAGAATACAGAGAGAAATGCATTGAGATTTGTAACGGGGATTTCAGTTCCTGGAGTGCCAACGCAAGGGGTGTTGACATAAATCACAATTTCAATGCGGATTGGTACTCCTTGCGGGAGGCGGAGATATCGGCGGGAATTATAGGTCCCGCGCCCCGACGGTTTGGGGGATTGTTCCCCGAAAGTGAGCCGGAAACGGCGGCTGTAACAAGGTTGTGCAGAAGAATTGAGGTGGAAAGTCTTGTTTCATTTCACTCCCAAGGAGAAGAAATTTATTACGAATACAGGGAAAACACACCGGAAAAATCCCTTCATATTGCAAAGATATTTTCTGCATTAACCGACTATACTTTGGTAAAAAATGAGGGATTGGCTTCAAGCGGAGGACTGAAAGATTGGTTTATAGAGGAATTTAAAAAGCCTGCGTTCACCGTGGAAATGGGCAAAGGTAAAAATCCCTTGCCCCTTGAAAGTGCGGACGAAATTTATGAGGGACTTGAAGCAATGATGACGGTGGGGCTGATGCTTCAATAAATTTTCAAAAAACTCTTTACAAAGAACAAATGTTCTGCTATAATAGCCACACGAACAAATGTTCTGCATGTAGGGAGTGATAGTTTTGGAACGGGTGATTTTGCACTGTGACTGCAACTGTTTTTTTGCATCCGTTGAGGCGGCATTGAATCCCCGACTTAATGAATTTCCTTTTGCCGTGTGCGGTGACCCGGAGTTAAGACACGGCATTGTTCTTGCAAAAAATGAAAAAGCCAAAAAATACGGAGTACAAACAGGGGAAGCCATTTGGCAGGCAAAAGCAAAATGCAAAAATCTTGTTATTGTGCCGCCCCATTACAAACTGTACAAGGAATTTTCCGAAAAAATTTTCAGAATTTACTGCCGTTACACCGATTTGGTGGAGCCTTTCGGAATTGACGAATGTTGGCTTGATGTGAGCGGTAGCACAAATCTTTTCGGAAGTGGAAAAGAAATAGGGGACGAGTTGCGTGATATTGTAAAAAAAGAGGTGGGTGTGACAATTTCCGTAGGTGTTTCCTATAACAAGATTTTTGCCAAAATGGGTAGTGACTATAAGAAGCCCGATGCAACAACGGAAATTACACCTGAAAATTTCAAAACGCTTTTATACAATTTGCCTGCGGGAGATTTGTTTATGGCAGGTCGCAAAACAGCGGAAAGACTTCGCAGTTTGGGAATACGCACAATCGGGGATCTGGCACAAACGGATGAAAAACTACTGGTTAGAATACTTGGTGAAAACGGAAGAATGCTGTGGAGATATGCCAACGGCTATGATTATTCACCTGTTTTGCCTTTTGATTATAAAATGGCATATAAGTCAATCGGTAACGGAGCAACATTTAAACGGGATTTAATTAACACAAAAGATGTGCGAACCTGTGTGTTCTTCCTATGTGATAAGGTTGCCGCGCGGCTTCGTAAGCATAATTACGAATGTTCCGCATTGCAGATAGGGGTTAAAGACACAAATTTACAGACGGTGCAACGGTCCTTGCAACTTTCGTCACCCACGGATTTGGCTTACGATTTAAGACGGGCGGCACTGTCCGTTATAGAATCCAATTTCGATGTGGAAAAAGACCCCATACGTTCAATTACGGTAACGGGCACAAAACTTCTGAACGGGGATGATATTTGCGAGCAGATTTCCCTTTTGGATTTGGAATATCACGTAAAAAGAGAAAAAGCACACCGTCTTGAATGTGCGGGTGACGACATAAGGCATAAATACGGCTTGGGCACATTGACACGGTGTTCTTTTATAGAAAATGAATTCGGTATTTAAAGTTTACGGAGGAATTTTCCCCCAAGAGTTTTACATTTTTATAATCAGGAAAGGTGTATGGTACTATGAAATGCACGGTTACGGATTTAAGATCCAAAGAGGTTATAAATGTTGACAACGGTTGCCGTTTGGGATGCGTTACGGATGTGGAAATTGATACTTGCACCGGTTGTCTTGTAAGTATAACGGTGTTTTGCGGGAAAGGAATTCTGGGTTTCTGCGGAAAGGGTGAGGAAATTATTGTCTGCTGGAAAGATATTGTTGTAATCGGGGATGATACCATTCTTGTAAGAAAGGGCGGAGCCAAGTTTCCCTAATAAAAATGGGTTGTAAAAAACTTTTGCTTTTTACAACCCAAATAAATGTGTAATTTAACCGCCGAGATAGGCTTTTTTTACGTCTTCGCTTTGCATAAGTTCCGCGCCCGTGCCGGAAAGAGCGATTTTTCCGTTTTCTAAAACATAGGCTCTGTCGGAAATTGCAAGGGATTTACCCGCATTCTGCTCAACTAAAAGAACTGTTGTGCCGCGTTCGTGGAAAGTTTTAATAATATCAAATACCTGGTCAACAAGAAGGGGGGAAAGACCCATTGAGGGTTCATCAAGCATAAGAAGCTCGGGATTACTCATCATAGCCCTGCCCATTGCAAGCATCTGTTGTTCACCGCCGGAAAGCGTTCCCGCCATCTGATTTTTTCTTTCTTCAAGTCGGGGGAAACAGGCATATATTTCTTCAATGTTCTGTTTCATTTTTGATTTGTCTTTTTGTGAGTATGCACCCATAACAAGATTATCATAAACGGAAAGTTCCTGGAAAACTCTGCGTCCCTCCGGAACCTGGGCGATTCCCAGATTAACAATTTCGTGACAGGGCATATTGGTAATGTTCTGTCCGTTGTAGGTAACCGTTCCCCCGCTTGCGGGGATAAGACCGTTTATGCTCTGCATTGTGGTGGTTTTACCTGCGCCGTTGGCACCGATGAGTGTAACAACTTCTCCTTTGTTAACTTCAAAACTAATGCCGTCCAAGGCTTTAATAACACCGTAATGCACCTGGAGTTCTTTAACTTCTAACAATGCCATAACTTAACCTCCGATATATGCCTTAATAACTTCAGGGTCATTAAGTGCTTCTTCTGCAGTACCCTCGGCAAGTGTTGTGCCAAAGTTCAATACAGTAAGCTCATCACAAAGACCGGATACGAATTTAAGGTCATGCTCAATAAGAAGAATTGTCATATCGAACTCATCACGGATTCTCCTGACTATTCTCATAAGATCTTCGGTTTCGTTGGGATTCATACCCGCCGCAGGTTCATCAAGAAGCAAAAGCTTCGGATTAGTTGCAAGGGCACGGGCGATTTCAAGTTTCCTCTGTTTACCGTAGGGGAGATTACAAGCCAGGTTGTTTCTCTCATCGTAAAGGTCGAAAATCTTTAAAATCTCTTTTGCTTTCTCTCTGCAACGGATTTCCGTATCAAAGTGTTTGGGAAGCCTTAACATACTTGCAAAGGGATTGCACTTGAATTCTGGTTGATTATGAAGCCCTACCATAACATTTCTGATAACACTCATATTGTTAAAAAGACGAATGTTTTGGAAAGTACGGGCAATTCCCTCATGATTGATTTTTTCTTGACTTTTGCCTGTCAACTCTTTGCCATCCAAGTAAAATGTACCCGTTGTGGGTTTATATACACCTGTGAGCAAATTGAAAACAGTGGTTTTACCGGCACCGTTGGGTCCCACAAGACCGTAAAGCTGATTCTTTTTTATTTTAAGGTTAATATCATCAAGTGCTTTAAGACCGCCGAAGGAGATGCCGAGATTTTTGGTTTCAAGTAAGTATTCTGCCATTTTATTTATCTCCTTTCTCCGGTTTGTCGGGCTCAAAGGCATTATTGTTGGGAAGATCCGCCGTAAGAACTTCGTCCATGGGGATTTTGGTGGGAACTTTTCTCCAGTCCGCACCGTCATCGTGAATTACCTCGGGTTTCTTATTTTTCTTTAAAATGTTTGAAAGAGAAAGTTTATCTCTAACCTTGTTAAGAGCGGGAGCGTTGTTGAATATAACAACAACAATGAGAATGACAGCGTAAACAGCCTGTTTGATTTCCGCCATATCACCGGAAAGGTTGTTTTGAAGCAATGCGTTAATGTAAACAATAAGTGATGCGGAGATTATGGAACCGCGCATACTGCCTATACCGCCGAGAACAACCATAACAAGAATTTCGATGGAGTAGTTATAAGTGAAAGCGTCCTGACGAACGGTGGAAAGTGAATGTCCGTAAAGAACACCCGCAATACCTGCGAAGCAAGCGGCAAGTGCAAATACAAATAATTTGTAATAAGTAACGTTTATGCCCATGGATTTTGCGGCTATTTCATTATCGCGAATAGCGGTAATTGCACGGCCGTGCTTACTTCTTATAAGGCTTTGACAAAGGAACAGTACAATAGTGAGCGTAACAAGAGTAATTATGAAAAGCGTAGTGCCGTTAAGCTTTTTAGTTGACATACCCATGGCACCGCCGAACGTGTCGCTTGAAGTGTTATTGAATATGTTACGGATGATTTCACCGAAAGCCAAAGTAACAATGGCTAAGTAGTCCCCTTTAAGACGTAAAGCCGGCAGACCGACTATAAGACCTAAAACTGTGGCAACCAAACCGCCCACAATCATTGCAAGGAAGAGAACTAAAATTTGATTATCAACAACGGTGTACATATAGTTTGCAAAAAAGCAACCAATGTACGCACCCGCACACATAAAACCTGCGTGACCCAAGGACAATTCCCCAAGGAAACCTACAACAAGATTAAGTGACACCGCAAGGATTGCGGAATAACCCATTTTAGTAATAAGACCGGTCATTGAACGGCCCAAAAGACCGAACTGATCCATAACAATTAAAACTACTAAAAGTGCTAAGAGTACAAAGTAGTTAATGTTGTTTTTGAGTTTGAAGGATTGTTTAATGTTCTTAAAATATTGCATAATTAAACTTTAACCCTCCTTTTTTTACCTAAAAGACCGATGGGTCTGATAAGCAATATAAGAATCAATATACCGAATTCAATAGCCAGAGTGTAAGAACTCAGAGCGGGAATACTCTTGCAAACACTCTCAATAAGACCCATAAGAATACCGCCGAGCATTGCGCCGGGGATGGAACCTATACCGCCGATAACCGCTGCGGCAAAAGCCTTGATACCGGGCATGGAGCCGAGAGTGGGGTTAACCGCAGGAATACCGAAAAGGTAGAAAAGAGAGGCAAATGCGGCAAGGGCTGAACCGATAGCAAAGGTAATCATAATGATTTTGTTGACATTGATGCCCATAAGTTGTGCGGCGCCCTTATCTTCGGAAACCGCAACCATGGCTTTACCTGTGCGGGTGTATTTTATAAAGAGCGTCAGAGCGACCATTAAGATAATACCTACAACAAGCGTAATAACAGTACCCACGCTGACAATTGTAGCACCTAAATCAATGTTTCCCAAATTTGGCATTGTGATGGGTAATGCTCTTGCACCGAATATGAGCTGTGACATACCCTGCAGGAAATAACTAACACCGATAGCGGTAATAAGAACTGCCAAGGGAGAAGCACCTCGGAGGGGTTTGTATGCGATTTTTTCGATTGTAACACCGAATATTGTACATACAACAACTGCAAGAAGAAGTGCCACAATAAGTGTAAGCACAGGACTTCCTAAATTTAAATTCATTACCGTAAGAAAAATTGCATAAGAACCCACCATGATGATGTCACCATGAGCAAAGTTCAACATTTTTGCGATACCATATACCATAGTATAGCCCAGGGCAATAAGTGCATAAATGGCACCAAGGCTAAGACCGTTGATAAGAACGCTCATAATTGTACTCATTCTATGTACCCCTTAATATTTTTTTGATGTTTTGTAATTTACATCGGAGAAAAACAAGAAAAATTCACTTTGTTTCTCTCCGATATAAGTCACATTGCAACCGATGCGGTTTCCCACATCGGTTGCGTAATTGACTGTCAGATTACTCTAAATGAGAATTAGAGTTCAACAATTACAGGAACTTTTGTACATGCACCTGATGCATCCCAAGTCATTTCACCTGTAAGACCTTTGAGTACGAAGCCTTCAGCAGTAATAGCTTTCTGGAGAGCGTCTGAAAGGTCACTTGCAGAGATGTCAGCGTCGTTTATGCCTGCGGCTTTCATACCTTCGAAAATAGCATAAACTGCATCGTAAGCGTCAGCAGCGAACTGGTCGGGCTTTTCACCATGTTTCTCTTCGTATTTTGCAACGAAAGCAGAAACATTTTCAGCCTCGCTGTTTACATCAAAGGGAGTGATGTAGCTGATGTCGTTAGAAACAACTGCTTTGTCGATCTGGTCAGCTATACCGTCAAGACCGTCACAACCAAAGAGAACAGCGTCAACACCCTTGCTTGCGCAAGCGTTGGCAATAAGTCCTGCTTCTGTGTAGTAGATGGGGAGGAAGATTACATCGCAATCTTTAAGAGCATCTACCTGAGCGGAGAAGTCCTTCTTGTTGTCTGCATCAAATGTACGAACTTCGTAAGTTTTGTTAAGGTTTTTCATTTCGCCTTTAAATGCTTCGTAAATACCTGTTGAGTAAGGATCGCTTGTGTCATAGATACAACCGATTTTCTCGTAATTAGCGGCAAGTTTCTGAGCGGCGAGAATACCCTGGTCGGGGTCACCGAAGCATACGCGGAAAGAGTTGCTGCCGTAAGTAATGATGTTAGCGGCAGAAGCTGACGGGGTCATAAAGAAGAGGTTATCTTCTTCAGCAGCACCTGCGAAAGCTTCGCAAGAACCGGATGTTACGGAACCGAGTGATACCTGCATACCTGCGTCCATAAGTGCGTCGTAAGCAGTTGCGGCATCTGCGGCAGCAGCTTTGTCGTCTTTAATTTCAAATTTTAATGTGATACCGTTAAGTCCGCCGGCAGCGTTGATTTCTTCAATTGCGATTTCAGCACCGTTTTTAACGGAGATACCGTAAGAAGAAGCGTCACCTGTCAAGGGGCCGGTAGCGCCGATGAAGATTTCACCGGTTGTATTTGTTTTACCATCATCTTTTTTGTCGTCTGTTTTTGTGCCGCAGGCTGCGAAGCAACTAACCAATAATGTAGCTACCAATACAAGCGCGGCAACTTTCATGAATTTTTTCATAAGCGTTGTCTCCTTTACTAAAATTTGCTTATTTCATAATAAAAAGAACCTTACCACAACAGGTAAAGCCCTTTTAATTATCGTGATGAAAATAAACCTTACCTTTTATTAAATTGTAATCTTGTAATTAGTAAAAAGTGCAAAAAGCCAAGTACAACGATTGATACTGCTATACCCACAGAAGCACTGATACAGCACAAAATCGTGCCCAAAAGTAAAATAAGCACTGCAAAAAGAGCAGTGCAAAGCAAGGTTACGGCATTGTCGGAAAAATCAGGGCAAGCCGAACTACGCGTTGCAGTAAATGCACCGCACATACCGGTGTTAGAGAAACATACTTGTTCACTAAACATTGTGCTACCCTTCCTCCGAGAAATCGGGTTCCCGACTCAACCTAAATATGTTTCAAATTATATGCCGATTTTAACGGTTTGTCAATAAAATATTGAATTTTCAACAAAATTCACAAAGTGATACTGCCTTTCGGTGCTTTAACGTGATAAAGTGACAATATCGGGCGGGTTTTACAGAATATTTTTTGTTGTCACCACTTATTTACTTGTAAAATATTGTGTGATATAATGACTTATTGGTATAATACTAAATTTGGAAATTGATATGAGTTGCAACGGTTTGTTTACACCTGTTAACTGTAACGAAAGGAGCGGAAGTATGCCGGACAAGTTCATTTTACATTCAAATTATAAACCTACGGGGGATCAGCCCGAGGCTATTAAAACTCTTGTTGACGGAGTTAACAAGGGCTATAATGAACAGACCCTTTTGGGTGTTACGGGTAGCGGTAAAACCTTTACAATGGCAAATGTTATTGCACAGCTTAACCGTCCCACCCTGGTTCTTGCCCACAACAAAACTCTTGCGGCACAACTTTGCTCCGAGTTTAAAGAGTTCTTTCCCGAAAACGCAGTTGAATATTTTGTCTCCTATTACGACTATTATCAACCGGAAGCATATATTCCCACCACGGACACCTACATTGAAAAGGACAGTGCCGTAAATGACGAAATAGACAAACTCCGTCACTCCGCAACCTCGGCACTTTCGGAAAGACGGGATGTTATTATAGTTGCAAGTGTTTCCTGTATTTATACTCTCGGTGACCCCATTGATTACAGGAGTATGGTTATCTCGCTGCGTACGGGAATGCAAAAGGACAGGGACGAACTTATTGCAAAACTTGTTGATATACAGTATGAACGAAATGATGTGAGTTTTACCCGAAACAAGTTCAGGGTTAAGGGTGACACGGTGGAGATTTTCCCCGTTTATTCTTCTGAAACCGCATACAGAATTGAGTTTTTTGGTGATGAAATTGACAGAATTTCCGAGATACATCCGCTGACAGGTGAGGTTAAATGCAACCTTTCCCACGTGGCGATTTACCCCGCGTCCCACTATGTAGTGGAACATGACAAAATGGAAAAAGCCCTTGAAAATATCTATAACGAAATGGAAGGGCGTGTGGAGGAGTTTAAGGCACAGGGCAAACTCCTTGAGGCACAGAGAATTCTGCAGAGGACTTTGTATGATATAGAAATGTTACGGGAAACAGGCTTCTGCAAGGGGATTGAGAACTATTCCCGTGTTATGTCGGGACGAAAACCGGGTTCGGCACCCTTTACTCTCCTCGATTATTTCCCCGATGATTTTGTTCTTTTCGTGGATGAATCCCACGTTACTTTGCCCCAGGTTCGCGGTATGTACGGTGGGGACCGTTCCAGAAAGGAAAGTCTTGTAAATTTCGGTTTCCGTCTGCCATCGGCTTTTGATAACAGACCCCTGAAATTTGATGAATTTTATAAGAAAACTCATCAAAAAATATTCGTAAGCGCAACCCCGGGTGAACTTGAGAAAGAGAAAAGCAGTCAGATTGCGGAACAGGTTATTCGCCCCACGGGACTTCTTGATCCGGAAGTGAGCGTTCGTCCCACAGCGGGACAGATTGATGACCTTATTTCCGAAATCAATATGCGGGTGGAGAAAAAAGAACGTGTTCTTGTAACAACATTAACACGGAAAATGGCGGAGGATTTAACGGATTACCTTACAAACTACGGCATTAAAGTTCGGTATATGCACTTTGACGTTGACACCATTGAACGTATGGAACTTATACGTGATTTGCGTCTGGGTGAATTTGATGTGCTTGTGGGTATCAACCTTTTGAGAGAGGGTCTTGACATTCCCGAGGTTTCACTTGTTGCAATTCTTGACGCGGACAAAGAGGGCTTTTTGAGAAGCGAAACATCCCTTATACAGACCATAGGCAGAGCCGCCCGAAACGCACAGGGTCAGGTTATTATGTATGCGGACGAGGTTACGGGTTCAATGGAAAGAGCCATAACCGAAACATACCGCAGACGTGAAAAACAGATGAAATATAACGAGGAACACGGAATTGTTCCCGAAACCATTAAAAAGGATGTTCGTGAAATCCTTGAAATCAGTTCAAAGGACAATATTCAAGAACGTGTTGCAAAGCGCCGACTTTCCGAAAGAGAGAAAAATGAACTTATTGACAAACTTTCAAAGGAAATGCGTGCCGCCGCACAACTTCTTGAATTTGAGCATGCCGCATATCTGCGTGACCAAATTGAAAAAATAAGAAACGGTAAGTAAAAATGGAAAAGAATATAATCGTAAAAGGTGCAAGAGAGCACAATCTGAAAAATGTTAATGTTGAAATACCAAGGGACAAACTTGTTGTTTTTACCGGTCTTTCGGGATCGGGCAAATCCTCCCTTGCATTTGACACCATATATGCCGAGGGTCAGAGAAGATATATGGAGAGCCTTTCTTCATACGCAAGACAGTTCCTTGGCATTATGGAAAAGCCCGATGTTGACAGTATCGACGGACTTTCTCCCGCAATTTCCATAGACCAGAAAACAACTTCTAAAAATCCCCGCTCAACCGTGGGAACCGTTACGGAAATTTATGACTATTTAAGGCTTTTATATGCCCGAATAGGTGTTCCCCACTGTCCTGTTTGCGGCAAGGAAATTGCAAAACAGTCCATTGACCAGATTGTTGATAAAATTCTTCTTTTGGATGAGGGGACAAAGTTCCAGATTTTAGCCCCCATCGCCAAGGGAAAAAAGGGCGAATTCCAAAAGGAAATTGAAAGTGTAAGAAAATCGGGCTATTCAAGAGTGCGTATAGACGGAATTATGTACGACCTTTCCGAAAAGGTGAAACTTGAGAAAAATATAAAGCATAATATTGAGGTTATTGTCGATAGACTCATAATGAAAGAGGGCATAACTTCCCGTCTTACGGATTCCCTCGAATCTGCTTTTGCTCTTACGGAGGGTACGGCAATTATTGATGTTATAGGGGGAGAGGAAATTCTCTTTTCCCAAAATTTTGCCTGTCCCGAACACGGCTCCTGTATGGATGAACTTGAGCCGAGAATGTTCTCTTTTAACAACCCCTTCGGCGCCTGTCCCACTTGCTCGGGATTGAGTGTGTTTATGCGTGTGTCCGAGGATTTGATTGTCCCCAACCGCAAACTGTCAATTAAACAGGGTGCAATTAAAGGAAGCGGATGGAGCAGTACTGAATCAAGCACCATTGCGGGAATGTACTATAATGCCCTTGCAGAAAGATATAATTTCACTCTTGATACACCTTTTAACAAAATTTCTCCCGAGGGACAAAAAGCCATTTTCTACGGTACCGACGGGGAACGTATAAAAATGGTACGTGAAAACGAATACGGAAGCGGAACCTATATGACGGAATTTGAGGGTATTATAAACAACCTTGAACGCCGTTACAGGGAAACTTCAAGCGACTGGTCAAGAAAAGATATTGAGCAGTATATGACCGCCTGTCCATGTCCCGACTGTAAGGGTGCAAGACTGAAGCCCGCACCCCTTGCGGTAACCGTGGGCGGAAAGAATATAAATGAGTTTACCGATATGTCAATCGGTGAGGAATTGGAGTTTATAGAGAATCTTCAATTAACCGAAAAAGAGGAAATAATAGGCAAACAAATTGTAAAAGAAATCCGTTCAAGATTGAGATTCCTCTGTAATGTTGGACTTGATTATCTCACTCTTTCACGTTCCTCGGGAACTCTCTCCGGTGGTGAAAGTCAAAGAATTCGTCTTGCAACCCAAATCGGTTCATCCCTTGTGGGTGTGCTGTATATTCTTGATGAACCAAGTATAGGTCTTCATCAGAGGGATAACGAAAAACTCTTGCAGTCCCTTAAAAATCTTAGGGATTTGGGCAATACCCTCATTGTTGTTGAACACGATGAGGACACCATGAACGCGGCGGACTTTATTGTGGATGTGGGAGTTGGCGCAGGTGTACACGGGGGTGAAATAATCTGCGCGGGTACCGTGGATGAAATCAAGAAATGCGAGCGTTCCGTTACGGGACAGTATCTTTCGGGCAAAAAGAAAATAGCCGTTCCCGAAAAGCGACGTAAAGGTAACGGAAAGTTTATTGAAATTAAGGGTGCAAAGCAGAATAATCTGAAAAATATTGATGTTAAAATTCCGTTGGGTGAACTTGTTGCCGTAACGGGTGTTTCCGGTTCGGGCAAATCCTCTCTCATAAATGAAATTCTCTATAAAAAACTTGCCGCGGAACTTAACAATGCAAGAAAATTTGCAGGCAAGCACGATGAAATTCTGGGTATTGAAAACCTTGATAAAGTTATTGATATTGACCAGTCACCCATCGGCAGAACACCTCGCTCAAATACTGCAACATACACGGGTGTGTTCAACGATATCAGAAATCTTTTTGCATCCACTCAAGAGGCTAAAGCAAAGGGTTACGATGCGGGACGCTTTTCCTTTAATGTTAAGGGCGGTCGCTGTGAGGCTTGCGAGGGCGACGGTATTATAAAAATTGAAATGAACTTTCTTTCCGATGTTTATGTACCCTGTGAGGTGTGCCGCGGAGCGCGATATAACAGGGAAACTCTTGATGTAAAGTACAAGGGCAAAAGCATCAGCGAAGTTCTTGATATGACCGTTGAAGAAGCGATGAACTTTTTTGAAAACATCCCGAAAATCCGTAGTAAATTACAAACGATTTTTGATGTGGGACTGGGTTATATTACTCTCGGACAGTCTGCAACAACTCTTTCGGGCGGTGAGGCACAGAGGGTTAAACTTGCAACGGAACTTTCCAAAAAGTCAACGGGTAAAACCGTATATATTCTTGACGAGCCCACAACGGGATTGCATACTGCGGATGTTAAAAAACTTATTGAAGTGCTCAATAAACTTGTTGATGCAAACAATTCGGTGATTGTTATTGAGCATAATCTCGATGTCATAAAAACTGCGGATTATATTATTGACTTGGGTCCCGAGGGGGGGAACGGCGGCGGCGAAGTTGTGGCGCAGGGTACTCCCGAAGAAATTGCAAAATGTAAAAAATCTTATACGGGAAAGTATCTGAAACCCTTGCTGAAATCTTGATATATTTCTAAAGATGTTATATAATTGTTAAAAAGTAAGCCGCAAGCGGCATTTTCAATAAAAGGAAAGAGGTAATTATATGAAATCAAACGAAAGTATTCCCAATTTTGATATAAAAGTCAGGGAATATACGAACTATGCCATTAAAAGCATAAAAAATGTGTGTAAAAACTTCGGCCCCCGTGCAGTGGGTACGGAGGCGGAGAAAAATGCACAGGAATATATGAAAGCGGATCTTGAAAAGTTCTGCGACGAGGTGAAGCGGGAGGAGTTTAAATGCAGTGACAAGGCATTTATGGCATGGGTTCCCCTCGGGGCAGTTCTGCTCATTCTGTCGGCTCTGTTCTTTACGTTGGGTTGGAGTGTAATCGGTCTTGTTTCTTCCGCTCTTGCGCTTTTCTTTATTCTCGGTGAATTCATTTTTTATAAACCCGTTCTTGATGTTTTCTTTCCGAAGGTTACAAGCGGTAATGTATATGGTGTGAGAAAAGCAAGCGGTGAAACAAAAAAACGCATAATTTTAAGCGGTCATACGGACTCTGCTTTTGAATGGACATATACATACAAAGGCGGCAGACCCGTTGTTGCCCTCATAATCGTAACTGCTGTTATTGCAATTCTGTTGGGATTGGTCGGCAATATTTACGGAATGATTCACGGCGGTGCTTTCGGCGGAATTGTTTGGGGTGAGGACGGTAACATCGCTCTGAGAATTCTTGCGGTTGTAATGTATATTACGGTTCCCGTGCTTGTTATTGCTTTAAAATTCTGCAACTACAAATTGCCCGTTATGGGTGCAAACGATGACCTTACGGGTTGTTTTATTTCCTGCGCGGCGGCGAAGTTCCTTGCAGATAATGACATTCGCTTTGAAAATACCGAGGTTGCCGTTCTTTGCGCGGGCGGAGAGGAAGCCGGTCTTCGCGGTTCAAAGGCTTTTGCAAAGGCAAACAAAGAAATGCTCAATGACGGGGTTGAAACGGTATTTATAGGTTTTGATACAATCCGTGAACTTGAGTTTTCAAAAATATACGATAAAGATATGACCGGTATGGTAAAAAATGACCGCCGGGTTGCAGAACTTTTGCAGACAGCGGCAAAAAATGTGGGTGTTGATGTTCCCATCGGTACTATTGAGCTGGGTTCAACCGACGCGGCGGCAATGTCACAGGCAGGCGTTCCCGCAAGTTCTTTTGTTGCCATGGATCCCACTCCTGCAAGATATTATCACACACGTCTTGACACAGCGGACAATCTTTCGCCCCAAGCCATTGACGCAGGTGTGAAAATTGCTCTTGAAACGGTATTTCTCTATGATGAAAAGGGCATTTGATTATGAGCAAAAATCAAAAGATCTCCGGCGAAAAAGATGCCTTTAGAAAGTCGAATGGAGCCAAGAGTAAAAAGATGGGGTTTAAAGAATGGGATCATTACCTCATTATGAATCACGACGGTAAGTATGCCGTATCTTTTACATTTGCACATAATTGGTGTGCGGGTGTTGTCAATTGCTCTGTTTTCGATTTTGAAACAAAGGAAAAATTTGAATGTACGGAAACACCCTTTATGCCTACGGGAAAATTACAACTTCCCGAAGCAAGTGAAAAAGGTGATATTTCATTTACTTCCAAAACCTGTGAGTTTCACATTAAACATTCGCAGGGTGAAAGACATATTTCCTGTAAATATGAAAGAAGTTTCAAACATACGGAACTTGAAGCGGATATTTATCTCCGACAACCCGTCGATAACACAAGGGTTATTACGGACAATGAAAATGCCTTTAATCAGATAACAACCTGTATGAATACCCGAGGTTACGTTAAGGTTAAAGGCAGAACATACAACTTTGATGCCGCAAAGGATTTTGGTATTCTTAACCGTGGCAGAGGAATTTGGAAGTACAGCAACACTCGACATTGGGGTATCGGTTGCGGTTATGTAAACGGTAAGCCTTTCGGGTATAACATTGGTTACGGTTCTGACAATGGGTCCGATTCAAAGGAAAACATACTTTTCTATGACGGAAAGTTCCACAAACTTGGTGTTGTTGATTTCGGTATGCCCGAAGAGAATATAATGGCTCAATGGAATATGACTTCCGATGACGGAATATTTAATATGAGTTTTGAGCCCTTTTTTAATGACCATACTGACAGGAGTACAGTAGTATTAATGGAAAAGGGGGAAAAACTTTTCGGTATGCTCAAGGGTACTGCGGTTCTTGATGACGGAAAGGTTTTATATATCGAAAATATTCCCGTATTTCACGAAAAAGTTCATCGTAAGTGGTAATATAAAAAAGGACTGTAAAAAAACGGGAGTTTTTTTACAGTCCTTTTGGTAGGGGTTAGGAAAAATGCGTGGAATGGACAAACTGAGCATAAAACATTATTTCTATTTGTTTTTTGGGTTTTTATTACTTCCGATATGCTTTAAAGTTGCTCGGGAGTATTAAAAACCCTTTATATATTGGGTTTTATGCGCTCTACACTTTTTACAACCCCTATAATATCGGTTACACTGTTTATTTTAACTTGTGAATAAATAATCCGCTCAATAATTTAGGCTCGAACCAAGTGGACTTTGGCGGCATAATCATGTTGGCATCTGCGATTGCCATAAGGTCATCAAGGGTTGTGGGATACATTGAGAATGCAACGGTCATATCTTCTTTAACACGCTTTTCCAATTCACTCAAACCTCGAATACCGCCGATAAAGTCGATTCTTTTATCGGTTCTCGGGTCGCCTATTGCAAGAATGGGGGAAAGAATATTTTTTTGGAGTATGGAAACATCCAATCGGTCAACGGGGTCATTTTTGTCAAAGGTGTTTTCCTTAGCGGTAATCTTGTACCACTTGTTGTTAAGGTACATACCGAAGGTGTGTTTTTCTTCAGGATGGTAAGCACCGTTGCAGGAAGCAATCTCAACTTCAAAACTTTCACTGATTTTATCAATGAACTCTTCTTCGGTGTTGCCGTTAAGGTCTTTAACAACTCTGTTGTAGTCCATAATTTCAAGGCTTTCCGCAGGGAAAAGAACTGCAAGGAAGAAGTTGAATTCCTCCGTACCGTCAAAATCGGGATTCTGTTCACGGCGCATTTTTGCAACATTTACTGCGGATGCACAACGGTGGTGACCGTCTGCGATGTAAAAATCGCCAACCTGTCCCAAAAGAGAGGAAAGTTCGGAACAAATTTCCTCGTTATCAATTACCCAAACAGTATTTGAAATACCGTCTGCTGTTACAAAATCGTAAACAGGAGATGATTTTTTTTGCTCTTCTATAATTTCATTAACTTTATCATTTCCTCTGTAGCAAAGGAAAATGGGACCAGTATTTGCATCGCAGGTATCAACGTGGCGGATTCTGTCAGCTTCTTTGTCGGCACGGGTAAGCTCATGCTTCTTGATTCTATTCTCAATATAATCGTCAACCCATGCACAGCCGACAAGTCCTGTTTGCTCCCTGCCATTCATAATTTGACGGTAAATATAGAAACAGGGGGTTTTGTCCATAGTGCAAATGCCGTTAGCCTCAAGGTTTTTAAGGTTTTCTGCCGCTTTTGCATAAACTTCGTCACTGTAAAGGTCAGTGCCGTCCGGTAAATCAATTTCTGCTTTATCAACATGAAGGAAAGAGTGTGGATTGCCCACTGTCATTTCTTTGGCTTCAGCGCTGTTCATAACATCGTAGGGGAGAGCCGCAACTTTGTCTGCGTATTCGGTGACGGGCCTCAAAGCTTTAAAGGGTTTAAAAACTGCCATTTTTGTTACCTCCGGGGGTTTTTAATATGGTTATTTTACTTTATTTCTTTTACTCTTGTCAATATAATATTGCATTTTAAAATTATCTGTGATATGTTATTTTCATATTCAGTTAACAGGATGTGATTCCCTTGAGCACAAATATTATTAAACACCCTCCGATGGGTTGGAACAGTTGGGACTGTTTTGGCGGTTCCGTAAATGAAGAACAACTTTTAGCCAATGCCGAGTATATGAGGGACAACCTTAAAAAATTCGGATGGGAGTATGTTGTTTGCGATATTCAGTGGAGTGAACCGGGTTCAACGGGTCATTATTACAGGAATTTCACAGAACTGTGTATGGATGAATATTCCCGGCTTATTCCGGCGGAAAATCGCTTTCCGTCTTCAGCAGGGGGTAAGGGTTTTAAGCCTATTGCCGATAAAATTCACGAAATGGGATTGAAATTCGGAATACACATTATGCGCGGTATTCCGCGACAGGCAGTTCACCGCAACACCCCCATTATGTGCGAGGGTGTAACCGCAAGAGATGTTGCTCATCCTTTTTCCCTTTGCTCATGGAATTGCGATATGTATGGCATTGACCCAAATAAAAAGGGTGCTCAGGAATATTACGATTCCATTATGCAACTCTATGCGGATTGGGGAGTTGATTTTATTAAATGCGATGATATCGCAAACACGGAGTTTAAGCCCCATGACCCGTACTTTGGGGCACCCGAAATTGAGATGCTCCGCAAAGCCATTGATAAAACCGGCAGAAAAATGGTTCTCAGCCTTTCTCCGGGACCCGCTCCGCTTTTTGCTCACGAACACCTTGCACAGAATGCTGAAATGTGGCGTATGAGCGGGGATTTTTGGGACAAATGGGACAGAATACTTGAAATGTTTGAACTTTGCAGGGATTGGGCACCGTACGTAATGGATGGTGCGTATCCCGACTGCGATATGCTCCCTGTGGGTATGCTTGAAAAGTGCAACGGTAATCCCGCAGGAAGATGGACGAGGTTTACGGAAAACGAGCAAATTACAATGCTGACATTGTGGAGTATTTTCCGTTCCCCCCTTATGATTGGCGGAAATATGCCTGAAAACGATGAGTTTACGCTTAAACTTCTCACAAATAAGGGTATAATAGAAATGAACAAAAATTCTCGGAACGCAAGAGAAATCCTTTGTAACGAAAGTGAGATTATCTGGGTTGCGGATGGTGAGAATTGTAAATATATTTGTGTTTTTAATCTTGAAGACTCTGAAAAAACGACGCGTATCAACGACGAAATGATAGGGGAATACATTTCTGCAGAGGAACTGTGGAGTTGTAAACAGGTGACGGATTTTAATTTGAAAATCGGTGCTCATTCTGCTGTTGCGCTCAAAGTTAAATAAGGAAGAATAATGGATTTTAAAAGAATTATGAACTACTGCACGAATTTGCAGTTGAATAATAACAGAACATGGTTTCATGAAAATCATGATGAGTATGAACTTGCCAAAAAAGATTTTTTGGGATTTATTGATATGCTTCGTTTTGTTATTAACGACGAGGCACCCGATATCGGCAAATCCATAATGTATATGGAGCCCAAGGAATGGATGTACCGCGTGGCAAGAGATATGCGATTCCACAAAAACGGACCCCCGTATAATCCCGCTTTCAGAGCTTACATTTCTCCCGACAGGAAATCATGGATGCCCATAGGCTATTATTTGAGGATTTGTCCGGGGTCTTCCTGCTTCGGCACGGGACTTTGGTGCGATACCACAGCTAAAATGAATAATATCAGAAACTATATTTCTGATAATTTTGCTGAGTTTCAAGATATACTTAAAGTCACTCATGTTTCCTTAGACGGGGATAAACTAAAATCTATGCCCAAAGGATTTTCCCCGGATAATCCTGCCGCAGAGTATATCAAAATGAAAAACTGGGAGATTATTTATTTTATTCCCGATGAAGATATTGATACTTTTGAGGACTTTTGTCAGGAGTTAATGTTTTATATAAGACGGATTGAGCCCATGCGTCAATTTCTTTTGAAAGCGGCAAAGCATGTGGAAAATAAAAAACCGGAATTCGAGTGGTAAAACAAGGTGTAAAGGCTTGGGCTTTTACACCTTGTTTTTGTTAATAATTTATTATATTCTATTGACAAATAATGTAAAATAAATGTATAATTAACGTGAAAAAATTTTGGAAAGATGGGGTGTTTTTTTATGCAGAAAAAAACCGTATTCTTAACCGGCTCATCGGGTAATATGGGCTGGGCAGGTTTCAAAGAACTCTACGCAAAGAAGAATCAGTACAATATAGTTCTTCTTAACAGGGGAAGCCAGAAAAACAAAGAAAAATTCAAGGATTATGAGAATGACCCTTCAGTTAAACTTGTTTGGGGCGACCTTACAAACTATGAGGACGTTCTCGAATGTGTAACGGGTGCGGACTATGTTCTCCACGTTGGCGGTATGGTTTCTCCCGCGGCGGACTACTATCCCGTTAAGACACAGAAAACAAATGTTACTGCGGCGCAGAACATTGTAAATGCGGTTAAGGCACAGCCCGATCCGGATGCAATCAAGGTTGTATATATAGGTACTGTTGCCGAAACAGGAGACCGTAATATTCCCATTCATTGGGCAAGAACCGGCGACCCCATTAAGATCAGTGTATATGACCACTACGCAATAAGTAAAGTAAAAGCTGAAGCAGTTTTTGCAGAATCCGGTCTTAAACATTGGGTATCCCTTCGTCAGTCCGGTATTCTCTATCCCGCAATTCTTAAAAATATGGAACCCATTATGTACCACGTTCCCATTAACGGCGTTCTTGAATGGGCAACTGTTGAGGATTCCGGTCGTCTTCTTGCAAATGTTTGCGGCGACGATATTCCCGAGGAATTCTGGAGAAGATTCTACAACATAGGTTCCGGTGAAGAATACAGAATCACAAACTTTGAGTTTGAGGAACTCCTTCTCGGTACCCTCGGTCTCGGCTCACCCAAAAAACTCTTTGACCCCCATTGGTTCACAACCGAGAACTTCCACGGTCAATGGTACTATGACGGTGACGAACTTGAAAAATACTGCCACTTCCGTGCTAATATCCCTGTTAAGCAGTATTTCAAGAATATGATGAACAATGTTGAGTTCTTCTACAAATTGGCTTTCCTTGCAAAACCTTTCTCCGCACTTGTTAAGCCCTTTATGAAGAAAATTGCAATGACTCCCGAGTACGGCACACTCTGGTGGGCGGAGAACAATGTTAAAGTCAGAATGGACGCTTACTACGGCGGCAAAGAGGCTTATGACAAACTCCCCAGAAAATGGGAGGATTTTGAAATTAAGATTCCCTCAAAGAAAACAACTTCCGACGATGTAATCGTTCTTGACCACGGCTATGACGAAACAAAGGATTTCGACTCACTTACACTTGAGGATCTTCAGAAAGCAGCCGCTTTCAGAGGCGGTGAGTGCCTTGCAACTGAAATCGTTGATATGTACACTCCCGTTAAGTGGAAGAGCGCAAGGGGCAACGAGTTCGAAATGAGCCCCAACCTTGTTCTCCGCGGCGGACATTGGTGTCCCGAAGAACTTCCCTGGCCCTGGGATTATGACAAAGAAGCAGAAATCAATCCCTTCTTTGCACAGGTTTGGTATCCCCTCCACGAAAAAGGACAGCACAATTACTACGGTCCCGAAATCTTTGATAATTTTAAGGAGAAGGTTACAGAATGAAAATATTTATGATTGGCGGTACAGGTCTTTTGGGCTGTGAAGCCGCACGTATATTTATTGAAAGAGGTCACGAGGTAACAAGTGTTGCTCTCCCGCCCCTCCCGGAAGGTGCTCCCATTCCCGAAGAAATGAAATTGGAATTCTGCAATATCTATGAGAAATCCGACGATGAAATCCGCGATCTTCTCAGAGGTAACGACTGTTTCGTTTTCGCCGCAGGTATCGACGAAAGAGTTGAATTCCCCGCACCTGTTTACGACGCATACTATAAATATAATATTCAACCCCTTGAGAGAATTCTTCCTCTCTGTAAAGAGGTTGGTGTTAAGAGCGCAGTTATTCTCGGCTCCTACTTCTCATATCTTGCTAAAGAGCGCCCCGATATGAAACTTACGGAAAAACATCCCTATATCAGAAGCCGTATTGATCAGGAAAATGTTGCATTCTCCTTTGCGGACGAGAATTTTGATGTATCCGTTCTTGAACTTCCCTACATTTTCGGTACTCAGCCCGGCAGAAAGCCTGTTTGGGTTATTCTCATTGAGCAAATCAAGAGAATGGATAAACTTCCCTTTACAATGTACCCCGGCGGCGGTACTGCAATGCTCACCGTTCGTCAGGTTGGTGAAGTTATTGTTGGCGCGGCTGAAAAATCAAAGGGTGCAAAGGCATGGCCCATCAGTATGTACAACCTTAACTGGAAAGAATTCCTTAAAATCGTTTATGCCGCAAGAGGTATGGGCGAAAACCGCAAGATTATCAGCGTTGCTCCCTGGATGATGAGAATGGGTCTCGGCGGTGTTAAGAAAGAATATGCCGCAAAGGGTATTGAAAGCGGTATTGATGTTGACGGACTTGCAGATATTATGGACGTTAACCTTTTCATTCCCGACCGTTTTGCAAAAGAACTCGGCGCAACCGATGACGATATTAAAGCGGCTATCTTCGATTCAATCAAGGTTTCCCAGGCAGTTTACGACGGAAAAGCTAATTTGCTTGGTATGAAGGGAGAATAACCCGAAATGAGCGATAAAATCAGTCTTGTAACAGGTGCTACCGGTCATATCGGTTATGCACTTCTTAAAGAACTTGTTGACAGCGGCGAAAAGGTTAGAATCCTTATCAGAAAGGACTCCAAACAGTTCGACGGCATTGAATGTGAAAAGGTTTACGGTGATGTAACCGATATTGATGCACTCCGCGCTGCTTTTGAGGGTGTTGACGTTGTGTATCACCTTGCAGGTATTATTGATATTAATGCGGACCAGGAAGATATGATCTGGAACGTTAACGTGGGCGGTACAAAGAATGTTGTTCAGGCTTGCGAGGAAAAGGGTGTAAGAAGACTTGTTTATGCGTCATCCGTTGACGCGTTCAAGCCCCTCCCCGACAATCAGGTAATGCGTGAAGTTGACTCTTTCCCCACGGAAGAACTTGAGGGTACATACGCAAAAACAAAGGCAACTGCAACACAGTTCGTTCTTGACGAGGTTAAGGCGGGCAAAATTGACGCCGTTGTTACACACCCCGGCGCATGTATCGGTCCCTACGATTTCAAGGTTTCAAACGTTGGCGAAATGGTAAGAATGTTTGTTAACGGAATTTTCCCCGTAACACTTTCTTTCGGTGCTTATAACTTTGTTGATATCCGTGATGTTGCCCACGGTATGTATATGGCGGCAAAACAGGGTGGCAAGGGTGAATGTTACATCCTTTGCGGTGAGAAGATTTCCGTTGCTGATTTCATTACCGCAACTGCAAAAGCCTGCGGTAAGAAACCTCCCAAAATTCCGCTTTCATACGGTGTTGCAAAGGCGGTTGCTCCCGCGGCAGAACTTTACTACAAAGCCGCAAAGAAAACACCTCTTTTCACAAGATATTCAATCCGTAAACTTGTTTCCAACTGCAATTTCTCCATTGAAAAAGCAAGAAAAGAACTTGATTACAATCCCATGAGCGTTGAACAGTCCGTTACCGATATGGTAAAATGGATTCGTGAAAACGAAAAGTAATAAAATAAATAATTCTCCCATATATTTTGTATAGAAATATATGGGAGGATTTTTATGTTTAACGATTACGAAGAAAGAGCGGTTGAACTGGGTAAATACATAACTCAAAGCAAATCTACCGTAAGGGCGGCGGCGAAAAAATTCGGTGTTTCAAAATCCACCGTCCACAGCGATATTACAACAAAACTGAAAAGAATTGACCCCGAACTTTACAGCGAAGTAAGAAAGGTTCTTGACGTTAACAAGGAAGAACGGCACATCCGCGGCGGGATTGCCACAAGGGAAAAATATAAAAGGGAAGCCGTTGCCTTGAAAAGATAATTATCAGTTGACAAATTGCTCTGGAAAATGTATATTGTCATTGTAAGAAATATGCATATATTACTGTAAATATTTTGGAGCGATATTATGAAAAAAATAATAGGAATTGTTCTGTTATTGAGTTGTATAGTTATCTTTGCCGCTTGCGGAAAAGGTGATGTTGATGATGGCAAAGCTCTTGAAACGGCGGAGAGTTATGTGCAAGTTACCGGTAATGTCGGTACGATTTCTGTTAATGAAACCGTTGCAAGAACTCTCTTGGAGGTTTTTCCGAAAGAGAGCCTTGGCTTGAAAGAGGAATTGTACGAATATGATTTGAAACTGAGTGCCACAAGACTTTTCGACAGTGATGCCTGTCTTGTGGAAGCATTTGCAAAAGACGGGGACACCGCCGAGGGTACTTTTATTATTCTCGGTCAACAATGTTTTGTGCATGACAATGACACACAGAAATACTTGCTTCTGACGGTGGACGGAGCGGTGGAGTACGAGCCGTCAACCGCCGATTCGGACACGGTTTCAACAACCTCGCCCGGCTTTGTTTTCGACGAGGCAAACAATAAAAAGTTGCAGGAGAAGTTTTCTTCCTACAGCAAAAATAAACTGGGATTGGAAAAAGAAGCGTCCGAATATATTTTAGTGACTACCGGTACTACCACAACGGCGGAAAACGGAGAGACAGTTTATATTATAAGGCTGTATGAAAAAGACGGAACGGCAACAAATCAAACCCTTGCCTTTAACGGAAACGGAAATTATATTTTTGATTATGATATTAACAAATATGTGAAGTTATAATCGGGGCGGTAAAAAAGTGTTTATCGTATAAAACCAAATATTATCGGTCTGTAAGGAACATTAAGTTCTTTACAGACCGATTTTTTGTAGTATGTAACAGAAAAACCTCAAAGGATTTCACAGGGATGCAACGGGGAGCAATTTTCCTTTTGAAACAACGGCTTTTATGTTGATATCTTCATCGAACAGAACAATATCTTCATCGTAGGCTTTAGCGATTTTGCCCTTTGTTTTGCCGTAACCCACAACCTCTGCGGGTGTGAGGGTTGCCATTCTCACCGCGCTGTAAAGGGGGACTCCCACGGTTTTATACATATTTCTCACGCAATCCGACAGTACCGAGGTACTTCCCGCCAAGGCGGAGCCGTCGGAAAGTTTCATAACCCCATCTTCATAAATAACACTCATACCGTTTTCCTGTGTGTAAACGGTATTTTCTTTTATATCGCTTGCGGAAAATTCCAGACCGTCGGTAATAAGATACATTTTTTCGTCGCCCTTGGACTTGTAAATAAGTTGGAGAACACCTTTGGGCAGGTGCTTCAAGTCCGCGATTGCCTGGGTTGTAAGACTGTCAAGTACAAGTCCCGCTTCCACAACTCCCGCGGTGCGAAAAACTCCTTTTTTGAAGCAGGAAGTACAGGCATTGTAAATGTGGGTAACGTCCGTGTAACCGTGTTTGACCGCTTCTTCCACCTGTTCAAAACTTGCGGCGGAATGAGCAACGGACGCTGTAATTCCCCGCTTTTTCAGCTTGTCTCCTAATTCAAGACATCCGTCTTCCTCCGGGGCGGCTCCCATCATGAGAATTTTATCCCACAAATCGAGAATTTCGTCGGGGGGATTTGTGTTTGGATTCAGTATATTTTCTTCACTTTGGGCTCCCTTGTATTTTGGGTTAAGGTAGGGTCCCTCAAGGTGAACGCCCAAAATGTTTGCAATTTCACTTTTTTCCGAAGCGGATTTGATTGCCGAAACTGATTTTTTCAGTTGCTCCAAAGGTGCGGCAAGGGTTGTGGGGACAATGGAGGTGGTGCCGTGTTTCAAATGGGCTTCCGCCATTTTAATAATATCGTCACTTTCCTCGCTCATGGCACTTTTGTTGCCGCCCCCGTGGACATGAACATCAATAAATCCCGGGGAGAGATAAAGTCCGTGACAGTCAAGGATTTCATCCTGTGGATTTTCCGTGTATCTGTCAACAATATCAAGGATTTTTCCGCTTTCCGTAAGGACAATGCAGTCCCTTACTTTTTGGGGGAAAACAACCTTACAGTTTTTATATACTCTCATAAAATCTCCGCCTTTTATATTTCTGTCATAATTTTAAGATTATTATTTATGTTTGTCAATCAAAACTTTTTTCTGCGACTTATACCGACAAAAGTTTTAATTTTTTAGGGGTATAATTAAATTGCTCGGGGGTGGAAAAATGACGGTTTACGCGGATGTTTTAGTGGCGCTTAACACATTACTTACATACATAATCATTGTTGCAAGCCGGGTGCTTTGCAAAATTCCAACTAACAAGTGGTCGGTTGCCTGCGCCTCCCTTTTGGGTGGAGTCAGTTCCCTTGTTATTTTCTACGAGGACGGTGGAGTTGTTTTTTCCCTGTTTTACAAGTTGATTACGGGGGCAGTTATTGTTGCAATCGGCTTTTTGCCCAAAAGTCCGAGAACTTTCATAAAGGTGCTTTCGGCATTTTTCGGAGTCAGCTTTCTGTTTGGGGGAACTGTTTTTGCCCTTGAACTGACGGCACATCCCAAAAACATTATGTTTTATAACGGCACCGTGTATTTTGATATGAGCATCACCTACCTTGTGGGATGCGTGCTGTCAATTTACGGCATATTTTTGTTGGCAAATTTTTTTCTCACAAAGCACACTCTAAAGGGTGCAAGATGTGAGATGGAAATCACATTCGGGAAAGCCGCCGTAACATTGCCCGCACTTATTGATACGGGGAATTCCCTTACTGACGGATTATCGGGCAGACCTGTAATTGTAGCGGAATTGAGGGCTGTTTCACCGCTTTTTTCAATGGAGGAACTGAAGTTTTTTAAAGACGGAAACTATGATGATGTGCCCGAAACATTGAAAAAAGTAATGAGGCTTATTCCATGCACCGCGGTAACGGGGGAGTCTCTTTTGAAAGCATTTTTACCCGCCTTGGTTAAAATCAAAACCGAAAACAAAATATATACTACGGATTTTTGCACAATAGCCGTAACGGACAGGGAACTTTCACAGGGAGAATACAGGGCACTTTTAAATAACAATATTTTTGAAAACGGGCGAGAGGAGAAAAACAATGACACAGCTTATGCTTAAATTAAGAATAATAAAATGGAAGATTCTTAAAAAATTGGGAGTGAATTCCCTTTATTACATAAACAGTCCCCAAACCCTGCCGCCGCCCCTCTCGAAAGAGGAGGAGCAAAAACTCACCGAGGACAACGCAAAGGGCGACAGAGGGGCAAGGGATAAACTCGTTGAACACAATTTGCGCCTTGTGGTGTATATTGCAAAAAAGTTCGAAAATTCGGGAGTGAATATTGAAGATTTAATTTCAATAGGCACAATCGGTTTAATTAAAGCGGTTAACACCTTTAAACCGGACAAAAATATAAAACTTGCCACCTATGCATCCCGATGCATTGAAAATGAGATTTTAATGTATTTAAGAAAGGTCAATCAACAAAGGCTTGATATATCCTTGGATGAACCCCTCAATGTGGATTGGGACGGGAATGAACTGCTCCTTTCCGATGTTTTGGGGAGCGACGGCTTGGAAATAAACGATAATATTGAGCAAGAGGATGAAAGACGGGTGCTGTACCGTTGCATGCAAAGTCTTTCTCCCCGTGACAGGCTTATTATGAATATGCGTTTCGGTATGGAGGGGAAAAAGGAGCATACTCAAAAGGAGGTTGCGGACATTTTAGGCATCTCCCAAAGTTATATATCGCGACTTGAAAAAAGAATTATTCTGAAATTGAAAAGGGACATTGAAAAACAGACCATATAATTCGGCGGAAAAACACTTGTAATTTCCAAAATATTGTAATAAAATGAGGTTGTATTGGAAATATTTTACAGGGGTGTTTTTTTTGAACAGAGCCGAGATAGTTTTCAAAGCAATTGACATTCTGGGAAATCCCTTACAGAATTCCGTTAGGTACGAAAATGTCTGCACCGTAAAGGACATTCCTTACGGAGAAGCGGAATTGAATCGAGGGGATTTGTACTATAATCCCGAGATTCTCAATGACGGAAAAAAGCATCCGCTGATTGTGTATTACCACGGCGGCGGATTCTTAAAAGGGGACAAGAAATACCGTGTTACAGTCAGCGAATACTACGCTAAAGAGGGGTATTTTGTTTTTAGTGTGAATTACCGTATGCCCCCCGAAGTTGAGTACAGAGGACTTCTCAAAGACTGCGTTGACGCTCTGAATTTTACGGAAAAATTAGCTGAAAAGTATAATATTGATATGGATAACATTGTTCTTACGGGGGATTCCTCCGGGGGTTACATTGCTTCCTACCTTGCGGCTTTGAAATATAACGAAGAACTTTGCGAAATATTTGAATGTAAGGTTGAGCCCCAATTAAAAGGGCTTATGCTTATGTGCGGTATCTACGATTTAGAGGTGCTTCTGAAAGGTAATTCCCTTATGGGTGTTATTCCGGTGACGGCTTGTACCATATTCAACCGCCATTTCAAAAAGGATTTGTCCGACTTAAAGGAAATTCCCGAGTACGATTACATTTCACCCTCAAAATTCGTTAACGAGAAATGGTGTTCGACTTTTATTTGTTGGTCCGATGACGATATAATCTGTCAGGGTCAGGGTGAACCCATGGGCGAAAAACTCAAAGCAGTTGTTCCCTTTTATGATCAGTACCATGTTTCGGGAATTGTGAACAACCATTGTTACCACCTTATGCCCCCATCCAATAAGTACGCAAGGGAGTGTATGGAAAAATCCCTGGAATTCCTTTCAAAACTGTTCAGCGAAAAGACGGTTTCTGTTTGAAAAATAGTATAAAAATCGGATGCAAAAAACTTTCGTTTTCTGCATCCGTATTTTTATCTGTTCAGAGAATTATCTGATATTGTTTGAATTTGTTTTAAGCATAACATCATGGGAGCCGCCCTCAACTATACTTGTTGCGGAAACAAGGGTGAGTTTTGCATCCCTCTGCAAATCGGGGATTGTAACAACACCGCAGTTGCACATTGTTGATTTGACTTTGTAAAGGCTCTTTGTAACATTATCATGGAGTGAACCTGCGTATGTTACGTAGGAATCAACACCCTCCTCAAAGGAAAGTTTTGTTGAGCCGCCCAAATCGTATCTCTGCCAGTTTCTTGCTCTGTTTGAACCCTCGCCCCAATATTCCTTAACGTATGTGCCGTTAATGTTGAGTTTGGGTGTGGGGCTTTCGTCGAATCTTGCAAAGTATCTGCCGAGCATCATAAAGTCCGCACCCATTGCAAGTGCAAGAGTCATGTGATAATCGTGAACGATACCGCCGTCGGAGCAAATGGGAACATAGATTCCCGTTTCTTCAAAGTATTCGTCACGGGCTGCGGCAACCTCAATAAGTGCGGTAGCCTGTCCGCGACCGATACCCTTTGTTTCACGGGTGATACAGATTGAGCCGCCGCCGATACCCACTTTTACGAAGTCCGCGCCTGCGTCCGCAAGGAAACGGAAACCGTCACAGTCAACCACATTACCTGCGCCAACCTTAACTGTGTCGCCGTATTTTTCACGGATGAAAGCGATTGTTATTTTCTGCCATTCGGTGTAACCCTCGGAGGAGTCGATACAGAGAACATCCGCACCTGCGTCAACAAGGGCGGGAACACGCTCTGCAAAGTCACGGGTATTGATACCTGCGCCCACCATATAGCGTTTCTGTGAATCAAGGATTTCTTGGGGATTTTCCTTGTGTTGTGAATAGTCCTTGCGGAAAACGAAATACATGAGGTTTCCGTTTTCGTCGATAATGGGGAGGGAGTTGAGTTTGTGTTCCCAGATAATGTCATTTGCTTCCTTGAGAGTTGTGGAAGCGGGAGCTGTAACGAGTTTATCAAGGGGAGTCATAAACTCCGTAACTTTCAAATCAAGGGGCATACGGCTGATTCTGTAATCTCGGGATGTAACAACACCGAGAAGTTTGCCGTTGGGAGTGCCGTCATGGGTAACTGCCATTGTGGAGTGACCCAGGTTATCATAAAGAGTAACAACATCTGCCAATGTGTTTTCGGGACAGAGGTTGGAGTCGCTTACAACAAAGCCCGCTTTGTAGTTCTTTACTCTTGCAACCATTGCCGCCTCATCCTCAATGGACTGGGAGCCGTAGATGAATGAAATACCGCCCTCTTTTGCCAAAGCAATGGCAAGGGTGTCATTGGAAACGGACTGCATTATTGCGGATACCATGGGTATGTTGAGAGTAATGGGGGATTCCTCACCTTTTTTGAATTTGCAAAGGGGTGTTTTAAGGTTTACATTTGCAGGAATACAGTCGGGACCCGTGTAGCCGGGAATGAGCAAATATTCGCTGAATGTTCTTGACGGTTCGTTACAGTAATGTGCCATTTTTATCGCTCCTTGTGACAAAGTTATTACCTTACATTCTACCGCGGTTTCCATTTAATGTCAACTATGAAATATTACGATAATCCCCATTGTTTTTTTACTTAAATTATTGTAAAAGCACATATTCTGTGTTATTATTTATTAAAAATTTGAATTTTCCATTTTGAGAGGTCTATTTATGTCACATTTTGAAATTGATTTCCACGACAAAAACAGTGAAAGGTATATGATAAGCGGCCGTATCAATCAGATATTGAGGGATATGTACAGAAAATTCATCATTATCGACAGCGTTGATACGGGTGATTTTTTCTTCCGTGACGGACAATACACCTTTGCTGACAGAGATAAGGGTGAGTGGACTCCATTTAAGGCAAATAAGGACTATTGGGGTTACAGGGAATGTTACTGCTGGTTTAAACAGACGGTAAAAATCCCCGAGAGTTTCAAAGGTCAGCACGTTATTTATAATATCACACCCTACGAAAGAGAGTGGAATCAGGTTAACCCCCAGTTCATTATCTATATAAACGGCAAGGTGGTTCAGGGGGGCGACAGCAATCACCAATATGTTACGGTAACTCCCTGTGCCGAGGGTGGAGAGGAACTTGAAATATATATCAATGCCTATTCCGACGATTGCGAATGGAAGGGCGAAATTCAAATGGGCGCCCAACTTCAGACTTTTGACGATGTTGCCTACTGTACATATTTTGATATTATCACTCCCCTTAAAGTTGCAAAATACAAGGATGAGGACAGCGACGCAAGAATAAACATTCTCAAGGCTCTTAACGAGGCCTGTAACATTCTTGACATTGATACAAATAACAGAGAGGTTTTCCACGAGTCCTGTGTTGAGGCTTCAAAATACCTGGATGAAAACCTTTACGGAAAATTCGAGGAGGCAACCTGTTGGGCGGTGGGTCATACCCATATTGACCTTGCATGGCTCTGGCGAATCCGTCAGACAAGGGAAAAGGCTTGCCGTACTTTCTCCACAGTTCTTAAATTTATGGAGGAATACCCCGAATACAAATTTATGTCCTCACAGGCTCAACTCTACGAATATGTTAAAGAGGATTACCCCGAAGTTTACGAGGAAATCAAAAAGAGAGTTAAAGAGGGCAGATGGGAAGCCGAGGGCAGTATGTGGGTTGAAGCGGACACAAATGTGGCATCCGGTGAAGCCCTTGTAAGACAGTTCATGGTGGGCAAACGCTTTTTCCGTGACGAATTCGGCGTTGATAACAAAATTATGTGGCTCCCCGATGTTTTCGGTTATTCCGCCGCCATTCCCCAACTTATTAAAAAAAGCGGTATGGAATATTTCATGACAACAAAAATCAGTTGGAATGAGTTTAACAAATTCCCTTACGATACGTTTAAATGGAGGGGTATTGACGGTACGGAAGTTCTTTCCCATTTCCCGCCCTCCTGCCACGTAACCGCAAACGAGCGTTCCGATTGGCAGACAACCTATAACAGTAAACTCCGTCCTCTCTATGTTCTTGGCGGCTACAAGAGATATTCCCAAAAAGATCTTTCAAAAGACTATTTAATGTCCTACGGTTTCGGTGACGGCGGCGGCGGACCCACCATTGAAATGCTTGAATACGGCAGAAGAATGAGCAAGGGTATTCAGGGTTGCCCCGTTGTTAAGCAGTCAAGTTCCCTTGATTTCTTTAAAAATCTCGACGAGAAGGTTTCCGATAACAAGCGACTTCCCACCTGGTGCGGTGAACTTTACCTTGAATTCCACAGAGGCACTCTCACAAGCCAGGCAAGGAACAAGAAATTTAACCGTAAAAGCGAGTGTCTGTACCACGATGTTGAAACCCTTTCTGCAATAGCAAACAAGGAAACGGGCTTTGCATACCCCAGGGAAAAACTCCTTAAAAACTGGAAAACAATACTTCTCAATCAGTTCCATGATATTCTTCCCGGTTCATCAATTTCCGTTGTGTATGAGGACAGTAAAAAGGATTACGAGGGTGTTCTCAAAGCGGGTTGTGAAATGGCGGGAAATGCACAGGGTGCAATCCTTTCCGACATTGCTCTCAAAGATGACGGTATTGTTGTTTTCAATACCACGGGCTTCAACCGTCACGATGCGGTTATCTGCGACATTCCCTGTGACTGTGAATTTGCACTCTTTGACAAGACGGGCAATGAAGTTCCCTATCAAAAGACCTTTGACGGCAAAATGGTGTTCGTTGGTGATGTTCCCTCAAAGGGCTACGCAACCTATACCGTAAAGAAAACTGCACCCGCAAAATTTGACTCCGTTAAAGCGGAAATGAACGGAGCAACAACACCTTTCTTTGATATTGAGTTCAACGAGGAATACAATATTTCTAAACTTATTCACAAGGAAACGGGAAGATCCGTTGCCCCCGACGGACAAACTGTGGGCAAGGTTATTGCCTACCAGGACAGACCCCACAACCACGAGGCATGGGATGTAAAATGCTATTTTGATGAGAAATCCTGGAGTCTTGATTTCAAAAAGGCGGAACTTGTGGAACTTGGTGCTGTCAGAGCCGTTTACAAGGTTGAAAGAACTTTCCGTGATTCAACCTTTACGGAGTACTACTGCATTTACAATGATTTGCAGAGAATTGATGTGGATTACGAGGCGGATTGGCACGAGGACCATGTTGTTCTCAAGGCGGATTACCCTGTTGATGTTAACGCAACAAGGGCAACCTTTGATATACAGTTCGGTAATATCGAACGCTCCACAACAACAAATACAACTTGGGAATTTGCACAGTTTGAGGTTTCCATGCACAAATGGGCTGACCTTTCCGACAACGGCTTCGGTCTTTCGGTTATTAACGATTGCAAATACGGTTGCGACATTAAAAACGGACATATCCGTCCCACACTTTTCCGTTGCGCCACAAGTCCCAACACACTTCAGGACAGGGAGCATCACTCTTTCTCCTTCTCCATTTACCCCCACGCAAAACGCGTTAACGATTCCGATGTGGTAAAAGAGGGTTACAATGTGAACTACCCACTCTACGCAGTATTTTCAAAGGCGAAAGAGGGTACTCTCCCTGAGGAATACTCCCTTGTGGGTTGCGACAGGGACAATGTTGTTATTGAAACCGTTAAGATTGCGGAGGACAGCGACAGTATGATTGTCCGCGCTTACGAAACATGGAACAGTAAAACTCCCGCAACCCTTACATTCTGCGGTGATATTGAAACCGCAACGGAATGTAATCTTCTTGAGGAAGAGGATGAAAGTGTTGCTTTCGCAGGAAATACACTTTCCTCAACATTCAAACCCTTTGAAATCAAAACTTTCAAGATAAAATTCAAATAAAGGAAAATACTATGAGTTACGGTTTTTTTGCCATGGTATCGCGAATGAAATACATTGACCGTTGGGCACTAATGAGGAACACTCAAAACGAGAGCCTCGACAGTCACTCCAAGGAAGTGGCGATCATTGCCCACGCTCTCGCGGTAATCGGCAACAAAAGATTCGGTAAAAAATACAATCCTGACAGAGCCGCGGTTTTGGGGCTTTATCACGATGCTCACGAAATTATCACGGGGGATATGCCCACCCCCGTGAAATATCAGAATGACGACATTCTCACGGCATTCAAAGCGGTTGAGGACTCCGCAAACGAAAAACTTCTGGAGAAACTTCCCGAGGATTTGCGTGAGGAATTCACAGGTCTTCTCACTTGTGACGGTGAGGACGAGGAAATGAAAAACATTATTAAAGCCGCGGACAGAATAAGTGCGTTAATTAAATGCATTGAGGAACGCAAGGCGGGTAACACGGAATTCAAAGAGGCGGAAAAAGCCACTTTGAGCCGTATTAAAAAAATGAATGTGCCCGAGGCACAGGTGTTTATTGAGGAATTTCTCCCCGCTTATGAGTTGACTTTGGACACTCTTTAAAGTACATTGCCCCAGTGAAGTACCCGCTGTACAGTGCGGGACTTTTCGGGGGCATATTTTTTATCTTTTCTTACAGCAGCGGTTTTCGGCTTATTTAATTTACCGGGGATTAGTTTATATAATCAAACCTTGGGAGTTCATCATATAATGTATTGGTGAATTGTATGATAAGAGTGTATTTTAAGCCGAGGTTTAAACGGCCGCCACCTCTCAGGGCAAGGCGGTTTTATTTCCCTAAAAAAAAGAAAAGCCTTGCTTTCAGGGCTTGTGCAATTTTTTTGATTATTGCTATTATGGGGGTTCTTGCGGATATGCGGATTCGCCCCATAATTCAGACAGTGGGAGGGAGTGCCCTGAAAAACTCCCTTTCAAATGTTGTTGACGGTGCGGTCAACGATATGGTGGATGAATTGGGTGTGAAATACGGGGAAATGGTGAATATTGAACGGAATCCCGACGGCACAATAGCCGCCCTGACTCTTAACAACACCTACATAAACGGATACAAGGCGGATTTGTCCGACGGTTGTTCCGACAGACTTTCGGAATTCGACAAAACCACAGTTCCCATTCCCATAGGCTCTTTAATCGGGGGCTCATTTTTCAACGGCAGGGGCTTTAACATAAATGTCCATGCCACAATTTACGGCTTTGCGGTGACGGATGTTGTATCAAAATTTGAATCCGCGGGAATAAACCAGACACGGCATACAATTTACCTTGAAGTGAAAGCCTCCGCCAACGCGTATATGGGGCTTTGCCGAATTAACGAAAGCGTTGATGAAACAATAATTCTTGTGGAAACAATTATTGTGGGCTCTGTTCCCAATACCTATTACATAGGTGATAATATAACAACAGCTCCGTACATAAAATAAATATCCCCACATTCAATGAATGTGGGGATATTTTATTCGTTTATAAAACTGTCCATTAAGGTGTAGCCGATTTCCACGTAGTTTCCCGCTTCCTTGGCGGTGGCTTCCGTGAATGTGGGAATTCCGTTGTCCGCGGATTTTGATTTTTGATAAATCAAATAGGGTACGGGGTCCCCTGCGTGGGTCATTGTGACAATGGGTGTGGGGTGGTCGGGAAGTACCATAACCTTGTAATCCTCGTATTTTTCAAGGGCGGGGAGAACTCTGCCAAGGATTTTTTCGTCAATGAGTTCAATGGCTTTGACCTTGTTTTCGGGCTCGTTCCTGTGACCGCATTCATCGGGGGCTTCAAGGTGTATATAAACAAAATCCTTTGTTTCAAGTTCCTTTACGGCACAGTCTGCCTTGCCCTCAAAGTTTGTGTCAATATAGCCCGTTGCACCCTCAACCTCGGGGGCATCCATACCCGCACATTTTGCAATACCTTTAAGCAAATCCACCGCGGAGATAATTGAGCCGTCAACACCGTATTTTTCTTTGAAATCGGGGAGTGCGGGTTTTGTACCCTCGCCCCAAAGCCAAATTGAGTTGGCGGGGCGTTTACCCTGGGCAATTCTCTTTTTATTGACGGGGTGCTCCATAAGGAAAGCATAACTTTCTTTCATCATGGCAATAAGTTCTTTGGCATTTTCGCTCTTTGAAAGATGCTCTCCGATAACTTTGCCGGAAATGTCATGGGGAGGAGTCATTTTTCCAAGGTCAAGAGTGCCGTTACTCCACACAAGGCAATGCCTGTAAGCAACACCGCTGTAAAAAGCAAATTTTTCGTTGCCGAAATGCTCCTGAACGCTTTTGATAATCTCAGCCGCTTCCGCCGTGGAAATATCACCGGCGCTGTAATCCACCATTGTTTTGTCCTCGTAGTTTTCCTCGTCGGAGAGGGTTACAAGGTTTGTGCGGAAAATAATGTCCGTGTCCTTCATATTAACCCCGATGCTTACGGCTTCAAGGGGGGAACGTCCCGTGTAGCAGTCCTTGGGATTGTAACCGAGAACACTCATATTTGCAATATCGCTGCCGGGCTTCAAGCCCTCTGCAACAGTTTTAACCGTACCCACTTTTCCGTAACGTGCAAGTTTGTCAAGCAGGGGTTTGTTTGCACATTCCATGGGGGTTTTGCCATTGAGGGCGGGAACGGGGTAATCCGCCATTCCGTCATATAACACAACTACATATTTCATAGGTAATACCTCATTTCTTTTCTATACATTTTACAACCAAATAACCGAATTTGTCAATAAAATGCCCTAAAAACCTTGCATTTAAAGGGAGTTTAGAGTAATATATTACTCATAAAATCCAGTACAAAGGAGTTTTTTATATGAAATTACCAATTGCCGTTCAGCTCTACTCAGTCCGTGACGAAATGGAGCAGGATTTCTACGGTACAGTTAAAAAAATCAAGGATATGGGCTATGAGGGTGTTGAATTTGCAGGTCTTTTCGGCAAATCCGGTACGGAGGTTAAAGCCATTTGCGACGAAATCGGCATTACTCCCGTTTCCGCTCATGTTCCCTATTATGATATGCTTGAAAATCCCGAGGCAGTCCTCAAGGACTACAAGGATATGGGTTGCAAATACGTTGCAGTTCCCTATCTTACGGAGGAGTGCCGCCCCGGTACTGAGGGTTGGGCTTCCACAGTTGAGGGAATACGCAAAATCGCTGAGGCGGCTAAAAAAATGGGTATTCAACTTCTCTACCACAATCACGATTTTGAGTTCATTAAAATTGACGGAGAATATGCACTTGATATTCTCTATGATACAATCCCCGCGGATTTGCTCAAAACAGAGATTGACACCTGTTGGGTAAACGTGGGCGGTGAAAATCCCGCGGAATATATTGAAAAATATGCCGGCAGAGCCCCCGTTGTTCACCTTAAAGACTTCCACGGCTCAAAGGGTAACGGACCCCTTTACAAACTTATAGGCATTGATGATGAAACCGAGGCGGTGGAAAGCACATTTGAATTCCGCCCCGTTGGTTACGGTGTTCAGGATTGGGCAAAAATCATCGCTTCCGCGGAAAAAGCGGGCGCGGAGTGGGTTGTTGTTGAACAGGATTCGCCATCAATGGACAAAACTCCCCTTGAGTGTGTCCAAATGAGCATAAATTACTTAAAAAAATAATATATACTTTAAATATTTTGATTTTGGAGTGGATATTATGGTATGTAAGCATTTGAAACTTAAAGATTACTTTTCTGTTTTAGGTGAAGAGGGTAGAAATCCTACACTTGATATATATTTGCCCTATAATATGGTTGAAATGAAAAGGGAAAAACAGAAAAGACCATGTCTTCTTATATGTCCCGGTGGAGCTTATGCAATGTGTTCCGAAAGAGAATCTGAGCCGGTAGCGGTTCATTTTTTGCCTGAGGGTTTCAATGTTTTTGTGCTTACCTATTCCGTTTCACCCAACCATTTTCCAACCCAAATACGCGAGGTTGCGGCGGCGGTTGAATTGATTTACAAATATTCGGAAGAATGGAACTGCGATACGGAAAAAATTGCTCTTATGGGATTTTCTGCAGGGGGGCACCTTGCGGCACATTATTCTACAATGTTCGACTGTAATGCCGTGAGGACGATTTTTCCTGAAAGTAAGGCAGTAAATGCTTCCGTACTTTGCTATCCTGTAATCAGTGCCGATTGGGATGTTGCCCACAGAGGTAGTTTTATAAATCTTTTGGGGCACAAACCTAATAATCAGGAGGAAGAGGATTTTTTCTCCTGCGACAAACAGGTTAAGCCGACCACTCCGCCTGCATATATTTGGCACACTGCAGAGGATGGCAGTGTACCCGTAAAAAACAGCATTTTATATGCAAATGCTCTTGCGGAAAATAAAGTTCCCTTTGAACTCCATATTTTCCCCTATGGTGGCCACGGACTCGCCACATGTGATAGGCACACAGTTGATAATATCGTGCCCGCATACGAATATGCTTCTGCGTGGCTTTCCGATTTAAAAAGATGGTTAAAACTTATATTTGAATTGTAATACATAAACCCACAGCCTTACCCCCACTTAAAGAGGGTAAGGCTGTTATTTTCATCGCACAAACCGAGTGAAATTTCCTTGGTATTTCGGTAGCCCTGCTCATTTAGTTCCTTTTCCAGCCACACGGAATTCAGACCCATTCTCTTTAGGTTTTCGTCAAGTATTCTGCCATCCATAATTACCTCAGTTGAGATAAGCTCCTTCTGTGGAGATAAACCCATATCGGAGGGATTTACAGGTCTTTTTAAGCTTTTTGGCAGAATGGTAAGTCTGCCGTTGTATTCGAAAACCGCGGTTTGAATATCTTCAAGATTGAAATAGCCTTCCTGCCTGCACATAACCATGAACTCGGTTAAATCAATTTTGGCTTTTTTCATATTTTTTCGGTAAAGTTTTCCGTTGTTCATTATTATTGTTGGGGTGCCGTTAATGTATTTTCTTGTTCCCGGGAATTTGCTTGTAACACATGTGAGAACAACGGTAATTAAACCATAAATCACCATTGCCGTAAGAGGTTTCCAAGGTTGTTCAAGCTCAGTTGCCATTTCTGCTGCAATGGAGCCGATTGTAATACCCGTGATATAATCAAAAAAATCGAGTTGGGACATTTGCTTGTGTCCTGATATTTTTGCAATGATGAATAAAGCAACCGCTGAGAAAACAGAACACAAAATTACTTTGAGAAAATCCATAAGTACCCTCCGCGTTTTATAACTGAAGATAATATACACCCTTAGGTTTGTTTTCGACTATCTTCTATTATAATTGTGTCCTTGAAAATCTGTTTTAATCCTTAATGTAAAAAACTGATACAGAAACTAAAGACTCCTTCAAAGGAAGGTACGGATTGAGATTGGTGATAATGAAAATATAGCGCACAGCACCCGAAGATTGGGTGCTGTGCCTTTCGTCCGGTGTAATATGGCACTCATATCCGAATTTTTGGGTCGAGCCACAGACTTAATGGTGGCAAAAAACTGTAGAACGGATTGGGTGCCGAGCCTCTCGGCTGGTGTAATATGGCACACATATCCGAATTTTTTTGGTCGAGCCACAGACTTAATGGTGGCAAAAAACTGTAGAACGGATTGGGTGCCGA
>CAYQYT010000007.1:0-135317 GCA_964421815.1 uncultured Eubacteriales bacterium | reverse complement strand
ATTTAACACCATAGGGGGTGTTTTTTGTGCTGTCCGTACAATTTGGGGCAGTTCAATATGCCTTTCTCACATAATGTGTGGGGTTTTTTTATTTATTTAAAGTGTTTCCTCATCAAGATCAAAAAGTTCGTTGTTAATATCGCAAACATTTTTACCGCCGGAAATTGCTAACAAAATGATGCTGTCTCTTTTGTTCTTTGGATAAAGCGGTGCGTATCCGGCAATTTTCAGCGTTGCCTGTGTCTCCTCTACATTCATTTTTGCGGCAATGCATAAAGACAAAAGAGTGTTTCGTGACGGTCTTCTTTTACCGGACATCACTTGAAATCCAAATATCTCACTGATTTCTGCATTATTTATAACGGTGGACTTTTTCAACCCTTTTTTGCTTATATACTCGCTTAAAAATTCAGAAACCGACAAATCAATAAAATATTCTTCATTTTCTTTAATATACTGTTCAATATTATTTGAAGAAAGAAGTTCACCGAGCAATTCATCAGTAGTTTTTTTCAACATAGGATTTTCTCTCTTTCTTTTTTTATTTTTCATAGTATAATAAAAAATAGCAATTATTACAAGAGGGAGAATTTTTATGATTTTACTTGACGAAATTTTAAAAGAACAATATGTGGTCGTAAAAGTATTGAAAAAGAGTGAAACAAAATCCATTTTATTACTGCGGCACAAAACATTGCAAAAAGAAATTGTTTGCCGTAAAGGGAAATGCAATGTAGATGTTTACAGAATTTTGCGTACAATTTCTTTCCCGAATTTACCTGAAATTTACGATGCTGCAACAACAGATGATCAAGTTATTATTTTAGAAGAATTTATCAAAGGGGCTACTGTGTCAGACTTTTTATGCCAAGGACTTTATAACGAACATGGCGTAAAAAAAGTAATAAAAAGTGTTTGTGACGCTTTGACCGTTTTACATAACCACGGAATTGTTCACCGAGATATTAAACCCGAAAATGTAATGATAACAGATAAGGGTGTGGTAAAGCTTATAGATTTTGATGCCGCAAGACTGTATAAAAACGGGCAGTCATCAGATACAAAAATTATCGGCACGGCAGGATATGCCGCCCCCGAACAATTGGGACTTGCACAGTCCGACCAGCGTACAGATATATTTGCTGTGGGTATTTTAATGAATGTTATGCTCACAGGACAACACCCGTCAAAGGAAATGTATAGCGGCAAGCTTTCAAAAGTAATAGAAAAATGTATTCAACTTGACCCTGAAAAACGGTATGCAAACGCCGAGGAATTAAAAAAACATTTATAAGAGTTAAAAATATATGCAACCTGCATAGTACAAAACGACCACCTTTCCGCTACAATAGGAAAGGGTGGTCGTTTGTTTAATTCTCCGAATCCATCATATCATTTAACGCATATTCGCAACATTGAACAACCAATTGATTAAAAGAAATATTGTTTTGGTCGGCAATTTTTTGTAATCGGTCAATAAGTTCGTTTGGCATACGAATAGTTTTGTTGGATTTTTGTTGGTTTTGAACTTCAAACATACAATCACCTCTACGCTTTAAATTTTAGTGCATTTCACCAACAATTTATACAAGTAATTTCGCACTAATATTTACAAGTAAATTTTAGTTGTATTTTGTAAGACGTTGTGGTATTATGAAAAAAACGGAAGAAAGAGGATGGAATTTTATGAAATACTGTGAAAAATGCGGAAAAGACTGTTGTGACACATTAATGTTTTGTGACAGTTGCGGGGCGGAATTACTCGATGAAAACAGCAACCTAAATAAAATACCGGAAACGAAAAACAGCAAAAAAAGAAGTATTAAGAAAATTTTAATTCCGGTATTATGTGTAGTTTTGGCAATTATTATTGTAGCTGTGGCGGTTATTGTACCGCATAGCAAACCCTATGAAGAAGTTGCCAAAAAATATGTGTCTGCCGCAACTTCAGACCTTCTCCAATGTCATACATATACCATATATGACGAACAAGCTTATGATAGTGCCCTTGTTCAATACAGCAAAAAGCTTGAAAGCGTAAATGATTTATATCTGTATCTTTCCGAAAACTATTTTTCCATGGGGCAGAAAACATATGACTATTACGATTTTTATGAAGCATACAGCAAAAAAATAATTGATAATACTTTTCTTAGTGAAATAAAATGTTCGGTAATACATTCTACAGAAATGTCAGAGCAGCAACTGATGGAAGAAAAAGAAATAATTGAATCATATCAAACATCATATTCCGAGAAGCATCCTTTAAGTTCCGACGCTATAATAGATACAGAAAACATTGAACAGGGTTATTATGTTGTTGTAAACACGTCTTTGGGAAAAGAAGAAGACGGATTTGAGTCGCCTGTGACAGTTCTCAAGTATAATGATAATTGGTATGTAACAGCAAATCAATGCTTAAAGGAACTTGTAGGAGATGAGATTTATCATCTTGATATTATGAAAAGTGATATTGAAGAATATATACTTGAAGCAGAACTTAACAAACAATATTATAAAGCCGGTCCTTTTTCTATAAAGTACACAGAAGTGTTGAACGAGTGCGTTCCCGATTGTGAAATTGAATATTTCAAATATGAAGATGCAAAATCCCAATATTTGTCCGAAGAAGAGATAACATCAGTTGAAGAGAAATACAATTTAGAAAATGCTTATTTTGCAGTTGCAACCGGGTGTATTATGAATAATCCGGATGTACCGTATATGTTATCAGATGAAAAAGTAATATTTAATTTATTGCTCATCTTTGATGAAAATGATGAATATAACACAGGACTTAGAATATCGGAATGTGATGAATTTTATACATGTGCAATTATATTAGCAACAGATTTCTGATATTAAAAAAGATATATTTTTTAACATTTACACTATAAATAAATATTATTTATAAGTAAAAGAGGCATAGAAATTTTATGAAATACTGTGAAAAATGCGGAAAAGAAATCATTGACGAAAATATGGGATGTACGGAATGTAACAAGCCCGAGGTTGAGTTGAATGATGAAAATATTCCAATTGAAGAAAACAGTTTACACAACGACGCTTATTTTCAGTTAATTAAAAATGCAAAAATAACAAATATTATAGGTATCGCATTGCTCCCCATAGCCATTTTGTTTGCATTTATCTTTAACGGTTTTAGCGGTGCAGTTCTGTGCCTTGTGGCAGAATGTATTGCATTGCTCCCAAAGACAAAGGTGCAAAAGAAATTCAAAAAAGAAAACAAAAACCGCACAGATAAAAAACAGATGAAAGCCGAATTTAAAAGTTTGAACAAAGATTTAAAATCAAAAAGTGCTTCTTATAAAATGTCTTTTATTATAGCTTTAGTCGCTTTAGCTTTGTTAATATCTTCATTTGGTATCGACTCTTTAAAAAAAGCGGTAACTAACAAAAGCCAAACAGATACACAAACAAGTTACAGTACGCAAGAGGACAGCACCTATTACAACAACACAACTGAGCACACAACCGAAAAAGAATCTACAACTGAATATAAAGCAGAATCCACAACCTCCCCAACACCTAAAAACAACAAGTATCCCACAGAAACGGAATTGATTACGGAAATAGAAAAAGAATTTGAGGACATCGACCAATTCGGTGGTATGATTACATTTTCTTTTGACAGTTACTCAGGTAAAAGTGCGGTTTATAATGTTTTATTATCAGGAATGAAGATTGGTGAGATAATGTTTGCTTCTCCTATTTCATCCTCTGCTGATGGTTATGGCTATGTTACCGGATTACTTGTCAGTATTGACTCCCCTTCTTCAATGCCATACACCGTGGAAAACGTAAATATCGTACAGTGTATTGCAATGCTGCCGATTTATACGTATGCTAAAAATTGGGGTGACTTTAGTGGAGATTATAATAGTTTTTCAAAACGATTTATATTAACAAAAGATGGTGCTAAAAATTGGTTGAATGAGTTACCGGGTTATGAATGTATTTTATTGACAAGCAAAACGAAAGTAATGTGTATTTCCGCATACGGTAAACTTATGTGTGATCAGGCGAGATCTCTTTCACCGGCTTTTTAATAAAGGGGTTTATCATACTCAACAAGCATATTGCTTTTAAAAATGTAAAATGAGGATATTTATTCTTCTCAATTATAAAAACCTCTTATAAGATTAGCCTGTTCGTTAATACTCTGTTTTCGAGTTGCTCTCTCATATCTTTTAAAACAGATAAACAAAATCAAACTACTGCCCAACCTACTGTGAAAACAAACAGAACTACACTTATTCAGATAGGCGTCTATCCAAAAACAACAACTCTTTCTTAAAGATTTTAACAAAGGAGCTCCTAAAATGGAAGAAAATTCAACTGTAACTCAACAACCCTCAAAAATTCAAAACGGTAATACAGGGCGTATTTTACTGTTAATTATAATTATTACGGGACTTTGTGTTTCTATGTATGATATTAACATAGGTTTTGAGTCTAAAGCAATTGAGGCTGCCGAAAAATATGCGAAACAAAGTACATATAGGGAAATAGGTATTGTTCCCGAAAGCACAAAATCAGAAGTAATATATAAAGACGAAGGTAAAAGATTGATCTGTGTAAGGGTTGCACTTGAAAAGGGCAGTTCTTCCCGGGGCATTAGTTACTGTGTTTATACGAATAAAGACTATGTTATTAATTGCACTAACGCTATGGGTGGCGAATATGATTTTATAGAGCATCTTGAGGAAGTTAAAACCTTGTTCGGAGTGTAATTCAGTGCAACCGTACCTATATAAAAATATTTAAAGACCTTGCAAAATGTGAGGTCTTTCTTGCTTTTTCTTATAAATTCTAATATACTGTATATGGTGATATTTATGCAAAGTTTATTTTGTCCTCATTGTGGCAAAGAGTTACCGCCGGAAATGAAATTTTGTCCTTATTGCATGGAGCGTTTAACACAGCCATCCGTGATTTCTGCGGCAGAAACGAAATCGGTAAAGAAGCGTGTAAAAAACTATAAAAATGAAATTATTGCTCTCAGCATTGCAATTCTTGCAGTGTTAGGTGTATGGGCAATAAACTCTTTCACAAGCCCCAAAGCGCCCAATGTTGCACCCAATGGCGAAACAATGGCAGAATCTTTGTTAAATGAAACGGAAAGATCAAGTGAAAATGATTCTGCTTTTATTAAATCACGCTTCACTCTCCCGTTCCAAAAAGATAATAACAATACGCCGGATACAACCGGTTCGGATAAAAATCCCACACTTCACAGTGAAAACAACGGCAAATCCGATATAACATATTCGACCACCGCAACAAACAGCAGTACAAATAAAAATAATACCGTGACTTCACCGACTGCAAACAAAAATAATACCGGAATTTCATCGACTGCAAATAATAATACAACTACATCAACTACAAAACCAAAAACAAGCAGTTATTCAAGCGAAAACACAACTTTAAGCGCGTGTGCATACGGGCACAAATGGGTGGCTATAACCCAAACGGTACACCACGATGAAGTTGGGCATTTTGAAGATGTGGAAAAAACAAAATTCGTAACAAAATTCAAATGTGCCGTATGCTATAAAAAATTTGACTCACTTGCCATGTATTACAGTCACTTTGACAGAACCCACTTGCCTATGTATGAAGGCGATCCCATTAATATTTATAGAGAACTATATGAAGAAGTGCAAGAGACGGAAACTTATACAACTTCAGAATGGGTAATAGATAAAGCCGCTTATGATGAAACTGTTACAATCGGACATAAATGCAGTGTCTGCGGTGAAGAACGATAATTTGCATGTATATTACCAAGTTTAAAGCATTAAGTTTAATAAATCCGACATTTACGGAGGTAAGAATGGGATTTTTTATATTTATGTTTATATGCAATTTGCTGATACCGTTGCTCATGATTGTCTGCGGTTATTTTATGTACAGAAAACCGCCAAAGGAAATCAACGGTCTGATAGGCTACAGAACACCCATGTCAAGTAAAAACAAAGACACATGGGCTTTCGCTCATGAATATTGCGGAAAACTGTGGTTTAAATGGGGTTTGATTTTACTTGTACCGTCGGTTATTGTGCAAATTCCTTTTTTCAATTCCGGAGAGGATACTCTGGGCGCGGTATCCGTTGCTTTTGAAACGGTACAGCTTGTTTTCTTAATAGGCACTATATTTATAGTGGAAAAAGCACTTAAACGAACTTTTGACGAAAACGGAAACAGAAAATAACTTTTATGGTATTTTTATGATAGCATATTCAATTATGATGTTTAGCGCTGGGGTGCTTTTGGCTTTACTCGGTATAGCGATATACAAAGGAAAAACAGAGTTTATACATTCTTATCATCAAACAAAGATTACTGATAAAAAGGGTTACGGAAAGTCATTCGGCAAGGCTATGTGGGTTACTGCCGTGGCTCCGTTTTTAAGCGGTGTTATAGGACTTTTCGGTGACTCCGACCCGATAGCAATTACCGCGGTTGTTGTTCTTTTAACAGGTTTATGTATTGGGTTCATCTGTATTTTTGCGGTACAAAGAAAATACAATAAAGGCATGTTCTGAAATATTTTATAAAAAGCATAACCAGATGATTAGCGGCAAACCGGGGCTGTAAAAAACGGAAGTTTTTACAGCCCCGGTTATTCAATATATTACAAATAAATAATTTTTTACGCCAATGCTCTGTTAACAATTGCCTGATAGTCGTTTTGGTTAATCAAACCGTTAGAATCGATATCCGCCGCTTTTTCATAAGCATTAGCAAGAGTTGCGTGTCCTTTTGACGCTAATTCTGTCAGCGAACAGTCAATAACATTACATGTGCTGTCGCCGTTCACATCACCTATAACGACCAAAGTATATTCCGTAACATATGAGCCTTTTTCAAAGACTGTGATTAGGGAGCCCGTGCCGTAATATTCCTTGTCGCCGTATGAATAACTTGCAACAGATACAATGGTCGCATAATCGGAAACATTCAAAAACTCCGTAATACCATTACAATTTTCTTCTGTTACATATATTATGTTAGAGACGTTATCAATTATTGCATTTTCTTTTGCTTCTATAAGGTTCTCGGATTCCTGTGCATCGGTAAGTACATAGTCCACATTGTTTGCAAGGGCATATTCGTGGGCACAACTTCCCTTTGTACAATAAATTGTGCCGGTGAATCCATAGAATGCGTAGGAGCCTATGGAAGTAACACTTGCGGGAATTGTCACTTTCGTGAGATTATCGCAATCCATGAACGCAAGGGAGCCTATTGATGTTACACTATCCGGAATCACAATTTCTTCTACTTGCGTGTTGCCTTTGAAACAGGATGTACCTATTTCTGTAATAGATATATCATTGTATTCCGACGGAATAGTAACTATTGTCCTTGTACCGATATATGCCGAAAGTTCATAGGTATCGGTTTCGGTTAACACAATATTAAAATTACACTCAAGGCAACCGTCATCCACTGTGTTTTCCTTTTTCACGTCGCCGCAGTAGGAGCATACCCACGTTATCTGATGGGGATGTTCACTCGCAGTACCCTGATACACATAATTATGGTCGCCGAATTTTGCATTAAGAACAAGGTCGTTGCTCAGTCTGTGATAACCGAAATTATAAGGGTTATCACCGTTATACCAACCCAGGAACGGCTCTTCCTCGCTTCTGAAAGGACTGTACGTAGGTTCAACAGGCCAACCGTCGCTTGATACCACCTGAATTGCGTAACGGCTGCTGCCGTTCATAAATGTTACGGTGTGTTCCTTGATGAGTGCTTTGTTGACTTTGCCGTAGAATGTACCGCCGTGGATTTCACCCACGCCATAAACATTGCCTTTAAAGGAAGTACTGCGTTCTCTTACGCCGCTGTTTGCGATTTCGGCAATACTGCTGTCCAGATTGACATTTCCCGTCACCGTACCGTCCATTGCAACAATGCGGCTCACAGTACCGTCACCGCCGTCAGTCAGCGTAATGTTTCCGTTTAATACACCCTCCAACATGTTGTTACCGTTAATAATATACACTTGGGATTCCGCACCCGCAGGAGTGTCCGCTATATAAAGGTCCCCTGTGAGAGTATGACCGTTAAGGTTCAGATGAATGTCCAAATCGCTCAAATCAAGGGGTTTTGACAACGTAATGTCAGCAAGCAACCTGACGGATGAAACGCCCAAAGCCACTACATTCTCAAGTTCCTCGGGGGTGGTAACATTGATGCACACCCACTTGCCGGTCAGAGTAATATCCTGTGTAACGGGTTCATTAAAATCGTATTTGGTATCTCCGTTATACCAGCCCACGAATTCATAGTCATCCCCTCCGAAATTATAGGGGAATACAGCTGTTTGCGGACCGTTATCAAAAATGCACTGCTCAACAGTTTCAGCATACCCGTCGTTCATAACAAAAGTGACGGTATGATAATTTATGCCGGTAATGGTGCCGTTATTGTAAACTTCGCCGTTATTATTGAAGTCGCCCTTGTTATTGATTGTGCCGTGGTTGTTGATAATACCGTTATTGTTAACGGTGCCGTTATTGGTCAGAGTCACAAATTCGCCGATGTATAATTCGCAACCGTCCTCAACCGTCAATGTTTGCCCTTTTCCAACAGTCAAGTCCTCATATAACCAGAAATTTCTGCCGTAAATATGGATTTCGTCTCCGATCACGGTCGTACAGCACCAATCGTCTTTATTGCTTTCATAGGCAATGGATGTAGTGTTAATGATAGCCCAACCGTACGAGTATGTGTTGAACACGCCGCTGTCGCCCATACCGTCGGCACCCTTGCCGCCGCCGATACCCGCACCGTTAACGCTGTTTGCAGTAATATTGCCGCCTTCAACGGTGGCATCTCCTCCGGCACCTCCGACTGCACCGCTACCGCCGCCGATTGCCGCGCCGTCCGTACTTTCGGCTGTGACGTTGCCTCTGCAGATATATACGTCGCCGCCGTCGCCGCCGTTGCCGTTCACACTTCCGCCGCCGCCGATTGCCGCGCCGTAAGTGCTTTCCACCGCAATATCGCCACCGAGAATGTTGACAGCACCGCAAGTGCCGCCTTCACCGTCAACACTGCCGTTACCGCCGATACCCGCATCATAGGTCGCCACATTCCGAATGTTCAATCTGCCCATATTCTCACCGGTTGACTGGGCATATATAGTCAATGAGGCAGAGCCTTCTACCTGAATACCCCCGTTTACGGTGAGGTTGCATCCGTCTGCCAGAACCAATGCCACATTGCCGCTGACGGTGACACGGCCGTCGATTGTCACATTCCCGTCCGCCACATACATATAATTGGTCCAGGTTGTACTCTCGGAGGACAACCTGCTGAAATCTGCGCTATACTGTACTTCACCGTATTCCGACAGGAAGCTTACTGCGCTGCAGGGTTGATTCTCCCTTAACTCTCCTTTATTATTAAAAATGCCGTTATCGGTAATAGCACCGTAATTCTGAAGCGTACCGTAATTGTTAATTGTGCCGCTATTGACAAGGGTATTATCTTGTTGGTTTGTAAAATTCCCGTTATTATTAATTGTGCCCCAGTTTTCAACACCGTCGCAGTCAATCACAAAATTATTGTTATTTTCAATGGTACCGTTGTTGCAAAAATAGGACATCATGCCAAGAACGCCGTAGTTTACAATGGTACCGTTGTTGGTTATTAAATTGTGGTTTGTCAAGGTCACACCGTCGGCAATGGTGAGTTTACTTCCCTCCGTGACGGTCAGCGTCATGTAGCCGGAAATATCGCAATCCTCTTTGAGGACGAACGATGAGCCATAGACATATGCGTCGTAACCCTCAACGATCATACCGCTCCAACTGTTTCGACCGCTTACGTCGGCAATATTGGTTCTGTAACCTCTTACATAAATCAAAGCGTTTCCGTTTGTGCCGGTGGAGAAAGTACCGCTTCCGCCGTTATTTTGTTCAAAATATCCCAGTTGGGTAAAACCGAAGCCGCCGCCTATGGCATCAGCGCAGTTGCTTATGACTTCAACATTGCCGCCGCTGACGGTAACATCTCCTCCGTCGCCGCCGCGGTCGTAACCCGTACCGCCGCCGATACCCGCACCGTTTGTGCTAAAGGAATGAATGTTACCGCCGTTGATTGTAACCGTGCCGCCGTTGCCGCCTTTGTAACCTGCGCCGCCGCCGATACCTGCTCCGTTTTGGCCTATTGCCCAGATTTCGCCGCCGTTAATTGTAACGGTACCGCCGTTTTCGCCGTTGCCGCCGTCTTTTACTTCTCTGCCGTTTCCGCCTATGGCGGCATTATAATCTGCCACATTATTTGCAACAAGCCTACCCTTTTTATCGTCCGCGGACTGTGCATAGACGGTCAGGGAGGCAGGTTCTTCCACCTGAATACCGCCGTTGACTAAAAGGATGCAGTTATCCGACAAAATAAGGTTGACGTTGCCGCTGACTGTCACTCGGCTATTGACGGTAACATTATTATTTACTATATACCAACCGGGATTTTCCGCTGTACCGCTCCAGGTTGTACTCTCCGGGTTTATTTCATTGGGACGGTAGTGACTTTGCACGTTGCCGTTCTCATCAAGATAGGGGTATGAAAAGATTTCGATTTCGGTCTTATTGCAGTTACTGCATATTCCGTTATCTTCAATTTTATGACCCAATGCCGGCAAATAGTCACAGATTATTTCGCCGTTACAGTTGTTGCAGGTTTTTGTGGTATATCCTTCCGTTGTGCAGGTTGGGTCGGTAACAACAGTACTCCATGAGTGGTCGCAGTTTATGAGAGCGAACTCGCTCACCTGCATTACATCCGAACCCTTGTTGGTACTGATTACAAGTTTAAAATACTTATATGCCGTTTCTGTCTTTTCAAAGAAATAGTCATAGGATGTGTAATTTTTATCCTGTAAGACAGTATCGTCGGTGACGCTGTGGATTTCCGTCCAGGTACCCGTGCCGTTACCGTCGTAATCATTGCACCCGTACAGTTTCCAGCTACCCGGATTTCTGCCGGTATTCTCCGCATTGTCGTTGGCGGTAGTAAAGGTGTAACCGCTGACATTAACCGCGGAAGAAACTGCAAAAATGATGAAACAGTCCGTAAAGTTTTTGGTACACCATTTTGTGCTCGTATTGCCATCTACAAGGTTTCCGTACCCTTCACCGCTGAATCCCGCCGTACCTTCAAGGGCGGTATAACCCGTCACCGTATATTCGCTGTTGAGGGCAAATGCGGTTGTCGGTACCAACGAAAGCAACATACAAAGGCTTAACAGTATGCTAATAATTCGTTTTTTCATTGAGTTTTCCTCCTAAGAGATTATGTTCGGACTAAATCACATTCACGAAAGCGTCAAGTTAACAATATCTCGATAATCTTCTGCAGTAATATCATTGTCCCCATTGATATCCGCAGCTTTTTTGTAAGCACTGTCAAGAGTTGTGTGTCCGTTTGATGCTAACTCTACCAGTGAACAGTCAATAACATTGCATACACTGTCGCCGTTAAGGTCTCCTTCAACAATTAAAGTGAAGTCCCCATGATGCACACCGTTTTTAAATGTACTAACTGCAGTTCCGGTACCGTAATACTCCGTACCTTTATGTGAATAACTCGGATCAACTACAACCTGTCCGTATGGGCTGATTGTGATAATATCTTCTATGTTATTGCAACCGTGAATATTTGTGAAAATAATATTGTAATTAATTGTTGTGTCGCCTTTTGCAATTATGGGATTTCCCGGATCATCTGCATCTGTAAGAATATATTTAATATTGTTTGCAAGTGCATATTTGTGTGCATAACTTCCGTTTGTGCAATGAATATAGCCGGTGAATCCGTATAATGCATAACTGCCGATTGAAGTAACACTTGCGGGAATTTTAACAACCGAAAGTTTCTGGCAGTTCATAAATGCAAGAGAACCGATTGATGTTATACCGTCGGCAATCTCTACGATACTTATTACTGCATTATCTTTAAAGCATGCCGCACCTATTTTTGTAATTGCCGTACCGTTGAATTCGGAGGGAATATTCACATTATTCGACGAATTATTATATGCCGAAACTTCGTAAGTGCCGTCGGACAACTTTGTCAAATCGAAAATACATGCGGTACAGGTATCGCTTGTTCCGTACTCTTTTTTCTCCGCTCCGCAAACGCCGCACACGTATGTGATTGTATGGGGATGCTCCTCTAATGTATCTCTGACTGAATAGTTATGTTCACTCAGAAGGGAAACGCTTTTTCTTGTAACAAAAAGGAAACCGTCCGATGTATATGCATGTGTAATTACGTTAAAACTGCTTTCACTGCTCTCATAATATTCGGAAGGTATAACACCGTACATTTTGCCGTTTTCGGTTGTAAACGAAAAATTTCCGTCGCCTTTAATTTCGAATTCAAAACCGTATCCTGAATCGCTTACACCATCGGGCAAAGTGATACTGAATTTATAATCCTGGGTCAGGCAAACAACATCCGCACCCTCTATGGTAATAGTGGGAATATCCTTTTTATCTGTTTCATGACCGCATACTTCGCATTTTTTCCAATACTGTCCGTCTGCGCTCTGCCACTCGTAAGTGTGTGCGTCACCGATGGTTACGGTCATTTCCGCCTTATTTCCCGCCTTGTCGGTGGCAATGACTGTATGCACGCCCTCCGTCGCAGTCAGAATGAACCGATTGTTTTCGTCGAGTGTGACATTGACACCGTTTACCGTCACACTGTCAATATATTCATCCGTAACGGTAACCGTCTGTGCAGAGCAATATGTCATTCCGTTTTCTATACCCGAAATTACGGGTGCAGTGCCGTCAAGAACAATACCGTTTGAATTGATATACGATACGTTACCGCTTGTATCCGTAAGTTTTGCATAAACAACGTACTTGTTTTCCGGGCTTATATCAAATGCCCCGGTATATGCGGTAAAGACTGCGGTATTAAGGTCTGAAGCAGAAAGTTCTTTATCGCTTAAAAGGTACTCTATTGTAACATCTTCGCCGCCGTTGTCGGATGCGGTGATTGTTACATTTTGTGTTTCTTTAAAGAACAGACCGAAAGTAATATTGTTAAAGAATTCATTCCACTTGTTTGAGCCAACGCTTATTTCACCTGTGGGAGCAGTAATATCTTTCCAATGTGCTTCAAGTGTAATACTTTCGCTTAATGTGGAACCGAATGTATATTCGGTTTCGCCGTTATACCAGCCTGCGAATACATAACCTGCCTTTGTAGGTGCAACGGGTGCTACAACCTTATTCCCGGCTGCTACAACCTGAAGTGCATAACGGCTGCTGCCGTTCATAAATGTTACGGTCTTTTCCCTGATACAGTCTGTATTGATATTGCCGTAGAACATACCGCCGTGGATTTCGCCGTAATTACCCACATAGCCCTTAAAGGCGGTGGGTGTGTCGCTTGTGCAGAAAATTCCGCCGGCATAACTGGGCAAGGATGTCTGCCCCGTTACAGTACCGCCGTTGGCGTAAAGGTGGCTTGCCGAACCGCTTCCGCGTGTCAGCGTAATGTTGCCTTTCACTACACCGCCTACCTCCGGGTTGCTGTCAATAAGGGTCAGTATGGACTTCGGAGCCGCAGAGTTATCGGCAAGTTGAATGTTACCTGTGAGAGTATGACCGTTGAGATCCAGTGTAAGAATCTTATCGCTCAGGTCAAGTGTGCTTGAAAGTTTGAAGTCGGCAATCATCCTGACGAATGTACCGCCCAGGGCAAGAACTTTCTTCAGTTCGGCTTCGGTGGAAATATTCTCGGATACCCACTTTGCAGTCAATGTGATACTCTGTGTAACAACCGAGCTGAAATCGTATTGGGTATCGCCGTTGAACCAGCCCTCGAACAAGTATCCTTCCCTTGTGGGAGCAACGGGCTTTGTTACGGTTTGTGTACCGCTACTGAAGAAGATCTGCTCGGGAGCTGAGCCGTCTCCGCCGTTCAGGTCAAAACTGACGGTGTAATAGTTGCCGGTTACGATGCCGTTGTTTGTGACGGTACCGTTGTTGTTTATTGTGCCGTTATTTTGGATTGTACCGTTGTTTATGACGGTACCGTCAATGTTGATTGTGCCGTTATTGGTCAAAGTAATATTCTCGGGGACTGTTACGGTAAATCCCTCTCCAATAGTAAGGGTTTCACCCTCGGAAACAGTCAGATCGGAAGTCAACTCCTGATCACTGTAAACAGTGCCCTCACCGTTCGCGAAGACGATACCGCCGTTGTAGGTGGCATTGCCATCAATGGCGACAGTATTGCCGCCCTTAGCGATTACAACACCGCCATTGATTGTGATTACGATTGTACTGTTGGTAGAACCGTTACCGGAGCCTATACCCGGACGTCTTGTTTCACCGGTTGCGATTACTGTGCCGCCGTTGACAGTTACGGTGCCGCCTTCACCTAAATATCCGCACCCGATACCCGGCGCATTGAGTCCGGCTTCTGTAATTACTGTGCCGCCGTTTATGGTAACGGTGCCGCAGGAACCTCTGGAATTACTGCCGATACCCGCTTGGTCATTCTCAATCTTTTGGGCTGTCAGTTTACCCGTACCCTCTTTTTGGCAGTAAACGGTAAGGGCATTTTCGCCGTCCACCTTAATACCGCCGTTTACAGTAAGGTTACAACCGTCGGTCAGAATCAATTTGACATCGCCGCTGACAGTTACACGGCTGCTAATGGTTACATTTTCCTTTACCGCATACCAGCCGTCCGACCATGTTGTAGTGTCGGATTCAACTAATTCGTATTGAGTACAGATTTTTTCCGTACCGTGTTCATCCATATAGTTTACGGCATTATTGATTGGGTTTTCCAAAACCGTGCCGTCAAAGGTGCCGAAGTTATTTATGACACCGTTATTGGTTATTGTACCGTTGTTGGTAATAGTGTCTTCGTTGGTAATTGTACCGTTGTTGATAATAGTATCTTCGTTGGTAACAGTACCGTTGTTGATAATAGTATTTTCGTTGGTAACAGCGTTGTTGTTGGTAATAGTTCCGTTGTTGATTATAGTACCGTTATTTGTTATAGTTCCGTTGTTGATTATAGTACCGTTGTTTGTCAGAGTAACGTCAGCGGGGACTGTCAGGGTAGTTCCCGTGGGGACAGTCAGCGTCTTGTCCGCCGAAATTGTAATATCAGCAGGGAGAGTAACACCTCCGAATGCTTCCAGATTTTCGCTGTCGGTAGGTTTAATACCCGAACTGCCGCCAATATTGTTGCCGGTAGCGGTAACATTTCCGCCGGTGATAATTACATTGCCGCTGGCATTATTTTTGTCTCCTCCGCCAATATCGGCACCGCCGTCAGTTCCCGTAGCTACAACCGTACCGCCGGTGATAATTACTGTGCCGCAACTGCCACCTGAAATTTGACCGTAATGGCCACCGCCTCCGATACCGGCACCGTAACGTCCACCCATTGCCGTAATCGTTCCGCTATTTATTATTATGGTGCCGCCGGAACTGTTAACATCGCCTCCGATACCGGCACCGAACGTTCCGCCCTGTGCCGTAACCTTTCCATTTCCTTTTATGGTAAGTTTTCTGCCTTCATCTACCGAGATACCTGCCTTATCTCTTCCGCCTTTAAAGGTGTTATCACCCTCAAGGATAAGCGTAACTTCAGCGCTGTTATCGGCACCCAGAAGTGTCATGGCATAGGAACCTTTTCGTCCGGAACTGTCAATACTGAGATCCTTTGCCCTGACCGTCACCGGCTTATCCGTTTCTATTTTTAGCTCGTAACTTGCGGTACTGCCGGTTACGGTAATAACTTTCTCGGGGTCCAAATTCCGTACAACCTCTCCGCTGCCGTAGAGCGCCTTGATTTTACCCTCGTTTACTTCGTCATTCATAATACGGACATTACCTTCGCTTATATTGAACAACGGACCGATTCCGCAACGTGTACAAGTGCCGCTTTCATCGTAATTATGACCGTACGCGGCTACGGTATCATAAATTATGGTACCGTTGCAAAGACTACAGGTTTTTGACGTAATTCCCTCGGTTTCACAGGTAGGCTCCGTCGTTACGGTTTCTCCCCACGTGTGATCGCAGTTTACCAGCGCGAACTCGCTCATCTGCATTGTACTCGCGCCTTTGGTTCCGTTGATTTCAAGTCTAAAGTATTGGTACGCCGTCTGCTCTCTTTCAAAAGCATAGTAGAATGTTGTTAAGTTTACATCCTGCAAAACAGTATCATTCGTAATACTGTGGATTTCAGTCCAGGTACCCGTGCCGGTAACCGTATAATCATTACATCCGTAGAGCACCCAGCTTTTTGGATTCCTGCCATTGTACCCGGCGTTGTCGTTTGCGGTGGTTATTGTGTATCCGCTGACATTTTCTGCGGAAGCAACGGAAAAAACGATGTAACCGCTTGAAAAATTATTTACACACCATTTTGTACCGGTATTACCGTCCAGAATATTTCCGTGTCCTTCACCGCTGTTGCCCCCCGAACCTTCAAGGACGGTATAACCCGTCACGGTATAGTCGGAATACGCCGCAAATGCAGTTGCGGGAACGGCGGATACCATTGACACCACCATACAGATTGTAAGTATGATACTTAAAATTCGTTTTTTCATTACAGTTGCCTCCTAAGAAATAACATTCGGGTTATATTTTGGGTTGTATTTAACAATGAAAAGTTCAAGGGCTTCTTTGAGTACATCAATCTGGGACTTCAGATAGAACTCATCTTCAAACATTGCGTAGTGTACGCAGGCTCTGATAAAAATGAATATCAGCGGCGTCAGCTTTTCGTAGGGAATACCGAGTTTACTCTCAAGCAGTTTTGCGTATTCGGTATAACGCTTGTCAACACCTGCAAAGAATTTCTGCCCGTATTTTCTGTATTTCGGATGGGTATAGACCTGATACATAAGTCGGTATTTCTTGCCGTGCTTTTCTGCAGTCCAATGGGGGACCTCCTCTATGAACCGCCACAAATCTCTAACATCCGTGGGGGCTTTCACCATAAAATCATCTTCCACCTTGCTCATACAGTATTCGGTGGATTGTATTATGAGGTCATCCAGATTTTCAAAATACTGATAAAGGCTTGCAACATTGCATCCGCAGGCTTCCGAAACCGCTTTCACACCAACTCCGGTAAGCCCATGCTCCGCATAACAATCGAAGCATTTTTCCATAATATCAATTTGTTTTGCCCTGCGGGCAGTTTCATTTACGATTTTCAATAAATAACCACCTTTTTTAAAAAACAAATGCTCATTTACATTTTATTCTTCATACATTTAAATGTCAAGTAAATAACAAAAAAATTATAGTATCGTTTTGCACGTGTTTTTATCAAAATCCAACAAAGACAGAGGATTCTGTATCCTATATACAGAACAAACACATTTTTCTGAAAAAAGCGACTGTTGTTGAAAGGGGATTTTGTGCAGAATATTATAAAACAGCGGAAATTCCGATGATGAATGAGAATATTTCTATATAATTGACACAACAAACTAAAAAAATCCCTATTCAAAAAGGAAAAAGTGTTGTACAATATGGCTGTAAGCTGATAAATATGGTGAATGGGAGGAAACTTACCATGCTGAAAATAGAAAATTTAACTAAAACCTACGGGAATAAAAAAGCCGTCGATGACCTTTCCTTGCACATTGAACCGGGGGAGATATACGGTTTTATCGGCCATAACGGTGCCGGGAAGACAACCACCCTTAAATCCTGTTGCGGCATTTTGCAGTATGACAGCGGCGAGATTTTTGTTGACGGAGTATCAATGAAAGAAAATCCCCTTGTTTGCAAAAGTAAAATTGCCTATATTCCCGACAATCCCGACCTTTACGATTTTATGACGGGTATTCAGTTTTTGAATTTCACGGCGGACATATTCGGTGTCGGTGCCGATGAGCGACAGGAACTAATTCACAAATATGCCGATGCATTTGAAATAACCGCTGACCTGGCTCAACCCATATCGGCATATTCCCACGGCATGAAGCAAAAACTTGCCATTATATCCGCTTTGATTCATTCCCCGAAACTTATTATTATGGATGAGCCCTTTGTGGGACTTGACCCCAAAGCCTCCCATCTGTTAAAACAGATTATGAGAGAAATGTGTGATAAGGGCGGCGCAATTTTCTTTTCCACCCACGTTCTTGAGGTTGCCGAAAAACTTTGCGACAAAATTGCCATTATCAAAAACGGCAGACTTATTAAATGGGGAAGTGTTGAAGAAGTTAAGGGCGATACCTCCCTTGAAGATGTGTTCTTGGAATTGGAGGAAGAGAAATGACAAAAGCTCTGTTTAAAAAGCAGATAATGGAAGTTTTCTCCTGGGTGTATTTCGACCGCAAAAGCGGAAAGAACCGCACAAAAGGCGGAATTATCGGGTTCGCCCTTTTGTATCTCTTCCTTTTCGGACTTCTCGGTGTGTTCTTTTATGAAATGGCACAGGGTCTTTGCAAGCCGCTTTTTGAAGCGGGCTTCGGTTGGCTGTACTTTGCCATAATGGGTCTTGTTGCCGTGGCTATGGGTGTGTTCGGAAGCGTATTCAATACCTATTCATCCCTTTATACTGCAAAGGACAATGACCTTTTGCTGTCCATGCCCATACCACCCGGAAAAATTCTTGCAGCAAGGGTTACGGGAGTTTACCTCATGGGGCTTATGTATGAACTGATAATTGCAATCCCCACCATGCTTGTATATTTTATAACCATGAAACCGGGGGCTCTTTCGGTTGTGTTCAACATTTTGCTTCCCTTTGTTCTCTCGTTCCTGGTGCTGACCCTTTCCTGTATTTTCGGATTTTTAGTTGCGGCAATCAGCAGCAGAGTAAAAAGGAAGAATATACTTACGGTTATTCTGTCCCTTGTCTTTATTGCGGGTTACTACTATATTTACGGCAGTGCCTACAAAATCATACAGTCCATTATTGCCGCACCCGAAAAAATCGGCAACAGTATAAAGGTTTTGTATCCTTTATATCAAATGGGATTGGGTGCCCAGGGAAAGCCCCTTTCATTTTTGATTTTTACACTGATAGTGGCGGCAATGTTGCTTGTTACCTACCTTGTGTTGTCAAAGAGTTTTCTCTCTGTTGCAACGGCCAACAAGGGTGCTGTTAAGAAAGCATACAAGGAAAAAACATCCAAGGCGGCATCTTTGGGAAATGCCCTGTTAATAAAAGAACTCCGTCGCTTTACGGGATGCCCGATTTATATGATGAATTGCGGTCTCGGTATTATTATGATGCCCATTGCGGCAGTTGTGGTGCTTGTAAAAGCCGGTGATATTTCCGCCATGCTCACTCAAATGCTCGGAGAATATGTAGGTATAATACCTCTTTTGGTAACGGCGGCGATTTGTACGGTCAGTACCTTTAACGATATAACCTCTCCATCCGTTTCCCTTGAGGGTAAAAATCTCTGGCTCGTGCAGTCTTACCCTGTTTCCGCTAAAGCGGTTCTTCACGCAAAAATAAAGTTGCATGTTCTGTTAACAGTAATTCCCGCGGTTTTCCTTGGAATTTGCGCGTGCATAGCCTTGAAAATATCGGAGATACACTCAATTTTCATTTTGCTGTTTACGGTTATTTTTGTCGTGTTGATGGCTCTGATAGGTCTTGCACTGAATCTCGAAATGCCCAATCTTAATTGGACGGACCCCACCGTCCCCGTCAAACAAAGTCTTTGTGTTATGGTTGCGTTGTTCGGCGGTTGGGCCATTATAACGGCACTTGCCGGTATCTATATTTTAGTTATGAAGTTTATTACACCACTTGTATATCTGATTGCAATATCCGTTGTTGGGGCGGTTGCATCGGCGCTTTTGTTACGGTGGATTGATACCAAGGGTGCAAAAATATTTGAAACACTTTAAGGAGGAATATAACAATGAAAAAAACAGGTAAAATTTTATGGGGCGTTGTATTTATTATTGCAGGTATAATCTTCGCCTTGAAAGCATTCGGCATTACCGACATAGAGATTTTCTTTGACGGTTGGTGGACACTCTTTATAATAGTTCCTTGTTTCATAGGAATTTTCAATTCAAAAGAAAAAACGGGTAACATAATCGGTTGTGTTATAGGCGTTTTCCTTTTGCTCTGCTGTCAGAATGTCATTGACTTTGATATTCTTTGGAAAATCGCAGCTCCCGCTGTTATTGTATTTATTGGTTTGAAACTGATTTTAGGTGCAGTTTTCGGTGACAAGGCAAACAAGATGATTGAAACCTCAAAACAAAACGGAAACAATGTACGAAGCGGTTGTGCAACATTTTCGGGTCAGGATTTGATTTATGACGGCGAATTGTTCGACGGTGCGGAACTTACTGCGGTTTTCGGCGGTCTTAAATGCGACATCAGAAACGCCATTATAGAAAACGATTGTGCCATAAGCGCAACGGCTATTTTCGGGGGAATTGATATTTTAGTTCCCGATAATGTTAATATTAAAATCAACTCCAACTCCATTTTCGGCGGAGTTTCCGACAAAAATCATCACCCACCCATCCAGGGTGCACCCACAGTATATATCAACGCAACATGTATGTTCGGAGGTGTGGATATTAAATGACATCCGTTCAGAAAACAATTAAATATATCGCCATGGCTTTTGCCATATTTTTAAGCGTCAGTATTATCGGCGGAATTTTCTCGGCACTTGCAGGACTGTCTTTCATATTTAGCGACAAGGACAAAGATCCGGTGGGGGAAATGCAGGTCTATGACATTAAGGAAACGGTTTCCTCACTTTCCATCGACCTCAGTGCCGCAAAGTTAGAAATTAAAACAGGGGACAAATTCTCCGTGGAAAGCAATCACAAATATATTTCAGTCAGCACCGATAACGGAAATCTTCGTATTGACGAAACAAAGGAACCCATATCGGTTAGTTCGGAGGGAGTAAAGGTAATTCTCTCGGTTCCCGAAGGATTTGTTTTTGACGATGTGGAAATAGAAACAGGTGCCGCTGAAGTGGATGCGGATGCGCTTTCGGCAGATGTTCTGAAACTCAATCTGGGCGCGGGTGAAGTCAAAATTAAAAATCTGACGGCAAATTCCCGAGCAGATATTGACGGCGGTGCCGGTGAACTGACAATTGACGGTGGTTTGCTCCGTAACCTTGAACTTGACATGGGCGTGGGCGCACTTAATCTGAAAAGCAGAATAGAGGGGGACAGCAGTCTTGACTACGGTGTGGGCGAAACTAATCTGACCCTCTTGGGAACCCGCGAGGACTACAAGATAAAGATAGATAAAGGAATAGGCGAAGCCAAACTTGAGGGCGAAAACATGAGGGGCGACTCCGTTTACGGCGCCGGGGAAAACTATATTGATATCGACGGCGGCGTAGGAGAAATCAATATCGAATTTTCAGACGAAACAATTCAAAATGCCGCTTAATGACGAATAAAGTTAAAAAGCAAATGATACAAGTACGGGGTTGTGACACAACAGTCACAACCCCGTAAGTTTTATACATAAAAATAAAGAATCCGTTCTAATGAACGAACTCTTTGTTTTGTCGGGATGCAGAAAGATGCCGATGCAAAAATCTGATGTGGACTTGAACCGACAAGAACATATAGTTGATGAAATATCGCTGACGCGATATGAAATAATCCTTACGGATTATGAAATATTCGGCTAACGCCGAATGTGAAATAAAATTCGTTCCTTTATATGCCGCAGGCATATTTCATACGCAAAGCGTATTTCACATTACGCAGTAATATTTCACTCGTTCTGTAAGAACGAATTTCATTGAAAAAGGGGATGTAAAAAACTTTCGTTTTTTTACATCCCCTTTTTCTGGTGCAGAGAATGGGACTTGATGGGCTCTGCCCATCATTCGCTACGCGAAAACCCGATTGTGTTCGGCTTCGCCGAGGGGGTTCAAGTCCCCCGAACTTTATACTAAAAAACAAAGAATCCGCTCTGACGAACGGACTCTTTGCTTTGGTGCAGAGGATGGGACTTGAACCCACATGAACTTGCATTCATTAGAACCTGAATCTAACGCGTCTGCCAATTCCGCCACCCCTGCGTGTTGAGGTAAGAAGTAAGAGTGAAAAGGTAAGAAGTAATTGGAGTGTATTTCAAACCTATTCTTTACTTTTTACGCAAGGCATATTCTAACATATAAATTTTTCGGTGTCAATAATACGGGTTTTGTTTTTTACATTTTGAGTATTTTGCTTTTTACTGTTCGTTAAAGGAAACATACCCTAACAGTATATTCAAAAGTTAGTGTAAAAATCCAACATTTAATTAAACAAGTGTTTAATGTTTTTGGAAAGCCGAGTTTTTTTACAGATTTCCTTGACTTTGTCGAAAAAAATCTATATTATCAAAATGGTGAATGGTGCGAATCCTTATTCCGAATATTGAAGTTATATGCCGTCATTTTTAATAAAATTTTTCCCGAAAGGGAACAGAAAGAGGTTGCCAATGGGCACAAAATGTAATTATTTTTCCACTATGGAAGCCATATCTTTGATAGAGGTGCCTGCGGAAGAAAAAACCTGGCTTAAACATTACGGCAATATGCCGGAACACATGTGTTACCGCGAGGGGTCAATTTATGAACTTCTCAAGGAAATGGTTGAAAAGCAGCCCGATGCACCCGCATTGGAGTATTTTGACACGGTTTACACTTTTGAAGCACTTGATGAAAATATAAATATCGTTGCAAATGCTTTGAAAAAAATGGGTGTTGTTGAGGACGAAAGCGTTACGGTATGTATGCCCAATATACCCGAGTCGATTTTCCTTATTTATGCCATTAACAAAATCGGTGCGGTTGCAAATGTTATTCATCCTTTAAGTGATGCAAATGAAATCAGAAATGCGGTTTCTCTTACGGATTCAAGTCTGATTTTTACAACGGACGCTTCCTATAATACTGTCAGTGCCGCTTGCGTTCAGAATATTGTTGTGTGTGAAGTCAGCAACAGTATGCCCACAGTTTTAAAAACTCTTTACAATATAAAAAGCAGAAAACAGTTAAAATACGGAAATGACGCAATAACCTGGAAGAAATTTGTTTCCGGTATGGGCACTATTGCCCCCTCTGTCAAGAAAAACAAAAATGACGCGGCCGTGCTTATTTACAGCGGAGGAACAACGGGAAAATCAAAGGGTATAGTTCTCTCAAACCTTTGTTTCAATGCCCTTGCAATACAGTGTATCGCCGTCTGTCCCGAAGCAAAACCGGGTGCCTCCATGCTGTCGGCACTTCCGATTTTCCACGGTTTCGGTCTTTGCGTTTCGGTTCATGCCCCCCTGTGCCTTGGTATGAAGTGCATACTTATTCCCAAGATTGATGTTAAAAAACTCAACGAAACAATAAAGAAGAAAAAGCCCACAATTCTTCCCGCCGTTCCCACAATGCTCAAGGCAATTACCAATAACAATAACCTGGGTCCCGACAGTTTTAAGAGTGTCAAAGTTATTCTCAGCGGCGGTGATTATCTCAGCGACGACCTTCGTGCAAAGGTTATTGATTATTTCCGTTCCTGCGGGTCAAAAGCGCATATAAGAATAGGCTACGGTCTTTCCGAGGCAACCGCTTTCTTTACTGCCACCGCTTACGGTGCCGAGGACATCGACAATATCGGTATTCCCAATCCGGATACACAAATAAGAGTCTGCGATCCCGATACAAACGAAAAACTCCCCGATGGAGAAATCGGTGAAATCTGTGTTAACGGCCCCACCGTAATGTTGGGATATGTAAATGATAATGAAGAAACCGACAATGCCATAAGAACCCACGGGGACGGCACACAATGGCTGCACACGGGTGACTTGGGCTATCTTGAAAACGGTGTTCTGCATTTCACATCCCGTCTTAAACGAATGATTATTTCCAACGGCTATAATATTTACCCCACGGAACTTGAAAACATCCTCAACAAGTGTAAATATGTTGCCTCAAGCGTTGTGGTTGGCATTAAGGACAAGGTTCGCGAGGAAGCACCCAAGGCGGTTATTGTTCTGAAAAACGGTGTTCAACGCACGGCGGAAATTGAAAAGGAAATTAAAGATTTCTGCAAAAAGAACATTGCAAAAAATGCACAGTTTAAGGAAATTGAGTTCGCCGACGCGTTGCCCACAACAAAAATCGGTAAAATCAATTACCGTATGTTTGAAAAGAAAAAGGACAAGGAAAATGCAGAGGCAACGGAAGAAAAAGAAACAGTAACAGTTGAATAAAAATCATCCGAGATTCACATGATTTTGTGAATCTCGGATTTTTATGTTCTGATTTACTCTTTTGTTAATCCTTATACAAGGGGTATCTATGACAGATTCTTGCAACATTTTCTATTATATATTCCTTGCTGTTTTCAAAATCCGTCGCCGCAAGTTTAATGTATTCTGCAATATCTACCATATCCTGTGCTTCAAATCCTCTTGATGAAACTGCGGCGGTGCCGATACGAATACCGCTTGTAACAAATGGCTTTTCCGGGTCATTGGGAATGGCATTTTTATTAACTGTTATATGAACTTCGTCAAGTCGATGTTCAAGTTCCTTGCCGGTAATACCCAGGTTACGCAAGTCAAGTAACAGCAGGTGGTTGTCGGAACCACCGGAAACCATATTTACACCCCGGGCGCACAGTGCGTTTTCAAGGGCTTTGCAGTTGGTAATAATTCTTTTTCCGTATTCCTTGAACTCCGGCTTGAGTGCTTCTCCGAAACAGATTGCTTTTGCGGCGATAATGTGCATGAGGGGACCGCCCTGAATACCGGGGAAAACAGCCTTGTTAACTTTCTTTGCGATTTCCTCGTCATTTGTAAGGATTATACCGCCCCTGGGACCGCGGAGGGTTTTGTGGGTTGTGGATGTTACAACGTGAGCATAGGGTATGGGGGAGGGGTGCATATCCGAGGCGACAAGCCCTGCAATATGTGCCATATCTACCATAAACAGAGCGCCCACGGAGTCCGCAATTTCACGTATTCTTTTGAAATCGATAGTTCTCGGGTAAGCGGAAGCACCGGCTACAATGAGTTTGGGTTTACATTCCTTTGCTTTCTTTTCAAGGGCATCGTAATCAAGAAATCCCTTTTCGTCAACTCCGTAACTCTCAAAATTAAAATATGATCCGCTTACGTTTACGGGAGAACCGTGGGTAAGGTGTCCGCCGTCCGCAAGGCTCATACCGAGAACCGTGTCACCGGGATTGAGGAGAGCGAAATAAACGGCGAAGTTTGCCTGGGAACCTGAATGGGGCTGGACATTTGCATATTCACAACCGAAAAGTTTTTTCAGTCTTTCTATGGCAAGTTCCTCTGCAATATCCACGTATTCGCAACCGCCGTAATATCTGCGGGAGGGGTAACCCTCTGCGTACTTGTTGGTGAAAATACTTCCGCTTGCCGCCATAACAGCGGGGGAAGCGTAGTTCTCACTTGCAATGAGTTCAATGTTTTCGCTTTGACGAACCCGCTCTTTTTCAAAAGCCTCAAAAAGTTCGTTGTCCGCATTTTTTAAAGAATCAAAATTTTTTTCAAGATAACTGTTCACAGGGGCTAATCTCCTTAAACAATGTAATTTAATTCACTTTATAATAACCTAAATTTATTTCTTTTTCAACTAAAAATATAATGTTCTGTGTTATAACCGAAAACGGTATAAAAGTATCGGATTTTTTGGGAATTTTTTATATTGCCAAGTGGCAAAATAGTGGTATAATTAAAATGACATAATTTAATGTTATTCTACTGAGGTGATTTTTAATGAACACGCAGGAGTTAAAAAATAAAATAATTGAAGCGAAAAAGGCAACCGATACGGTTGTTCTTGCCCACACGTACCAGGACCCCGATATTATTGATATTGCGGATGTCACCGGCGACAGTTTCTTTCTGAGTAAGAAAGCCGCAGAACTTAAAGCCAAAAGGGTTGTAATGTGCGGAGTTCGTTTTATGGCGGAAAGTGTAAAAATTCTTTCTCCTCAAACGGAAACAATCCTCCCCGTTGCCACGGCTACCTGCCCCATGGCTGAACAGATTTCCCCCGAAAGAGTGAGAAAATTCAAAGAGGAAAATCCCGACACGGAAGTGGTGGCATATATCAATACAACTGCCGCACTTAAAGCGGAGTGCGATGTTTGTGTCACAAGTTCCTCCGCAATAAAAATTGTAAAAAAACTTGATGCTGATAAAATTCTTTTCATTCCCGATCAGCACCTGGGCTCTTTTGTTCAGAAAAGCGTACCCGAAAAGAAATTCATTTTCTGGGACGGCTATTGTCCCGTTCACGCATCCCTTACAAAAGAGGATGTTTTAAAATGCAAGGCAGAGCATCCCGACGCTGTTTTTGCGGTTCATCCCGAATCACCCAAAGAGGTTGTTGAACTTGCGGATATGGTGGGCGCAACAAGCGAGATTATAAATTACGCAAAAGCCCAAAAGGGAAAGGTTATTATCGGAACTGAGCGGGGTGTTGTTGATTACCTTGCTATTAACGAGGAAAAGGGCGAAAGATTCATACAGTTGGCTCCCGAAAAACTCTGTTGTGAAGACATGAAAAAGACCTCTCTTGAAGATGTTTATAAAGCCATAATCGGAGAGGGCGGAGAAAAAGTAGAATTAGAAGAAAATTTACGAAAAAAAGCACGTAAAAGCATAAACCGTATGCTTGAGTTGGGGTAAGAAAATGAATCTTTCCGAAATAAAAAAACAGTATAGCGTGGTTATTGTGGGCAGCGGTATTGCCGGACTTTACGGGGCTTTGAACTTCCCTGCCGACATTGATGTGCTCATACTTTCCAAAAAGGAACGTCATCAGTCCAACAGTTCTTTGGCACAGGGCGGAGTTGCCTGTGTGCTTGATTTGGAAAATGACAGTTACGATTTGCATATTGAGGACACCCTGATTGCAGGAGGCAGAGCCAATGACATTGACGCGGTAACCCAACTTGTTAAAGAGGGTCCCGGGGATGTTCTTAAAACAATCGACTACGGTGTGGAATATGACCGGGATGAAAAGGGTGAACTTATAAAGACCCTTGAGGGAGGACATTGCAGAAGAAGAATTGTCCACCACAAGGACACCTCCGGCAAGGAAATGGTGGATAAACTTATGCTTGCCGTGGAAAAACTCCCAAATGTAACTGTTTGCGATGAAACTATGGTCACCTCCATGAGCCGTATAAAAAACGGTTTTAAGATTGAGGTAATGAGGGGTAACGATTTCAAAACCGTCTATGCGGATTTTTGCCTTTTAGCCTCCGGGGGAATAGGCAGAGTTTATAAATACACCACCAACCCCTCCGTTGCCACCGGTGACGGAATACGGCTTGCCTACGAAATGGGCGCGTCCATAAAAAATTTAAGTTACGTGCAATTCCACCCCACTGCATTTAACGGGGAAAACAGAGAGCAGTTTTTAATAAGTGAGGCTGTAAGAGGCGAGGGTGCATATCTGCTCAACGGCAACAAAGAGCGTTTTATGGACAGGTATGACAGCCGTCTTGAACTTGCACCCAGGGATGTTGTTTCCCGTTCGATTATTATGGAGTCAAGAAGACTGGGCAACAATAATTTTTATCTTGATATTCGCTACAAAGGAGAGGAATATCTCAAAAATCGTTTCCCGGGTATTTATGCCGGTTGTTTGAGTCAGGGTGTGGACATTTCCAAGGACCTGATACCTGTTTTTCCCTGCCAGCACTATCTTATGGGCGGTATTGAGGTTGACCTTAACGCAAGAACTACATTGCCCAGGCTCTATGCCGCGGGAGAGTGTTCCTGTACGGGTGTTCACGGAAAAAACCGTCTTGCAAGCAATTCCCTTTTGGAAGCCCTTGTTTTCGGCAGAAAAGCGGCGGAGGACATAACCCGCTGCATAAGGGCAGGTTTCTATAAACTGTCCGTTCCCGAGGAAAAAGAATCCGACAGAACAGGCGCACCTCTTCCCAAAGGAACAAGAACCGAAATTCGCGACATAATGCAAAGAGCATATTTTGTAATTCCCGATGAAGCGGCAATTTCACAGGGAAAGAAACGAATTGAAAATATACTTAACAGGCTTAAAAACGGCAAATTTGCCGTAACCGCGGACTATTGTGAGGCACTTTCCCTTGCCACGGTGGCCTATATAATTCTTCAGGAGGTTGACAAATGATTTTACCCCAATTTTATGTTGATGATTTAATAAAAAACGCAATTACCGAGGACATTAACTATATTGATGTTGCAACCGATTATCTTCTTTACGAGGGTGCGGTCAGCGAGGCATATTTTGTTGCAAAAGCGGACGGCGTTCTTTGCGGCGGGGAAGTTGCAATGAGGGTTTTTGAACTTCTTGACGATTCTTTCTCCTATACCCTTCATAAAAAGGACGGCGAAGAGGTCAAAAACGGAGACATCATCGCAGAGTTCAAGGGCAGAACCGTTAAACTTCTTAAAGGTGAAAGAACCGCCCTAAACCTTATTCAGCACATGAGCGGAATAGCCACCCTTACAAATGAGTGCGTAAAACAGACCGAGGGTACAAAGGCAACCATTGCCGATACAAGAAAAACACTTCCCGGGCTTCGCTCACTTCAAAAATACGCGGTAACCTGCGGCGGAGGACGAAATCACAGATATAACCTTTCCGACTGTGCCATGCTTAAAGATAACCATATTGATGCCAAAGGCGGAATTACTGCGGCGGTTATGGCACTTAGGCAAAAGATTGGTCATACTGTTAAAATCGAAGTTGAAACCCGCACTCTTGCAGAGGTGGAAGAAGCCGTTGAAGTTGGCGCAGATATTATTATGCTTGATAATATGGACAACGAAACAATGAAAAGTGCCGTTGAAATTGTTGACGGCAGAGCATTGCTTGAAGCCTCCGGCAACCTTACAAAAGACAGAATCAAAAGTGTTGCGGAATTGGGTGTGGATATTCTTTCAATCGGTGCTCTCACTCATTCAGTTACAGCCTTTGACATTTCAATGAAAATAAAAAAATAACTAAATTTAAAACAAAAAATGATGCAAAAAGCGAAAACTTTTTGCATCATTTTTTTAACCTTGTTTTTTAAACTTGCGTTTTTCTCTGAACTTTTTGAAGATGGAAACTTTGATTTGAGGCTCATGGTCGTTGCATTTTTCAATGACTATCATATATATTACCACAAGTAACAGATAGGGTACGGGACAGAAGATACCCGGATTTACCAATGACATCAGTTCGAGGCTTATATAGGAGAGGAAAATAGTCATATTGAAAAGAGTTGCCTTTTTCCAAATCAAAATAATACGCTTGATAAACTGATATACAAAAGCAACGATACCCACAACACCGAAACTGCCGGCAATTTGGATTGGTGCACAGTGATACCAACAAAGTGAACCGGGTTTGTTTTTAAAAATATCTTGGTTTGTCATATTTCCCAAACCCGTTCCGAAAATCGGGTGGTTAAGGAAATCCTCTACGCCGCGTGCATAGTGACGAACCCGTGTTTCAGTATCGGCACCGCCCATCAGAAATTGGTTAAGAACTCTGAAAAGCCTTTGGATTGTGTAGTTAAGGAAACTTGTAATTTCCGGAAGATACACAAGCATAACGAAAAGGAAACAGCCGCATATAATAATGTAGGCTAATCTGCGCCGTCTGTCATAGAGAATGAACATAACGATGCACATTACTAACTCGATGGAGCCGAACACCATACCGCCCCGGGAACCTGTTAAAAGAGTTGCGCCGTAGAAGAGGAATGCAAGAATAACCGCCGTGGCTTTGCGGTTGCCCAAAAAGAACGCAAAGGGCATTGCCATCATAAGAATTGTGGAAGCATTGTTTCGCCATCTTATATAGAATATACCGCCCTTGTCGATTACGGTGTTTATATTTATGATGTAATGAGCAAGAACCATAAAGGAAATAAAAAGCCCTATAACAACCATAATATATGTGAGTTTTTCTATTAACAAATAATCCTTGTTTGTGTTGATTCTTGAATAGAAAATACAGTAAAGCAAAAGCATACCGAAGCCGATGCCGAGCATGTTGTAAATGGCGGCTCCGCCGAAATAATCCTTGGCGGAAATAACACCCACACCGCCTATGGTTGCAGCAACGGAAACACACAGCATTGGCAAGAACTGGGAGCCTTTTGTTGTGGGCTTTTTAAAATATGCGATTATATTGAACAGTACAATTGCAACAAGGGGCACCGCAAATAAACCGATGCTCTTGAATTCATCAAGAGAGTCATAACACCGTATTGCTATACAGTAGGTGAACATACCCGGGATAAGCATTGCAAAAATATCTCCGGAAACTATAAACACAAAGCCCGTAATATATGCTAAAACAACGGTTCCCCAAATTTGAAAACTTCCGTTTGGGAAAAAGGAGTGAAGACACGCAAAAATCCCCGCTATAACAAAAAGGACTGCCATCCACTTTTCGCTTAACAGGAATTTACGTATATTTTCAAGTCTTTGAAGGGACTTTTCGGATTTTAATATATGTTCCATTATTTATACCACTCTGTTATATAAATAGTTAATCTCGTCTGCAACTCCCTATTATATACTAATTTTATAAAAACACAACAAATGTTACAAAATCTTAATATTTGTAATAATTCAAAAAAATCACCTGCATAAAGATTGATATGCAGATGATTTTTTTCTTATTACGAAAGTTCAAACTGTCCGGTATATAGTTTGTAATATCTTCCTTTTTCTTCAAGCAAGGTATCGTGGTCGCCTTTTTCTATGATTTCTCCGTTTTCAAGTACCATAATTGCATTGGAATTACGAACGGTTGAGAGTCTGTGAGCAATAACAAAAACCGTTTTACCCTGCATAAGAGAGTCCATACCTTTTTCAATAAGGTGCTCTGTACGGGTGTCAATGGAACTTGTGGCTTCATCAAGAATTAAGACGGGAGGGTCGGCAACTGCGGCACGTGCTATGGAAAGGAGTTGTCGCTGTCCCTGGGAAAGATTTGAACCGTCACCGGTGAGCATTGTGTTATAGCCGTCGGGAAGACGGGTGATGAAACTGTCCGCATTTGCAATTTTGGCGGCTTTAACAATATCTTCGTGGGTTGCATCCAACTTGCCGTAACGTATATTTTCTTCTACCGTACCTGTGAAAAGGTGGGTGTCCTGAAGCACCATTGCAAGTGAGCGACGCAAATCGTCCTTTTTGATTTTCTTAATGTTTATACCGTCATAAGTGATTTTACCCTCTTGAATATCGTAGAAGCGGTTAATAAGATTGGTAATTGTTGTTTTTCCGGCACCCGTTGAGCCTACAAAAGCAATTTTCTGACCGGGTTTTGCATAAAGTGAAACGTTTTTCAAAACGGTTTTTTTGCCGTCATAGGAGAATGTAACATTGTGGAAACGCACGTCACCTTTGAGAAGAGTGTAGGTTACACTTCCGTCCGCTGAATGGGGGTGTTTCCAAGCCCATGTGCCCGTGCGTGTTTCGGATTCGGTTATGTTTCCGAATTCATCAACATTTGCATATACAAGTGTAACATAACCATCGTCTTCCTCGGGCTTTTCGTCAATGATTTCAAAAATTCTTTCCGCACCTGCAAGAGCGGCAAGGATGCTGTTCATCTGTTGGGAAACCTGGCTTATGGGGTTGGAAAACTGCCTTGTGTATTGCAAGAATGATGCAAGGGAGCCGATGGAAAGCACACCCGCTACACCACCGAGTAAAAATCCTGTAATACCGCCCGGGGCAGTGTTGCCGAATTTGAGAATTATTGTTGCACCCAAAGCGGCAGTAGCGGTGAAGTTGAAATATGAAAGGTTACCCATAATGGGCATCAAAATACTTGCAAAGGTGTGGGCATTTGTTGCGGCTTTTCGGTAGTTTTCATTGATTTCTTTAAAATTGTTTTTCGCTTTTTCCTCCCTGCAGAAAACTTTTACCACCTTTGAACCCTCAATAAGTTCCTCAATATAGCCGTTTACGGCACCGACAGCCATCTGCTGACGGCGGAAATAACGGGAGGAACGTCCCCCGATAGTTTTTATTATCAAGAGCATTACCACAAGCATTATAACAATAAGACCTGTGAGCACAGGGCTGATATACAGCATCATAAAGAATATACCAACAACCATTACAAGTGAGGAAATTATTTGCACAAGTCCCTGGCTTATGGCTTCGCGTATTGTATCAACGTCATTTGTAAAACGGCTCATAAGTTCGCCGTGGGTGTGGGTGTCAAAGTATTTGATGGGCAAATCCTGTAAATGTTCAAAAAGGTCACGTCTTAAAACATTGAGAGTGCCCTGTGAAACATTGAGCATAAGGCGGGAATATGTGTATTGCGCAACTGCTCCGCAAATATAGATGATAGCAAGAATACACAAATATTTTATTATCACCGTGAAATCCCTGCTTCCGCTTGAAAGCATATTTCCTATTTCATTTATAATGGGTGTTAAAAGATAGGTACCCAAAACATTTGCAACCGAACTGAAAACAACAAGAATAAAAACTACAAAAAGCAATGCCTTTTTTTGAGTTACATAGGACAAAAGACGCAAAAGGGTCTTTTTTGTGTTTTTCGGTTTTTCAAATTTCATTTTTCCCCCGGGACCGGGACCGTGTTCAGGTTGTTTAGTGTGTTTTTGTGCCATGTTTAATCCTCCTTTCTCATTGTTCCATTTTGCCTTCCAACTGGGACATATATACTTCTTTATATATCTCGTTGCGTGAAAGCAATTCTTCGTGAGTGCCTATATCATTGATTTTTCCGTCGTCAATAACAATGATTCGGTCAGCGTGCTGAACAGAGTTGATTCTCTGGGCGATTATGATTTTTGTAGTGTCGGGTAAAAGGGATTTCATACCCTCACGGATTTTGCCGTCGGTGGCAGTATCCACGGCGCTTGTTGAGTCGTCAAGAATGAGTATTTTCGGGTTTTTCAGAATGGCGCGTGCAATACAAAGACGTTGTTTCTGACCGCCTGAAACATTTACACCGCCCTGACCCAAGTCCGTTTGATAGCCGTCGGGGAAACTCATAACAAAATCGTCCGCCTGTGCAATTTTTGCGGCGGCTCGTATTTCGTCCATGGTTGCGTTTTCGTTACCCCAACGGAGATTTTCCTCAATGGTGCCGGAGAAAAGCACATTGCTTTGAAGTACCATTGAAACATTGTTACGGAGATTTTGTATTTTGTAATCCTTAACATTTCTTCCGCCTACAAGGACATCGCCCTCGCTTGTGTCATAGAGCCTGGGAATAAGTTGGACAAGGGAGGATTTTGCGCTACCCGTTGAGCCTATAATACCGATTGTTTCCCCGGAGCGGATTGTAAGGTTAATATCTTTTAAAACCTCACGTTTTGCATTTTTGCCGTATTTAAAGGAAACATTTCTGAATTCAACACTTCCGTCGGCTACCGTAAGATTTTCATCGGCGGAATCGTCATTGATATCGGGGGTTTCCGTCAAAACTTCATAAACACGGTCCATGGAGGCTTTCGCCATAACGGACATAACAAAAATCATGGAAACCATCATAAGTGACATAAATATCTGTTGAATATATGTTATGAAACTCATAAGGTCGCCCAACTGCATACTGCCGCCCAAAATAAGTTTCGAGCCCACCCAGAGAATGAGAATTATACAGGTGTAAATGGAAACCGACATTATGGGGCCGTTGAGGATTATGATTTTTTCTGCAAAAATTGATGCGTCCTTCAGTTCGTCGTTGGAAATTTTGAACTTTTCTTTTTCGTGTTTTGCACGTACAAATGCCTTTACAACTCTTGCGGCAATAAGGTTTTCCTGAATGGAGGTGTTGAATTTATCGTATTTTTTAAACATTTTCTTAAAACGTTTGTGGGCAACAACACCGATAAACAGAATGAGGCAAAACATAATCGGGGCAATACAAATAAAAATAAGGGATAGCCTTTTATTGATGCTGAAAGCCATTATGATTGCCATCGTGAACATCAGGGGCGAGCGTACAAGCATACGTATTGCCATCATAAAAGCGTTCTGAATCATTGTTATGTCCGTGGTCATTCTTGTTATAAGGGAACCGGTTGAAAACTTGTCAACATTGGAGAAAGAGAAATCCTGTATTTTCTTGAATATTCCGAAACGGAGTTCCGCTCCGAAGCCCATACCCGCTTTTGCGGCAAAGAATGCTGCCGCCGCACCGCAGGCAAGGGAGATGCATGCCATACCTATCATAAGTGTGCCCAGGGAAAGTATAAGTTCGGTGCCGACTTTGTCACCAAAGCCCATTTTTATGAGAATGTCGGCAATGAAACTTTCCTTTGAGTCCAAGGGTTGTCCCGAAATACCGCAGTCGATTATTACCGACATCAGCAGGGGGATTATAACTTCAATCAAAACTTCCAGAATGATTGAGATGGGGGAGAGTATGGCATAAATTTTGTATTTACCCACATAACTCATAAGTTTTTTCATCATTTTTTCATTTCCTCCTTTGCAATTTCTCTGCTTTTCTTCATTTCTGCTTTTAACTGACAGTTTGTGAGTTTTTCCGCGTTTAAGTTGGAGTATAATCTTTCAAGATAATTGCACAGCGTTTCACATTCCTGCGGAGAAAACCCCTTAAACATTTCTTTGTCCGTTTCATCACAGATTCTTCTGAACTCATTTAAAACATCGGTTCCGCTGTCTGTGAGGGACAGTCGGTTTTTTCTTACATCGGATTTGTCGGTTGTGCGGGTTACAAACCCGCTTTTTTCCAGTCTTTTAATTGATGTTGCGACACTTGCGGGGGAAATGTGCAAACTGTCGGCAAGTTCCTTTTGTGTGCACCGCGGATTATCATCTATATATTCCAGTATCATTGGCTGACCGTAATATAAGCCGGCTTTTTGGGCGGCTTTTGTTATGTGGCAACGATGGACGAGGGATGTGGAAATCAGCTTGTGAACCATTTCTCTGTACTCCATTGGTAAACCTCCGAAAAAATAGTTAAACGTTTAATTGTATAGTAAATATAATAACATTTTTTGGGTGGTTATTTTTCCGAAAAAGAAAATAAACAAAAACTTTTGAATTTTTACAAACAGTTAACATTTTTCCCCAAATAATAGACAATATATTTGGCGTCTGAGATGACATTTTAAACAAAATTATTGTGCAATATTCACAAAGCAGACCAAAAAATTTTAACTTTGATTTGAACAAAATATATTAAAATTCTCTTGAAATGAATTCAGTATTTTGATATTATTACATTGATATAGTGTATTACATTACATTACATTTTGTGAGGTGTGGATGTGAAAAAGAAAAGCGATTACAATGATTTTCCCATGTATATTTTTCATCAGGGAAAGAATTTTAAGGCACAGGAGTTTTTCGGTGCTCATAAAATTGAGGACGGGAAATATGTTTTCAGAGTGTGGGCACCCAATGCAACAAGCATTTTTGTAACGGGTACTTTTAACGGCTGGAGTGAGGACTGCGCGCCAATGCAACGGCTTAATGACGCGGGCGTTTGGGAAGCGTATGTTGAAGGAGTTAAAAACTTTGATTCTTACAAATTCATCATACACACCGGAACCGGAAGAAAACTTTACAAAGCCGACCCTTACGCAATTCATGCGGAAACCCGACCGGGAACCGCATCGAAAATATTTGAGGGTAACTATAAATGGAATGATGCAAAGTGGCTGAAAAAACGCAAGGAATTAAGCGTTTATTCCGCCCCCGTTAATATTTATGAAGTTCATTTGGGATCGTGGAAACTCTACGATGACGGTAACACATTAAGTTACCGCGATCTTGCAAAGGAACTTGTGGAATATGTTAAGAATATGGGCTACACCCATGTTGAGTTGTTGCCTGTTGCAGAGCATCCCTATGACGGCTCTTGGGGGTATCAGGTAACCGGGTATTTTGCCGTAACCTCCCGTTACGGAACTCCCGACGATTTCAAATATTTTATTGATGAATGTCACAAAGCCGGAATAGGTGTGATTGTTGACTGGGTTCCCGCTCACTTTCCAAAGGATGCCCATGGTCTTGCGGAGTTTGACGGCACTCCCTGTTATGAATATGCGGATATCCGCAAAGGCGAGCATCTCCAATGGGGCACAAAGGTTTTTGATTTTGGGAAAAACGAGGTAAAAAGTTTCCTTATTTCAAATGCGTGCTTCTGGTTTGATGAATACCATATTGACGGTATCCGTGTTGACGCGGTGGCATCCATGCTCTATCTTGACTACGGCAGGGATGACGGACATTGGATTGCAAATGCCAACGGCGGCAACGAAAATCTTGAAGCGGTTGCTTTTTTGAAACAACTTAATGAAACCGTCTTTAAGGAACATGGGGATGTTATGATGATGGCGGAGGAAAGTACCGCCTGGCCCATGGTTTCAAAACCTGTTTATATGGGTGGCCTCGGCTTTAATTTCAAATGGAATATGGGCTGGATGAACGATATTTTGAGATATTTTTCTCTTGACGGAATTTTCAGAAAATTTAATCATGACCTTATAACATTTTCATTTTTCTACGCATTCAGCGAAAATTTTATACTCCCCATTTCCCACGATGAAGTGGTTCACGGCAAGGGCTCCCTTATAAATAAGATGCCCGGTAATTATAATCAAAAGTTTGCCGGAGTGAGGGCATTTTTAGGATACATGTATGCTCACCCGGGTAAAAAACTTTTGTTTATGGGTACAGAGTTCGGACAGTTTATTGAGTGGGACTACAAAAAAGGACTTGACTGGCTTCTTCTTGACTATGAAATGCACGTTTTGTTGCAGGATTATACAAGGGAATTAAATAAGTTCTACAAAAAGAATTCTCCCCTGTGGCAGATTGATTACAGTTGGGAGGGCTTTAACTGGATTGTCAGCGATGATAATACAAATTCCGTGATAGCATTTGTGAGAACGGATGAAGATGACGAAAAACTCGTTGTAGTTTCCAATCTGACTCCCGTACTCAGAAAGAATTATAAAATAGGTATTCCGCAATGTGATGCTTATGAATTGGTTTTCAATTCAGATTCCGCAAAATTCGGCGGCACGGGAGAAAAAATAAAGAAAACCTATAAAACCGTTGATGGCGAAATGCACGGCTACAAGCAGTTTATTGAACTTACGCTTCCGCCCATGAGCACTCTTTATTTTAAACAGAAAAAAACTGACAATACAAAGAAATCCGACGATAAACCTTCAAATAAAAAAGTTAAAAACAGGAAAGGACTGTGACATAATGGCAAAAAAGAATGAATGTATTGCAATGCTTCTTGCAGGTGGTCAGGGCTCAAGATTGGGCGTACTTACCAAGAATATTGCAAAGCCCGCCGTTCCCTATGGCGGAAAGTACAGGATTATTGATTTCCCCCTTTCAAACTGCGTAAACTCGGGTATTTATACCGTGGGTGTTCTCACACAGTATCAGCCCCTTGAACTTAACGACTATATCGGAAACGGCGGTCCTTGGGATCTTGACCGTGCAAACGGCGGTGTACACATTCTCTCACCCTATCAGCAGATTAAGGGTACGGAATGGTACAAGGGTACTGCCAATGCAATTTATCAGAATATTCAGTTTATTGACAGATACAATCCCGAGTATGTGGCGGTTCTTTCAGGCGACCATATATACAAGATGGATTATGCAAAGATGCTTCAGTTCCATAAAGAAAAGAATGCCGCCTGTACAATTGCAATGCTTGAGGTTCCGTGGGAGGAGGCTTCCCGCTTCGGTCTTATGTTTGTGGATGATGACGGAAGAATTACCGCATTTGAAGAAAAACCTAAGAATCCCAAGAGCAATAAGGCGTCCATGGGTGTTTATATGTTCACCTGGGAAAAATTGAGGAAATATCTTATTGAGGATGAAGCGGACCCGGATTCTTCAAACGATTTTGGTAAAAACGTTATTCCCGCAATGCACGAAGCAGGGGAAAGGCTTTATGCTTACGGCTTCGACGGATATTGGAAGGATGTGGGAACAATCGACTCTCTTTGGGAAGCAAACCTTGACTTGCTCAATCCCAAGGCAAATATTGATTTGAGCGACCCCGGTTGGAAGATTTACGGCAGAAGTGCCGTTTCGGCTCCCCAGTATGTTTCCGAAACAGCGGTTATAGAAAATTCTCTTGCCGCAGAGGGCTGCGAAATAGAAGGTAAAATCGACTATTCGGTGCTTTTCTCAAATGTTACCGTAGAAGAAGGCGCATTTGTGGATTATTCAATTATCATGCCCGGCGCAGTAATTAAAAAAGGTGCGGTAGTTCAGTACGCAATGGTTGCTGAAAATGCTGTAATTGAAGAAGGTGCAGTGGTTGGCGAAAACCCCGAAAAATGCGCCGATTTGGAGAACTGGGGTGTAAGCGTTGTGGGTGCCGGAGTTACGGTGGGTAAAAAAGCAACCGTAAAGGCAAAGTCCATGATTTCAGAAGATGTTAAGGATGGTGAAACAGTATGATGCCGAAAAATGTTCTCGGAATTATTTATTCCAATTCTTATGATTCCTCTTTGGGTGCTCTTACGGCAAGACGTACCATGGGTTCCGTACCCTTTGGCGGAAGATATCGTCTTATAGATTTTGCTCTTTCAAATCTTGTTAACTGCGGTGTTACAAAGGTTGGGGTTATTGCAAACAGCAATTTCCACTCTCTTATGGATCACGTGGGAAGCGGAAGACCTTGGGACCTTTCAAGAAAAGTTGACGGTCTTTATATGCTTCCGCCCTTTACACCCGGTGCAACGGAACGGGACAGCAACGATAGAATCGATACGCTTAACAGAATAATGGATTTTATAGCAAAATCTAAGCAGGAATATGTTTTGCTTATGGATTCCAACGTAGTTTGCAATATGGATTTGTCAAAACTTTTTGCTTTCCACACCCAAAAGGATGCGGATATCACTATTGCATATTCTCATGGCGAAGCACCAAAACTTGAAAGAATAATGGCTCTCAGCCTTGACGACGACGGTAAGGTTGTAAGTGTGGGTGTGGACATTAAGACTGAGAATGAGATAAACTATTCAACAAATATAATTCTTATTAGGAAGGCACTCCTTGAAAGACTTATAGGCGACGCCGAGAGTTATACCTATACAAGTTTTGAAAAAGATATTATACAGAAAAACGTTTCCCACCTTAACATTTACGGCTATAAGGTTGAGGAGTGGAGTTGTACTATTGACAGTATGTCAACATATTTTGAAGCAAATATGGCTCTGCTTGAAAAGAGTTGCAGGAATAATTTGTTCCGTGCCGATGCACCTGTATATACAAAGGTTCGTAACGACATGCCGGTTATTTACGGTATTTCTTCAAAATGTGAAAACTCTCTTATTGCCGACGGTTGTCAAATTGAAGGCACCGTGAAAAACAGCATTATTTTCAGAGGTGTAAAAATAGCTAAGGGTGCGGTTGTTGAAAACTCCATTCTTATGCAAGATGCTTTTGTGGGCGAGGATGCAAGGCTGAATTGTGTGATTATGGATAAAAACACTGTTATTACTACAAAGAAAACCTTGAGCGGTGACAAGAGTTATCCCTTGTTTGTAGGTAAAGAAATTGTTATTTAAATAAATTTTCTGATTGTGAGGTGTTAGTATGGCGGTATGTCCCGTTTGCGGTTGCAAAACAGAAGAACTTGATTTTGTTGAAAGAAAGATAATCGGTGAGGATTGCAGAGTGTGCTCGTTTTGCGATAGGCAGTTAAATGTATTTGACTCCGTTTCGGAGCCTACCGAAGCCCAGATCAGATGGCTTGACGCTGTTATCGGGAAAGAGGTTTCACAAAGGGATGACAAAGTTTTATCTGCCTTGAAATCCATTCGTTCCCGTTTTCCCGAAAAAGATGTGACAAAGCCTGCTGCACCTGAACAATCCCCAAAAAATATTGTGCACCAAAACACAACTCAAAGAAACCCGGAGCAATACAAAGAAGATGATGTTATAACGGAACTTCAAAATCGTGTTACGGCACTTGAAAATGAACTTCGGGCAATGAAGAGAAAACAGATGATAAAAACAATAGTGGAATTGGGAGCCCCCTTTGTTCTTCTCATATTGTTAATTATCATAGTTTTGAAATCCGGTCTTATTGAGAATATGAAATCTATTTTTGATATGGCGGGAATTGCACTGTAATTTAACGGAGGTTTATTATATGAAAGTATTATATGCTGCAAGTGAAGCACTTCCTTTTATAGCAAGCGGAGGTTTGGCGGATGTTGCCGGCTCTCTTCCCCAGGCATTGAGGAAAAGGCTCATAGGTTGCAGAGTTGTTATGCCCCTGTATGACGGAATTAAGCAGGAACTAAAGGATTCAATGAAATTTATCACAAATATTTCCGTGCCTGTTGCTTGGCGCAGACAGTATTGCGGAATATTTGAGGCAAAAGCAGGAGGCGTTATTTATTATCTTCTTGATAATCAATACTACTTCAAGAGAGATTCTCTGTACGGGTTCTATGATGATGCGGAAAGATTTGCTTTTTTTGCAAGAGCAATTCTCGAAATAATTCCCCACATTGATTTCAAGCCCGATATTATTCACTGTAATGACTGGCAGACGGCTCTCACCCCGCTATATTACAGCACAATATATGCGAATCAGCCCGGTTACGAAAATATTAAAACTGTTTTCACAATTCACAATATTCAGTACCAAGGGGTTTACGGAGAAGAACTTATTGATAATGTTGTCGGTATTGACCACTCCTGTAAAAATCTCATAGAATACGACGGTGCGGTAAACCTTATGAAAGCGGGTATTGAATGTGCCAATGCGGTAACCACCGTCAGCCCGTCATACGCAAAAGAAATCCTTGATCCCTGGTATTCCCACGGTTTAGACACAATTCTCCGGGAAAGAAGTTACAAATTACGCGGAATCCTTAACGGAATTGATGTTGAAAACTATAATCCTGAAACCGATAAAGATATTTTCAAAAACTACTCTGCGGATAATATGCGCGGAAAAGCGGTTAACAAAAGAGAACTCCAGAAGCTTCTGGGGCTTCCGGAGAAAAATGATGTTCCGCTTATGGGTATGGTTACAAGACTTGTTTCCCACAAAGGTCTTGACCTTTGCAAAGCGGTTCTTGACGAGTTGTTGGCAACAACGGATATTCAACTTGTAGTTCTCGGTTCGGGTGATTACCAGTATGAAGAATTTTTCAGAGGGCTTGCGGCACGCTATCCCGATAAAGTTGGGCTTTGCCTGGGCTTTATCCCTGATTTAGCAAGGAAAATTTACGCAGGAAGCGATATGTTCCTTATGCCCTCAAAAAGTGAACCTTGCGGACTTTCTCAGATGGTTGCACTTCGTTACGGTTCAATTCCCATTGTCCGTGAAACAGGCGGTCTCAGGGATTCCGTTACGGACAGCGGAGATAATATGGGTAACGGCTTTGTATTTTCTTCATACAATGCTCACGACATGCTTCACGCAATCAGACGTGCAGTTGAGGGTTACAGTAACCAAAAAGGTTGGTCAATCCTTGTAAAACGTGCAATGGAAAGCGACAACAGTTGGGGCAAATCCGCAAATGAATACATTAAAATGTACAAAGAAGTTCTGAAAGGTTAATTTCAGTTTTCCGGTGGCTTTATAGAGTTAGCCATTTTACTTAACTGACTTTCAACTCCTTTTATGACGGCCTCGATACTCTTGGGTTCGGGGCCGCCGTAACGTCTTGCGTTTACGGTTTTTTCGGGAAAATCCGAAAGTTGAGCTTCTTCTAATGCAAGGCACATTGCCCGTGCATATTTTGGCGGAAGAGAAAACCACCGTTTTGGAATATAGCCCTTCTGGGCGGCGGTAAACAGTATGTTATAAAGTGTTGTTGCATACAGAATATCAGCGCTTTCTCCGGCCTGGAAAGATCCTGCATTCATTCTTTCGTGGGTCATAATTGCCGCACGGTAAATGGAGATTGTGTTGAAAACCGAATCTTCTTCTCTGTCCTCAAGGGCGGAGGTTTCCAGACCGGAACGGCTGTCCGTAAGCCCTAAAATGTAATCCGTTGTAACGTTGTAGTATTCCGCCACCTTGCATAAAAAAGCAAGGTTGTATTCACGTATTCCTTTTTCGTAATGGGAAAGGAGAGCCTGGGAAACACCCAGATCTGCGGCGGCATCCTTTTGGCTCAAGCCTTTTTCGGTACGGAGTTCAACTAATCTTTCGTTAAAATTTGTGTTCATAATTAACCCCTTTATGTAACAAGATTATACTTATTGTATAATAATATACACTATTTCATAGGAGAAATCAATGAAAACTTACACCATACACTTAATTCGCCATGCTCTCACAAAGGGCAATATTGAGGGCAGATATATCGGTCAGACCGATGAAGAACTTTGCCAGGAAGGCTTGAATCAACTTGAGGCAATGAAAAAAGACTATAATTACCCCATACCCGATGTGGTATTTACAAGTAGTTTAAAACGTTGCGTTCAAACTGCAAGAATTCTTTTTCCCGACAAAACCCCCATTGAAATGAGGGGCTTTGAAGAATGTGATTTCGGTGAATTTGAAGGGCACACAGCCGATGAATTGGAGCCTTATGAGGAGTTTTCTCAATGGCTTTCGGGCGGGGAGGATGCCCGACCTCTAAACGGGGAAAGCAATGCGGAATTTGCAACCCGTGTTTGCGACTGCTTTATAAAAACCGTTGACGGAATGATTAAAACAGGCACGAGAACTGCCGCAATCGTTACACACGGCGGTGTGATGATGAGCATACTTGCGGCTTTCGGTGTTCCGGAACTTCCCATGACGGAATGGCTATGCCCATCCTGTTGCGGTTATACAGTTCGTATAACGCCGTCCCTTTGGAGTGCCACAAAGAAATTTGAGGTAATAAATGAAGTTCCCGCAGAGCCGTTAACGGCAGAGCAGGAGGAACGTCTGTGGGATTATTATGCGGACATTCCCGAGGATGAAAACATAGATTGGGACAGTATGTCCGATGATGATTTTAAACTTGTATAAATAGGGTGATAAAATGTCAGATTATAAGATTTTTGCGAACCACGCCCATCTTTTTCCGAAAAACACAAAACCCAACGGTGATATCGACACATTGAAATCTATATTGGATGAGTGTGAAATCGAAGGCGCAGTTTGTTTTTCACCATTTTGGCATCAGATGGATATGTATGCCCATACGACAGGTGAGAATCCTTGTGAATGGGTGGCAAAAGCACTTAAAAATGAACCTAACCTTGTTGGCTTCGGTACAATTGATTTTGACAGAAAAGACTTAAAAGACCAAGTTAAAAAAATCAAGGATTTAGGGCTTTATGGAATAAAAATTCATCCTGCGGCACAAGAGATAAATGTGGCAGGAAAAGAGATTTTTGAAGTTTATGAAGAAGCCGAAAAACAAGGACTTTTCTTGTCTTTCCACACGGGACTTCATTGGCATAGAATTGCAGATTATCAGATGCTTTTATTTGATGAGGTAGCATATAATTTTCCGAAGCTTCGTTTTAGTATGGAGCATATGGGTGGTTACAGTTTTTTCAGGGAAGCCTTACTTGTTATGAACAATAATTCCCGTGGTGTAATAGACCATGTTTTTGCAGGGTGGACAAGTATTGCTATGGAAAAAGATGAGTTTGGAAACACACGCAGAGGAGCTTGGTCCATCACGGATGAAGAACTTTGCGATTTGATACATCAGACAGGTCCAAAACGCAGTATTTTCGGTCTTGATACACCCTACAAAGATGCGAAAATGATTAAAGAATCCATAGAAAGAATAAAAAATCTCCCCATAAGTGAGGAGGCTAAACGAGGTATTTTGGGAGAGAATTTAAAAGAAATTCTCTTTAGTTAAGAGTTAAGGGTAAATAGTTTAGGGGAAGTTTCGTTTCCAAACATTAAAATGGTGCATCGCAGAGCCGGAACATGTCACTTTCTACTTTCAATTTGCAATTAAAAGAACGGCGTTTCCGCCGTTCTTTTTTAGTATATCATATCAGCAGTTGTCCAATTTTTGAGTATTTCAAGTTGGTCGGCGGCTTCTTTTTTTGCGCCCTCCAAATCGTGGTCACGGTAATTACCGCATTCCACAGCACTTACTCCGGGAACTTCGCCCTCAAATTTTGAGATAAATTCAAGAGCATCACGTGTGAGATTTAGGGCATCGCCGTGGGTTATGCCCGTTGTGAGAAAGTAAAAACCGGTTCTGCAGCCCATGGGACCGAAGTAGATAATGTTGTTTTTGAAAGAACTGTTTCTTACAAAGGTTGCAAAAAGATGCTCAACGGTATGGATGGCTCCGGTTTCCATAACTTCTTCAACGTTGGGGCGTCTTGTTCTTATGTCGTATGTAACAACGTCGCCGTCTATTCTTGAAATGTACATACCCCGTAAAAGTTTTGTGTGGTCAACATTAAAACTGTCGATTCGTTCCATTTTGTTTTTCTCCTCAATTTCTTTTTTGTTTTTTGATTGTTGTTTTCTTATATTTTTGAAAAAATCCGTTAAAACTCCGGCACATTCCTTTTCCATGAATCCGCCCACACAGACGGGGGAATGGCTGAAATTCTCTTTGAAAAGATTGACCACGGAACCGCAAGCACCGTTTTTTGTGTCATAAGCTCCGAAAACAACTTTTTTAATTCGGGAATTGATAATTGCCCCGGCACACATGGGGCAGGGCTCAAGGGTAACATAAAGTTCACATTCCCAAAGCCGCCAACCGCCCAAACGTATGCAGGCTTGATTTATTGCTTCAATTTCCGCATGGCAAAGAGCATTTTTCCCTTTTTCACGGCGATTTCTACCGGTGCCGACGATTTTGTTTCCTATTGTAACAACGGCACCAACAGGTACTTCCCCATCCGCAGCCGCTTCTTTGGCAAGGCATAATGCCATATTCATAAAATCAAAATTTTCCATATTAACTAATGGACGTAGCGGCAAGTTGGGAAATTGCCTCCACAAGATAAAGTACGATTACCAATATCATAAGGGGGGATGAGATGAATTTTGAGAACTTTTCTCCCAAAGAGAGTCCCATGCTGTTTTTGTCGTGGTTTGCAAGTTTGTAATTTTTATACCGGGTTGAATAAATAAGCAGGGCAATAATTCCCACGGCAATTCCCGCCACGGAGCCTATATAGAAAAACGTGTTTGAAACATATTCGTCAAAATAATAGATTAAAGCAGAAGAAATTGCGGACATTGCATTTATAAGACCGTGAATTATAATACCTGTCCACAGGCTTTCGGTGGCAACAACCGCATAGCCGATTATTAAACCGCAGAGAAAAGCAAAGGGCATCTGAACTGCATTTCCGTGGAATAAACCGAATACAAAAGCGGAGGCTATAATTGCAAAAGCATCCCCGTATTTTCTGAGATTTTGCATAAGAACTCCACGCAAAGCGAATTCTTCAAAAAGCGGGGGAACAATGGCGGAGCCGATGAAAATTATTATTACATCAAGCAGACTTGAAGGCTCCTCAAGAGCGGTGTAGTCGGAATATATGCCCACTCCTTCGGCAAGAAGACGCAAAAACGCAGTTATATAATTTGCAATAAGACATCCGCCGAATCCCATTAAAATAAGCAAAAGAGCTTTTGTTTTGTCTTTCGGAGGATTGTAGGGAATACTTATTTGAGGTTCAAACCTTTTGAATAGTTTTGAGCCTATTAAGAACGCCCCCCCAACGCTGATTGCAGAGTAGAAAATTCCGAATGCACCGGCGAATGATGCGTTGGTGTTATAGAGGAAACTGAATTTTGGCATAAGCAGGAAAAAAGAAAGTCCGTAAGAAAAAGTCAATACAAAAAGAAGAATTATTCCTGTATTGGTGCCAAAAGAACGGATCTGTTTTTCCGTGTGCTTGCGTAAAAGCATTTTTTGACGGTGTTCCTCAAGGTATTGGGGGTTAAAAAAACTTTGGTTGGTTCCGTAATGGTATTGGGGAACATTGCCCGGGGCAGTTGCATTATATATTTCAGCGGGTGACGGAGTATATTGTGCAGATCCATAACTGTTTTGCGAAGAATTTATATTTGGGTTTTGTGTTGTGAACGAAGTATTTTGAAAATCTGTGCCGTTATTGTTCTGAACACCGTTTCCGTCAACGGGATGCTGAATATTATTATCGGGAGTATAGTCCATAGTTTTTCCTTTCACAAAACTTTGATGATTAAATTATAGCAACTAATGCTTTAAATATCAACTCATAAATTGTGTATATAAAATGAATTTTTACAATATGTAGTGTTGCGAAAAAATGCAAAACAATGTATAATTCTGTTACATCATTAAATTTAATTGAGGATGATAAAAATGGAAAAAAACACTCACAGACTCAGAATTGCCGGTGAGGAATACAGAATAGTTTCCGCAGAAACTACTGAATATATGGGCGAACTCGCTCACGAAATTGATTTAAAAATGGCAGATATTTTGAAGGGTAACAGAGTATCCACCACCCAGGCGGCGGTTCTTGTTGCTTTGCAATATGCAGATGAAGCAAAGAAAAACGGCGGAACTACCGATAATCTCCGGTTACAACTGAAAGAGTATCTTGAGGATGCGGCTAAAGCCAAAAGTGAACGTGATTTTTATAAGAGGGAGCTTGACAGAATTAAAGCCATCGGCAATACCGAAGATAAGACGGGAGGACTTTGGCGATAACTATGGAAATGCTGAAAATTAAAAAAGTCAGAGAAAACGGAAAAGTTCCCCAAAGAGCAACATCGGGCAGTGCAGGCCTTGACCTTTGTGCCGCAACGGATGGCCCCATAACCCTCAAATGCGGAGAAACTGCGCTTATTCCAACAGGAATTGCCATTGCCTTGCCCTCGGAAAAATACGGTGCATTTGTGTTTGCACGAAGCGGACTTGCGGTTAAGCACGGTATAGGGCTTCTCAACTCCGTGGGAGTTATTGACAGCGATTATCGCGGTGAAATTATGGTGGGAGTTATAAATCAGATTAAAGAAGAATACACAATTCAACCGGGTGAACGTATTGCTCAAATGGTTATTATGCCGGTTAGCGTTATGCCCACCGTAGAAGCCGAGAGTTTGGACGAAACCGACAGAGGTGCGGGGGGCTTCGGCTCAACGGGAAGATAAATTTCCGAATTGTATTTCTTGCAAATTTAAAGTTTAGGAGAAATAGTTTTGTCAACTATTGCAGCGATTGCTACCGCTCAGGCGGCGGCAGGTTTAGGAACAGTAAGATTATCCGGAGAAAATGCTCTGTCAATTGCGGACAGAGTTTTTTCTGCTGTTTCCGGTAAAAAACTGGAGGATGCAAAGGGTTATACAGCATATTACGGAAAGGTTCACGACGGAGAAACCGACCTTGACGATGCGGTGGCACTTGTGTTCCGTGCCCCGAAAAGTTATACCGGTGAAGATGTGGTGGAACTTAGTTGTCACGGCGGACTTTTTATTCTTCAAAGGGTTTTGCGTGCCGTGTTTAACGCAGGTGCGGTTGCCGCAGAGGGCGGAGAGTTCACAAAAAGAGCGTTTCTTAACGGGAAAATGGATTTGTCGGAGGCAGAGGCGGTTATGTCCCTTATTTCCGCATCCGGCGAAGAAGCGAGAGCGGCTACATTGAATGTCCTTGACGGAGCGTTGAGCAAGGAAATAGGCGAATGCAGGGATGAACTGGCAAAAACAGCGGCATTCCTTGCGGCTTGGGTTGACTACCCGGATGATGAAATTCCCGAACTTACGGATTCTCAAATGACTGAAACCTTGTCAGGTGTTAAATACCGTTTAGAAAAACTTTTGAACGGATTCGATGCGGGACAGGCAATCCTTGAGGGTATTGATACCGCCATTGTGGGCAGACCCAATGTGGGAAAATCAACGCTTCTTAACGCGTTGACGGGAAAAGAAAGAGCAATCGTAACCTCGGTTGCCGGTACAACCCGCGATGTGCTTGAGGAAACTGTGCGTCTTGGCAATATTACGCTTCGCTTGGCGGATACAGCGGGTATCAGAAGCGACACGGATGATGAAATTGAAAAAATCGGTGTTATAAGAGCCAAGGAACGTTTTGAAAGGGCAAGCCTTGTGCTTGCGGTTCTTGACGGAGAGCGTGAACTGTCACAGGATGATTTGGAACTTCTTGAACTTTGCAAAAATAAGAATCACATTGTAATAATCAATAAAACCGATAAGGACAATGTTCTTACGATTGAGGACGTAAAACGAATTACGGAGAACGAAAATGTTGTCGGCATTTCCGCAAAAAACCGAAAAGGAATGGACGAATTAACCGCCATGGTGGAAAAGATTGTCGGAACGGCGGGATTTGACCCCTCGGCACCGCTTATTACTACCGAAAGACAGCGCAGCTGTGTGGTTAAGGCGGTTGATAGTTTAACAGAGGCTCTGGATGGTCTTTTTCTGGGAATTACTCCGGATGCCGTTAATGTCTGCATAGACTGTGCAGTAGAAAATCTCTGTGTACTCACAGGTGAAAAGGCAACGGAAACAATTGTAAATGAAGTGTTCAAAAATTTCTGCGTTGGTAAATAAAAAGAGGGATTGGAAAACTCTTGTTTTTTTGTCCTGTTAGAAATTTATTGTAATGGTTTTATTTGTCAAGTTAGGTTGTTTAAACAATTTATTGTTTAGATGTTGAAAAACGCAACAGCCTATGTTAAAATGAATTATAAATTTGTTATTATTACTTAGAAATGAGTAGTTGACATAGTAGTTTATGGCGAAAGAAGGTTTGTTTTGAACAGTACTATCGAGAAAACGGTTACGTTTGTTAAAAAGCACTTGAAAGCTTTTCTTATTGTGTGTGATTTTATATCCATCTGTATTGCCTTTGGCTTGGTAACATATTTGAAGTTTGACGCGCCTAATTTTTTTCCGGATTGGTACAAAAACAATGCGTTGCTTATAGTTCTTGCCGATTTAGTTACAACGAGCGTCATTTTTTTAGCTTGTAAGATTTATAACAGAATGTGGCAATATTTTGTATCCAGGGATTATATTATCCTGATTGCGGCGTTCGGGGTTGCTAAAATAGTTACAATAATTCCGTTCTTTTATATTTGGGTTGAATATACACGTTCTTTTTTTACGTTTATGATACTCTATTCTGTTAATTCGTTGGTTTTTGTTATTGCCTCAAAAGCGGCAATTGTTGTTTTGTACAGCCTTTGGAGAAGGAAAATTCTTGCTCCGAAAAACACTAAGGACGGCAGAAAAAAGAGAATTATGGTAATCGGTGCCGGCGGAGCGGCTATCAGACTTATAAATGAGTTGATGGGCATTAACAATGTCAACCGCTATAAAGTGGTTGCCCTCATTGACGATAACAAGAGAAAGCACGGCGAATATCTTAACGGTGTTAAGGTGTACGGCGGCAGGGATGTAATTATAAAAACAGCAAATGAATTGGACATTGATGAGATATTTTTAGCTGTTCCCTCAATAAGTGAAAAAAACAAAAAGGAAATTCTCGAACTTTGCAACAAGACCGGTTGTTTGCTTAAAACTTTGCCTAATATCACCTCAATTGAAGATGGCCCCAGTATTAAATCACAGCTGAGAAAAGTTGATTATACTGATCTTTTAGGAAGGGAGCAGATAAAACCCGACCTTTCAAAAGCCTTTGAACTTCTTGAGGGCACAACGGTTCTTGTTACCGGCGGCGGTGGATCAATAGGTAGTGAACTTGTGCGTCAGATTGCACAAAGTAAAGCCGCAAAGCGAATAATAATTTTTGATATTGCAGAAAACGGTGCTTACGAAATTCAGCAGGAGGTTAAGAGGAATTATCCGGATGTGGATTTAAGAGTGCTTATAGGTTCTGTAAGGGATGAAAAAAGACTTTGTGAGGTGTTTGAAGAATACAGACCCGGCTTCGTTTACCATGCGGCGGCACATAAACATGTTCCCCTTATGGAGGACAGCCCCAAAGAAGCCGTAAAAAACAATGTATTCGGTACTTATAATCTTGCAAAGGTTGCCGATAAATACGGCGTCAAAAGATTTGTTATGATTTCAACAGATAAAGCCGTTAATCCGACAAATGTTATGGGTGCAACAAAACGTATTTGCGAAATGATTGTGCAGTCATTTAATAAAAACTCTGCTACGGACTTTGTTGCGGTGCGTTTCGGAAATGTTTTAGGTTCAAACGGCAGTGTTATTCCTCTTTTTAAAGAACAAATCGAATCCGGCGGTCCGGTTACGGTTACACATCCCGATATTATAAGATATTTTATGCTTATTCCCGAGGCAGTTTCGCTTGTGCTTCAGGCAGGTGCGTATGCTAAGGGCGGGGAAATATTTATTCTTGATATGGGCTCGCCTGTTAAAATTCGAGAATTGGCGGAAAATCTTATTCGTCTTTCGGGTTATGTTCCGGGAGTTGATATTGAAATTAAATATACCGGTCTTCGTGACGGAGAAAAACTTTATGAGGAATTACTCATCAGCGAAGAGGGAATACAGAAAACACAAAACGATCTTATTTATGTTGCAAGACCCATGGAATTCGACTCCGAAATATTGTTCGAAAAAATAAGTTATATGAGACATATAATGGACGAGGCGGATTCATGTGAGATTGTTGACATAATTAAAGAACTTGTCCCGACCTTCAACCCCAACAATGACGCATTCAAGGGCGAGGTTAAAGAGAAGATCAATGTTTAAGACGGATCGGGAACGAGAAAAAATTTTTAATATTATTAAAAGAACGGGGATGTAAAAAACGAAAGTTTTTTCATCCCCATATTTTAATGCGAGTCTAAAAAGCCGGAAGAATTATATCAAATATTAGATTGACAATTTTTGACAAATCTTATATGATGGTGTAAAGCACGCGGATGGAAGTGGTTTTGTGAGATATGCTCTTATCGGTTGCGGCAGAGTTGCCCCCAGTCATATAAATGCGGCAAAGGCGAATGGCTTGGATATTGCGGCTTTGTGCGATATTGATTGCGAAAAGGCGAAGATATTTGCAAAAGATAACGGTGTGGAAAATGCGGAAATATATTCTGACTATAAAGTTATGCTCGAAAAGGTGAAGCCGGATTTCGTTGCCATTGCAACATCCAGCGGCGTCCACGGAGAAATTGCAGAATACTGTGCAAATAACGGATTTAACTTCCTCGTTGAAAAGCCCATGGCAATGGGTATGGAGGAGGCGAACAGGGTCATTGCCGCCGCAAAAAAAACGGGAGTTGTTGCGGGGGTTTGCCACCAGAATCGTTTTAATATAGCGGTTCAGGAACTGAAAAGTGCGGTTGATAATAACCGTTTCGGTAAGCTCTCCCACGGAAGTATAAATGTCCGTTGGTGTAGGGATGAAGGCTATTACAAGCAGGATTCCTGGAGGGGTAAGTATAAAACCGACGGCGGTACATTGATGAATCAGTGCATCCACGGAATAGATCTTTTAAGGTGGCTTATGGGCGGTGAAGTTGTGTCGGTTTACGGTTCAACAAGGAACTGTAAGCATCCTTATATGGAAGCAGAAGATGTGGGCGTTGGTGTTATAAATTTTAAAAACGGAGCGGTCGCAACCGTGGAGGGTACTGTTAACTGCCAAGGAGATCTGGAGGAAACTCTGTGCATTTTCGGAGAAAACGGTACTGCCCGATTGGGAGGAATGCACGCAAATGCAATAGATGTGTGGAGATTTGCCGACGAAGAATCAGCAGATGCCGACAGACGTTCTATTGAAGAATCAGCACCCAATGTTTACGGAAACGGACATACAAGTCTTTACCTTGATTTTCTCAACGCCATTGAACAGGGAAGAAAGCCCTATGTTGATTTAAAAGCCGGTAGGGATGCCCTTGAAATTGTTCTGGCGATTTATAAGAGCCAAAAAACCGGAGAAAAAGTTAATCTTCCTTTAAGGGATTTTTCTTCGGAAGATATGCTTTCATAAATGGTATATTAAAAATAAAGAGCAGATACACAAAACCTGTGCATCTGCTCTTGTGTTTTTTGTATTAAAGCACCTTGAACATTGAAAGCATAATTTCGATTGTTTCGTTGTATTCGGTTGCTGAAACGGGAACTCTGCAATCAATAAGGATACATCCGCCCTTGTTATCGTCAACACAATATACTGTTGTGATAACATCATCGTCACCGTCGCCGGTTTGGGAGCGGTAAACCGAATTTGTGTTTTCAATTTTCAGTGCCGCGGAACTGTTGAGTTTTTTATATTTTTTCTCTGCCGCGCGGCAACATTCTTTGTAACCCATATCTTTTACGGGGGTTACGGTCATTTTAACACTGCCGTTTTCCTTTGCGGTAAGAGTGGTGGTGCCGTCATCGGACTCCCTTGCATCAAATACAGATTTGTCAATATAAAACGTATAGTTCTTATTGGGGTTAACTACGGGGTCCGTTGGCAAAGGAACAACAAAAGTTGTGCTTTCATCTGCATGGGATGAAGTGTTCACCGGTTCATTTGAAACAGTGTTTTCGTCGGCGGTGATTATGGCTTCGGAAGAACCGGTAATTTTAGGGGAATCCGAATCACCCGTTGCCTTTCTTCCGAATGGAGCAAAAGCGATTGCCACAACACCTATAACAACTGCCGCCACGCAGAGAACAATTATTAAGTTCCGCTTTTTTTTATCATTCATAATTAAGCTTTGTCCTTAGAACCGAAAAGTTCGATTTTTTCGCGAACAGTTTCTTTGATTGCCTCACAACCGGGCGCAAGAAGTTTTCTGGGGTCGAAGCCCTTACCCTGAAGGTCTTTGCCTGCTTCAATGTACTTTCTTGTTGCATCCTGGAAAGCAAGCTGACATTCTGTGTTAACATTGATTTTGGAAACACCGAGGGAAATGGCTTTCTTAATCATATCTGCGGGAATACCTGTGCCGCCGTGAAGAACGAGGGGCATTGCACCTGTTTTTTCCTGAACTGCTGCAAGTGTGTCAAATGAAAGACCTGCCCAGTTTTCAGGGTATTTGCCGTGGATATTACCGATACCCGCTGCAAGCATTGTAACACCGAGATCGGCAATCATTTTACATTCGTCGGGATCTGCACATTCGCCTGCACCGATAACACCGTCTTCTTCACCGCCGATGGAACCAACCTCGGCTTCGATGGAAAGACCCAATTCTTCGCAAGTTGCAACAAGTTCTTTTGTTTTTGCGATATTCTCGTCAATGGGGTAGTGGGAGCCGTCGAACATAATTGAGGAGAAGCCTGCTTCTATACAAGCCTTTGCGCCCTCGTAAGAACCGTGGTCAAGGTGAAGAGCAACCGGAACGGTAATGTTAAGGTCTTCAATCATTGCCTTAACCATAGCGGCAACCGTTTTGAAACCGCACATATATTTACCTGCACCCTCGGAAACACCGAGAATTACGGGGGAATTCATCTCCTGAGCGGTGAGAAGAATGGATTTTGTCCATTCAAGGTTGTTGATGTTGAACTGACCCACTGCATAGTGGCCTGCTTTTGCTTTTGTGAGCATGTCTTTTGCGTTAACTAAAGGCATTTTAAACACTCCTATATATTTATTTTTTTATAAACTGTTTATCAGATGTCCTTTTCTCTCAAATTGAGGACAATTTCCTCTTTTGAGGGGACAAGATGTGTGTATTTAACTCCCGCGGCATCAAACATCCTTTTTGATGCTTTTGTGGAGGATGTGTCCGCGTATTTGTCGGAAAGGTAAATTACCTCTTTTATTCCGCTTTGAATAATTGCCTTTGCACATTCATTGCAGGGGAAAAGTGCAACGTAGATTCTGCTTCCTGCAAGACTTCTTCCCCGACAGTTTAGAATGGCATTAAGTTCCGCGTGGCAAACATAGAGATATTTTGTGTCATAGGGATCATTTCCGCTTCTGTCCCAAGGAAAAATATCATCATCACAACCCGATGGGAAACCATTGTAGCCAACCGACAGAATTCTGTTTTCATCGTTTACAATACAGGCACCCACCTGTGTGTTTGGATCCTTGCTTCTTTCGGCACAGAGCATTGCCGCACCCATAAAGAATTCGTCCCAGGAAATGTAACCGTCACGTTTAGCCATAGTCAGACTCCTTATCTCCATTCAAATCCAATTTACATTATACAGATAAGTTGTGAATTTTTCAACACAATTTATTAAAATTGATTTGAACCCGGGGGATTTTTTTGCTTTTTAAGGTATTCTTAAGATTTATTTTCCGAAAAAGAAAAATATTGTCGGTTTATTTTGGTATTATTATCGGGAAATCAAAATAGAGGAGAAAAGATATGGGAAAAGGATATTTTAAAAGAGTTCTCGGTATGTGCAAAACCTGGGAGCTTGTTTATTGGTGGATTTTGAGGCTTTTGATGTTGGGCGGAATAATACTCCGTCTTGTAAAGTCGGATGAGTTGGGCATTTATCAGCCATTGCAGATGACGGCAAATCTTGTGGGTATGTTTGCTTTTGAAATTTGCCAGGCATTCCCCAAAAACACATTCCCCAGATATTTTCCGGCATATTTCCAGAATATTACAATTCTCGGATTTTTCCTTGCTTCATTCGGCGGCGCGTTTTTGAATTTCTATTACATAATTCCCGCCTATGACAAGGTTCTTCACCTTTTCGGATGTATGGAAGCGGTGTTCATCAGCTATGAACTTATTTGTGCAATGCAGCTCCGTGATAAAACCGTTATTCCTGCAAGAATTGCATCACTTACCGCTTTCGGACTCGCATTTGTGTTTGCGGCAGGTTGGGAGTTGTTTGAGTTTACTTTTGACCAATGGTTCGGCGGAGATGCACAGCATTGGAATTTACAGCTTGCCATTAAAGAAGCGGGCGGCATTGAAAACATATTTATGCTTATTCCTCTTGATGCGGAAAGATTTGAAGCCCGTTTTGCTCTTATGGACACTATGGGGGATGCAATTCTTAACGCGGTGGGTGCCGTGGCAATGTATATTATCTTGCGCTTTAAGCCTTACAGACACACCGGCAAGAACAATATCAACAAAATAATTGAAGAAGAATTGGCTAAAAATGCCAAAGAAGAAGTGACTGCATAAATAAATATTGATTATTTGTAAATAAAGTTATATAATCAAGGTGTATAATTAAAGGGAGGAATATTTATGTCCAAAAAGATATTGGCAGTAGTGCTGTCACTTATCCTTGCTTTTTCGGTAGTGGCTGTTCCCGTAGGTGCTGCTGACGCAGCTTCCCCCAGCTTCAGTATCGAAAATGTTTTCAACACACTTATTGACAAACTTGTTTCCTTTGTTCTTTCATATTTGAACAAATATTGGCCCGGCTATGAGGACCAATGGGCGCCTGAGGAGGAGTATGTTACAGAAAACTTCTACCCGGGTGAACAGACCTTTGATACAGATGTTTCCGCAAATGCTCAATGGAAAGTAGGTTATTCCGGTGCATCCCTTCTTGAAGGTATTGACGCAACAAGCGGAGATTATTTCCTTGCGGGTTCTCTTGAACCCATTGCAGGCCGTGTTCCCACTAAGGTTCTCGATGACCAGAGAGTTCGCGTTTATGCAATATCCGATGGTGTAAGCGGCGTTGTTATTCATGCTGTTATTGACGGTTTCGGTTTCGCACGCGGCGATGTTCAGGTTATCCGTGAAAAAATGGAAGAATTCGCAACTGCAAACAATGTTATTGCTATTAATATTTCCGTTCTTCATCAGCATTCCTGTATTGACACTCTCGGTATGAACGTGCCTCTTGCACAGGCTCTCATTCTCAATACCGGTAACGCTGCAACAAACGGTGCAATGGATGACCTTAAAGTAGAGAAGAACCAGGAATTCATGGAAAATCTTTACTCAAAAACAGTTCTCGCAATGAAGAGAGCGGTTAAGAGCATGAAACCCGGTGAACTTAGCTACGGTTCCGTAGATGTTAGTGAATATGTTCACGACAAACGTGAACCCATTGCATTCGACGGCAATATTAACAGACTCCGTTTTGTTCCCAACGACGGCACAACGGAAACCTGGATTCTTCAGGGCGCTATTCACTGCACAATGTTGGGTGCGGGTCCCGATGTTCTTACGGCGGACTATCCCTACTACATTGAAAGAAAAATTAAGAGCGAAGTTGGCGCAAATGTTGTATATATTGAAGGCGCAGAACTTGCTATAACAACCGACAGCACTCCTCTCGGTCTTCCCGAAGAAGCAACAAGAGAGGAAAAGATGGTTGCTTACGGTGAGGCTCTCGGAGAAAAGGTAATTGCAATTAACAATGACGTTGCTCTTGATCCCGTTCTTAATATCAAGATGCAGGAAGTTCGTCTTGACGTAACAAACGAAATTCTTACTCTTGCCGCACGTGAAGATATCATTAAACCTGTTATCATTAAAGCAGGCGACGGCTATCAGATGGTAACCGAAATCGGTTATATTGAACTTGGCAACAAGGTTGCAATTTTCATTTGCCCCGGTGAATTTGATCCGCTTCTTGTTTTCGGCGGTGCCGAATCCGGTTCAGCATCCTGGTTCGGTGAAGAGTGGACTTATGCTCCTCTTAAAGATATAACAACCTGCGATACAGTATTAGTTTTCGGTCTTACAAACGACCAGGCAGGTTATGTTCTCAGAGATAACGAGTATCACTCAATGTTTACCGAGAATGAGGAAATCAACGTTGTTTCCCAGACAGCAGGTTCAACATTTGTAAATGCATTTATTGACCTTGTTGGCTCAACAAGATAAACTTAAAAATTTGTGCCCTCCGACTTCTGTCGGAGGGTTTTTCTTTACAGTCTTTTAACGCTTTCTCTATTTACAAAAAAGCATATAATATGTTATACTATTATAAATATATAAAAGTATTCTTTTAAAACGGAAGGAGAATTGCCAATGGAAAGAAAAAGCGGCGTGCTTTTACATATATCGTCCCTTTGGGGCGAATACTCCTGTGGCAGTTTCGGCAAGTCCGCAAAAGAGTTTGTCGATTTCCTTTCCCATAGCGGATTTTCATATTGGCAGGTGCTTCCTTTCGGACTTGTGGACGAGTGTAATTCTCCCTATAAATCATATTCAACCTTTGCGGGCAACCCCTATTTTATAGATATGGAAAAACTTTTTGAAAAAGGTCTTTTAACCGAGGATGAACTGAACTCCGCCCGCCAAAGTACACCCTATTCCTGTGAATTTGAAAGATTGAGCGGGGAGAGAGTACCCCTGCTTATTAAGGTATCAAAAAGAGTCGGCAAAGAAGAAAAAGAAAAAATTGACTCATTTATTGGGAGCAACAAGCATTTAAAGGATTTTTGCACCTTTATGGCTCTGAAAGATAAAAACGGCAACAGGGAATGGACTCTTTGGGAAAATGAAAGTTATGACAAAGACGTTGAATTCGGATGGCGATTTATTCAGTATGAGTTTTTTACTCAGTGGGCAGAAGTTAAGGAATATGCCAACAAAAAGGGAATAAAAATTATAGGGGATGTTCCCATATATGTTTCCTTTGACTCATCAGATGTTTATTTTAATAAGCCACTTTTCCTTATTGATGATAATAATAAAATGACCGATGTTGCAGGTGTTCCCCCGGATTATTTTGCCGAGGACGGACAACTTTGGGGGAATCCTCTTTATAATTGGGCGGCAATGGAAAAAGACGGCTTTTGTTGGTGGAAAGAACGGGTTTCCTTATATCTTGAATTGTTTGACGGAATAAGAATTGACCACTTCAGAGCATTTGAAAGTTTTTGGGCAGTTGACGGGAATTCGGAAACTGCAAAAAACGGAAAATGGGTAAAAGGTCCCGGCATGAAGTTAATCAACGCAATAAAGAGTGTTGCCGAAGACAAACTAATTATTGCAGAGGATTTGGGGGACATAACAAAGGAAGTCGTCGAACTTGTGGAAGAAAGCGGTTTCCCCGGTATGCGGGTTTTCCAGTTCGGTTTCTTCGGTGGCGACACTCCCCACAAGCCCCATAATTACATAAATAATTGCGTTGCTTATTCCGGCACCCACGATAACAATACTCTTTTGGGCTATTTATGGGAAACTCCCACGGATACTAAAAAGGAGATTATGCGTTACTGCGTGTGTGACGAGAATCAATGGAACGAAAAAGGTTGTAAAGCAATTATAAGAACAATTACGGCAAGCAATGCGGGACTTGTTATCTTTCCCGTACAGGATTTGCTGGGCTATGGCAACGATACAAGGCTTAATGTTCCCGGCAGAGCCGAGGGCAACTGGCTTTACAGAATAACGAAAGATCAGTTAAACTTAATTGATAAAAATGAACTTCGAGAATTGAACAGACTTTACGGAAGGTAAAATATGGCAGATTTAAAAGATATAACCCTATACTTGCTTGATATGGACGGTACGGTTAATCTGGGCTATGACCCCATTGACGGCGCAAAGGAATTTCTGTGCACCCTTAAAGCGCAGGGAAAGAATTTTATTTTTCTTACAAACAATTCCTCAAAAAATGCCGCCGATTATGTTGAAAAAATGCGTTCATTGGGCTTTCCCTGTGAAAATAAAAATGTTTTCACCTCAGGTATGGCGGCGGGAATGTTCTTGCAGGAGAACAAAAAGGATTCCTTGGTTTACGTTTGCGGAACCGAGTCTTTAAAAACCGAACTGAAAAAATACGGTGTAAAAATCAGCGAGGACGGTGTTGGAGCAGATACTGTTCTTTTGGGCTATGATACCGAGCTTGATTACAAAAAAATCCGCATAGTGTGTGACCTTCTTGACAACGGTGCGGATTATTACGCAACAAATATTGATATGGTTTGCCCCATAGAGGGTGGCAGATATCTTCCCGATTGCGGAAGTTTTGCGGATATGTTTGAAAATGCCGTAAAAAGAAGACCTGTTTTCCTGGGCAAGCCTGACAGAACAATGATAGATATTCTTGCTAAAAGGGAAAACATCCCATACAATGAAATTGCCATGGTGGGCGACAGAATTTATACGGATGTTAAAACAGGAATAAATGCGGGTGTAACTTCCATTTTAGTGCTTTCCGGGGAAACCACTATGGAGGATTACGAAAAAAGCGATGTAAGACCCGAGTACGTTCTCGGCTCTGTTAAAGAAATTTTAGAAGCCATTAAATAAAGGAGATTGTCGGATGTTTAAAAAAATAGTTACTTTGTTAACCGTAACGGCACTTTTATGTTCACTCTTGTCAATAGGATTCAGCGGAAGTGCTGTTTATGATGACGATACTGTTTACGGAGATATTGATGGCAGCGGAAAAGTTGATATCGAGGATGCTCGCCTTGCGCTGCAGATGGCATCGGGTGTTATTCTTGTGAAGGATGAAGCCCAGTTGAAACGTGGAGATGTTAATTTTGACGGCGCAATAACAGTTTTTGATGCCCGCCAAATTCTTCGGGGTGTGGCAGGGCTTGCAACACTCCAACCTTCCGGTGCTTTCAGCGGTTTCGATGACAGCGGTCTTTTTAGCGGAAGCGAGGAAGTATTTATAGCATACTTCAATGCGTTTTTAAATAAAATCAAGGTTACAAAAAGCGAAGATGAAAAGTATATTGCCGCAACAATTACAAAGACAGAGTCCGATAATTTAACGGATTTTAATATTAAAGAAGTTGAAATTCCCGCTTTCAGTTTCGGTACAAGTGCCGAGGGCATTGCGGAAATGGTAAAAAAAGAACTGACAGAGGATGACAAGGAAAATGTTGTTACAACCATTCCCTACGGAAGCAATGACTTTACATTAGTTTCTGTTGAGGGTGATGATTACGTATCAAATCTTGCAGTTTCCGATGTTTTCGGAGCAAAAGCCGTTTACGATTCGGAAAACGGATTGATAACCATGGAGGTTGCACTTCCCAATACGGAGATGGAGATGGCAACCCAATCTGCCTACGCAAAAGTTCTTAATGTTACAGATATTGTGGCTGAGCAGGATACAACCTTATTGAAACTTATGAAAAACAGTTCCGGTGAGAGTGCAATGCTTAGAGAGTTTAAAAACTGTGTTCTCAAAATTGTTGTTGATGTCGCGACCGCTAATGTTCAGTCCTATACTATTTCCTATGAGTCCTATGTACATGTTGCAGAAACTAATTTCGGTTTAAGTTCACTAAGTTTTGCTAAATTGAAAGAAATTACTATTCAAAAAACACATTTAATTAAGTACGAGGATTTCCAATGGCCTGAAAAATAAAAAATTGGGGGATTTAATATGAAAAAATATGTTCTCGCTCTTGACCAAGGCACCACAAGCTCAAGAACCATTGTCTTTGACAAAAAGGGAAGAATTGTTTCAAAGGCTCAGTATGAATTTGAACAGATATATCCTAATACGGGCTGGGTTGAGCACAATCCTTATGAAATTCTTGATTCACAGCTTCGCTCACTTTCTGCGGCTATTGAGTACGGTAAGATTGACCCCAAAGAAATTGCCGCAATAGGTATCACAAACCAAAGAGAAACCACAATCCTCTGGGATAAAGATACCGGCAAGCCTGTTTATAACGCAATTGTTTGGCAGTGCAGAAGAACTGCTCCCATTTGCGAAAAACTAAAAGAAAGCGGACTTGAAGAATATGTAAAAGAAAAAACAGGTCTGCTTATTGACGCATACTTCAGCGCAACAAAAATCAAATGGATTCTTGATAATGTTCCTGAGGCAAGAACACTTGCAATGGACGGCAAACTCCTTTTCGGTACTGTTGAAACCTGGCTTATATGGAACTTAACAAATAAGCAGGTACATATTACAGATTACAGCAATGCCGCAAGAACAATGTTGTTTGATATTGAAAAACTCTGTTGGGACGAGAAACTTTGCAGTGAACTGGGTATTCCCATGAATATTCTTCCGGAGGTCAGAGAGTGCAGTTCCGTTTACGGCTATGTTTCCGAGGATGTACCGGGACTCAAATCCCTTGCCGGCATACCCATTTCCGGTGCTATCGGTGACCAACAGGCAGCACTTTTCGGTCAGGCTTGTTTCAAAGCCGGTCAGGCGAAAAACACTTACGGTACAGGATGCTTCCTCCTTATGAATACCGGTGATAAGAGAATCCATTCCAAAAACAACCTTATTGAAGGTATCGCCTGGGGCATTAACGGAAAAATCACTTATGACCTTGAGGGTAGTGCTTTTAATGCCGGCTCCGTTATAAAATGGCTCCGTGATGAGTTAAGACTCATTTCCGAACCCAGCGAATGTGATTTTCTTGCGGAAAGTGTAAGGGATTCCAATGGCGTTTATCTCGTTCCCGCCTTTACAGGATTGGGCGCACCCTATTGGGATATGTATGCAAGAGGATGCATTATGGGACTTACCCGCGGTGCAAACAGAGCACACTTTGCAAGAGCGGTTCTTGAAAGTATCGCTTTCCAGGTTACTGACCTTGTTGACGCCATGTCAAAGGATAGCGGTATTCTTATGAGCGAACTCCGTGTTGACGGCGGCGCTTCCGTAAGCAATATAATGCTTCAGATTCAGGCTAATCTTACTTCCTCAAAGGTTAACCGCCCCAAACTTGTTGAAACAACAGCTCTCGGTGCCGCCTATATGGCAGGCCTTGCCGTTGGATTCTGGAAAGATTTTGACGAAATTGAGCGTGTCCGCGAAGTTGACCGGATTTTCGTACCCGCCATTGACGGTGTTTCTCGTGATGCCATGGTTGATGGGTGGCATAAAGCGGTAAACCGTTCCCGCAACTGGGAGCAAGCTTAATTTCCTTATATCACGGTATCTTTGCGTTTTACTCACCTCGCAGTGCCCTTGCACAGCGTCGGTTCGCAAATCCGCAAACCTACCGCAATCTAAGGAAATTACCTATTAAGGTTCCTTATATCACGGTATCTTTGCGTTTTACTCACCTCGCAGTGCCCTTGCACAGCGTCGGTTCGCAAATCCGCAAACCTACCGCAATCTAAGGAAATTACCTATTAAGGTTCCTTATATCACGGTATCTTTGTGTTTTACTCACCTCGCAGTACCTTTGTACAGCAACCGTTCGCAAATCCGCAAATCTACCGCAATCTAAGGAATTAAGATTATTATATTAAGGTATATAATAACTTTCTAAATTAACAGCACATTTGCATGTAAAGGAATATTTATGGATTTAGAAATATTGATTATTATATTTGGTGCATTAACAGTTGCACTTTCCCTTGTGTGCATTGTTCTTGTGGCTTCTTTAAAGAAAAATAAAAACAATGACGCAATTTATGAGGAGTTTCGCCGTAACCGTGAGGAAATGGCAAAATCCGGAAAGGAATCCCGTGAAGAAACCACGGCGGCTCTCGGCAAAATTGAGGACAAATTAAGTCAGATGCTTAAAGAAAATTATCAGAGCAGAATTGACTTGACTGACAAAATCTCCTCTTCATTAAAATCAATCCAAGAACAAAATATTCAAAGTTCCGAGAGACAGTCCAAGGTAATCGGTGACTCTATTTCAAAAATGCAGGAAAGCAACGAGAAAAAATTGGAAGAAATGCGAGTGACCGTTGATGAAAAACTTACAGCGACTCTTTCGACCCGTCTTAACTCCTCATTTAAAACCGTTTCGGAACAACTTGAAAATGTTTATAAATCTCTGGGTGAAATGAAAGAACTATCCCAAGGGGTTACAACAAATGTAACATCCCTTAACAGAATTCTTACCAATGTTAAGGCAAGGGGCACTTGGGCGGAGGTCCAGCTTGAGTCCATTCTTGACCAAACCATTCCCGGACTTTATGTTAAAAACTATTCGCCCAAAAATAATAGCGAGCATATCGAATTTGCCATTCGTTTCCCTAACAGCGACAAAAACGGAGAAGATATTTTTCTTCCTATTGACTCTAAATTTCCTTTGGAAGATTACGTTCGAGTCTGTGACGCGGCAGACAGGGCGGATCCGGATGGATTGCAGGTGGCAAGAAAAGCCCTTGAGGACAGAGTTCTTGCAGAGGCAAAAGATATAAAGAAATATATTGTTGTACCTCAAACAACACCCTTTGCAGTTCTCTATCTTGCAACGGAGGGGCTTTATGCTGAAATCGCATCTTCAAAAAGCGGAATAGCGGAAAAACTTCAGGCACAAAATGTTATGATAGCAGGACCATCAACTATAACCGCTTTGCTTAATTCATTTGCTATGGGTTTCAAAGCAATGGCAATTAACGAGAAGGCGGATGAAGTCAGAAAACTTTTGGGAGCCGCCAAAACCCAATATGAAACCTTTGGTAATGTTCTTGAAAAAGCAAGGAAGAAGATTGATGAAGCGGGCAAATCCCTTGATGAAGCCCGCCATAGAAATGATATCATTCAAAAGAAACTCAAAGGTGTGGAGGCAATTGAATCCGGCGCCGCTACCGATATTCTGGAGTTGCCCGATACAGAAGAATAGAGTTGGGTGTGTAGAACATCGCATTCTCATTATGTAAGATAATAATAAAACCGCTGCTCAAAAAGAGCAGCGGTCAATTTTTATTTGGGGAGGGTTATCATTCAGTTGCAGCACCAATAAATCTGAGAAGCACATTGATGTATTCAAAAATCACCTTAATGAAGTGCATATCTTCAAAAGTTTTGTTAAATCCGGCAGTTCCGAAAGCATCGGCCACAAGGGTAACACCGCAGTCCTTACATACGTTGGACATTGTGCCGTTTTCAACAAATGTTGCATCGTTGTTATAGACCCAATCTTCATTTTTAGGGGTATGAGGCTGTGCGTTATGAGCTTCTCCGCATCCTTCACATACAACTGCATGGTAACCGGGATTTGTTTCCGTATATTTGTTTGTGGTTATATTAACAAAAGCTTCGTTGCCGTCTGCATCACAGGAGAACTGGTGTTCAACAGTGATTGGTGTATAACCGAACACTCTACCAAAGAAGGTCATAGCTACCTCGGTATCATAAACAGTGAGGTTTTCGTTTGCAGAAGGGTAAAAAGTGAATGCGTGAGCAGATTCATCGCTATAGGTTACCGTACCGGATGTTCCGTTAGCAAGAACAACATTGAGTTTAACACCTGTGGGGTCAAATCTTTCAGCATCCGTATAACTGTTTTTCTTTGCAATTTCAATACGGGTTACAGCGTCGTCTGCGGGGGCGATTGCGGGGAAAGAATCTATGGTTCCTGTTGCGGTAAGATCGGTAGGAACCTTGAGTTCGATATCCGGTGAGCTTCCGCTGCCACCGCCCACAAGACCGCCGATGAGATCAATGATTCCGCCGCCCTCGGATTCAGGGGGTGCAGAGAATCCGGTTACAACAACATTGTATTCAAGTGTTCCGAAAACTTTATCAGAAACGAAATCAACAGTGAAATCCACGTTTACCGTTGAACCGGCAAAATCCTCTTTAGTATAGTTTTGGAAGAATGCCTCGGGATCGGTATAGTAATCGACTCCGTCGGTAGTTGTTATTGAATTTATTGTGCATGTAAATTCTTCTGATTCTCCGTCAAAGGAAGCGATTTTTTTGTTATCAATTGAAACTGTAACATTAAAATCTTCCGGATTAAGCTCGCATTTGGAACCTACCGTTATTTTGGCAACACCATTATAAGAGAGACCGGAGTCAGCGTTTACACAGATACCCATTACAGAGAAAACTAAAACTACAGAGAGTAAAACTGAAATAACTTTTTTCATTATATTACGGACCTCCTTATTAAGAAATGCCCACAAGCATTTGTACTAAAGAAACAACAATTGTTTGAAGCAAAAGCATAATCTTGATTTCGGCGTCGGTCAAATTGCCATTACCAAGGAAAATATCCTGGAATTTTTCGGAGCCCGGAATGGGTTCTGTAACCTCGGCACCGCATTCAGTGCAGTAACCTGTTTTTGTTTGTGCGGTGAGGATTCCGGCATCGTCATTGGGAACCCACTCAGTAACAATGTGTTTTTCAAAGTCGTGAAGAGCTCCGCAACCAAGGCAATAATGACCGTGACCGTTGTTAATAACCGTCAGGTCTCCGAGGATGTGGTCAACCGTAACGGGAACTGTTCCTACAAATGCATTGTCGTAGTAAACATCAACATAACTGTACGGGTCGGATATGTCAGGTGTTGCCGAATTATTGTCATGGTCATAAGGCTCGGGAACAGTGAGCAACTCGTTAAGGGTAGGATCAAAGCGGAACTTTGGATCTGTAGGTGAATATGTAATATTAACACCGTCAACAGCGATAACAAGACCGACGGGGTTAAAATACTCTGAATCGACGTATGCTGTTTTGACCGGAGCGGTTACAATTTCGCGGGTTACTGCGAAAGAGGATACCGACAAAGGTACTACAAGCATAACAACTGCCAAAAGGACAGCGAGAGCTTTTTTTGTTTTCATGATAATTTCCTCCAAAATATCTTTATATGTACCGATATTATAACACAGATATTTCCAAATGTAAATACACAAAATATAGTGAAATTATTATATAAATTGTATAAATATTGAAGATTTAAGGCTTATTCGGAAAAAAGGCGGATAATGGAAGAAAAAGCGTGTTGACTAAAACCCTCACGAATAGTATAATTTCTTCGGTGATAAAATATGTTGATAAAAGGCTTTCAGAAACTTACATTACTTGATTTTCCGGGAAGAACTGCCTGTACTGTGTTCACGGGCGGATGTAATTTGCGTTGTCCCTTCTGCCATAACGCTCTTCTTGTTACCGAAATGGATGATGATTACTTTGAAGAAGAGGAAATTTTTGACCATCTGAAAAAAAGAAAAACGGTTCTGGACGGTATTGCAATTACCGGGGGAGAGCCCCTTTTGCAAAAAGATATTGAGCGTTTCTTATATGAACTTAAAGATACCGGAATTGCAGTTAAACTCGATACAAACGGATGTTACCCCGAAAAACTGAAAGATATTTTGGAATTGGGCCTTGTGGATTATGTTGCAATGGATATAAAAAACTGCCCCCAAAAATACGGTGCAACGGTGGGTATTGAAAATTTCGATATTGCCCCAATAAATAAAAGTATTGAGTTGATTAAGAACAGCGGAGTGGATTATGAATTCAGAACTACCGTTACGGAAAATTTTCATACTATAAATGATATAGAAGAAATTGCAAAGTGGATTAAGGGTGCAAAACATTATTTTTTGCAAAATTTTGTGGATTCGGGTCAACTTATTGACAGTAACTGCAAGGGTGTAAGCAAGGAAAAAATGTATGAAATGTTGGAAAAAGCAAAAAAATACATTCCCAATGCAGAGTTAAGAGGAATTTGAGTATATGTAAAGTCTGAAATTCGCCACAGTATATTGTTGTTCGGCACAATATCTTGTGGCGGTATTTTTCTGTTTTGGAAATTCGACAAAATAATACACAAAAAGACAGAATGATATCTGTATATATTTACTATATTTTGATAAAAACCCGACAATATCTTGTGTTCACTCGAAAAATTTTCTTTAAAAGAACACAAGATATTGTGTTTTATGTGTTGACAAAATACAATGTATCTGTTATTATCTTTTACGGTCACTTCCGAGAAAATTGTTTCTTGAAGTAAAAAACAAAAATGAAAGAGGGAGAAATATGTATCAAGTAATCAAACGTGACGGTAAAATTGCAGATTTTAATATTGAAAAAATATCAAGCGCAATTAAACAGGCTTTTGAAGCATGCAACAAACAGTACAATGACAACATTATAGATTTCCTTGCTCTCAAGGTAACTGCAAACTTTGAGCCCAAAATAAGTAACAATCTCATTGCAGTTGAGGATGTTCAGGACAGCGTTGAGTCCGTTCTTGTTCAGGCAGGTTATGCGGATGTTGCCAAATCCTACATTCTTTACAGAAAACAGCGTGAAAAAATTCGTAATATGAAATCAACAATCCTTGACTACAAGGAACTTGTTGACAGCTATGTTAAGGTTACTGACTGGCGCGTTAAAGAAAATTCCACCGTTACCTATTCCGTAGGCGGACTTATTCTTTCAAACTCCGGTGCAATTACGGCTAACTACTGGCTTTCCGAAATTTATGACGAGGAAATTGCCAATGCACACCGTAGCGGTGACCTTCATCTTCATGACCTTTCAATGCTTACAGGTTACTGTGCAGGTTGGTCATTGAAACAACTTATTCAAGAGGGCTTGGGCGGTGTTCCCGGTAAGATTACATCCGCTCCCGCAAGTCACCTTGCAACACTTTGCAACCAGATGGTTAACTTCCTTGGTATTATGCAGAACGAGTGGGCAGGTGCACAGGCATTCTCCTCATTTGACACATATCTTGCACCTTTCGTAAAGGTTGATAACCTTGACTATAAACAGGTTAAGAAATGTATCGAATCCTTTATTTTCGGTGTGAACACTCCTTCCCGTTGGGGTACTCAGGCACCTTTCTCCAATATTACTCTTGACTGGACGGTTCCTGCCGACCTTAAAGATATGCCCGCTATTGTGGGCGGTAAGGAAATGGATTTCACTTACGGCGACTGTAAAAAAGAGATGGATATGGTCAATAAGGCTTTCATCGAAATTATGATTGAGGGCGACGCTCACGGCAGAGGATTCCAGTATCCCATTCCCACATATTCAATTACACGAGATTTTGACTGGTCAGAAACAGAGAACAATAAACTTCTCTTTGAAATGACCGCAAAATACGGTACACCTTATTTCTCAAACTATGTTAACTCCGATATGGAACCCAGCGACGTTCGTTCAATGTGTTGCAGACTCCGTCTTGACCTTCGTGAACTCCGTAAAAAGAGCGGCGGTTTCTTTGGCAGCGGTGAAAGCACAGGTTCAATCGGTGTTGTAACAATCAACCTTCCCAGAATTGCATATCTTGCAGAGGATGTTGAGGACTTTTACAGAAGACTTGACAAACTTATGGACATTGCCGCACGTTCTCTTAAAGTCAAGAGGGAGATTATTACAAAACTTCTTGACGAAGGACTTTACCCCTATACAAAGAGATATTTGGGCACATTCAACAACCACTTCTCCACAATCGGTCTTATCGGTATGAATGAAGTAGGTCTTAATGCAAAGTGGCTCCGCAAAGATATGACCCATAAGGAAACACAGGAATTTGCAAAAGATGTTCTCAATCACATGAGAGAAAGACTTTCCGACTATCAGGAACTTTACGGAGATTTGTATAACCTTGAAGCAACTCCTGCGGAATCCACAACATACCGTTTTGCAAAACACGATAAAAAGCACTATCCTGCAATTATCACAGCAAATGAGAACGGAACACCCTACTACACCAACTCTTCACATCTTCCCGTTGGCTATACGGCAGATATTTTTGAAGCACTTGATGCACAGGATGAACTTCATACTCTCTATACTTCGGGTACTGTTTTCCACGCATTCCTCGGTGAAAAACTTCCCGACTGGAAAGCTGCCGCCGATATTGTAAGAAAAATTGCGGAGAATTACAGACTTCCCTATTACTCAATTTCACCCACATATTCCGTATGCTGCAACCATGGTTATATTCCGGGTGAAGAATATCACTGTCCCGATTGCGGTAACGATACCGAAGTTTACAGCCGTATTACAGGTTATTACCGCCCCGTTCAGAACTTCAATGACGGTAAGGCGCAGGAGTTCAAGGACAGAAAGGTTTACGATATTTTCAATTCCCACCTTAAAAAAGAGGAAAGAACAGTTGACCATGCTCATTGCGGATGCGGTTGCGGTGAAAAAACCGTTGCGGTGGATACGGATGCAAAATTCGTTCTTTTTGCCACAAAAACTTGTCCAAAATGCAAGATAGCGGCTCAACTTCTTGAAAAAGCAGGTATCGCGTACGAAAAACTTTTCGTTGAGGAAAATGTTGAACTTGCAACGGAATTGGCTCTTAAACAGGCTCCCACTCTTGTAATCTACAAGGGCGACGTTGCAGAAAAAATCGCAGACCTTCCTGCAATTAAAACATTTATTGAATCTCTTTAATGTAATCTAAAGGGGATGTAAAAAAACATAAGTGTTTTTTACATCCCCCTTTTTAGGGGCTAGGAAAAAATGCGTAGAATGAACAAACTTCGCGCCGATAAAGTGAACTTTATCGGCGGTTACCCGATGACGTATATAGATACGTCGAGTGGCGAAGTTTGTTCATAGCATAAAACATTATTTTAAATTTGTTTTTTGCTTTTATTACTTCTGACACGATTTATAGTTGTTAGGTGGTATTTTAACATTTATATATGGGGTTTTATGCGATCTACACTTTTTTAACAGCCCCTTTTGAGTAGTTTGGAGTTGTTGTTTTTATGTATGACATTATTGTTGTAGGTGCGGGTCCTGCGGGACTTACCGCCGCACTTTATGCTCTCAGAGCGTCAAAAAGCGTTCTTGTTATTGAACAGTCAACCTTTGGGGGACAGGTGACCTTTTCTCCGAAAATTGAAAATTATCCCGGAATACCCGAAATGAGCGGCAATGAATTTGCGGACAAACTTCTTGACCAGGTGCTTTCAATGGGCGCGGAGGTTGAGATGGAAAAGGTTACGGGAATTAAAGACCAGGGTAGCCATAAAACCGTTTTTGCAGGCAATAAGGCATTTGAAGCGAAAGCGGTTATTGTCTGCGTGGGTGTTCGTCACAGACAGTTGGGACTGTCCAATGAAAATCAACTTGTAGGAAACGGCGTGTCCTACTGCGCAGTATGTGACGGAGCCTTTTTCAAGGGGCAGACCGTGGGTGTCGTAGGTGGAGGAAACTCCGCTTTGCAGGAGGCTGTCCTTCTTTCCGACCTTTGTGAGAAAGTGTATGTACTTCAGAATCTTCCCTATCTTACGGGAGAAAAGAAACTTGTTGACATTCTTGAAAACAAGGATAACGTGGAATTTATATTGGAAGCAACTGTGGCGGAGCTAAAAGGAGAAACGGAACTTTCGGGAGTTGTGCTCAATACCAAGGATGGAGAAAAAGAAATATCTTTAAACGGCCTTTTTGTTGCAATAGGACTTGAACCGAAAAACTCGGATTTCTCGGAATGTGCCGCCCTTGACGGAAACGGATATTTTGATTCCGATGAATCCTGTACCACAAAAACAGAGGGTATTTTTGTTGCCGGGGACTGCCGTAAAAAGAGTATTCGCCAAATCACAACTGCTTCTGCGGACGGTGCGGTTGCCGCTCTTGCCGCGTGCAGATATATTGACAACAGATAATTATAAACATTTTGTAAAATGACGGTGAATGGTGGAATTTATCGTCATTTTATGTTATAATCAAAAAGAATTATGGTTTGCGGAGGTGGAGATATGGTAGAAATAGGTGAAGAAGAAGTTGTCAGCCTTGAAAACATTGCGGATGGAATGAGTGAAATGCGTCCCGATAAGAAAAAAGATAAAAAAAACGACAATAAAAAAGAGCCCAAAGCAGATAAAAAATCCAAAAAGGAAAAAACCAAACTCAAAAAAAGCGTAATTGCTGTATTGATTTTTTCAATTACTGTTTTTTTGGCGGTCATCGGCTATGTGACAATAGTTTTCGGAAATATTCCCTTTGTTGTTAAGTGGAGGAATATCTGGATTGAAACCGCAATGACTACGGATCAGCATAAATGGTTGGCTACATGGTTTTTCCCCGACAGTCTTATAAAGGAAATTATGGATGCCCAGGTTGATATAAAAGATATCAGCGTAACGGACTCGGAGAAAGAGGAAGAAAATACCGATATTCTCGGTCAGAAAGACCTTGTTGTAGGTGAAAAGGACAAATTCGGCAATACGGTTTATGTAAATGACCTTGAGGAGAATATAGTAATTCTTGAAATCAAAAAGACCAATTTCACGGGAAAATTAGTTCTTGTTGACGATCCGTCCAGAGTGTATCTGAGCGCAACGGATTATAAAGGTTCCCGAGGACAGTTTATTTGCGATTATCTTGAAAAAGAAAATGCCGTTGTGGGCGTGAATGCATCGGGCTTCAACGATATCGGCGGTGTAAGTCTCGGCGGAGAAGTTACGGGTCAATGTGTTTCCCAAGGTGAATATTGGGGCACTTACAATTCCCAATATACTCTTGTGGGTTTTGACGCGGACGACAGACTTGTTGTGGGCGGCATTGATAATTGGGAAGAATACAATATTCGTGACGGCTTCCAATACAGACCGACTCTGATTCTTAACGGTGAAAAGGTTGTTGAGGACTCGGCGGGTTGGGGACTTCAACCCCGAACAGTAATAGGACAGTGCAAAAACGGTGTTGTTTTAATGCTCGTTGTTGACGGACGACAGGTTGGCTATTCCATTGGTGCTACCATGGAAGATTGCGCGGATATCCTTTTGCAATACGGTGCGGTTACCGCGGGTGCTTGTGACGGCGGCTCATCCTCCGTTATAGGCTATGACGGTGAGGTAATAAACAAACCAAGTGCAAGGGGTATGCCCACGGGAAGATACCTTCCCAATGCTTGGGTTGTGGCAAGAAAGACCACAGAATCTGAAACAGAATAAAAAAATGGATGTAAAGAACGAAGGTTTTTTACATCCATTTGTTATATTAACTTATGAATTATGATTTTTACATACTTTCGGGTGCTTGGATTTTGAGCAATGAAAGCACGTTTCTCATTGTGTTTTTAACACAGATGCAAAGGAAAATTCTTGCCTGCATAAGTGATTCGTCATCAACCATAACTCTCTGTGCGTTATAGAAACGGTGGAATTTTGTTGCAAGTTCCGTTGCATAGTGGGTAATTTTTGCCGGGTCATAGGAGTTGGCGGCAAAAACAATAACATTTGTAAGTGAAGCAAGGTGGGAAATAAGGTCTGTTTCCTCGTCACTTGTAAGGAGGGTGAGTTCCGCCTTTTCGGGCTTTCTTATTTTCACACCCTCATTTTGGAGTTTTCTCAAAATACTGCAAATTCTTGCGTGGGCATATTGGCAGTAATAAACGGGGTTCTGATTTGACTGTTCAACTGCAAGATCCAAATCGAAGTCCATTGCAGAACCCGCTTCCCTCATATTGAAAAGGAAACGTACTGCGTCAATGGGAACTTCGTCAAGAAGGTCAACAAGGGTAATTGCTTTACCCGTTCTCTTTGACATTTTCACGGGCTTGCCGTCTTTCATAAGGTTAACAAGTTGCATAAGAACAACATCCAACCGGCTTCCGTCAATGCCTACGGCTTCCATTGCACCTTTCATACGGGCAACGTGACCGTGGTGGTCCGCGCCCCAAACGTCAATGGCGGTATCAAATCCGCGTTTTTCCAACTTGTTTCTGTGGTAGGCGATATCGGCGGCAAAATACGTGGGGTTGCCGTTCTGACGGACAAGAACATCGTCTTTGAGTTCAAGTTTATCAATATCTTCCTGGGATTTGCCCTCTCTTTTGAGAATTTCAGTCTGAACCTCAATATTTTTATACCACAAAGCACCGTCTTTTTCGTAGGTGTAGCCGTTCTTTTTGAGGATTTCAATAGTTTCCTGAAGTTCGCCGCCATTATGGAGAGAAAGTTCGGAGAACCAGGTATCGTAATCAATTCTGTATTTTGCCATAGCGGCTTTCATTGTTGCAAGGTTTTTGGGAAGTGCAAATTCAACAAGTGTTTTTCTTCTGTCTTCTTCGGAGAGGTCAAGGAGATTGTCGCCCTTTTCGTCAATATAACTTTGAGCAAGAACTCTTATATCGTCACCGTGGTAACTGTCCTCGGGAAGTTCGATAAAATCCTCGCCCTTGAGGATTTGTTGGTAACGCACCGAAAGGGACAGACCGAATTTATCAATCTGATTACCTGCGTCATTAACGTAGAACTCCCTTGAAACATCATAGCCCGCCCGGTCAAGAACTGCCGCAAGGCAGTCGCCGAGAGCACCGCCACGGGCATTGCCCATGTGCATGGGGCCGGTGGGGTTGGCGGAAACAAATTCAACATTGATTTTTTTTCCCTTGCCGAAATCGCTTCTGCCGTATTCATCGCCGCAAGCGTCTATGTCAAGAAGAATATCCCCATAGAAATCGGGCTTTAAATAGAAATTGATGAATCCGGGACCTGCAACCTCACAGGATTTGAAAAAGGTATTTTCAAGATTGATTTTTTCAAGAATATGTTCGGCAATTTTTCTCGGGGGCATACGCAGAGCTTTTGAAAGCAGGAACGCGCCGTTTGCGGAATAATCACCGTTTTTTCTGTCCGCGGGAACTTCCGTTTTGAAATCGGGAATTTCCGTTTCAATAAAAGTGCCGTCCGCAATATTGTTTTTTATTGCCGCCGTAACAGAAGAAATAATCTGTTCTTCCGCCATTTTAACTAACTTTGACATTATATATCTCCTTAATCTGTGACTTTAACTTCCATTATAAGGGCGTTTTCACCCAGTGTTTGAGCATTGCTCTCTATACTGTAAAAGAGTTCAATTCTTCCGCCGTTTTCGTCAATGTCTGCAACAACCTTTTTTGCGGCTATTTGCATTTCCGTTTCTCCGAAAGGTGTTTTGTATGAACAGGAGTGGGATTTATTTTCTTCTATCTTAAAAACAGTTTCATATAGCCCCGTTCTTTTAAGTTCAACGCAGTTGTTTCGGAGAATTTCAATAATGGACTTACTGTTTCCCATTTCCGAGTCCGGCTCCGTATATTTCAAAACAAAGCCACTGTCGGTTTTACGGAGAGTTCCCACAGCTTTCAGCAGACAGTTGTCTTTTTCCCCGTCAAGCCGTTGTTCTCCCAAAAAAGTTATTTCAACCTTTTTCATTTCATGCGTTCCTCGGCATACTCAATAAGGCGGTCAATAAGGTCGCCGTAAGCAACTCCCACCTGACCGAAGAGTTTCGGGAACATTGAAATTGAAGTGAAGCCGGGGAGGGTGTTGATTTCGTTAAGATAAATTGTTCCGTCCTCCGCCAGGAAAAAGTCAACGCGGGAAAGTCCCGTGCAACCCATTGTGCGATAAGCGTTAACCGCCGCCTGACGAACCTTTTCGCTAACCTCGTGGGGTAAATCCGCGGGGATTGCAAGACCTGTTGAGTTGTCTATGTACTTTGCTTCATAATCATAGAATTCCGCTGTAGGTAAAATTTCACCGATGCAGGAGGCAACGGGTTTATCGTTACCCATAACAGCACATTCAATCTCCCTGCCCACAAGGGTTTCCTCAAGAACTACTTTGTAGTCGTGGGAAAAGGCAATGTCAAGAGCGTTTAAAAGTTCAAGATGGTTGTGTGCTTTTGAAATACCCACGGAAGACCCTGCGTTGGCGGGTTTAACAAAAATGGGATAACCCAATCTCTGCTCAATAGCGGCGAAATTAACTCTGCCGTCCTTGTAATCCGTTTCGGTGAATGCCACCCATTTTGCACCGTTGATTCCTGCGGCATCCGCAAGGGTATTTGTAAATGCCTTGTCCATACACACACCGCTTGCAAGGGGTGTGCATCCCACATAGGGGATTCCCGCAAGTTCAAATATACCCTGGATTGTTCCGTCCTCGCCGTTTTTGCCGTGGAGTACGGGGAAAATAACATCAATACCGATTCTTTCGTAAGCCCCCATATCATTGAGGATTATAAGTGCTTTATCTTTCTTATCGGGGGAAATAATTGCGGGGGTTGTGTCCTCGTCCCTGAACCAACTGTCGTTTTCAATGGAGTCAATGTCCCCCGAATAGAAATACCATTGTCCGTCCTTTGTAATGCCGAGGGTGAGAACATTGTATTTGTTTCGGTCAACATTTCTCAAAACCGAAGCGGCAGAGCGCAGAGAAACCTCATATTCGCTGGAGCAACCGCCGAAAATAACAAGTAAATTTTTCAAAAATATCACCTGACTGCTGTTAATAATAATTGACATATAAACACATTGTAAATGATACCACAATAAATTTATTAAATCAATCATTAAATACTATGATATTTTAGAAATACTGTTTACCTTTTTATGTAAAAATGCTACAATTAAGACAGAATAAAGAAAAAGGCGGTTTAGCAATGGAACTTAAAGAGATTCTTTCCCATGTTGATCATACACTTTTAAAGCAACAGTCAACTTGGGAGCAAATAAAATCAATATGTGATGACGGTATGAAATTCGGTACGGCAAGCGTATGTATTCCCCCGAGTTTTGTAAAGGAATGTGCGGATTACTGCGGGGGCAAACTTTCAATTTGTACGGTTATAGGCTTTCCCAACGGCTACAACACAACCGCCTGCAAGGTTTTTGAAACTGCGGACGCAGTAAAAAACGGTGCGGACGAAATTGATATGGTTATAAATATCGGTTGGCTCAAAGATAAAAGATATGACCTGATTTCAAATGAAATCAAGGAAATCAAAAATGCCTGTAACGGAAAAATTCTTAAAGTTATAATTGAAACCTGTCTTTTGACCGATGATGAAAAAATCAAAATGTGCCAAATTGTAACAGAGGCGGGAGCGGATTACATTAAAACATCAACGGGCTTTTCCACAGGGGGAGCAACATTCTCCGATATTGAACTCTTTTCAAAGAATATCGGTGAAAATGTTAAAATGAAAGCCGCGGGAGGAATCGGTTCCCTTGCTGATGCGGAAAAGTTCCTCTCCCTCGGTGCCGAAAGATTGGGCACCAGCAGAATTGTATCCATAGCCAAAAACGAGGAAGGTAAAGGCTATTAATAAAAAGGGGGCTTGTTTATGAAGCTCAGTATGGAAACAATGTATGTTCCCGTTGCCGATATACATCAAAAAAGAGATATGATTGCAGATTGGCGTACAACGAGTGATAACGCCTCAAAGTTTTCTTTGATAGCGGCACTTGTATCAGTTCTTGCAACCATTTCTATGAAGTTTTTCCACAACGACTTTTATTTTATATTCATCGGAAGTGGTGCTTTGTTTCTTTTGGGGGCAATGTTCTGTAAAAAATGGCATTTTTCTGCCTATATGTCAATAATTATGGGCTTGCTTGTCACATGCTCATGGTTATCATTTGGGTTAAACAGGGAAAAGATAATTGAAATCTGTTGTTTTGCAGTAGTGTTTATAGTTCAAATCATACCTGTTTTTTACAGTTACAGATGTATTTATAATTATAGTTCTGTTTTTAAAGAGTTGAAAAAATGCAAGGGATTTCCTAATTTTATCGCCAATACTGCGGATATTTTTGGCGACAAAATGCATATTAAGGAAAAAACCAACTCGGATAATGTACAGGTTTCATATAATCCCTTTAATACTCAGGATGATATTCGTTCAGAAAAATTCCGCAGAGAACAGGATATAAAGGTTTCAGGCAAGAAAAAATGGGTTGAGCAGAACTGTGAGAAATCTGATTTACAGGAACGAGTAAGAATTGAACAAAACATAGAGTATAAATATGGATTTACTATATTAGGTAAGGAAATTAAATTTTTGCATAATGATATTCCGTCTTCATCGTTTGAAGAAAAGAAGAAACTTATGTATCAGTGGAACCACTATATTAAAGAAGCGGAAAAGGATTTTTTTACACCATTGTTTTTAATGCTGGTAAGCATTATGGGAGCAGGTTTTGGCAGCTTCAGTGGATTCTTTTTGTATGCTTTTGTACCTCTTTACATTATGTTCTTTAATTATCTTAAAATGAGTAAAGCTTTTGCACCCTACGGAATTTTTGTTGTTGTAGCATTTTATCTTGTTTCTGTTATGAATAATTTTATGTCAGCAGGACTTGCAATCGGCTTCTTGGTTTGCTCCTACAGAGTCTGGCGAGCTTGTATTATGTGCATTATCAATAGGCCCATATATAAAGCTTTATCAAAAGAGGAAGGATTTCCGTCATTTATCAGAAACACGGCAGATTTGTATGGAGGACAAGCGTATGTTGTTGAAAAGCAAGCACCTTTAAAGAGCAAAATTATACGAGATAATGAAAAAATAGTGATGAATATAGGTTTTGATGAAAAACCGAAAGAGGAAGAAAAGGACTGGAATGCCTTTGACTATATGGATGAAGAAACGGATGATAAGGATGAAAATTGAAGCAAAAAGAACAGTAAATGAATTTATTTACCCACCCAAAACGGTAACCGACAGTTGCCACGCATCAACGGTTTTACCCCTGCCGGACGGGAATGTTGTTGCGGCTTGGTTCGGGGGAACAAAAGAGGGCAATGATGACGTTAAAATATGGGTGAGCGTCCGTGAAAACGGAAAGTGGGCAGAACCTTACAGTATTGCGGTTAAAGGTGAGAGCCTGCCCCATTGGAATCCCGTCCTGTTTTTAAGGGAAAACGGAGAAATAATTTTATACTTTAAATACGGAAAACCCATTCCCAAGTGGGTAACATATTACTGTATTTCAAAGGATGGGGGAAAAAGTTTTTCGGAGCCGAAAGTCCTTGTTCCCGGTGATAAGGACGGTGGCAGGGGCCCCGTTAAAAACAAGGCAATCCGATTGAAAGACGGCACAGTTATTGCCCCTGCATCAAAGGAATCTTTGAGGGGGAGTTGGAAATGCTTTGTTGATATTTCAAAGGATGACGGGCTTTCTTTTGAACACTCGAATTTTGTTTTAAGACCCAAAAAGAATCTGAAAACAGTTAATATGATTCAGCCCACTCTTTGGGAAAATGAAAAGGGCGTCCACATGCTTGTGCGTACAAACAGCGGTTATATTTACCGCAGTGACAGTAAGGACGGCGGCAAAACATGGTGTAAGGCTTACGAAACGGCAATGCCCAACCCCAACAGCGGCATTGACCTTGTAATGCTTGAAAACGGCATTTTGGTACTTATAATGAATCCCATATCGGAAAATTGGGGGGACAGAGCGCCCCTTGTGCTTATGTATTCCGCGGACGGCGGCGACACATTCAAGGAGTTTTTCAAATGTGAAGAAACAACCGGCGACCACGAATTCAGTTATCCCGCAATTACCGCGGCGGGAAATACCCTTCATATTACATATACTCACGAACGCGAGGGTATTGTTTATCAAAAAATAAAATTGTCTTTTAGAGGTGTTTGCAATGAAAAAGAATGAACTGAAAAAAATCGTAATTTCGGCAATGCTACTTGCAGTCGGTCTTGTTCTGCCGTTTTTGACGGGACAGATTCAGCAAATCGGCAGTATGCTTTTGCCCATGCATTTCCCCGTAATTCTGTGCGGACTTATTTGCGGTTGGCAATACGGCTTGGCGGTGGGATTCATTATGCCCCTCCTGCGTTCCGTATTATTCACTATGCCCGTAATGTACCCTAACGCAATAGCAATGGCATTTGAACTTGCGGCTTACGGATTCTTTGTGGGATTCCTGTTCTCCCACGCAAAATGGCAATGCTTAAAATCTCTGTACCGCTGTCTTGTTTCGGCAATGATTTTGGGCAGAGTTGTCTGGGGTGTTGCAATGACGGTGCTTCTTGGCTTGGGTGCCGACGGATTTACATTTTCGGCATTTTTATCGGGAGCATTTATAAATGCCGTCCCGGGAATAATCGCCCAGCTTATTTTGATTCCCGCAATTATGCTGGCACTTGACAAAACCCATTTTGTAAGTTTTAAAAATAATAAAAAAGAGTCTTTGTCAGAGAATTAAAGGAAATTAAAATGTTAAGTTCAGTAACCGATAATTTAAAATCCGCAGCAGAAATTGCTGCGGAAAGAATGAGCGGCATATTAAAAGAAAAGGGCAGCGTCAGAGTTGCCGTTGACGGCAGATGCGGTTCGGGAAAAAGCACCTTTGCAAAACTTCTCACGGAAGAATTTGACTGCAACCTTTTTTGTATGGACGATTTTTATCTGCCCCCTGAAAAAAGAACGGCAGAAAGATATGAAGAACCCGGCGGAAATGTTGACAGAGAACGCTTTTTGAAAGAGGTTCTTGAGCCTGCCGCCAAGGGCGAAACCGTTTTTTACGGTGTGTATGACTGCGGAACAAAGAGAATAAAAGAACCCGTAAAAATCCCACCGAAAAATGTTGTTATAACCGAGGGTAGTTATTCCTGTCATCCCGAACTTTTCGATTTTTATGATTTGCACATTTTTCTTACGGTCTCCCCAAAAGTCCAAATGGAGAGAATTATCAACCGAAACGGCAAAGCCGAGGCAGAGAATTTTAAAAATAAATGGATTCCCTTGGAAGAAAAATACTTTAAGTACTTTAAAATTCAGGAAAAGTGTGATATAATCATAGAGTTGAAATAAGGGCCCATAGCTCAGCTGGGAGAGTGTTCGGTTCGCATCCGAAAGGTCGGGAGTTCGAATCTCCTTGGGTCCACCAAAAAATAACCGTAAATTTGATACAAATTGCGGTTATTTTCTTTTTGTGGTATAATGGTAAAAAGGCGGTGATTATTGTGTTCTTCTCTAAACGAAATCGTATTATAAAAAAGGCTGTCAAAAAAACAGTTTCGGATTTTACTGACAGAACCCCAAAAATATATGAGCATTTCTTCTACGGTGCATTTGATATTGCACCACAGTATCTTGTGGTTTGGTATCTGTTTAAGACTGATGCTGAATTAGAAATTGCAAAATCATCCGGCTATTGCGATGAACTGGAAAAAGCGACAATCCATAATTTGATGGATCTTGGTTATCCGCAAGAAGCATTTGAAATTACAAATATGGGTACTCCTAACATTACCTTTCGCGGCGGAACAGAAGAACAACAACAAAATATTTTGCATTCGCTAACTTATAGAAAAGCCATGATTTCCTTCACCACTAAAGAGGATATAGACAACAAGGCGAATGGCGATTATCATGTTTATTTTCAGTAACTGCACCCCTAAGTCAAAAATGCACCCCCTGAAATGACTTTGCACCCTCTTGGCTCAAAAGGGGTGCATTTGTATTAAAATTAGGGTTAGTCTTCAACAGCAGTCCCCACTTCTCTGTACGTAGAGAAGCGGGGACTGCTTTAACTTTTTTTATGCTGTTTTAAGTTGAACTATAAACAAATTATTTTTATTCAACACCGAAATATTTGATTGCATTGTTGTAGGAGATGTCCTGAACAACTTTTGAAAGGAATTCAATGTCGTCGGGGTATTTGCCCTCTTCCACAAGGTCGCCCAAAAGTTCGCAGAGAATTCTGCGGAAATATTCGTGACGAGGGTAGGAGAGGAAACTTCTTGAGTCGGTAATCATACCCACAAATTTTGAGATAACACCCAAATTCATAAGTGTCTGCATCTGTGTTCTCATACCGTCGTAGTTATCGTTGAACCACCATGCGGAGCCGAACTGGATTTTGGACTCTGCTTCATCGCTCTGGAAGTTGCCCAGCATTGTGCCGAGAACATAGTTGTCCTTGGGGTTAAGGGTAAAGAGTACGGTTTTGGGGAGTTTGTATTCCGTATTCATTGCGTTGAGAAGTTTTGACAGGTTAACTGCAATTTCATAGTCCGCAACGGAATCGTAGCCCGTGTCGGGACCCAGTTTTTTGAACATAGCGCTGTTGTTGTTTCTCAAAGCACCGATATGAACTTCCATACCCCAGCCCAGACGTGCGTATTCATTTGCAAGGAAGAGCATAAGTTCGGTTTTGTATTTGTCGGTTTCTTCCGTTGAAAGAGTTTCTCCCGAAATGCGTTTTTTGAATATAACATTCAATTCATCTTCGGATGCTCTGTTGTAGGGAACATAGGTGAATGCGTGGTCGGAAGCCCTGCATCCCATTTCTGCAAAGAATTCAATTCTTGACAAAAGAGCGGCTTTAAGTTCCGTGAAAGATGTAACGGATTTTCCCATTACATTTTCAAGGGCTTTTACCCATTCGTTGTAGCCGTCGAGTTCGATTCCGAGGGCTTTATCGGGACGGAATGCGGGGAGAACCTTGCATTTGAAAGTTTTGTCTTCCGCAAGGAGTTTGTGATATTCCAGGGTGTCCGCCGCATCGTCCGTTGTGCAAACATAGTTTACATTGCTCTTTTCAATAAGTTCACGGGGAGTAAAGCCCCCGGCTTTGATTTTTGCATTTGCCTTTTCCCAGATTTCATCGCAGGTTGCGGGGGAAAGGGGCTCGTAAATATCAAAATATCTCTGTAACTCAAGGTGGGTCCAATGATAAAGGGGATTACCTATAAGGTTGGGGAGAGCGGTTGCCCATGCCTTGAATTTTTCGTATGGAGATTTGTCGCCTGTAATATATTCCTCGCTTATACCGCAGGAACGCATACCGCGCCATTTGTAGTGGTCACCCGCAAGCCAGAGATACGCAATATCTTCCGGTGTTTTGTTTTCGTAAATTTCTTTTGGCTGAAGATGACAATGCCAGTCGAAAATAGGGGTATTTTCACAAGCGGCATAAAGTTTTTTTGCTGTTTCAGTAGAAAGAAGGAAATCTTTGTCCATGAATTTTTTCATAAAATCGCCTCCGAAAAATTTTTCTGTAATATCTTATCACAAAACAGTAATAATTTCAATGAAAAGCCTAAAAATATAATCAATAACAATATTTAGCAAAGTATTGCAAGAGGTGACGTTTTGTTTATTGAAAGCGGCTCGGTAATTGACGACAAAAGACTTTTTGAAATCATAAAGAAATCCGTTGAGGGAAAGAAACTTAACAAGGTACTGATTCTGCCCCCGGACTATACCCGAATGTACTCGGGTGCGGGAAAAATTACAAATATGTATTACAACCTTTTGAAAGACCGGTGTGTTGTTGATATTATGCCGGCTCTCGGCACCCACAACCCAGTCACAAAAGAGGAGTGCAGAGCCTTTTTCGGTGAAGATATTCCCCACGAAAAATTGATTGTTCACAACTGGCGGGAGGATGTTGTGAAAATCGGAGAAGTTCCTGCGGAATTTGTGAAAAATGTTTCCGAGGGTCTTGTTGATACAAAAATAGACGTTGAACTTAATAAAAGGCTTTTGGACAAATCCTATGACCTTATAATTTCCGTGGGTCAGGTTGTACCCCACGAGGTTGTGGGCATGGCGAATTACTCCAAAAATATTTTTGTGGGCTGCGGGGGAAGCAGTATGATAAATTCCTCCCACATGTTGGGGGCGTTTTACGGCCTTGAAAGGATTATGGGCAGGGATTTTTCTCCCGTGAGAAAGGTTCTTGACTATGCGGAAGAAAACTTCATTCAGGATTTGCCCATTATGTATGTGTTGACGGTTACAACCACCAACGAAAAGGATGAAACACTTCTCCACGGAATATATATCGGAAGAAGCAGGGAACTTTTTGAACAGTCCGTAGAAAAAAGTCAGGAAAAGAATATGACAAAGTTGAGAAGCCCCATTAAGAAAGCGGTGGTCTATCTTGACCCACGGGAGTTCAGAAGTACCTGGCTCGGAAACAAATCCGTTTACCGCACCCGAATGGCAATGGCGGAGGGTGGAGAACTTATTGTGCTTGCTCCCGGAGTAAAAAAATTCGGTGAGGACAAGGAAAATGACCGACTTATCAGAAAATACGGCTATGTGGGCAGAAAAAGGGTTCTGGAACTTGTTAAAACCGAGGAGGAATTAAAAAACAATCTGTCCGTTGCGGCACATTTGATTCACGGTTCCTCCGACGGAAAATTTTCCGTAACCTATTGCACAAAGTATCTGTCCGGGGATGAAATCGAGTCCGTGGGATTTAAATATATGCCATATGAAAAAGCCGTTAAAAAATACAACCCCGAAGTTCTGAAAGACGGGTATAACACCGTTGACGGCGAAGAAATCTACTATATAAGCAACCCTGCCTTGGGGCTTTGGACTGTATAATATTCAAAAGGAGAAATGTATGAAAAAAGCAGATATAGGACTCATCGGACTTGCGGTTATGGGTGAAAACCTTGCAATGAATATGGAAAGCCACGGGTTTACCGTTGCCCTTTTTAACAGAGAAATTCAAAAGGTTGACCAATTCATAGGCGGCAGGGGGAAAAACAAAAACTTTATAGGTACGCACACATTGGAAGAATTGGTGGGGGCGACGGAAAAGCCGAGAAAAATAATGATGATGATAAAAGCCGGTTCGCCTGTGGATGAAATAATCGAAAAACTCATACCCCTGCTTGAAAAAGGGGACATTATCATTGACGGCGGAAATTCAAATTTCAAAGACACACAAAGACGAACAAAATATGTTGAAAGCAAAGGGCTTCTCTATATGGGTACGGGAATTTCCGGTGGAGAGGAGGGGGCTTTAAAGGGCCCCTCAATGATGCCCGGAGGGTCAAGGGCGGCTTGGGAAACGGTAAGGCCGATTTTTCAGGCAATATGTGCCAAAACGGAGGACGGCACACCTTGTTGCGATTGGGTCGGTGACGGTGGCGCAGGGCATTTTGTCAAAATGGTGCATAACGGAATCGAATACGGCGATATGGAACTGATTTGTGAAAGTTATCAGTTTATGAAAGTGATTCTGGAGTATTCTGCGGAGGATATGCACAGGGTTTTCAGCCAATGGAATGAGGGAAAACTCAACAGTTATCTTATTGAAATCACAAGCAAAATTTTTACTGTTAAGGATGAGGACGGCTCCCCCCTTGTTGAAAAAATTCTTGACACCGCGGGGCAAAAGGGAACGGGAAAATGGACGGGTATTGCCGCTCTTGACGAGGGTGTTCCCCTCACCCTTATAACCGAGGCGGTTTTTGCCCGTTGCCTCAGCGCTATGAAAGAGGAAAGACTTGAAGCCTCAAAAACTCTGACAGGCCCCTTTGTTGATTTCAAGGGAAAACAGGACGAATATACCGACAGGTTGCAGGATGCCCTTTACTGTGCAAAGATAATTTCCTATGCCCAGGGTTTTGCCTTAATGAAAGCCGCCTCCGAAAGATATAATTGGAATTTGAATTTCGGCGCAGTGGCACTTATGTGGCGGGGCGGATGCATTATCAGAAGTGTGTTTTTGGATAAAATCAAAGAGGCTTTTGACAAAAATGGGAATTTAAGCAATTTGCTTTTGGACGGCTATTTTAAAAATGAAATTCTGTCGGGTATGGAGAGTTTGCGAAAAATCTGTGCGGTAAGTATGCTCAACGGAGTGTATATTCCCTCGTTTTCCGCGGCATTAACCTATTTTGACGGCTATCGCTCGGAAAAACTTCCTGCAAATCTTTTACAGGCACAAAGGGATTTTTTCGGGGCGCACACCTACGAAAGAACGGATTTTCCCAAAGGCAAATACTTTCATACAAATTGGTCGGGGTCGGGCGGAAACACCGCTTCAACAACCTATAACGCGTAAAAAGGTGTAATAAATGCTGAATATAAAAAAAGATTATAAATATGCTCTTGTTGTTCCCACAAGTATGGGAGTTCGGCTTCTGCCCCCCGACAGACAAACCGTATTTTCATCCAACGTGTTTTATATGCAGGCAACCTCTGCGGAAACAAATGTTGCTTCAATTCCATCATATTTGGGTCTTCCCGTAAAGGTGCTGACAACCTTTGTAAAAAACAGTCCCATAGCGGATTTTATAAAATCAAATCTTCGGTCGAGGAATATGGAATTTGAGGGCAGGGATGTGGAACAGGGAGGACCTTGGGGCTACCGCCATCAGTTCAATATTGCCGACAGCGGATTCGGTCTCAGAGGCCCTCGGGTACACAATGACAGAGCGGGAGAAGTGGGGAAAACTCTCAATGTTAAGGATTTTGATTTGGAAAAACTTTTCGGTGAGGAGGGTGTTGGGATTCTCCACCTGACAGGGCTTATTTGCGCCCTTTCAAAAGAAACGGGGCAGTTCTGTCTGGAACTTGCAAGAACCGCCAAAAAATACGGAACCGTCATTTCCTTTGACTTTAATTATCGGGCATCCTTTTGGGAGAACAGGGAAAAGGAGTTAAGGGAAGTTTTTAGGGAAATTGCAGATATTTCGGACATAATAATCGGAAATGAATCGGATTACACCCTGTGTCTCGGAATACAGTTTGACTCCGTCCCGGGTAAAGAGGAAATGACCCCCATTGAAAAATTCAAGGAAACAGTACTACAGGTGAAAGAAGAATTCCCGAAAACCACGGTTTTTGCCACAAATCTTCGGGAGGTTAAACACGCTAACAGGCACATGTGGGGTTCGGTGATGCTAAACGGGGATGTGTGGGAATCCGTTGAACCCAAGGAAATTGCCGTAATCGACCGCATCGGCGGTGGCGACGGCTTTGTGGGGGGATTGCTCTATGGAATTTTAAAGGGCTATACACCGGAGAAACAAATGCAGTTTGCCTGGGCAAGCGGTGTACTTGCGTCAACTTTTCTTACGGACTATGCCCAACCCGGTGACGAGGAGCAAATCTGGGATATATGGAAAGGAAATGCAAGAGTGAAAAGATAAAATAATACCAAAAATTACAAAAAACTGCCCGAAATTTACATTTCGAGCAGTTTTTATTTAGTTTTGCTATGATGTAGATAAAGAAAGGGGATGTTGGTTATGAAAAAACTTAATCCGGTTATTCAATTCATAATAGGCTTTTTCAGTATAATGTTGTTGTGGGGGATTGGAGCTTTAGTTAACACTTATACAGTAGATATGTGGTTAATAGATACAGGAAATTTGATTTCCTCTTGTAAAGTGTCAATGGCTGTTGTAATACTCATTCCTGCATTATTGATTATTATTACTGTTATCAGTAAAAGAAAATCATTAGAAGTAATGTATGTGTCGGCTTTAACAGCCACAGCGTTACCGGTATTATCAAGCGCGTTCTCAATGCTATTCAGCGACGATGGCAACATTTTAACATGGATATTTGCTTTTACAATTGGTTGGGTTTTGTATCCTTTCGGAAGAATGGCGTTTGAGGTTTTTAATGGAGTGAAATCTTTCTATTGGGTTTATAAGGATGCTTTTATAGAAGATAGCACTATAATCGTGTTTTTAGTTGTAGCAATTATAATATCACTTATACTATATAAAAAGATAAAACATAAGAAATCAGTAGCAATAACAGAATAAATATGCTATATTAATTTTAGTACAAATTCCGAGGTGGGAATATGCTTAAAATTGCAATATGCGATGATGAGAAAAATGTTTGCGATTACATAGAAAAAAGAACAAGGGATTATCTGGCAAAAGCTGATGAAGAGGCTGAGTTAGAGGTGTTTTATGACGGAACACCTCTGATTGAGTATTGCAAAGAAAATCCGTCAACCTTTGATATAATTTTCTTGGATATAAAAATGAAAACGGTTAATGGAGTTGACTGTGCAAAGCAGCTTCGTGATTTTGGTGTTGAGGCTCTTATCGTTTTTGTTACCTCCTCTGCAGAATATGTGTTCTCAGGATATGAGGTAAAGGCTTTCAGATATATTCTCAAAACCGACCTTGTTAATGCCTTTGACAGGATTTTCGGTGAATGTCTCGGGGAACTTTCAAAAGCTGACGATAGTTTTTATACAGTGAAAACTGCATCAGCAGTTAAGAATATTCCACTCAATGATATTTTATATTTTGAAAGCAACAAAAGAATTCTTATTGTTCACACCAAAAATGATGAATATTCTTTTTATGGCAAATTGGATGAAGTGGAAAAATACCTTGACGGCAAGGATTTTATAAGAACTCACCAGAGCTATTACGTTAATGCCCGAAAAATTAAAAGTGTTCAGAAGGATTGCGTTGAACTTAAAAATGGTGATGTTCTTCCTGTAAGCAAAAGCAAGACATCTGCTGTTAAAAACGCATATCTTTGGTCAAAAAGGTGATAAAATATGCTTGAATTTATTGAAACAACCTTGTTCTATCTCATAAGGCTGTTTTCATCAACCCTTGAAATGCTTTTTGCGTTTCTTCTGATGAATGCCTTTTTTGATGAAAAATATAAAAGCAAAATCCCCAAATGGACGGCATTTGTTGTAAGCTCGGGTGTGCTTCTTGCGCTTCAGGAAACAGGGCAAAGCGGTAATATTAAAACCGGTGTGCAACTGCTTCTGATTTTTGCTGTTGCATTTATAATTTATGATGGAAAAAAGAGATTAAAAGGGCTTTTCCTTGTAATTTATTCTCTTTTTGTTGCCCTTTCAAAGCTCCTTTCCTATTTTGCATTTTCACTGTTTATAGATGAAGTTTTTGAGAGAATTCCATATCTTGATATGGATAGCTTCTTCTACAGAATACTTTCAATTGAACTGCCCAACATCTTTATGCTTATTATAATCATTCTTGTTGGTATGTTCACAAAATCAAAGAATAAAGCCGTTCCTATAAGATATTGGCTTCTTCTTTTAACAGTGCCTGTAACAACCCTTGGTACTCTTACTGTTTACCAGTATTACATAGATTTATTAGCCCCTGGGGAAGAGATTAATATTTATATTATTATTTCAACTGTGGGTCTTGTTTTCATTAATGTTCTTGTTTTCACACTGTTTTCAAAGCTACAAAACCAACTTGAAATAAGACGAAATGCTGACCTTTTAAATACGCAAATGCGCCTTGAAAAAGAATCCTTTAAGCGTATTGAAGAAAGCTATAACCGAACAAGAGAACTCCGTCACGACCTTAAAAATCATATTTTTGTTCTTAAAGGTGTGGCAGAAAACGGAACAAAAGAGGAGCTTTTAGAGTATCTTGAAAAAATGACAGATGCAGTTGAGGAAGCAACCTATGTTTCAATGAGCAAAAATTCTGCAGTTGATGCGGTGCTCAATGAAAAACTCCTTTATGCACAGAAAAACGGTATTTCAACACAGTTTGATATAACTCCCCTTGAAAGCACAAAAATTCCTGCAATGGATATTTGCACAATTCTCAGTAATGCCCTTGATAATGCAGTTGAGGCTTGTGTGAAATTTGAAAAACGAAGCGACAGATACATTGATACAAAAATTGAAGATAATGACGAGGAAATGATTATCTCCATTAAGAATCCGTCAGTTGAAGCGCCAAAGCGCAGAGCAGGGGCATATATTTCAAGGAAAAAGGACAGTGAAAATCACGGTCTTGGTCTTAAAAGTATCAAAAGAACAGTTGATAAGCATAAAGGCGATATGCTTGTGAAATATGAAAATGGAGTATTTAATCTTGTAATAAGTTTACCTCATAACTAATAACAATCCCCTAAGAATTTTTTGAAGTTCTTAGGGGATTGAATCTTTTATAATTTTATCTTAAACACTAATTTGTGAGCAAAATCGGAATTTTCACTCTTTCGGCAGGGTGCGTGGGCATCCTGGGGGAAGAACACCATAAAATAGCCCTTTCTCAATGCCAGAAGCTGACCGCTCGGGGCATCCATAAAGGCAATGTCCCCGCCCTCTTTGAAATCCTCGGTAATAGTACATTCCGAGAAATTTGCCCAACCGATATTTTCCTCACCGTCGAACATTACCTGGACATCGGCATATTCTCTGTGGGATTCGTATTTCAAGGGACTGTCGGGGTTTATAGTGTATTTGCAAACATTACACCAGGCATTTTCCCCGTCCATCTCGATTTTGCCGCTTTCAAAGGGTGCTTTGCAGAATTCTTTGAACACTTCCTCAACCTTTTGAAAGCCGGGGCGTTTGTCAAAATACAAACCCATGTTTTCAACTTTGTCGTAAATCATTGGTCATCCGCCTCTCCGAGCATAAGTTTTCTTTCTCTTTTTTCGTCATCGGGGAGTGTATAGTTATAAAGCACCGTCCAAAGAATTACTGCACCAAACACAGCGGGAATAAACCAAAAGTTGTTGGTGAGGAAAAACTCTTCAACATTTCCGATTAAATCTCCCCAAACACTTCCCGTTAAGGTGGAAAGGCTTACTGTTCCTTCAAGTACGGGGGCGGCAATTGCCTCAAAGGACTCCTTGAGGATTAAAGAAAGTCCGATTCCTGTAATTGATGAATAGATAACTTTACGATTATTTTTAAAAACTATTGCAAAAACGGCTGTAACAACGGCACACAGTACAATAAGTATCGTAACAACTGCAAAAACAATTAAAGGTGCTTTTATTGCATCAAAAGCGGAAGAATCCGAGCCGGATTGACTAAGCAGACCGCTTAAAGAAGATGTGGTTTGAAAAACATCGTAAAATGACATCGAATCGCCGATAGCTTCAATGGCTTTGCCTCCTGTTTGGGCAAGAAGTTCATCCAAAGCACTGCTGTTTGTAAGTTTTAAAATGAGCATAATGGCATCCAAAGCCACAGAAGTGATTTTATAATAGAAAAGTTTTGAAAAAAACATTATCGGTATCACTGCCAACGCACCTAAAGCAGCAACGATTTTATATACATATTTCATTATTTTTCATCCTTTCGGAATTATTTTTTCCAAGAAGAGTTAAGCTGAACGGTTCTGTTGAAAACGGGGGTTTCTGCCGTGGAGTCCTTGTCAACGCAGAAATAACCGTTCCTCATAAACTGGAATGAATCAAGGTTTTTTGCATCCTTGATACCCTCTTCAATAAGGCAGTCTTTAAGCACAATAAGGGATTCGGGATTGATTGCATCAACAAATTCATCGTCGGGAACACTTGCAGGATCCTCAACGTTAAAAAGTCTGTCATAAAGTCTGACCTCGGCTTTGAATGCTTTGGGACCTGCCCAGTGGATTGTACCCTTGACCTTTCTGCCGTCGGGAGCATTGCCGCCCTTTGTTTCGGGGTCATAGGAACAATGGAGAACAGTTACATTGCCGTTTTCATCGGTTTCGTAAGAATTGCAGGTAATGAAATAGGCACCTTTAAGTCTGACTTCGTTGCCGGGGAAAAGACGGAAGTATTTTTTTACAGGCTCAGCCATAAAGTCGCTTTTTTCAACGAAAATTTCTCTGCCGAATGTAACTTTTCTTTTGCCGAGTTCCGGTTTGTCGGGATGGATTTCCACCTCTAATTCCTCGGTCTGACCTTCCGGGTAGTTGTCGATAACAACTTTGAGGGGATCGAGGACTGCCATAGCGCGGGGAGCATTTTCATTAAGTTCATCCCTTACGCATGCTTCAAGAAGACCGTAATCAACAACGCTGTATGCCTTTGAAACGCCAACCTTTTCAATGAATGTGCGGATTGCCTGTGCGGGATAGCCCCGTCTTCTCATACCGCAGATTGTAGCCATTCGGGGATCGTCCCAACCGCTGACAAGGTTGTCCGTAACAAGACGGATATTTCTTCTTTTACTTGTAATACAGTAGTTAAGGTTGAGTCTTGCAAATTCAATCTGTCTGGGTGGCTCCTCAAATCCGATTTGCTCAATGAACCAGTTGTAAAGGGGTCTGTGATTTTCAAATTCCAAAGAACACAGGGAATATGTTACACCCTCACGGGCATCGGAAAGGGGATGGGCAAAGTCATAGATGGGGTAAACGCACCATTTGTTGCCGGTCTGGTGGTGGTCAACGTGCATTATTCTGTAAATTGCAGGGTCACGCATATTCATATTTGGTGATGCCATATCAATTTTTGCACGGAGAACCTTTGCACCGTCGGGGAATTCGCCCTCGGTCATTCTCTTGAAAAGGTCCATATTTTCTTCCACGGTTCTGTCACGGTAGGGGCTGTTTTTGCCGGGCTCCGTAAGAGTTCCGCGATATTCCCTCATTTCCTCTGCGGAAAGGTCATCAACATAGGCTTTTCCATCCTTAATGAGTTTTATTGCACATTCATAAAGGAAATCAAAATAGCTTGAAGCGTAAAGGCATTTCTCCCACTTAAAGCCAAGCCATTCAATATCTTCCTTAATGGACTCAACATATTCCAAATCCTCTTTTGCAGGGTTTGTATCGTCAAGACGGAGGTTGCATACACCGCCGTATTTCATGGCCGTTGTAAAGTCGATGCAAATTGCCTTTGCGTGACCGATGTGAAGATAGCCGTTTGGCTCAGGAGGGAAACGGGTCTGAACTCTCGTGTTAACTCCCTCAGCCAATTCTTCGTCAATAATATCGTGGATAAAATTACCCGCGGTTTCGTTAATAATTTCTTCCATAATGTATCTCCTTAAAGTGATTCCAAAACTTTATTTATTCTTTCGTTAACCTTATCTTGTCCCAAAAGTTGCATAATCGAGCAAAGGTCGGGAGTATTCTTTCTTGATGTTACCGCAAGGCGAATAACTGTCGAAACATCTCCAACATGTCCTTTGTAAAGTTCGGGATTTTTCTTGTATTCTTTGACATTGGGGGTGAATCCCAAAGGCTCGCAAAGGTCTTTGATTTTGGAGAACCAGAGTTCCTTATCATCCTTATCGCTGTAAACTGCAAGATAATTTTCGAGAATTGCTTTTGCATCCTCTTTTTGTATATTTTCGGGAAGTTCAAAAGCGGGGGTGTAATATTCGTCAAACATATATGAGAAATATTCCTTGACCTCGCCCCATTTTGCAATATCTTTACGGGGTTTGTTGCTTTCCCTGTCAATGTTAACCATTGCCTTTGAACGCTCGGGGTCGGCGGTAAATACTTTGTAGAACTCGCCGTCATATTTTTGTGCCCATTGGGAAATATAATCGTAAACGGTTTGAGCGCTCATAATGGAAATGACATTTTTGCTGACGTCATTGAGTTTTACAAGGTCAAAAAGACAGCCGCTGGGACTCATTTTTTTCAGATTAAAGGGGAAAGCGAAAACGCTTTCTTTGGGATTTGCTCTTCTCCACTCCTCAAAGTTTGAGTTAATGAGGGTCAAAAGATATTCCAGAATACTCTCTTTGGGGAATCCCGCTTCAAAGAAGTAACTTACTGCGGCTTCCGGGTCTTTTCTTTTGGAAATTTTTCTCTTGTTGCCGTCATCCTCGTCAAGTTTCATAACCTGTGAAAGATGGGCGTATTTGGGAACTTTAAATCCGCAAGCCTTGAAAATTGCAATGTGTTTGGGAACTGATGAAATCCACTCTTCCGCACGGATAACGTGGGTTGTTCTCATAAAGTGGTCGTCGCAAATGTGGGCGAAATGGTATGTGGGAATACCGTCGGATTTTAAAAGAACCTCGTCAATTACATTTTCGGGCATCTCAATTTTGCCGCGAATCATATCGTCAAAGGTGATTTTTTTGTCCTCACTGCCGTTGGAACGGAAGCGGAGTACATAGGTTTTTCCCCCGTCAAGATTTGCTTTGATTTCATCTAAAGAAAGGTCACGGCATTTTGCGTATTTGCCGAAATAACCCGTGATTAAGGCACCGTCTTTTTCCTGTTGTGCCCGAAGTTCAGTCAGTTCTTCCGAAGAACAGAAACAGGGATAGGCAAGTCCGTCCTTAACAAGTTGTTTTGCAACTATGTGATAAATCTCCGCACGCTTGCTTTGAGTGTAGGGGCCGTATTCACCGCTTTCGGAATCAAATCCCGTAACACCCTCGGAAAATTGGATGCCGAAATCCTTGAATCCGTTAATAATTGCGGAAACACCGTCCTGTATTTCACGTTTTTTGTCCGTATCCTCAATTCTTAAATAGGCTTTTCCTCCGGAAACATCCGCAGTAAGAATGTTAATAAGGGCGGTATAGAATGCACCGATATGAAGATAACCCGTGGGGGAGGGGGCAAAACGCGTAACACGGGCGCCCTCTTTCAACTGCCTTTCGGGGTATTTTTTCTCAAGGTCTTCCACCGTTTCCGTAACATTGGGGAACAGTAAATCGGCTAATTTGTTGCAATCATAATTCATAATAGAAAACTCCGGTAAAAAAATTAATAATTCGACACCTTATTATTGCAGAAAATGGGAAAAGTATCAATAGTTTTCGGAAATTTTTTAATATAATATGTAATAATAATATACAAAATTATTTACCGCTTGACGAAAAATTAAAAATATTGTAAAATTGTCCTCGGTAAAATGGGCAGTCGCGGATGTGATTTTTCACAGACGAGGAAAGTCCGGGCATCACACGGCAGGGTAACTGCTAACGGCAGCCGAGGGAAACCTTAGGGAAAGTGCAACAGAGATATACCGCCGATTTATTCGGTAAGGGTGGAAAGGCGAGGTAAGAGCTCACCGGGGCAATGGAGACATTGCTGCCATGTAAACCCTACCCGATGCAACACCGACAGGGGAGTCAGCCGGACAGCGATTTTTCGCAACCCCGAGGGGTGGCTTGAGCCATTTGGCAACAAATGGCGTAGATAGATGATTGCCTTAAACGACAGAACCCGGCTTACAGTTTTACCAAAAAGGGTTGTAAAAAAACTTCCGTTTTTTTACAGCCCTTTTTATTATAAAGTATGTTACGCAATAAATCTGATATAAGTTCTGTCATCAAAGGAGCTGTTTCCGAAAACAAGACCCTTTGTGGAAACAAACTCTCTGTCACACAGAGGATTGGTGTTTATGATATGTTGAAGCCAAGCCTCGCTTTTTTCAAGTGAATCAAATATTTTGGGATAGCCGTCGCTGGCTAAAACTATACAGTCGTTTGGGTTAACATCAAATTGTGATATTCTGCCGGAATCAAAGGGTGTTCCGTCAAGAACGGCATAACCGAAACGGCTGTCCGAATTTGCCAATAAATGTTGCTTTTTCAAAAGTTGCAAAATAAACTTCCGACCGACATCATCATGTAGCAAAACATCGTCCGTTGTGCCTTCAAGGCGGGCAAGTTCCAAAGCTAAAGCACGCACATCGCCCAAAATTTTATCGAAAATCTTTTCATCCGTGTGGTATTGGTTATTTATAAGGCACTGACAGTCTCCCAAACTCCAAATCTTTTGCTTTTTTATGTTATAAATTACCATAAAAACAGCGGCCTCACCGGTTGGCTCGTCACTGTAAACGGACCTTATTGCACTGTTAATACCGTTGAAAATTTTCTCAGCTGAGCAATTGGGATCGGCTGATTCCAGGTATTCCTTTGTTTTTTCCATTGCCGCTCTTCCACCGGTTTTGCCGTTAAAAAGCGCGTCACTTTTAGAAGTTACGCCGTCAATAACGGCAATAAAATTTTCATTTATAAACAATCCGTCCTCACAAAGTTCGGGGTCGTTTTTTTTACCGGAAATAAAACTTTCGATAATTTTCATAGTGCACCTCAAAACAAACAACTTTGTTACAGATAAACAATTATAGCACTACTGATTTGTTATTTCAATAATTTGGCTTGTAGATTTAATCGAATTTAAGTAATACCTGCCAAATTATAGTTGAAAGTGATAAGGGTTTGTTGTATAATGTATTCGTATAACTGTATGAAAATTTGTCATGAGGTAAGGTAATATGAAACTTGAAGAAAAAATGCTTTCTTCCGAGGAAATATTTGACGGAGTTGCCATACATCTCTACAAAGATGAGATCCTTCTCCCCAACGGAAAAAAGGGCGTGCGTGAGGTTATTCGCCATCCGGGTGCGGTATGCGTGTTACCATACACGGATGACGGACAGGTGGTTTTTGTTAATCAGTTCAGATACGCTTTGGATAAGGTAACACTTGAGGTTCCTGCCGGAAAACTTGAAAAGGGTGAGGACCCTATGGAAGCCGCCCTGCGTGAACTTTCTGAAGAAACGGGTTTGTCCGCCGAAAATATTTTCCACATAGGAGATTTATACACTACCCCGGCTCTTATTGACGAGGTAATTCACATGTATATTGCAACGGATTTGAAAGAGGGAAAACAGCATCTTGACGATGATGAGTTTGTGAACACTCTCAAAATGCCGCTCAGTAAAGCCGTTGAAATGGTTATGAACGGGGAAATAAAGGACTCCAAAACCCAAACGATAATCCTAAAAGGTGATAAGTTCTTCCAAATGCAAAAGGAGGGCATAAAATGAGGGCTTTGAAAAAATCCGCCGCAGTGTTTCTTGCGGTGTTGTGTATGTTTTCGGCTCTGTCGGTGACATCTTTTGCCGCCACAAAGTACAAGTCCTATGACGGAAAATACGGGTTGATGGTTCCTGTAAAATCCGATTATAAGACAAAGTGCAAAACATATTCAATAGATTCCGACAAAGGTACACTTACGTTTTCTTTTAAAAGCAAGGGTTACAAAGAAAATGTTTATTTCGGTCTTACAATATACGCGGACGAAGCACGGCAGAAAATACTCATAAACAAAAGCGGGGTTTTCCCAACGGTTAACAGCAAGGGAAACATGACAATTGATTTTTCTCCGTTGGAAAGCGGAACATACTATGGGCTTACTTATACTTTTATTAAAAAAGGTAAGGATCTTGTTATTGATAACGACAGCATTTATCAATTTACCATAAAGCTTAACAAGATTGCAAAAGTTACTCCGAAGATAACGGAAGCAGAAGCACTTTTTTCCGGGAACTACATTAAATGGAATAAGGTTAAGTATGCGGATTCCTACGTAATTTACAGAAAACAGGAGGATACCTCCTGGGTGAAATTGGCAAGTGTGACCACTCTTGAATATACGGACAAAACCGCTGTAAGAGGAGAGAAATACATTTATACGGTCAAAGCCTTTGACGAAGCTTGTTACAGTAAATATAACAAAAACGGAGTTGACCTTATTTATCTTGCTCCGCCGCAAATTTTAAAGGCCCCCGAAACCCTTGAAGATAACAAAATAGCGCTTTCTTGGGAGAGCGTGAAAGGCGCGCAACAGTACAAAATTTACAGAAAAACATCCGCGGAAAAGAGTTATACCCGTTTGGCAACGGTGGACGGTTCCGTTACAAAATATGTGGATAAAACCGCTAAAAAAGACGGCGTTACTTATTATTATACCGTTAGAGCGGCTAACGGAACAACAACGGGTCTTACATCGCAGAGAATGGAAAAGACTCTTTTTGCTACACAAAAACCCACTGCTTCCTGTACCGGTGAAATCGTTACAGTAAAGTGGAAAGCCGTTGAGGATGCCGAGAATTATAAACTTTTTAAACTGGATAACGACGGCAAATGGCAGGTTGTGTATTCGGGTGCGGATGTATTTGAATACGTTGATACGGACGCGTCTTCGGGCAATAAATACACATATTCACTTGTAGTTGAAAGAAACGGGGAATACAGTAGCTTTGACACCGAGGGTGTTACGGTTTATTGTCTTGCAGAGCCGAAAATATCCTCTGCATATTCAAGTATTGATAACAGCGTTTATTTAAAGTGGAACGCTGTTGAGGGTGCAACAAAGTATAATATTTACAGGGAATCCCCATTTGAAGAATACAAATTGATTGGTTCAACAACTAAAACAAGTTTCTATGATACCGTTAAAAAGGAAAATAATTATTTTTATTCCTATTACATTGAAGCAGTCAACGGTAACAGTGTGAGTATTTCCGGAAACAACACAAAGATGTGTTTGTATATGAAAGCACCGGAACTTACATCTGTTAAGTGGAACTCCGGTAATGTTGTGAAGTGGAAACGAGTTGCCGGTGCAACTTCCTACAAGGTTTACAGAAGATCCCCATCCGGTGATTACAAGCAGATTGCCGAGGTTAAAGATGTTCTTTCATATACGGACAAAACTGCTAAAAAAAGTTCCAAATACTATTACACCGTTGCGGCAGTCAACGGAAAGTATAAGGGTTCATATGAGAACGGTATCGGTATTAACTGCCTTAATGCACCTGAGATTACAAGTGTTGCGTTGAACAGTAAAAAACAGCCGGTTATTAAATGGAACCAGGTCAGCGGTGCGACAGGCTATATAATTTACAGAAAAACCGCGGACGGAAGTTGGGAAAACCTCGGTAAAACAACCTCTCTTTCTTTTACCGATAAAAATAAAAGAGCAAGCGGAACTAAATATTACTATACCGTAAGAGCATATAATTCAAAAGGAAACGGCATTTACGATAAATTCGGTAAAGAAATATAAGAATATCGGGCTATAAAAACGGAAGTTTTTATAGCCCGATTATAGTTTAATGTTGTTATTATTTATTCTTTTTTTCGAGAATACCGAATTTGTTCATAACAAATACACCTGCTATACTTGCAACGATTGTTACGAAAAGGAGAGTTCCAACACCGAAACTCGGAACAAATGCGAGAACTATACAACCCACAACAATGGGAACTATGGAAATCTTCCAAAACTTTCTCAAATAAGATGCAAGAAGCGCACCGAAAAGGGCGGGAATAACTCTTGCAAAAGCGGGAGAAAGAATTGATGAAGGATCTGTAAGAACCGGAAGTACGGGGCTGAAAGCCAAAACACCAACTGCAATTATTATAGTTGTTGTGATAGCGGAAACACCGATGGCAATAGTTGAAATAACCTCGCCCTCCTCGGAGTTTGCTTTAACTTTGGCGGCATTCATGGCACTTAAACCGCAGGGAAGTTTCAGGTTTGTAATGTTGCCCGTAACAAAACTCAGGTATGTGCCGCCGGCACCAAGCATGGGGGTGTAGGTGATAACTTCAACAATGGCTGAAATCCAGTAAATGGGAATAAGGCTTATAAGTGCTTTGAGAAGCGGAGTAATCTCGGGCCAAGCATCGTAGTAGATTGAAATGCCGAGAGGTACTGAGAAAAGAACCAAAAGAGCAAGTATGCTCCAAACTCGTCCCCATGTATGAACTTTATCATAATAAGATTTTTTCATAAATCGGCACCTCCTTAATTAAACCAAGTGAATCCTACAAGATTTGCAGGAAGAATTTGTGTGAGAAGAACTGCAACTCCCATTGCACCGAACATTGAAAGGGGCATAATGAAAGGTTCAAATTTATCTTTGCCCGTTTTCTTTACAATGAGTTCAAGAAGCAGGTAAATAAGCACGGATGAAATAAGAACGGCTATTGAAAGGAAACCGGCGTCGTTTGTGCCGTCGGAGGATTTGCCGTTAATTGACTGTGCAACGAATGCGGCAATAATACCTATGAAAGCGGCGGCTGATATGTAGTCCGCAAGTTTACCGATTTTTGAGTCGGAGTTATTCATTGCGTTGCCGACCTTGCTCTGAATTTTTTTACAAAGAATGGGCATAAGAATTAGGGGAAGGCAACTGCCGATTGTCATAACCCAAGCAATGGCGGAAAATTGGGTGGGATCCGTAACCGCCTGGCTGATACTGCCGCCCAACTGACTGAGTGTTGTTTCGGCTGCGGCGGATTCATAGGCGAGGTTGCCTATAACCGAAAGCCTGATCCACGGCAGAACAAGTCCTAATGATTTTGCAAGTGCAATAACTGTTGCAAGAATTGCAATTGCGGGTGCAATTGTGAAAAGTATGCTTGAAGTTACGGTGTTTTTAAGGGTGGAACTTTCAATTCCCAACTCCTTTGCTCGTTTCCAAGCTTTTCTGATGAAGAACGCGGACTGTACTATTACGAAAATAATAACAAAAATCGCGAGGCAGTACATAAACGGACTTTGACGGATATCCATAGTATCTCTCCTTATTTTTAATAGATTTAGTCTATCAGTATAACGTAAAAATGTCAATAAACTGACAACTTTTTGTTTATACAAATTATGCCGCCGGGTGTTATGTCAATAACACCGTAGCAACCGTCCTTGACGCTCCCGGGGTTGAAATAGTAAATTCCGTCCTTATATACGTTTTCGGGATTGTGGGTGTGACCGAAAAGCACGATGTCACAATGTTCGCTGACGGCTTCAAGTTGTAAATCCGTTAAACCGAATTTCACATTCTGCACATAACCGTGGGTTGCAAGGATTTTTTTACCGCATACTGTGCGTAAATCTCTTTCGGGAAGAAATGAACCCAGGTCACAGTTGCCACGGACACCGATGAAGGCTTGATTTTTTCCGTAAATATATTTTGCCTCCTCAAATTCGTTGGCTCCGTCCCCTAAAAAATAGACAACTTCTGCGGTGGGTTCTTCGGTTATTGCGGAGAATAAGTTTATGTTATTGCGATGGGAGTCAGAAAGTACAAGTACGCGCATACATATTCATCCCCTTATTTCAATATATTGTAATAATTATAAACAATTAAGCGGGGGATTTCAATGAGTAATTCAAGAAAAGACAAAATTGACATAAACGAGCTTGTAAAAAAGGCTAAAGACAGCGAAAATCTGAATACAAGTGAGGGATTAAATGATTTTATCAACAAAAATTTAAGCGAACAACAGGCAAATGCCGTAAAAAATCTTTTGCAAGATGAGGAGAAAACCAAGGCATTGCTGAACAGTGACGCGGCAAAAGCGATTTTTGAAAAATTTTTCGGAGGAAAGAATAATGGCTGATTTTGATTTGAATGCCATTTTAAATTCCCTTACTCCCGAGGATATTGAAAATCTGAAACAGACTGCCGCAAGTGTTCTGGGGGGAATGGGTGACAAAGAGACCTCCCAAAAGGAACAAAGAACTTCCGAAAAAAAGCAACAACAGAACCAAAACCAACAAGGACCGCAACTTGACGATTTGTTGAAAACTTTGGGCGGATTGGGTAATTTGGGTGATTTGGGCGGTCTGGGTATGCCGGATTTAAGCCAACTTTCTGCAATTCTTCCCATTTTACAAGCCTTTAATTCCAAAGATGAGCGTCTTGATTTCATAAACGCCCTTAAACCGCTTCTGTCGGAAGACAGAAAGAAAAAAGCAGACGAGGCAGTAAAACTTGTGAAACTTATGTCCGTTTTACCGCTTTTGAGGGAAAGGGGAATAATGTAATGGCGGACTATTCCTATAAAGACCTTATGAAAATGCAGAATGATGCCATAAGACGTGCGGAAGATATGCAAAGGAGAGCGCGACAAAGTGCGGGGCTCGAAAAGGATGAACCGGAACAAAGGGAAAAAACGGCAGTAAAGAAAGAGGAGCCCCGAAGAATTCCCATGCCCAACGGTTATCTGGACAATTTAAAGCACTACGGCACGGATTCACACAAAGAAGAAAACAGGGGGGAGAACAGGGAGAATAAACCCCGAAAAGATAATTCAGGTCACAATAACGGACAACAGAGTTTTGAAGATAATCTTAAAAATCTGTTCGGCAATTTGAATATGGACAGCGACAAGGCATTGCTTCTGTCCCTTATACTCCTTTTATCCCAGGAAAAAGCCGATGAAATACTTATTATGGCTTTGATTTATATGCTCACATGACACTTTTTGGGTGGAAAATAAAATTAAAAAGTTACGGCGGTTCACTTCCTAAATGGAGGGAACCGCCGTAACTTTTTATTAGTATTATGAAATCAAAGGTCAAGAAATTCTTTTTTACATTGATTCTGAAGTTCAAATCTTTCCACAATTGCCCAAAGGTTTTCGTCGGTAATTGTGTTGATTCTTTTTCCGCTTGCAGTTGCCAACATATAAAGTTGAGCGGCTTTTTCAACGGTTTCAATAAGACCAAAAGTTTCATCCATGTCCTTGCCCGCACCGTAAATGCCGTGAAGTCCCCAGATAACCAATCTGTATTCTTCCATTTTCTTTGCAGTTGCAATGCCGATTTCATTGTTGCCGCAAACCATCCAGGGAAGTACACCGATACCGTCGGGGAAAACCACGATACATTCAGTACACATTTCCCAAAGTGTGTGGGTAAATTTCTTTTCGTCGAGTTCGTGAATGTGATTCATTGCAAGGGTGTATGTGGGATGGGAGTGCATAACAACTCTGTTTTCGGGGTTAACCTTGAGTCTTGAAATGTGGCTCATAAGGTGAGCGGGAAGTTCGCTTGTGAATTTGCCCCCGTCCTTGTAGCCCCATAGGAGTTCTGCAGTTGTGCCGTCCTTTGCAATGCGGATGATTCCCAAGTTTGTTTCCGGGTCGATTTCAACATTTTTAAAGTATTTTCCCGTACCCGTAACAATGAAAATTTTACCGATGAGATATGTAGCGTCAAAGCCTGTGGGAATTTCACGAATTACATTGTCAAGGTCAAGATACTCCGCTACCTCTTCCTCTTCAAGCATATAACTGATGTTACCGCCGTTTCTTTCGTCCCAGCCCTGACGGTACATATTGGCGGTTGCGCGTTTCATTTCTTCCACAAAGGGAGCAGTCAAAATATTTTTCATGATCTTTTCACCAAAACCTCTTCTTCATATTCTTTTATTACTTTGAAATAATCAGTTTCAATATTTTCTCTCTTGAGAAATTCTGCCCAGATATCACCGAAAGGCGCGGTTTTCATTTCCTCTCTGACACACATAAGCTCCGTAAAACTGTTACTTTCCTGGAGTTTCTTCATTTTGTCAAGGGGCAATAAAAGTGCGTCTAAAACTGCTTTTTGAACATTTCTCACGCCCGTTACCCAGGCGGAGATTCTGTTTATTGAAGCATCAAAATAGTCCGTTGCAATGAACACTCTGTCAAGTGCGTTGTGGGCAACAATTTCTTTTGCAATTTCCTTTGTTTCGTCATCGAAAAGAACTACGTGGTCCGAGTCCCAACGAACACCCCTTGTAATATGCAGGGCAATTTTTTCATTAAAGAGAAGCAAAGCGGAAATCTTATCGGACACAAGCTCCGTTGGGTGATAATGTCCGTTGTCCATAAGGGGAGTGATGCCCTTGTTTGCGGAATAGGACAGGCAGAATTCTGCGGAGCCCACGGTGTAACTTTCAACACCGATACCGAAAACCTTTGATTCAAGGGTTACATAAACCTTTGATTTGTCATAGGGGGTATCAAGAATTTCGTCCAGGGATTTTTTGAATCTCTCACGGGGGGCGAGTCTGTCCGCAGGAATGTCCTTGTAGCCGTCGGGAATCCATATATTCATAACGCAGGGAATTCCGGTTTCCTCGGCGAAATATTGGGCTATTTTAAGACATGCCTTTCCGTGCTCCACCCAAAAAGTACGTACGGTTTCATCGGGAGAGGAAAGGGTGAGACCGTCTTTGACCATTGGGTGAGAGAAAAATGTGGGGTTAAAGTCAATACCCATATTTCTTTCTTTTGCATATTCAACCCATCTTTTAAAATGCTTGGGACAAATTTCATTTCTGTCCGCAAAGTCACCCTTTTCAAAAATCGCATAGGACGCGTGAAGGTTCAGTTTCTTCTTTCCGGGAATAAGGGAAAATGCTTTATCAAGGTCCGCCATTAACTCCTCGGGAGTTGTGGCTTTCCCCGGGTAATTGCCGGTGGTTTGGATTCCGCCGGAAAGACTTTCCTTGCTGTCGAAACCCGTAACGTCATCACCCTGCCAGCAATGTACGGAGATTGTAACATCCTTGAGAGCGTTAAGGGCTTTTTCCGTATCAACACCTAAATTTTCGTAAATATGCTTTGCATCATCATATCTTGACATTGAAAAACCTCATCTTCGTATAATTTATTATAGTATATCTTCCCAAAGTTAAAAAGTCAATGAAGCTGTAACAAAAAAGGGATTTTATCATAGAATAAACTGTAAATTTAATAGGAGATGATAGTATGAAAAAAACAGTTCTTCCTGTATCATTCTTTTTTGGCGCAAATAACAAGGCGGGTTACTGTTCCCTGTTTGATACCCTATATGACCCCTGTTCAGAGGGCAAACATCTTATTTTAAAAGGCGGTCCCGGTACGGGTAAATCCACTCTTATGAAAAGAGTTGCCGAAAAAGCCGAGAAAAAAGGCTATTACGTTGAACGGGGATTTTGCAGTGCCGATCCCAATTCCCTTGATGTTGTATTGGTTCCGGAAATCAATTTTTCCATATATGACGGTACGGCACCCCATACCTTTGACCCCACTTTGCCGGGTGTCAGCGAACATATAGTTGACCTGGGTGTTGCCTGGGACAGAGAATATCTTAATTCACATATAAAAGAAATAGGCGAGTTGGTGAAGTCGAACTCTCTGCAACATAAAAAGGTTGCCGAGTTTTTGAGGGTTGCGGCTCAGATAGAAACGGAGAGCATGTCATTTTGCTCCAAAATAGTCGATGAAGAAAAATTGATGCGGTATGTTAAGCGCCTTGCAAATCGGATGATACCCGAGAAAAAGGTCGCCAAAAAGGGAAGAATTCACAAAAGGTTTTTGTCGGCAGTTTCACCCGACGGTATTGACGTAAAGTACGAGAGTATTGTGGCTCTGTGTGAGGAAATACTGACTGTTGAGGATGAATTTTCAGCAGTTTCACCCTTTATTGCAGAATATATCAGCGATTACGCGGTGGATATGGGTTACGATGTATATCAATGTTACTGCCCCTTGTTCCCCAACACGAAAATAGAACATATCATTATTCCTCAACTGAAAAAAGCCGTGTTCACACAGAACAGTTATCACTATTCCGTTGATGACGGTGAACGTTGTGTTCACGCTTCCCGCTTTTATGACAAGGACGGTTTTAAATCGGGTAAGGAAAAACTTAATTACCAAAGGAAAGCAAAAAAAGAACTTATTGACGAAGCCGTAAGAAAACTATCCCTTGCAAAAGACATTCACGACAGACTGGAAGAATACTACATCAAAGCCACGGATTTTGACACAATCAATGAAATCGGAGATAAAGTGTTAAAGGCCATTGATTAAAAATAATGCACCTTTTGAGAGCAATTCCCAAAAGGTGCCGTTTTTTTATTATATATTTCTTCTCCAATGGAAAAGATACTGTTGAGCAATGCCCTCGGTTCCCTTAATACATTCGGGGAGACCGTCGGGATAAAGTTCCGCCACAATTCTTTTTACCCAAACATCTACCGGGAAGGCTTCCATTCTGCCGAAACCGTAAAGAAGTGCACATTGTGCCACTTTTTCTCCTATGCCCTTGATTTTCAAAAGTTCTGATTTTGCAGTCTCAAAATCCATGGTTTTGACCTTTTCCAAATCCACTTCTCCCGAGGAAATTTTTCGGGCGGCATCAATGATGTATTTTGCCCTGAACCCTGAACGGATGATGCTTAAATCCTCGGGTTCAAGGTTTGCAAGTTTTTCAGGTTGGGGAAAGGTGTAGCCGCCGTCAATTTCTTCTCCGAAGTTTTCGCAAAGCCTTTCGATTATTCCTTTTATTCGTGGGATGTTGTTATTTGCCGAAATTATAAAAGAACAAATTGCTTCCCACTCATCCTGTTTTAAAATGCGTATTCCGGGGTATGCCTTACAGGCGGTAATAAGATTTTCTTCCGTGTAGGAGGAAATGATTTTTCCGTAATCCCTGTCCAAATCAAAATATTTAACCCACAAAGAGTCGAAGTCCTCTTGTTTGGTGTCAAAAAATGTTACGGTGTTTTCTTCCTGTTTTATGCGAAGAAATCTTCCCGAAGCTATTCCCTGCCATATTCCGTTTTCCGTTTCCCTCCACCTGAATGCCTGTCCGCAATCAAGACAAAGGGGAATATTAAGATGCTCCGCATCTCTTAAAACAATGTTTCCGTCAATGCTTTCTATGTTCATTTTATCACCGAATTAACAGTACCATATTTATTGTGAACAGTAAAGTTATTTGTCAACCGTTTTTTGAAATTTTTGATTTTTTCTCTGTTTTTAACAGTATTTTTTATGTGTTTTTGTGCCCTTTTATAATTGTGTATTTTTAACAACGAACATTTATTTCTTTCCTTGAAAAATGCTTTCCATTCTGTATAATTTGTGAAGGTAGTAAAACAAACAGTATATTTTAGGGGTGTTTGAATTTTGTCAACAAAAATGTAAAAAATGTCGAATTCCTATTCATATATAGGATTTTGCAGTTGGTTTGTAAACATTTTGAACACAGTTTTGAACAAATTTAACCGAAAAGTCAAATATACAAATTGTATAATTTTCCATTTGTCAAATTTAACAAAAAGAAAAAAAGTGTGTTTTGAAAGCAAAAAAATATATTCTTTTTTCTAAAAAAAGATTACAGTTTGTGAAAAAAACAGCAAACTTTTTTAGGGTGTCTCGGGATAGTTATTTTTTATTTTTTGTATAAAAGTATTTGTATTTTCACATTATAAATAAGAAGTAAAAAAAGGAGATATAATAATGATAAAAGGTGTAAACAAACAGGTGTTGGAAATAAATGAAACGCAAAACGGTTTTTTTGAAAAAGCAATATTCTTTGTTAAGCCTGAATATAGCGGGATGGGTGAGGGCAGACTAAGAGAAAGTGCAAAAAAAGAAATAGAAAATGCGGGTAAACCGCCTGTAAAGGAATACAGATATAAAAATGAAAGGATCAAATATGCTGTTAAGATGATGGGCGCATTTGTTTTGGGTATTGTAATAGGTGTTTCTGCGGCAACTCTTTTTTGAGTTGCCTTTTTCTTTATTGTATGATAAAATTTATAAAGGCGGTGATTTAATGCGGTACAAGCATATTTTTTGGGATTTTAACGGAACAATAATCGACGATGTGGGTAATGCACTTGCATGCGTAAACGATATGTTAAAAAGAAAGGGCAGGGAGCCCATAACCCTTGAGGATTATTATACCTATGTTGAAACCCCCATTATCGGCTTTTATTATCGCATACTGCCACCGGAGGAAGTGGATTTTTCGGAAATTTCAAAGGAATTCCACGGAGATTATGCCCGTCATATAGATGAAACTTCTCTTGCGGACGGGGCTTATAATTTGCTTTATGAACTTAAAGAAAAGGGTGTCCGTCAATACATAATCACTTCAAATTTTATTGACGAAACCGTTGATTTGACAAAGAAATACGGCATTTATGATTGCTTTGACAAGATTTTGGGTGCGGACAATACATTTGCGGGAAGTAAAGTGGAAAGAGCCAAAAAGCATTTTGAAGACGAGGGAATAGACAGAAACGAAGCAATCTTTATCGGTGATACACTCCACGACCTTGAAACCGCAAATGCCCTGGGGATTGATTGTGTTCTTGTTGCCTACGGCCATCAGGGACGAAAACTTCTTGAGGAGCATAATGCATATACGGTTGAAAGCCTTGAAGATGTCAGAAAAATTATTTTTGATGAGAGAGTGGTGGATTTTCACACCCATTCAACCTGTTCCGACGGAACAATGACCCCGGCACAACTTGTTGAACACGCGAAGAAATCGGGGCTTTCCGCTTTTGCCCTTACCGACCATGACAGCGTTGACGGTATTGACGAGGCAATGAGAAAAGCAAAGGAAATAGGAATTGAGTTCGTTCCCGGAATTGAATTTTCCGCCGCGGATGACACGGAAACCCATATTGTCGGTCTTTTCATTGACCCTAAAAATGAGGTCTTGCTCAATACAATTAAGAAATTAAAGGGTAGTCGTAAAAGGCGCATGGAGGAGATTTGCGAAAAACTCAGGACTTTGGGCTTTGATATTACTCATAATGAAGCATTGGAATTGGCGGGCGGGAACTTCGTAGGCAGAGCCCACATTGCAAAACTTATGGTGCAAAAAGGCTACTGCGAAACTATTAAGGAATGTTTTGACAAATACATCGGTCTCGGAAAGCCCGCCTATGCGGAGAAGAATGAACTTTCCGCAGTTGAGGCGGTCAGTTCAATTCGTGCCGCAGGGGGACTTTCATTCCTTGCCCACCTTAACCAGATGGGGTACGATATCGAAAAACTTGAAAAACTTTTACTTCAGTTGAAAGAAGCGGGACTCAACGGCATAGAGGGTTATTATCCCGAATATACCGCGGAACATATTTCACAGTACAGAGCCCTTGGGGAAAAGCTGTCCCTTACTTTTTCGGGCGGATCGGATTTCCACGGAGATATGAAACCCCACATTTCCATTGGAGTCGGCAAGGGTGATTTGAAAATACCTTATTATGTCCTCCAAAATATGAAAGGAATTCTTCGCCGTCAAGGTTTATAATTTGAAAATTTGTTAAAAATATATCTGTGTAGCGATTACACGGGTATATTTTTATTTTCGGGTGATAGTGTGGGCGGCTCCGTTAAATTGAAAAGTAAAATGCTTTTGAGGGGTGACACTCTCAGACTGTTTGTAATAGGAGTTTTCGGTTTCACAGTCAGAACGGGGACGATTCTGCTGTGGCTATACAGTTTGGCGACCATATTTAAAAGCGGAATCATAAACTCCTATCTTGAAAACTACAACGGGGTATTGGTATATTCATTAGTTTTTGTCGATATTATATTTGTGACAGCAATTTTAATACTGTTTGTAAGCGCCCTTCGTTTAGGGGAACAGTTCCTTTATTTTATTAAGGCAAACGGGGGGAAGGGTCGGTTTTCCCTCTTGTTCCGTTTTTTTACTTTCAAAAAAAGTTTCAGAGCATTTTCTTTATATGCAAGGCTAACAATATTAAAGGCTTTGTGGTTTGTTTATTATTTGTTTCCCTGTGCGGTGTGCTACGGAATAACATTTTACCTTTATTCCAACGGCAATTTGTTACCTGCGGTTTATTATGTTTTAATAGGGGGAAGTTCCGTGCTTTTGTCCTATTGCGTTTTTATGTGGAGAGTGACTTTCTTTCGATACAACGGGGCAGCATATTATGTGTGCCTTAATCCCCGCATATCACCCCGTGACGCAATAAAAAAGAGTGTGAATTATACCGACGGTTTCCTAAAAGAATATGCACTTACGGAAAGTTCCTTTTTAGGTTGGTTTTTAAGTTGTATATTGATTATTCCAACAGTATATGTTCTGCCCTATTTTAAAGTGACAAGAGCATTGTTTGTGGCAGAAAGCGTGGATATGAAATCGACTTCAAAAGTTAAAACGGACTATGCAATAAATTATTTGAGATTAGAATAAACCGTGGCTGTAAAAAACGAAAGTTTTTTACAGCCACGGTTTCTCTGTATTAAAATATTTATTTGTTCTTTCTCTCGGCAACTTCTGCGACCATTTCCATCTGACGTTTTTCTGTGATTGTGTAGAAGAACATGGGAACGGCACAGGCAAACATACTGATAACACCTGAAAGAACGAGCATATTCCAAAGTTTATCGGGACTTGCGATTGAGCCTGTTTCGGAGTTGATACCTGCAACGGAGAAGGAGATAACACCGATAAACGCGCCCACTGCCATACCGATTTTGTTAATGAGAGTCTGCATTGCAAAGCAGATGCCTTCACCGCGTTCGCCGGTTTTCCATTCAAGGTAGTCAACGGTATCACCGATCATAGCATAGGTAATAATGTTGTTAACACCCTGGGGAATACCAAGGAGAACAAGACCGATTGCGGCAACAATAAGTTTCCAGGGAGCGTCATAGCCCACAAAGTACATAACTGCCATTACAATGCCGCCGAAAAGGTGAACGGCAATATAGGACCATTTTTTTGTAAATTTCTTTGACATCCAGGGAACAAGTATGGAAGCAACAAGTCCGCCGGGAACAACAAGCAATGTTATAAGGCTGTAAAGTCCCTCGTTTTGAAGAACATATTTTGCAAAGTAAAGACCGCCGGTGTAGGTGTAAACCATTCTTGCACCGCCGAGAATACCCGAAAGCACAATGAGGAGAAGTTCTTTGTTCCTGAAAAGGAGTTTCAGGTTGTGACCAAGGCTTGGGGGATTGTCGTCCGCCGTAAATCTTTCCTTGGTATGCTTAAAGCCGTAGAAGAACATCGGGACTGCTAAAACAACAAGAACAACCGCACAAATAAAGTATGTCCATTTGAGAGTGTCCGCATTGGCAATTTCCTGTCCGCTGATAACAGTGCCGATAAACGACCTTGCGGCTTCCTCTGCAGTTAAGCCCTGCTTTTCAACCAAGGTGGCAATCTGGGAGGCTTTGTCAATGGCGATCTGTCCCAAATCCGCTTCCGTATATTTGAATTTTGCGGTAACCGCACCGGTTATAATGGGAACGAAAACTGTAACGATACCTGCACCCAATGTACAGAGAAGACGGGTAATTGTAAGCATATTACCTCTTACAACGGTGTCATTTGTCATACAGGTGGAAAGTCCCCAATAGGGAACATCCGCAACAGTATAAACAACGGACCAGATTACATAAATAATACCTACAATAATGAATGTTTTTGTGGCTTTTGCCTGGAATACGGGGAGGAAGCAGGCAAGTGTCATTATGGCAATGGGAATTGCCATCCATTTAAGGTAGGGTCTGCATTTACCCCATTTTGTTCTTGTTCGGTCAACGATACTACCCATAATGGGGTCGTTAAAAGCGTCAAAAATTCTTGTTCCGAGCATAAGATAGGCAACTGCCATTGCGCCTGTAACGGAGCCGATTGTTACACCGTCCGCACCGAAAAGAAGTGCGTCGGTAAGGAAGATTGTAAGGTAGGAACCGATGATGGTACAAATAAAGTTCTGACCGAAACCGGCAATACCGTAAGCAAGCGCTTCCTTTGGTTGCAAGCCTTTCCCGGGGGTTGTGCCGTAAAGCTTGTGGAGCAAGCCGTTAATTTTTGTGTTCATTCATTTCTCTCCTCGCTTTTTATTATAAAACTTCAACAGTTTTCATAACTATGGGTTCAACAGGGGTGGAACGCTCTCCGCCGAAACTCATTCTGCGTTCAATTTTCAGGAAATTGTCAACAGTTTCCATACCCTCAATTACCTTACCGAATGCGGCATACTGACCGTCAAGGAAAGTGCAGTCACCGTAGCAGATAAAGAACTGACTGCTTGCGGAGTTGGGATTCTGTGAACGAGCCATTGAAATAACGCCGCGGGTATGGGATAGGGTGTTGTTAACACCGTTCATTGCGAATTCACCCTTTATGTTTTCATCGCTACCGCCGCAACCCGTACCTTCGGGGTCGCCGCCCTGTGCCATAAAGCCGTCTATTACTCGGTGGAATGTCAGTCCGTTATAGAATCCGCTTTTTACAAGTTTTAAAAAGTTCTCACAGGTTACGGGCGCCTGTTCGGGACAAAGTTCAATAACAAAGCTTTCACCGTTTTCCATTGTTACCTTAATTTTTTCCATTGATTTATGTTCTCCTTAATTCTTTGTAATGGTATTGATGACAAAACTTTCTGTATTTCGTGCTTCTGTAACGGTATCCATTTGGATTCCTTCTTCGCCGTTCTCATCAATCTCGGGTATTGTTGAAATATCCGCAGTGTATGAATAGGAATACTCAACGCTTACGGGAAGTCCGGAAAGTTTATCAACTTTTGAAATGATTACACCGTTTTTAAAGGTTACTTTGTTTAAAATACTGGTCTGTTTAGTACCCTCGGTTTCGTCAAAATCGGGAATGTTGAAAACCTTTGCGTAGGAAATGGTTTTTAATCTTTGGGATGAACCCTCGGGACCGGTGGGGAATTCGTCACCCACATAGGTGTCATCGTTCATTGTAACTTTTCGTACAATATAACCGTCTTCTTCATAGCACTCAATGCTCTTTATATCAGCAAGTGTCAGGAAGCAAGAGGTAAGGTTGTTATTTACAGGAAAGTGATAGGCATGGCTGCTGAAACGACTAACGTTTTTGGTAGTTGTCTGAGGTTCGTACATTTCCTTGGATTGTTTTCTTAATTCCTTAATCTGGGCATTTATTTCTGCCTTCTGGGCAGAAGTTAACAAAAAGCCGAATTTATCCATCATGTCTTCCATATATTTACAGGATTTCTCGGTGTACTCATCAAACTCCATATTGGTTACATTAAGCTCTTCCGCGGGAGCGTTTTTGGTTGTTACGAGCATGGAATCACATTTTGTAGTGGCTGTTTTTGAAAAACCGGGTCTTTCATTTTTGACACTATTAAGTTCGGCAACAAAAAGAGCAAGGTTAAATTCCGCACATTCGGAAACATCCGCATCAATACCTGTTACGATGCCTATAACTTTTTTTACATCTTCAATAGTAAGACCGTCGCCGTTGCCGGTAAGGTCATATATCATACCGTCCTTGGGTGCTTCAAGGTTTGCTAAAACTCTCAAAACCGTTCTTGCATCTGACAGATTGACAACTCCGTCGCCGTTGTAATCGAAGTTTAAAGCAACTTCCTCCGATGTGTATGATGCATAAGAACTTACGGAGAGGGCGGAGAAAATAACGCACACCGCAAGTAAAATGCTTACTGTCCTTTTCATAAAATCACCTTTCTATTTAAAGTTAAACGCCGCTTTCAAAAACTTGAGGGTTTGCTCAACGATTAAATCGTCGCTTTCGGTTGCCTGCCTACCTGTATAGATAAAAAATCTTTCCTTATAGTAATCACAGGCTGTTGAAAACTGAAGCATCATAAAAATATTGTCCAACAAAAAAGCAAAAAAAGCGGGGCTGATATCGTTTCTGACATCTCCCGTTTCCTGCGCCTTGCTGATGGTAACGGTATAAATGGAAGCAGAAACGGCCTCAATCCGTTGTGATAGGGTGTTAAGAAATTCCGAATTGTCGCTTGTAGTCAGTTGGCAATAGAGCTTAATAAGCTGTGGCTTTTGCCTTGAGTATTCAAGAAGAGAGCGGATAATCTTTTCCGCCTTTACGAGAATGTCCTCGGATGAACCCGCAAGGCCCATAAGGAGTTCTTCAATTGAAGAAAGCCCCTCTTGTACAACCATTGAAAAAAGAGTTTCTTTATTTTCAAAGTATTTATATACAGAGCCCACGCTTATACCCGACTTCTTGGCGATTTGCTGGATTGATGTGTTTTCAAATCCGTTGTTTGCAAATTCTTCAATTGCAACAGTTAAAATTCTGTCGCGTTTTTCTTTGGGTATTTTATCAAATGCGGCTTTGCATAAAGAAACATTTCCGTTTTGTTTACCGTCAGATGCCATTTTTCACCTCATAGATAACCTAATTATATATTATATAATAACAGTTTTTCGTAAAAAAAGCAACGGTAAAGGAATAATTGTGATTCCAAAAATACAGGTGTTTTTTTGGTAAGTGTTTATAAAAGATATTAACGCTGTTTTAACAAATTGAAAACAATATAATTTGTCGATATTTTAGTAACATTTATTTAACAAAATTTTATTGAAATGAGAATCAATATATATTATAATGTTAAACGAAATAATATCATCGGAGGTTATTCCATGAAAACAATGAGATCAAAGACAAAGGTTTTGGTAACGCTTGTTGTTACCTTGCTTCTTCTGGGAGCATTGGCAGTTACATCCTTTGCCGCGGACAAGACTGCATCATACGGCAATAAGTATGGTCAAATTGTGCCCACTGATTCGAAACTCGAATCCCCTAAATCAAGTTTTAAATTCTACGGAGATAAAGCAACCCTATACTTTATGCGAATTAGCACGGGCAAGAGCGATGCCAATTATGCCGTTGAAATATATTCCGATAAGGCTTGCACAAAGCTCATCAGAAGTATGTCGGGAGAATACGGCTCAAAGGGAAACAGTCCTTTAGCAATATCATGGAGTTTTAAGAGCACTAAAAGCGGAACATATTACGGCAAATGCTACACCTATGTTTCCAGGGATGACGGAAATGTAATTGATAAGGATTCCGTTGAAACTTTTACAATTAAGGTTGACCGTTTAAGCAAGAAAACCGTGAATATTAAATCCGTTAAGAACACTTCAACCGGTGTAAAAGTCACTTGGGTCCCCCTTACTACTGCAACAAAGTACAAGGTTTGCCGAAAAGAGTCCGGTGATAAAAAATGGACGACTATTGCAACTCTCGGAACAGGAGCTTGCACCTATACCGATACAACTGCAAAAAGCGGAAAAACATACAAATATACGGTAAAATGTTATGATGGCTCATATAAAAGTCTTTATAACAAAGACGGTGTATCAATCATGTTCCTTTCACAGCCCAGGCTTTCAAGTGTGGGCGGGTCCGGTTCCCATGGTTATGCAATACTTAAATGGAAAGCGGTTTCCGGTGCAAAAAGTTATGAAATTTACCGCAAGGGCGGTTCTTTGAGTAATTCCGAATGGAAGAAAATTGCCACCGTTAAGGGTAAGAATACCGTTAGTTACACAGATAAAACCGCCAATAAAACAGACTGGTGCTATACATATTCCGTAAGGGCAGTTAACGGCTCATATAAAAGCACATACAACACCGACGGAATTGATTTCGATTATGTAAAGGCACCTTCTTTGAAATCTGCGTCCTCATATACCGACGGTGTAAAGATACAGTGGAGTTGTTCGGACAAAGATGCTGTCAAATATTGGGTTTACAGAAAGACTTCGTCCGGATGGGAAAAAATCGGTTCAACTAAGAATAAATATTACACGGATAAAACTGCAAAATCCGGTAAATCATACACATATACCGTCAGAGCCATTACAAAAAATAACGGTGGTGCCTATAATTCAAAGGGTGTAAGAGCCGATTATCTTGCAACACCAAAGCTGGGAAGTGTTACTTTTGATTCAAGTAACAGAGCAAAGGTAACGTGGACAAAGGTTGCCGGTGCGGATAGTTACAAAATATACAGAAAAATCAATTCCGCAGATTCCTGGACTCATATTGCAACCGTAAAGGGCGGTTCAAAGGAATACTATCTTGATACTGTTTCCAAAAAATCCGGCAATACCTATAAATATACCGTTCGTGCAATGGACGGCAAGATTAACAGCTATTACGATAAAACAGGTATTCAGAATATGTACCTTTCATACCCCACACCTAAGCTTGCAAATATTGCAACAGAGACGGGTGCGGCAAATGTTAAAGTGACCTGGGGCTCAGTTAAGGGTGCAACAGGCTATAATATTTACAGACAGGCACCGGGCGAAAGCTCATTAAAGTGTATTGCAAAGAATGTTAAGACTACCGCATATTACGATACTACGGTCAAGAGCAATACTTCCTATACTTACGCCGTAAGAGCCGTTAACGGCTCCGCATACAGTAAGTATGTTACGGCAAAAATCATTGCAATGGACCGTCCCGCTATGACGGATGTAGTTTTGACCGATGACGGCGCAATGCTTTCATGGAATTCCGTTGAAGGTGCCGACACCTACTATGTTTACAGAAAAGCCGTGGGCGGCAGTTGGCAGGTAATAGGTTCCTATTCCCTTAACACCTTTGTTGATACTTCCGAAGAAGCAAAGACCACGCCGTTCTACTATACTGTTGCCGCGGAGAAAGACGGTTACAGAAGTGCGTATGACAGTAACGGCATCAAGAACTTTGTTGAAGTTACATCACTTAAAGCGGAATTTGTTCCCGCAACAGAAACGGAAAATGCCTATATAGTTGTTGACTGGACTTTTGACAGTTCGGTAGAAGCAGTTGAACTTTTCAAGAGCAACGGAGACGATACAATATCTTTAGGTGTGTTTGACGCACAAAGCGATAATATTCCACCGTATAAGGATGATGGTATTACCGTGGGAACGGAGTACACATATACTGCCAAGGCAATTAAGAGCGGCAAGGTTTCCACGGAAAAAACTGCCTCTGCAAAATATCCCCATGATCCTCTTGCGGAAGTGGAATTTACCGTAATCCCCACATACAGCGAGGACGGCTCCTATATTACAGTGAATTTCACTCCCGTAGAATTTGCTGAGAACTATGAGATTTACAGAAAAACTGCTGTGGAGGAAAAGTGGAGCAAAATAGCAACAATCACTGCTAAGGATGTTACATCCGAAACAGTTTCATACACGGATGATGATATTGATACCGAAACCGCATACTGCTATACGATTAAAGCAACGGCATCGGACAGAGATAGCCTTTATAATGAAAAAGGTGTTGAGGCAACTGTTTTTGTACCCGTTGAACCCGTAGCCGGCATTATAGCAAAAAAAGATGTTATTACCGAGGAAGAGGACGGTGTACCGGTAAATAAGGATGTTGCGGTAATTACCTGGGATGAGGTAAATAACGGTGTGTATTATAAGGTCTTGAGAAAAACAGCTGATACGGAGTGGGAAACTCTCGGTTTGGTTTTCTGTGGTCAAGATTTGAAATTTGTTGATAAAACAATCGTTCAGGGTGTTGAATACACTTATACTGTTGAGGTGACCGCTCCGTATAGAGGAGAGGCAATAAACGAGGTGGGTGCGGACTTCTGTTGGGCACTTCCCGATACTCCCGAAACACCGGAAACTCCCGAAACTCCCGAAACCGTATAAGGATGTTTCAATAAAAAAACAACCCATTGTGAATTTTCTTCGCAATGGGTTGTTAGTTTATATATTAAACAATTTTCGTGTGTTTTCAGCGGCTGTATCAAGCACCGATTGTGCATCGGTGCTTTTTATTTCTGCCATTTTTTCCGCAACATAGGGAATAAGGGTTGAATCATTCCTCTTTCCTCTCATGGGTACGGGCGCCATATAGGGACAGTCCGTTTCAAGAAGAAGTCTGTTGAGGGGGAGAATTTGGGCAACTTCAAGGGCTTTTCGGGCATTTTTAAAGGTTAGTGCACCGCCGAAACCTATATACATTCCCAAATTCAAAATTTCCTTTGCCGTTTCCACGCTTCCCGAAAAGCAATGCAAAACCCCTTTTGGCTTGTGCTTTTTGAGTATTTCAAGGGTATCTCCGTGGGCTTCTCTGTCGTGGACGATTATGGGCAAATCAAGTTCCTTTGCAAGAAGTATCTGGTTTTCAAAAACCTCTTTTTGCTTTTCTTTGTTATCCTGCCGCCAATAGTAATCAAGACCGATTTCCCCTATTGCAACGCATTTGGGGTGTTTTGCAAGGTCTTTGAGAATTTCAATGTAGTTTTCGGGAAGTCCTTCAACTTCTTCGGGATGAACACCGCAGGCAAAGTATATATAATTGTATGCATCCACCAATTTCAAGGAGGCTTTTGATGAGTCAAGGTCCGCACCGCAATTTATTACACCGCAAATGCCCGACTCCGTGAGAGAGCCGAGCATATTTTCCCGGTCATCATTGAACGCTTTGTCCGTGTAATGTGCGTGGGAATCAAAAATATTCTTATACATTTTAACTTAACTGGGTTCCGGCGGGGAGACCGTCAACAAATGCAACCTTAACATCGTCCTCGGAGATTTCTCCCGCAAGAATCATACCGTGGCTTTCAACACCGCAGAGTGTTCTCGGGGCAAGGTTTGCAACAACAATAACCTTTTTACCTATAAGGTCCTCGGGTTTGTACCATTTTGCAATGCCGGAAGCAACTGTTCGGGGAGTTTTTGTGCCGTCGTTAAGAGTGAGTTCAAGAAGTTTCTTTGCTTTCTTAATGGGTTTGCAGTCCGTAACCTCGCACACCCGAAGTTCAACCTTTGCAAAATCATCATATTGAATTTCTGCAAGACCTTCAATTTCGGGCTTTTCCTCTTCCTCTTTGGGAAGTGATGCTTCAATTTCCGCAAGGGTCTTTTCCACGTCAAGGCGGGAGAAGAGGGGAGTTGCGGTACCAACTTTGTCCCCTGCCTTTATTGCGCCAAATTCACAAAGAGAATCGAGAGTGTTAACACCCGTTCCGATTTGTTCAAGAATTTTTACGCTTGTTTCCGGCATAAAGGGTTCAAGAAGGACTGCAATAAAGCGGATGCCCTCAAGAAGATTGTAAAGAACTGTACCCAGTCTTTCTTTTTTCTCCTCGTCCTTGGCAAGTGCCCAGGGCATGGTTTCGTCAATATATTTGTTGCAACGCTTTGCAAGGTCAAAAATCTTTCCGAGAGCGTCGCTGACCTTATATGTGTCAAGCAGTTTTGTAACCTCACCCAAGGTTGAAAGGGCAAGTTCTTTAAGTTCGCCGTCGATATCTTCAACTGCGGTGGGGGCTTGAATAACACCGTCAAAATATTTGTTGTTCATTGCAACGGTGCGGTTAACAAGGTTACCCAAGGTGTTTGCAAGGTCGGAATTGAAACGCTCAATAATTGTTTCGTAGGTAATTGTTCCGTCCTGTGCATGGGGCATTTCGGAAAGAAGATAATAACGCACCGCGTCAACACCGAAACGGTCGCAAAGGTCATCGGCGTAAATTACGTTACCCCTTGACTTTGACATTTTGTCATTGCCTGAAAGGAGCCAAGGATGGCCGAATACCTGTTTGGGTAAGGGCTCACCGAGAGCCATAAGCATAATGGGCCAATAAATAGTGTGGAAACGCAAAATATCTTTGCCGATAATGTGAACATCCGCAGGCCAATATTTTTTGTACATTTCGCTGCTGCCGTCCGGGTCATAGCCGAGACCCGTAATATAGTTTGAAAGTGCGTCAATCCAGACATAAATAACGTGATTATCGTCAAAAGGAACGGGAATACCCCATTTGAAAGTGGAACGGGAAACACAAAGGTCCTGAAGTCCGGGTTTGATAAAGTTGTTTATCATTTCCTTTTTTCTGCTTTCGGGGTAAATGAAGTTGGGATTTGACTCGATATATTCCTCAAGTTGTTTTTGATATTTGCTCAATTTGAAGAAATATGTTTCTTCTTTTTCCTTTTTTACTTCCCTGCCGCAGTCGGGGCATTTGCCGTCAACAAGTTGGGAGTCCGTGAAGAAACTTTCACAGGGAACGCAGTACCAACCCTCATATTCACTTTTGTAAATATCGCCCTTGTCATAAAGTTTTTTGAAAATCTTCTGTACGGCTTTTTCGTGGTCCGCGTCCGTGGTACGAATGAATTTATCGTATGTTGTGTTAAGGCAATCGCAGATAGCCTTGATTTCACCTGCAACTTTATCAACATATTCCTTGGGTGAAATACCTGCGGCGGAGGCATATTCCTCAATTTTCTGGCCGTGCTCGTCAGTACCTGTCTGGAAGAAAACGTCATAGCCCTGCATTCGTTTAAACCGCGCCAAAGCATCGGAAAGTACGATTTCGTAAGAGTTTCCGATATGGGGTTTTCTTGAAGTGTATGCAATTGCGGTTGTAATGTAATAGGGCTTTTTGCTCATTTTCGTATCTCCTTTTCGGGTTTTATTTTCCCGTGTATTATAGTATTATTCACTCTTTAAGTCAAGTTTAACCTTGCCGATTGATTTTGCATCAACTGTTACGGTAATATCGCCTTTTTCACCGTTTGTTCTGATCCAGAATGCTCTGTCACCGCCGATTAAGGGGAATTCGGAGGGACCGATAATTTCCGCCGCGCCTTTAACGGTGACTTTAACGGCACTGTCCGCAAAGGGAACTCGGTTGCCGTTCTGATCCTTTGCCACGATTTCAATTCTTGTTGCATCGTAGGTATCTTCTTCTTTAAGAACATAGGAGTCCGCTTTAACATCAATGTGAAGTTCCGTAACGGCGGTTCTCACTATTTTTGCAACACATTCGTCATTCTTGTAGCCTTCAAAAGCATAGGTGATTTGCTCGTTACCCCAGCCGCCAACATATTTTGTTACAATATCAAACATTCTGCCAAAGGGGATCTTGCCCACAACCATAGCGGCTCCCGCTTTCACAAATTTTGAGGGGGGGAGTTTCCATTGCTTTGTCTGGGCGGCAATGAGAGTATCTGTGAGAAGTGCCGCCGCTTTGGGCTCAAGTCCGTCATCCGTAACAAGGGAATCTCCGATAAAGTCCGCCGCAATCATGGGAGGATGGGGGAGATTTTTAAATTTTGAACTGTCGGGATAAATTGTGCTTGTATATTTGCCGTTTTTGTAAAGTTTAACGTAATCGCAGTTTGTGAATACCCAAACATCACCGATTGTTCCGCCGGGATGTTCACCGATGTCCATTGCGGAGGTAACCTCAAGGAAGGGCTTTTCCTCCTGCTGTGAACGGTAAATTGCCGCACCCATTTTGGGTACGCGGAACATATCCGTTACACCATGGTAGCAAATTCTGTCACCGCTACCGAAGTCCTTGTGGGTGTTGTAATCCGCCATGCACCAACCGATTGCACCACTTGTTCTGGGATTGCCGTAGGCGGAGTTGAGAACTCTTGTGTGGCGCAAAGCGTGTTCCGCTCTTACACCCTCTTTGTCAAAACTCTTTGTGGGGTACATGTGGCCGTTATGCTCCGTAACAAGATAGGGAGCGGTAAGGCTTTTTGTAACAAAGGCGGGAGGTAAAAGGTTTATAAAACTGCCGGAATGAATGAAATCATTCATTGTATAAACATCTTCAAGAAGATGGCTGAAAGGCAGATTTCTTACACCGCCGGTTTGACGGGTGTTGTCAAGAGATCTTGCAATGGCATTTGTTTCGGTGTAGAATTCGTCGCAGTCAAGACCTTCGTTAACACGAACGCCCCAAAGAATAATTGAGGGGTGATTTCTGTCACGGGTCACCATTTTGCGAATGTTCTCTTTCGCAAGTTCCCTCCATTCGCCCTCTCCGAGATACTGCCAGGAGGGCATTTCCGTAAACACAAGAAGTCCGATTTCGTCACAACGGTCAAGGAAATGAACGCTGTCGGGGTAGTGGGATGTTCTTACAAGGTTAACACCCAACTCATATTTCAGTAAATCCGCATCCGCCCTTTGAACATTTTTGGGCATTGCGTAGCCCACATAGGGATAACTTTGATGTCTGTTAAGACCGCGGATTTTGATTTTTTTGCCGTTAAGATAGAATCCGTCGGTTAAGAAACGGCACTCTCTGAAACCGAAACGAACGGTTTTTTCGTCCTTGTCGTCAAGGGCGATTTTTAATGTATAAAGGCGGGGATTTTCAATGTCCCAAAGTTCAACATCGGCTACCGCCCATTTTGCGTTAATAACTTTTCCGCTGAAATCGGTTTTCTTTTCACCTATTACGGTGTCGCCGTCAAAAAGTGTGAATGAAAGCACACCCTTTGCACTTTCGGAAAGGGTTACGTCAATATCAAGCACCTTTTTGGGATGAAGTACATTGAGGGTACGCACAAAAGCGTTGTCAATATATACTTCGCTGACTTCTTCAAGCCAGACTTCTCTGTAAATACCGCCGTAAACAAGGTAGTCAACAACATTGCCGAAAGGCGGAATTTCCTTGCGTTCCGTGGAATCAAGTTCCACAACAAGAAGATTATCCTTTGCTTTTACCTTGTTGGTAATGTCAAAACTGAAAGGGTTGTATGCTCCCTTGTATTCGCCGATGAATTCGCCGTTTAAATATACCTTTGAATAAACCGCCGCTCCCTCAAAATGAAGAATATAGCGTTTGTCCTTTGCTTTTTTGCCGATATCAAAGGTTTTGCGGTAGCAACTTACAAATTGATAGGATTTTTCATCAAAATAGTTAAGGGGAAGTTCCTTGTTTGTGTGGGGGATGTCAACGGTTTGGAATTTGCTGTCATCAAAAGAAGTCTGTATCATTTCTTCTTTGAATTCGGGGGAATATTTCCAACCGAAGTTAAGTGAATGTGTTGTACGCATATAATCATCCTTTCACAATGAAAATAACTATATCTATTCTATACTATTATAATAGGTATGTCAATAAATCGGTTTTAGTGTTTTTTACCCTGTTTTCAATAACTGCGTCTAAAAGGGTGTTCAGGGCAGTACCTATTTCCTCCCCTTTAAGACCCCGCTTTTCCAAATCCCTGCCGTTTACGGCAAGTTGGGAAATTGTGCAACATTCGTTGTTTTCTTCAATTTCTTTAAGCCATTGAAGTGTTTTAGCGGTACCCTCGGATATATCTCGGTATTCTTCACTTAAAGCCCCTCTGTCACTTTTCTTTATAACTAAAAGGGTGCGTATGTCCTCGGGTGTTTTCGTTTTCAAGTGTTTTTTTAAAAGGATTTTCGTTTCCGGGGGTTCAAAGTCATGGTATGCCACAAGGAAAGAGACACGATTGATTGTTTTTTTGTCGAACTTCAGTCGGGTAAGAATTTCCCTTGCCATTTCTCCCCCCACGCACGCGTGGTTTTTAAAGGTACTGTCACCATTTTCATTCAGTTTGTGGGTGGGCACTTTTCCCAAATCATGCAAAAACATTGTAAGGCGTAGAATTCTGTCATTGGGAATTGTGTCAACGGTGTGGCAAATATGCTCCCAAACATCGTATGCGTGTTTTTTACCGTATTGTTTGAAATTAACCGCGGGGGCAATTTCGGGAATGAAAACGGACAAAACATCCGGATATTCCGTCAGAACATTAAAAACATTTTTCCCTTGAAGAAGTTTCGTCAATTCAACATTCAGTCTTTCTGCTGATATATTTTTGAGAAGTTCTTTGTTTTTGTGTATTGCTTTTTTGGTGCTATCTTCAATTTCAAAGCCCAATACGGAGGAAAAACGTAAAGCCCTCATAATACGCAGACCGTCCTCGCAAAAACGACTGTCCGCATCGCCCACGGTTTTTATTATACTATTATATATATCATCCTGACCGCCGTATAAATCCACAAGCCCTGTCTCCTCGTTATAGGCAAGAGCATTTACGGTAAAATCCCTGCGGGAAAGGTCGTCGGAGAGTTTTCTTGTAAAGGTAACGTTTTCGGGATGGCGGTTGTCGGCATATTCTCCGTCAATTCTGAATGTTGTAACCTCGTAGGGGGTTTTATCAATTATAATCGTAAGAGTTCCGTGCTTGAGTCCCGTGTCAACGGTTTTAAAATCCGAAAACACCCTTTCAATTTCTTCGGGCAAGGCGGAGGTTGTAACATCCCAATCCCCGGGAGTCAAACCCATAATAGTGTCACGGACGGCTCCGCCCACACAAAATGCTTCAAATCCGGCATTTTTTAATCTGTTTAGTATTATTTTTACGTTCTCAGGAATAGATATTGTCATAGAGGGGTCCTCTTTCATATTTACACATATTAAATGCAGCATATATATTATGGGCGAAAATGGAAATTCTGTCAACAAATAATTACAATTTGACAAAATAATGGGAAAAAATGGCTCTAAAAGTTACAGTTTGTAATTTTTGTACTTTTGACAAAATAACCCGCAAAAAAATTGTGGATTGTTCAAAATTCGCCACAAAATATGGGGTCGATACCCTTTAAGTGTTCAAAATCTTTGTGAAAATTCAACAAAATGAACATTCTAAATTATTTGACTTTTGCGAAAAGTTGGGTATAATACCAAATGCCATCGGATAACTACGGCCTTTTTACCCGTAATATTGAGTTGAAAATTGGCAAGTTCAATTCTTTATTGCTGATAAAAATGCCTACAACGGCAATTTTTCACGACAATTTATGTCACAATTTTAAAAATTGAAAAATTGCTTGTCTAAGGAGATATTTATACCATGACAGTCAGAAAAATAGGCGAAACGTCCGTGCATTCGCCGCTTAAAAGAGTTGCTCTTTTAATTTTAGCGGTTGTTTTCTTCGTTTCGGGCACAGCGTTCGCCGTACCGCCCATAATGTACAGTGTTACAATTTATGACGGTAGCTCGGTAGTTGTCGTTTCCACAGCAAAAACCGATGCTGATGAAATTCTTGAAGATAACGGAATTGAAATCAACAAAGAACAGGGCGATGAAGTCAGCCTTGCGAATTTCGACGGTTTGGACGGCAGTACCATTATCATAAGAAGGGGCGTTAAGGTTACTATCAAAAACTTTGACGGAACTTCAAGTATCGTATATGCTTTGGGCACAGTAAATGATGCCATTGAAAAAGCGGAGATTACCATTCCCAAGGGTGCGGCTCTCAACTATTCCGCCGACACACTTTTGGAAGAGGGTATGACAATCGAAATATACGATGTGTATGAAATCACTCTTACGGTTGACGGAAAGAAAATGACGAAAACCGTTTCCGGCAAAACAGTTGAGGATGCCTTAAACATTCTCGGTGTTAAGTTGGAGGGCGAGGATTACACAAAACCCGCTCTCGATGAAGAACTCCGAGACGGAATGAAAATTTCCGTTTACAGAGTGGAAGTTAAAGAGAGCACAAAAAAAGAGTCCATTCCCTATGAAACGGAATATACCTATTCCGACTCCCTTTACAAAAACCGCACAAAAACCCTTGAAAGCGGTAAAGAGGGAACTAAAGCCGTTGTTTACGAGGAACGTTACGTAAACGGAAAGCTTCAAAAAAGTACGGTTAAATCCGAAAAGGTTCTCAAAGAGCCTGAAAGGGAACTTGTGCAGGTTGGTACAAAGGTGAATGTTGTTACAACCGGTCTCCCCGTGGGAACACCCATAAGCGAAATGGCGGAACCCTCATACCTTAAAATCGGTGAGGACGGTGTGCCCACAAATTTCAAATCGGTTATTAACGCAAAGGCTACTGCATACTGTATTCCCGGCGGAATTACCTCAACGGGTAAGAAAGCACAGACAGGTTACATTGCAGTTGACCCCAAGGAAATCCCCTATGGCACGGAGATGTATATTGTTTCCGCAGACGGACAGTATGTTTACGGCTACTGTATCGCCGCCGATACGGGCAGTTACATCTATGATGTTGACTGGACAGTTGACTTATTTATGAATTCCGAGGCACAGTGCAAAAATTGGGGCAGACGCGATATAATTATTTATGTATTATAATGATTCCAAGGTCTTTCGTCTTGAGCGAAGGACCTTTTTGAATTTGTTATTATTTGTGTGTATAAGTAAAATATACAGAAAAAATGAATATTATACATAAATTTGAATAAATTTACGGACAATAATAATTATCGTTGAAATTTCAATTTGTTTTAAATGCTTAAAAATAGACAAAAAATACATGTAAACAAAGAGGTTTTACTGCAAAAGGACAAATTTTTCGGGAAAATGAATTATTTATTCAAAACAGTTGACTTTTTTTGAATAAAGGTGTATAACTATGCATATCGAATGAATATTTTTGCAAAACTTGCAATTTGGAGGAAATAAAAATGGATAAGAAAAATATCAAAAAAGTAGTTCTTGCTTACTCGGGCGGTCTTGATACTTCCATCATCATCCCCTGGCTTAAAGAAAACTATAACAACTGTGAGGTTATTGCCGTTTCCGGTAACGTAGGTCAGGCAAGCGAACTTGAGGGTCTTGAAGAAAAGGCTATTAAAACAGGCGCTTCCAAAATCTACATCGAAGATCTCACAAAAGAATTCCTTGAGGATTATGTTTTCCCCTGTGTTAAAGCGGGCGCAATTTATGAAGAATATCTTCTCGGTACTGCTTTTGCCCGTCCTCCCATTGCAAAAAGAATTGCTGAAATTGCTATTGCAGAGGGTGCGGACGCTATCTGCCACGGTTGTACCGGTAAAGGTAATGACCAGGTAAGATTTGAACTTGCCATTAAGGCTTTTGCTCCCGATATGCCCATTATAGCGCCTTGGAGAGAATGGAGCATCAAATCCCGTGAGGAAGAAATCGACTACGCGGAAGCACACAATGTTCCCCTTAAAATCAACAGAGAAACCAACTATTCCAAAGATAAAAACATCTGGCACCTTTCCCATGAGGGCCTTGACCTTGAGGATCCCATGAACGAGCCCCTTTACAACAAGGAAGGTTTCCTTGAAATGGGTGTTTCTCCCGAAATGGCTCCCGACAAACCCACCTATGTTACAATCCACTTTGAAAAAGGTGTTCCCACAGCAATTGACGGTGTTGAAATGGGCGCGGTAGAACTCGTTACAAAACTTAACGAACTCGGCGGTGCAAACGGTATCGGACTTCTTGATATTGTTGAGAACAGACTCGTTGGTATGAAATGCCGTGGCGTATATGAAACTCCCGGCGGAGCAATCCTTTACAAAGCACACAATGTTCTTGAAACAATTTGTCTTGATAAAGAAACCGCTCATTACAAAGCACTTGTTGCACAGAAACTTGCGGAACTTGTATATAACGCACAGTGGTACACACCCCTTGTTAAAGCAATCCTTGCTTTCGTTGATTCAACTCAGGAAACAGTTACGGGTGACGTTAAACTCAAACTTTACAAAGGTAATATGATTAACGCAGGTGTATGCTCACCCTACTCACTCTATGACCCCGAAATTGCTACATTTGACGAAGACGAGGTTTATGACCAGAAAGACAGTGCAGGCTTTATCAATCTCTACGGTCTTCCCATCAAGGTTATGGCAAAAATGAAAGAGAAAAACGGCCTTGATAAATAATTACTGATATGACTTTCTGCACATTCGGTATTTTGCCGAATGTGCAAAATGATTTTGAAAGGGTATAAATTACTATGGATAAAATGTGGGCAGGCAGATTCTCAAAGGCTCTCGATAAGGAAGCGGATGATTTTAACTCATCCCTCCACTTTGACTGCAAAATGTTCCGTCAGGACATAGGCGGCTCAATAGCACACGCGCAAATGCTTGCAAAACAGGGAATTATAACCGAAAATGACTGTGAGGAAATCATGGACGGACTTTCGGGTATTCTTGAAGATATTGAAAGCGGAAAACTCACCTTTGACAGCGATGCGGAAGATATACATATGTTTATTGAAAGCGAACTCACTCAGAGAAAGGGCGATGTGGGAAAGCGTTTGCACACTGCACGAAGCCGTAATGACCAGGTTGCCGTTGATATAAGGCTTTATCTTCGTGACGAAGCGGAAAAAGTTAACGATTTGCTTTACAGTCTCATTGAGGTTATTCGTGATAAGGCGGCGGAAAATCAGGATGCCATTCTTCCCGGTTACACCCATCTTCAAAGAGCCCAGCCCATAACATTTGCTCACCATTTACTTGCCTACGCACAGATGTTTATGCGTGACTGCGGCAGACTGACGGATGCGGTTAAGAGAATGAACTATTCACCCCTGGGCTCCTGTGCCCTTTCCGGCACAACATACAATACGGACAGGGAGTACGAGGCGGAAAAATTAGGTTTTTACGGAATAATGCAGAACAGTATTGACGGCGTTTCCGACAGGGATTTCTGCGTTGAACTTATGAGTGCATTTTCCGTTATTATGATGCACCTTTCAAGATTCTCCGAAGAAGTAATTCTTTGGTCCTCTTGGGAATTCAAATTTGTTGAACTTGATGACGCATATACAACCGGTTCAAGCATTATGCCCCAAAAGAAAAATCCCGATATGGCGGAACTTGTAAGAGGTAAAACCGGCAGAGTATATGGGGACCTTTTCTCACTTCTGACTTCCCTCAAAGGCTTGCCCCTTGCCTACAATAAAGATATGCAGGAGGACAAGGAGGCAATTTTCGACAGTATTGAAACGGTGGAAAAATGCCTGAGTATTTTTGCACCCATGATTGCAACAATGACTGTTTTGAAAGACAATATGTATTCTGCGGCACAGAAAGGCTTTATAAATGCCACGGACCTTGCGGACTACCTTGTTAAAAAGGGTATGCCTTTCAGAACTGCATATAAAATTGTGGGACAGACCGTTGCTGAATGTATTGAGAAAAATAAGGTTCTTGAAACCCTTACTCTTGACGAGTACAAAGTTCACAGTGACCTTTTTGAAGAAGATTTGTTTACGGAAATATCCCTTGAAACCTGTATAAAAAAGAGAATTTCCGCGGGCTCAACAGGTTATAAATCAGTAGAAAAACAGATTGAACAGGTTACGGAGTTTATAAATGGCAAAAAAAGTATTTATTGACGGAAAAGCCGGTACAACCGGTTTGAGAATTTATGAAAGACTTGAAAAATTTCAGGGAATTGAACTTATAAGCCTTTCCGATGAAAAAAGAAAGGAAAGGGAATGCAGAAAGGAAGCACTTAACAGCGCAGATATTGCTTTCCTTTGCCTTCCCGATGATGCGGCAAGAGAGTCCGTTTCCCTTATTGAGAATGAAAATACTGTGGTTATTGATACCTCAACTGCCCACAGAACTCTTGAGGACTGGGCATACGGATTCCCCGAACTTTCCCCGTCACACAGGGCAAAACTTAAAAATTCCAAAAGAATTGCGGTTCCCGGATGTCACGCAAGCGGATTTATTTCATTGGTTTATCCCCTTGTGGAAGCGGGTGCTCTGGATGGTACGGAGAATCTTTCCTGTTTCTCGCTTACGGGTTACAGCGGCGGCGGAAAGAAAATGATTGGGGAATACGAGGAGGAGCCGGACGAACTCCTGGGTGCGCCCCGTCAGTACGGACTAACTCAAAACCACAAACATTTAAAGGAAATGGTTGAAATTTCGGGAATAAAAACCGCTCCCGTATTCTGCCCCGTAGTTTCAAATTTTTATTCGGGTATGGAAGTAACCGTTCCTCTGTTTAAAAGCGATTTGAAAAAGGGCTTTGATATTGAAAAAATCAAAGAAATCTATAAGAAAAAATACAACGGCCCCCTTGTAAAATTTGAAGACCGGTTAAGTGAGGAGGGCTTTATTTCCGCAGGGCTTCTTTCCGGAAAGGACAGTATGGTGATTTCCGTTTTCGGAAATGAGGACAGAATTATTCTTACCGCAAGATATGACAACTTGGGTAAGGGCGCTTCCGGTGCGGCGGTTGAATGTCTTAATATTGTTCTCGGTAATGACGATACAGAGGGTTTGGAGATGTAAATATGGAATTGATTAACGGCGGTATTTGTGCCGCAAAAGGTTTTACCGCAGGGGGAATCCATTGCGGTATAAGAAAGAACAAAACAAAGAGGGATCTTGCTTTGATTTTCAGTGAGGTTAAAGCAAGTGCAGCCGCAGTATATACAACAAACCTTGTAAAAGGTGCGCCCTTGGCAGTTACAAAAATGCATCTTTCGGACGGCAAGGCCCAGGCGGTTATCTGCAACAGCGGTAATGCCAACACCTGTAATGCGGACGGTATTCAGGTGGCTTTGGAAATGGCGAAGATTACTGCAGAAACTCTTGGTATTGACAATGAGGATGTTGTTGTTGCCTCAACGGGTGTTATCGGTCAACCCCTTGATGTTACTCCCATAAAGGCGGCACTTCCCGCTCTTAAAAATGTTTTGGGCAATAACAGTGCCGAAGCCGCGGAGGGTATTATGACCACCGACACGGTGAAAAAAGAAATTGCCGTTTCTTTTGAAATAGACGGTGTTGAATGTAAAATCGGCGGTATTGCAAAGGGTAGCGGAATGATTCATCCCAATATGGCTACAATGCTCGTCTTTATTACAAGTGATGTTGCCATTGCTCCCGAAATGCTTCAAAAGGCGATTTCTTCCGATATTCAGAACACATTTAATATGGTTAGCGTTGACGGGGACACCTCAACAAACGACATGGTTTGCGTACTTGCAAACGGTATGGCGGGTAACAAGGAGATAACCGCAGAGGGCGAAGCATTCGACAAGTTTATGAAAGCTCTCAACACAGTAACCGTTCATCTTTGCAGAATGATTGCAGGGGACGGCGAGGGTGCAACAAAACTTCTTGAATGTCGTGTCACAGGTGCAAAGGACGATAAAACAGCCAAAACAGTTGCAAAAAGCGTTATCTGTTCTTCCCTTACAAAAGCCGCAATGTTCGGTGCGGATGCCAACTGGGGCAGGGTTCTTTGTGCAATCGGTTACAGCGGTGCGGATGTAGATGTTACAAAGGTTGATGTTTCCTTTGAATCCGCAAAGGGTGTAATTCCTGTTTGTAAGGACGGCTCGGGAATTGAATTTTCCGAAGAAATTGCAAAAGAAATACTCCTTGAAAAAGATATTATTATAAATGTGGGTCTTAATTCGGGTGATTACTCCTCAACCGCATGGGGTTGTGACCTTACTTATGAATATGTAAAAATAAACGGCGATTACAGGACGTGAGAAAATGGAAAATTTGAATATTACAAATCTTCAGCGTGCGCAGATTATTACCCAGGCGCTCCCCTATATTCAGAAATATCACAACAAAATAATTGTTGTTAAATACGGCGGAAATGCCATGATAAGCGAGGAACTGAAACTTCAGGTTATGGAGGACTTGGTTCTTTTGAGACTTATCGGTGTGAAACCCGTTCTTGTTCACGGCGGCGGACCCGAAATTTCCGAAATGCTCAAAAAAGTGGGCAAGCAAAGTGAGTTTGTTGACGGACTTCGCGTTACGGATGCGGAAACTGCGGAAATTGTACAGATGGTTCTTGCAGGAAAAATCAATAAGAAACTCGTTAATATATTGGGAGAATTCGGCGGCAACGCAATCGGTATCTCCGGTATTGACGGACATCTTATTGAAGCAAAAATTAAGGATGAAAGACTTGGCTTTGTGGGTGAAATAACAGGCGTTAATGTTCAACCCATTCTTGACCTTATTGAAAAGGGTTATATTCCGGTTGTTTCCACGGTGGGATGCGACAAGGACGGCAATGTTTATAACATCAATGCGGATACTGCCGCTTCCTGTATTGCCGGAGCAATGAAAGCGGAAAGACTTATTACAATGACCGATATTCCCGGTATTTTAAGGGATGTAAATGACCCTGACTCCATAATTAAACGTGTTAACGTGGAGGAGGCAAGGCAGTTGTTTGCCGACGGCATTATTTCCGGCGGTATGATTCCCAAGGTTGAGTGCTGTATTGAGGCTGTGGAAAGGGGCGTAAGACGTGTTACAATTCTTGACGGACGCGTTCCCCACGCATTGCTTCTTGAACTGCTTACCGACGAGGGTGCCGGTACTATGGTTAAGGGGATGGATTGATGAATACAAAGGAACTTGATTCTAAATATGTAGCAAATACCTATGCCCGTTTTCCCATAGAACTTGTTTCCGGCAAGGGTAGTAAACTCTATGACAGCGACGGAAAAGAATATATTGATATGGGAACGGGTATCGGTGTCAGTGTTTTCGGTGTGGGTGACGAGAAGTGGATTGAAGCCGTAACAAAGCAACTAAATACACTCCAACACGCTTCAAACCTCTATTTTACATCACCCTGTGCAAAACTTGCAGAAGCCCTTTGTAACAGAACCGGTGCTAAAAAGGTGTTCTTTTCAAATTCCGGAGCAGAAGCAAATGAATGTGCCATAAAGGCGGCAAGGAAATATGCCGCAGAGAAAAAGGGCAGTGAGTATTATAATATTATCACTCTCAATAACAGTTTCCACGGAAGAACAATAACAACCCTTGCCGCAACGGGGCAGGATAATTTCCACAAAGATTTTCTTCCTCTTACGCAGGGTTTTCTCTACGCGGACGCAGGGGATCTTGAAACAATCGAGAAGTACATAAAAGAAGAAAAAGTCGCCGCGATTATGTTTGAAACAGTACAGGGCGAGGGGGGCGTTGTACCCCTTGAAAAAGATTTCGTAAAAGGTCTTGCGGAACTGGGAGAAAAATATGATGTTCTTCTTATTGTTGACGAGGTACAGACCGGCAACGGCAGAACCGGTGCTCTTTACGGCTATATGAATTACGGTATCAATCCCGATATTGTTTCAACTGCAAAGGGTATCGGCGGAGGACTTCCTCTGGGTGCTACAATGATGTTTGAAAAAGTTGAGAATGTTTATACTCCCGGAACCCACGGTTCAACTTTCGGGGGAAATCCCGTTTCCTGTGCAGGTGCTTTGAGTATTCTTGAAAGATTGGACGGAGAGTTCCTTCAGGATGTTGAAAAGAAAAGCGCATATATTATTGAAAGCCTTTCTTCCTGTAAGGGTGTCAAAGGTGTAACCGGTTTGGGACTTATGTTGGGTATTGAAACCGAAAAGGATGTTAACGAAGTCCTTTCTGTTTGCCGTGAAAACGGAGTTCTTCCCATAAAGGCGAAAAATAAACTCAGACTTTTGCCGCCCCTTAACATTTCCTTTGAGGATTTGCAGAGGGCTGTAAATGTTATCAAAAAGGCTTGTGAGGTATGAAAATGAATTTAAAAGGCAGAGATTTTTTAAAACTTCTTGACTATACAAGTGAGGAAATAGAATACCTCATAAATCTTGCGGCGGACTTAAAGAGAAAGAAGAAATGCGGTATTCCACATGATACTCTCAAGGGCAAGAACATAGCACTTATTTTTGAAAAAACAAGCACAAGAACCCGTTGCAGTTTTGAGGTTGCCGCAAGGGATTTGGGTATGGGTGTTACATACCTTGACCCCAATGCTTCACAAATCGGCAGGAAAGAGAGCATTGCCGATACCGCAAGAGTTCTCAGTTCCATTTATGACGGCATTGAATACAGAGGTTACGGACAGGAAATTGTTGAGGAACTTGCAAAGTATTCATCGGTTCCCGTATGGAACGGACTTACAAATGAATTCCATCCCACACAGATTCTTGCGGACTTCCTTACAATTAAGGAGAGATTCAGTAAACTTAAAGGTATAAATTTTGTTTATATGGGCGACGCAAGATACAATATGGGTAACTCCCTTATGGTAGGTTGCGCTATAATGGGGCTTAATTTTACCGCTTGCGCCCCCGAGAAATATTTCCCTGACAGCGCCCTTGTTGACGAGTGCAAAAAACTTGCAAAACAAAGCGGTGCAACCCTTAAATTTGAGGAAGACCCCATGAAAGCCACTAAAAATGCGGATGTTATTTATACTGATGTTTGGGTTTCAATGGGCGAGCCGGAAATTGTTTGGGCGGAAAGAATCAATGAGCTTGCACCCTATCAGGTAAATGAAGAACTTATGAAAAACGCGGGAGAGCAAGCAATATTCATGCATTGCCTTCCTGCATATCACGATAAGAAAACCGAAATAGGCAAGCGTATGTGCGAAAAGTTCAACCGCACCGCTATGGAAGTGACAAACGAAGTGTTTGAAAGCGAACAGTCCGTTGTTTTCCAAGAGGCGGAAAACAGAATGCACACCATTAAAGCGGTTATGTATGCAACTCTGTGATGAGATTTTCTTTGTCTATGATTTTTAAAAAATCATAATCGGAAAAACACTCATTTAATTCATCAATAAAATATTTTGATGCACCGTAGTTTACAACAACTATGGTGCATTGCTTTTGCACCCCTAAAAATTCACATATATCTTTGAGATTTATAATTCGGTTATATATTTCTCTGTTATCGGAATCAAGGGGAACGGAAATGACAATGTCTTTTTCTTTCCAAACCATAAGTTTAAATATTATGATGAATAAGATGAAAAGAATTCCTAAGATTGCCAAAAACAATGCTGATATATCAGAAAACATAAAAATACCTCCCGCATTATTCTATGCGGGAGGTTGTTTTTGAGTGTTAGATGATTATTGAATATCAAATGTTTTTACTGCGTGTACCCAATCGTTAGTTGTAAGGAATCTGCCGTTTGCAAAGTCTCTTGCGTAGAAGATAACCTGTGAATCGGTAACTTCAACAAAGAGTCCCGTACCCGGATTGTTATAAACACCGTCCTTGTTGTTGATGCCGACTGAAGGTACGTTTACACCCTGAACATTGTTTTCTTCGCTGATTGTCTGGTAAGTATATTTACCGAAACCTGTGTGAAGGTGACCTGTAATGAAGAATACATTTTCATAATTTGTGAGAATGTCGTAAACTTCATTTGTCTGCCTGCCGATTGAACCTGTTGAATCGTAGTTGTCGTAGTTGTCTTTCTTTACATAAGTGGGAAGAGAATCACCCTCGGGAGTGCTGTTGGTTGAGCCCCAAGTATTTGGAAGACCGTGAGACTCGGCAAGAGGATAGTGACAGATTACGAATACGGGCTTGCCGGTCTTTGTAGCTTCTTTAAGTTCAATGTTGAGCCATTGGAGTTGTGCGTCGCTGATTGTAGCGTCTTCCATCTTCATTTCGTCAGAACCTATAACAAGGAATGTATAGCCGTTAACCATGTATTTGTAATAAATATTGTCCTGTGCGTTTTCGGTACTGTTAAGGTTGTTCATGAAGCCAAAGAAACGGCTCTTTGACTGTTCATAATCACGAAGACGAATATCATGGTTACCTGCACACATAATGTAATTTGCTGTGTTGAAGCCGCTTATGTGGCTTGTAATTCTGTCGAATTCCTGTTGCATACCGTTTTCGGTAATATCACCGGCAATGATGAAAGCGTCAAGCTCGATATCGGAATTCATAATATCTTCGGACATGGAAATGAGATTTGCCTCACGTTCGGGAATATAGTCACAAACCTGAGTATCTCCTGTTACAACAAAGTCGAGAACTGTATCGGGATTGATGTTCTTGAGAATATCGTTTGTTGCGGGGGTAGTAACACCGCCGAACAGCATGAAGATTGATAACAGGATTGAAGCAATCTCCTGGAATAATGAGCCTATGGCTTGCATAAAAACCCTACTTTCTTATTTTATATTTTGAAATGATTATACCACCGAAAATTACTTTCGTCAACGATTATTTGTAATACTTTGGTGAAAAACACAGACATTCAATGTTGAAAAACGGTAATTGTTATGATATTATTATGGGCGTATGGAATGAAACTTTTATAATACGGAGTATGTTATGGAAAAATTACTTACAAGATGGGGTAAAACCTTGGATAAGAATTTGCCCTTGAACGAATATCCCAGACCACAACTCAAGCGGGACAGTTTCATAAATCTTAACGGTGAGTGGAACTATGCAATACTTGATGAATACAAGAAGTTTAACGGCTATCAAGGGAAAATTACAGTACCTTTCAGCCCCGAATGTATTTTGAGCGGTGTGGAAAAGACTGTTAAGCCAACGGATGTTCTTTACTATCAGAAAACCTTTACATTCAGAAGAACAAACCACCGTGTTCTTCTTCATTTCGGTGCGGTTGATTACAAATGCACCGTTACCCTCAACAACAGTTATGTGGGAGAACACAAAGGGGGCTATCTTCCCTTTACCTTTGATGTTACAACCCTTATTCTTGACGGGGAAAATGATTTGAGAATCACCGTAACCGACCCCACAACCGAGGGCGTTCAGGCGAGGGGAAAACAGACCTTTAAACGGGGCGGAATCTGGTACACCCCCCAATCGGGTATCTGGCAGACCGTATGGCTTGAAGAAGTGTGCGAGGGCTACATAGAAAATATTAAGCTGACACCCGATATTGACAATGATGAAATAAATATTGAAATCAAATACAACGGCAAGCCCGAGGACGAAATGGCGGCAGTCGTTATGGACAATGGCGAGGTTAAAGGCGCAGTCAAACTCACGGAGGGCAAGGGCACAATCAAACTTTCCGATTATGAACTCTGGAGTCCCGAAAATCCCTACCTCTACGACCTGAAAATTGCCGCGGGCAATGACAGGGTTGAAAGTTATTTCGGTATGAGAAAATACAGCGTCGGTACGGACGGTAACGGAACTCCCCGGTTAATGCTCAACAACAAGCCCTATTTCTTCAACGGACTTCTTGACCAGGGCTATTGGAGTGACGGAATGTACACCGCCCCCTCGGACGAAGCCCTCATTTACGATATTCAGACAATGAAGGACCTGGGCTTTAACACCTTGAGAAAGCATATTAAAATTGAACCTTTGCGCTGGTACTATCATTGCGACAGACTGGGTATGATTGTTTGGCAGGATATGATTAACGGCGGCGGAAACTACAATTTTATTGCCATCGGTGCGGCGCCCTTTATGTCCATACTTTTCAATAACAAGCATATAGGCAAAGTCAGGGACAATCACTTGCATTACAGATATTTTGCACGAGAAGACGAGGACGGAAGAAAGGAATTCTACGAGGATTCCGAAAAGATGATTGAACTCCTCTACAACGTTACATCCCTTGCTCTCTGGACTCCTCTTAACGAGGGATGGGGACAGTTCGACAGTGTTAAGGTGTGTGATTTTTACAGAGAAAAAGACCCCACAAGACTCATTGACCACGCAAGTGGTTGGGTTGACCACGGCGCAGGTGATGTAAACAGTTTCCACATTTACTTCACCCCATTCAGTTTCCCCAAATACAACAAGGACGATAAGCGTCCCGTTGCTCTTACGGAGTTCGGCGGTTATTCAATGCAGTTCAAGGACCATTGCTTTAATAAAGATAAATTCTTCGGTTACAGAAAATACTATAATCAGGAAAAATTCGATAATGCAATAAAGAATCTGTACGAAAACCGCATATATAATTGCATGGTAAACAAGGGACTTTCCGCGGCAATTTATACGGAGGTAAGCGATGTCGAGGACGAATGTAACGGACTTCTTACCTATGACCGTGAGGTAGTGAAAGTTACTCCCGAGGTCATGAAAGCGGCTAACGAAAAACTCAGATTGTAAGGGGAGCTGAAATTCTATGTCGGCAAGTATATTTATCACAAAATATGCGGCGCAGTTAAAAGCGTTGTCCCCCAAGTACGATGTTGTTTATGAGGTTTCAAAGGAAGAACCCATTGAATTTCGGGACAGGGAAAATATCAGGCTTTCCTTTGCCATGATTGCAGATACCCACTTGACAGATAACGAAAATGCGGTTAAAAATTTCAGCAATTTATTCTGTGATATAGGTAATTCCCGAGAAAAATTCGACGCGCTTCTTATGGCGGGTGACATTTCCGAATACGGCAGAAAAAAAGAATATGACAGCTTTTTCAGCGTTACCGACAGCCAAAATGTAATACCCAATGTGTTGCTCACCGTGGGAAATCACGACGTTCGGTTTACATACCGCAAAAATCAGAAGATTATAATGGATAAGGTGAACGAGTACCTGCAAATCAACACAGGCGGAAAAAGTTATTATTCCTATGATATAAAGGGCTATACCTTTATTGTTCTGGGCACGGAGAAACGGGTTCTCGAAAAGGCACATATTACAAAAGAGCAAATCAGCTTTCTCGACAGAGAACTTGAAAGAGGTACCGAAAAGGGAAAACCCGTGTTCGTAATGTGCCACCAGGCATTTGCAGAAACCCACGGTCTTCCCGAAGTTTGGAAAACAGGGGATATGGGTGAACAGTCCGATGAAGTCAGGGCGGTTATGGAGAAATATAAAAATGTTTTCTTTATAAACGGTCATCTTCACGGAGGTATTTACGAAAAAACCTTTGAATATCTCAACAAAGAAAATAATGTTTGCTCATTGAGCGTTCCCGGCTACCGCAAGGAAAACAATTTCGGCATAAAGCCCTGCGGAATGGGTTATTATGCGGAGGTTTACGACGATAAAATCGTTTTTGCGGCGCGGAATTTTATGAAAGGCGAATACGTAAAAGGCGAAAGCGAATTTGTCAGGTTTGAAGTAAATATAATATAAAAAATCAGTCCGTTTGAGTCGTACTCTAAAGGACAAAAAAGAGTTAATGTAGCAAAAAACTACATTA
>CAYQYT010000006.1:0-136584 GCA_964421815.1 uncultured Eubacteriales bacterium | reverse complement strand
TTCGAATCCAGTGCGGAAAATAAAAAATACACGCCCAAGAAGTATCGCAAATGATAAAGTCCGGTTTATGGGGCATATATTGTGAGATAATATATTCACGATAAAGCGTGAAAAGGAGTTTTTAAGGTGTCTGTAGAATATATCGCAAACAAAGGCACCAAGCTCGTTGAGAAATTCGGTACACGAGATCCATTCAAAATTGCGAAAGAACTCGGTATAAAAGTTATGTTTGTCGATGACTTCGATAAACTGAAAGGAGTATATCGGGTTATTAAACGTAACCGTTGGATTTTTATTAACTCCAACCTATCCGAATGGATGCAGAAGGTTGTCTGCGCTCATGAGCTTGGTCATGACCAACTACATAGAGAACTTGCACGGGGCGATGGTCTTTTAGAGTTTGTCATTTATGATATGAACAACCGCCCCGAATATGAAGCCAATGTCTTTGCTTCGCAGATCCTCTTGCCTGACGATGAGATATTGGAACATATCCGCAACGGCTATGATTCACAGCAGATTGCCTGTATGATGAATACAGACATCAACTTGGTTGCACTCAAAGCTGCGACTTTGGATTATCTCCACGGTTATAGCTTCCGTCCTGTAGAATACAACAGCAGATTTCTAAAGTAAAACGACCATCATTCGCTGATGGTCGTTTACTTATGCATCGGTATTTACTTTTATTTAATCCCAATCATCCCAAAACTCCAAGTGCATTTGAGCCGTTCTGATAGCATCGAGTTTGTCTTCTATTTCCGGCGTTAATAGATTCTCTTTGTTTTCATATCTAAAGTTCGATTCAAAGTCCCAATATTCAAACCCTTTTAAGTATCTGCATTTTGAGATTCGTGTTAATATGTCCATCAATTCGTCCTGTGAGTAGCAGTTCTTGTTCCTGATCAGATCATACACAAGTGCCTTGAAGTTTAAGATACGAATTGTATTACCGGTTTTCAGCACCTTTTCTTTTAGATTCTTTTTGGATAGAATATGTTCAGCATAATGACCTTCAAATTTTTCGCAGTCAAAATTGCTGTAAAAGTGCTGCTTGATGCTTTTGTCGCTTATCCTCAAAGCGTTTCTCGCAGTTCCAAGGTGAACCACCTCGGGTTCTTGATCGATAAACCCTAATACATATAATGCTGTATCATGAACAAGGAAAGCGGAAGGATATTTCTTGATAGCAACCTCATATTTGGTAAAGTTGTCTTTTCCGTCAGAGTAGATTCCTTTGTCTACTTTATATATACGTTTCTCCCGAATGGCCTTTTTTAGCATGTAATCTGAGCCGTACAATTCTATTGCTTCTGCGTAATTATATAACATAAAACCCCTCGTTGTGACTTTTTGTCATTTAGGTGTGAGCATTTACTTAAATGCATTATATCGAAAAAATGCAGTATTTTCAAGGGTTTTCATTGACTTCTGATAAAAAGTGTGATACAATATTTCTCGGATAAGTATATCCAAATATAGACCGCCTGATTGGTGGTCTTTTTTTATGCGCTAATTCGGTTCATTCCGATTGGCGCTTTTTTCATATCCGGGAGGTGGCATTATGGAAATAATGTATTTTGACAGCAGTTAGTCATAATCACAATTGAATATTCGAAACAAGCAGCATAGCGATATGCTGCTATTTTTATGCCCATTTTTAGGAGGGATCGCATGTTTACACTAATTTATTGTATTTACGAAAGGAAAATGTTATAATGGATAATGTAAAAATTAGAAGCGGTTGTAAGGACGTGTGGAACGCCTTCATGGTAAAAGGTGCAACATTCACCGAGAATGACATTCCTGTCTGCCCTACAACAGCAAAAGAAGTTCCCCATGATGTAATCACATGGGAAGAAGCAAAAGCCATATATAAGAAGCATCGCATTAAGAAAGACCTTGAGTTTAAGCATGATGCTTTCGTATGTTGGTATCTTGATGACTATAGATTTGATGGGCCGAGAGGCATTTGGCACGATTACAACTTTGCACTAAAAGTTCTTTGTCATTTTGCAGGGGTTATCACACCGGATTTTTCAACCTATCAAGATTTCCCCGAACCACTCAAAGTCTATAATACTTATAGAATGAGAGCCTTTGGTTATTGGCTCGGAGTTAACGGTATTCCTGTTATCAATAACGTCCGTTGGGGAACTTTTGAGTCATTTCGATATTGTTTTGACGGTGTTGAAAAGAACAGCATCATTGCAATTGGTACTTGTGGTGGTAGTCCAAGAAAACATATCGACCGTAAGCGTTTTGAAAATGGTCTTATAGAACTTGTTAACAGGTTGCAGCCACATACCATAGTTGTGTATGGCTCTGCTAACTATGGATGCTTTGAAAGCTTGAAAGAGCAAGGCATAAATATCGTTGCATTTTCTTCTGAAACTGCGAAAGCATATGAGAGGAGGAAATGCAATGAGTAAATCTGACAGCGGTCATTTCAATGGCACGAATGGTGCAAAAAAGCAACTCATTCAAGAGCTAAAGGATAGTAACATTAAATTTTCTGAAAAAGACATGCAATTTATCACCAAAGATAAGACAGGGCAAATTGTGTGGTTGGAAACTGGAAATTCATTCTCTGGACTAACTCATATTGTTTCGCGCCATGCAGAAGACTTCCTAAACAAGCATGGCGTTGCACAATCCGAGCTAAGTAGTCATCTAAACAGAGTATTTACTTCCGGCGATGTGGAATACACCAGAACAACAAACCGTAGCGGCAGAATGGGATACGAACGCCTATACTGCTATAGTGGAAAATACTATTTATTAACTGGCATCGGCACCAACGGATATATAGTATCTGCATATCCATTAAGTGAAGGCGATGCCACCAAATTGATTAGGAGGTACAAAAAGTGAAAAAGCAACCTGAAATTATTAAAATAATGTTAGATTATCTGCAAGGGCCTATTTGGATGACTGATTCTGAAACAGGAGAGCCAATCACCGGTATTGCAATAATTGATAACGATCCTATAATTAGAGAATTAAATATGAAGTGTTCGGAAATGTACAATGGATATTTTGAATTTGATTCTCATAACGAGCCATGTTGGTTTAATCAAGAAAAAGCAAAGGAAGACAAGGATATTATGCTTGATCTAATTAGTAAATTAATTTCACGTTTGAACGAAATTAATGATGGCTCTTATTTAATTGAGGACACTGAAACTCCTCGTTTGAAAAAGTTATAAATCTATCAAAACAATATCATATAAATGCCAATCCGAGTAGCAGTAGGTGGTACAAATTTCTGTGCCACCTACTGTTTTTTTCTTTTTTGCAACACCGAACACCTTGACTATAGCATTGGGAACACACCGACCGTCAAACGCTATTAAAGCGTTACCCACATACACGCTTACTATATTAACGAACCCGAACACTCACGGCAATATTATTGAACAACCGACTACCCCAAAAATTTCGCTATACAAATGAAAAAAGTTTAACCCACGCAACCCCCGATTTACCGCTATATATACGAAAAGGTTTTGCAAACCCGAACAACCCCCGAAAACCTGCTTTCTTATTGAAAAACATTACCCACCGCCCACTGCGACTATACAATCAGACTGTGCGTAAAACCACCCACCCCAACTATATAAACGAAAGGAAGGACAGCGAGTTCCACACACGCCGATACTATTAAAGTAGGAAGAGCGCAACACCACCAAACGACATTGCTATATAAGTAAAACTTAACGCCCCACCCCCAAACGCTATAACACCGAAAGGAAGTGCTTTTTATGTCAAAGCAAATTATCTGTAGAAGTTGCGGATGCAAATTCACACTTACCGAAAGGCAAATTGAGTTCTATGACCAAAACGGTTGGTCAACACCATGTCATTGCTCCTCTTGCCGAGAAGCAAATCGACAAGAGCGATCAAGTCCATATTACGGGCTACATGAAGTTATGGCAAACTACACCCCATGCAAAAAGCGCAGACAACGGGTTCATTACAGACCACATCTTGTAGGAGGTTTCAGATGAAGAAGGAAAGATTGTGTTTAGATTGCGGTTGCTATTTCACACTCACGTTAGGTGAAATCAGAAAAATGAAAGCCAAAGGTAAATGCATCCCAACACATTGCCCTGTATGTCGGGAGCGAAGATGGAAGGAGGAAAGGCAAAGTATTAAACGGGCGAAAAAATTTGAAAGGAAGTTTTATGATGAGCGATTTTGATTTGGCAAAGGAAATTTGCAAGGCATTGGAAAAAGCCGAAAAGGAAAGCAGAAACAATATTTACTTATTAAGACCGGAAACAATCAAAAGGACAAAGATTATTAGTTGTTTGCTAAAAGATCGTGATTGTGCCATTTCATTCGATATGGCGACAAACTCTATCGAAATCTGTGTCTTGGGTTATGTTTTCGATAGTTGTGTCTGCGATCTGAAACGGGTATTCCAAACGATAGATCTGTTCGTGATAGATGCATTAAATGACGGCAAGGTATCTATTGAAATGAAAATACTAAACGCTGCTGAAATTATAAGGAGGGACTGATATGTTTGAAGATATTTTCTTTGCAATTGCCTATGGGATTATGGGGCTGATCCATGACAAAAAATACGGCTGTTTAACGGCCATAGTAGTTGCCGTGGTGCTGATTATTATCATTGGAAAACTTGCATATTAATGAACCCACAGAGCGTTCTGTGGGTTCATTTCTTAGATTAGATATTCTGTTTCTCCGCTTATGTACTTTTCATAGTCAATGCGTTTGACGGTGTCTTTACTGTAGTGATACGCCATTCGACCTGCCCAGCCGAGAAAACAAATCGTGCCGTCATCGTGTAGTGCCATGATGTCATCTACCGGTCTTTCGGTCGGTTTCACACCATCACCGTAGGTAATACCTTCTCTCTCTGCATCGCTCATAAAGCGGTATTCGGTGGCTCTGTTGCGAAGGTAAATATATACCTTCTTTTCGTTGTTAATTAATTCTCTAATTGTTCGCAAGGTAGTTTCTCCTTATTTTGTATTTCCTAAAGAGCGCAAAAAAACGAACCCATCGTTACCGACAGGTTCGTGAGACAACCTATCGGTCAAGCATTAGCACCTTGCCTTTCGGCAGGTCGCTGTGCGGTCAACGAGCTTGATCTCTCGCGCACTCTTAATAGGCATTATATTGTTAGTTTTGATTATATATCTGATCGTATATGCGTTGGAGTAGGATTCCTTCTTTGTCCGGTTCTTCGTTGTTTCCGAGAATGTTATTTACGATGACATCGTCTATCGCATCTAATAGTTCTTGAACATCATCCCCAGCTAATAGTTCATCCAAATTTTCTATATAGCGAGTCAGTATATCAATTTGTTCTTCGGTCACATTCATAGGCACACCTTCTCACTTGGAAGCTTTGTATTTCTCTAAATAATCCCAAATGATCTTAAAGTCCTTTTTGTGCTTAAACGAGAACTTGAATTCCTTGCCCTCTGTATTTACCACTCTTAACCCGCCGCCGGGTAAATAGGTGTATTTATCAAACAAAGCAATGTTTTCCAATGGGATCATAACGTAATCATCTGTTACGGCATTCATAGCTCCAAAAGCGAGATATGAGGTAGCCGCCTTATTCCAAATCAAAGATGCATCCGTTAAGGTAAGATCACCGTATCCTCGAAAGACAAAGGTTACTCTTGTTTTAACAATGACTTGTGTTCCCATAGCATTCATTTTATTTCACCCTTTCAGCAATACGCTTAATGAGAATATCATATCTGTTTTGCGTATCCTTGTTTTTGCCACAGTATTTTCTATCCATCTGTTCGTTAGGCTCATAATTAACGGGAATATTATATAGGTCGAACTGATTCACGGTCAGATCTATATAATGCCCTTCGATCTTATTAAAATAATGAGTTCCTCCGCCGCTGACACGGATGCGGTGGATAGAGCCGCCAAACATATCGTAAACGAGCATAGCAGTTATTGCACATTGACCGTAAGAGGGATCGTTAGGAACCCACTCCGCTTGGCAGGAAGGATATGCTGTTTCCTTAGCCCAACATTCCCATAAAATATTAAATAAATCATCAAGTGTTTCCAAACCCGATTTACCGGGCTTTAATCGCTTGATTTGTCCGTATTCTTCTCCATAATATCTTCGCATTCTTTTTCACCCTTTGCCATGTTCTTGAGGTATTTTTGACGATCTTTTACTGTGTTCATTGAAGTTATGGTTTTCAGATGTGCGTCAAGATCATCAATCGGTGGTGCAGGAGGTGTCAGTTTTTCCTTTATAACGATTGCTGCCCACACGATTAAGAGGATTACTGCTATTGCAAGATGCATTCCTGACACCTGCCTTCCACTAATAACAATTCAGTTTATTCCTTGTCGGGATCAATTCCGGCAAGTCGTAATGCCGACTTTGCACTTGCGGTAAGGATAAAGTCATCTCCATCCTTGTCACATTTATGAAGCGTTGCTGCTTCGGCTTCAGTCGCCAACCATTCTTCTCCGTATGGGAATTCATCCAACACGGCATCCTGTTCATCGTCTGCGCATTTTGTGACGGCGTACATGCCGTTATTCAGTCCGGTTACATATACATCATCGAGAAAGGCTGCCAAATGCTCTCGATCCATTTTCATTATTGCTTCGTAATTATCCATAGTGTAAACTCCTTAATTCTCATCATCTACAAGTTTGACGAATACAATGCCCTCGTTTCTTTTTCTTTCAAGTCCGTCATCGTGTCGCTTTATGTAATCAAACGCATCGATGAAAGAAAGGAACAAGCGAGGCTGTTCATGGTATCTTCTCGCTCCGGGCGTTTTTACAAGATTGATATGATGTAACTTGATTGGTGCAGTACTAACATCAATTCTCCATTTTCCGACAGCGGTTTCCAGACAGAAATACGCATTTTCACGATGATAGGAATAACCTGCATCATTGCAGAGCGTTTCCAAATCTTCAATCTTTTCGTTTTCTCGGATATGGCTCTTGATGGGAATGGAATATACGACATCGTGTTTTGCTGTCGGCTTGCACTTTCTGCAAGGTGTGAATCCGGCGCGAACCGCATCCTTGTACGTTCCAAACCCACGCAGATTACTAACCTCTTTTAATTTCGGACAGGAACGAAGATGGAACGTCTGATAGCCTTGTCCCACCCAAAATGCGAAGCGTGGCTGTGTCAAAGTGTACGCATCGTTCTTTTCTGTTTCTGTTAGTCCTTCGTTTTGAAGTAGCTGATTTCGCTCAAACAAGGCTCGTCTTTGGCGTTTAATGGCCTTTACTCCGTCTGTTGATACAGCAGAGAGTTTTTTCTTTTTTAGACGAGCAATTTTCTGTTGCGGAGGAAGCGGTCTAAAAACATCCTGTGCTGTCGGATTACAGACCTTACAGGGAGTTCTTCCTGTTTTTACAACCGTATCATACTTGATTGTACCCAAGATACTTCTTGCTTGAAGCATCAATCCGCAAGTGTATTTATGAAACACCTTTGACTCGGGCGAGTAAATATAGGTGTATTGTGTTCGGTCAATAATGTCCATATTTCGCTCACGCAACGCCGTGCGATATTCCTCTGCACAGCATTCACAAGGCTTGTACTGCTTACGCAACGGAGTTTTGAGATTCTCATAACCTTGTGTTTCGATGTCGCCAATGAGAAGAGTTGGACACTCTTTCTTATGTATCGTATTTGTTTTCGGGTCATATTGATAGGGTAAATCCGAGAACTGCTTGCTCGGCTTCATTGGCTTTTCTTTTTTCACCAAAGGAACCAGCAATGTTTCCTGTGGCAATTCGATAGTTTCTAACAAAGCACGCACAACCCTTGCATCGTTAGCCGAATTATGCTTTAAGTGAGGGTGTGTATCAATGCCACGAGCTTCTGCGATCTTGTATGCGTTACCACGAGAGTTGGCTTGCTCAGAAAGATGCTCATAGACATACTCCTTGAGTTCTACCATCTTGTGAGTGGTTTGCTTTTTAAGAATAAGCCCGATTAGCTTTTTAAATATCATTATTGATTCATCATACCACCACAGAATCACGTCATCTTCCTTGAGCCAGTCATAAAAGGCATCAAACACATTATGGGCATTCCTTGCATGCATAAACTCTGTAGGTTTACCGCCGGTATATGACACATGGCGCCAGTCGTGAAATTCGGAATCACGAGGACGAATGAGTGATGCAAAAGTATCTACTTCGTTCCACGTTTCATCTACACGGATCGCAGCAAGCTGTGTAGGCGAATGGTGACCTTCTTCGTTAGTCATCCACTCGATATCTGCTATAACAAACAATTCCGGCCACCTCCTTCAGCCCAATCATTGCTTAGTTTCGGAGTTCTTCAAGGCGCTCCATTACTTCCTCTATTAGTTCTTCAACTCTGCCGTATTCGTCTTCCCAATCGTCATAGGCATCCTCGTCCGCTGCATCGGGTTCGTTATCCTCGAGATCACTTAATCTGCATTCCAGATCTTCAAGATATTCTTCCAACTGTTCAACGGTCAAGGATTCGATATCGGGTTCTACTGCTATATTGATTTTAATACCAAGTTCTTCTTCGAGCTTCTTCAGTTGCTCTTGCGTTACTTCTTCATAACTTTTCATTAGTTCCACCTCACCAAGAAAATTATCTATACTTTCTCATTATCTTATCAATCCGCTTCTGATTGTTCGCAAAAACTTCTTGCATTCTTTTGCGGCTGCGTTCCTCTGTTGTACCTTCCAATGGAGGAACGTTATTGGGATCAACACCATTTTGGCGTAAAACTTTGTCAATCTTCTTTTGGTTGAGGCGCATAACTTCCTCTGTAGACAACTTCTTATGCATCGTGGTATCTACACCTTTCGCAAATTTCATGCTTTTTCTCGATCTCATCTTCTGTGATGAGTCCGGGGATTTCCTTTGTTAGCGGATCGTAGAGGATGTCCCAGCAATCGTCCTCTCCGATTTCTTGCTCACACATAGGACAGTAAAGCATTTTATGTCCGTCTTCGTTTGGTTCCGGCATAGAAAATTTGCCAATAATGCTTTTCACCTTCTCGATGGGCATCGGCACATCATCGGGTGAGAAATACTGCACTTTAATTACTTCTACTATTCGTTCTGTGCCATCATTACCAACAGGGACAACGACCTGATCTCCGACTTCGATAGTGCTGTCCTCGGTCAGATAATAATAGGGCTTTCCGTAATCTCCAAACCGAACGGACAGGAAGATATTATCTCCGTTCTTCCGATATGTCCTTCCGTAATGGGATTGGTCAAACATTTCACCAAAACCGTAGAAACTCATGAAGTCATACAGGTTTTCGATAAACTCCGGCCAATCGATAGGGAGTCCTTGCTTATCATAGCTGCCCGAAATTACTCTTGCGGAGTTTCGCAGAAAATCAACCGTTACGGTATATTTCGCTTCTTCGTCCTCGGGGATAATAACGTCAGTATCCTTTTCGTTGAATTCGATAAATAGGTTTTGCCATTCAAGCTCATCCAAGAAATTGGATACACCTTGCGCCACTTGATATTTTCTCGTCACTTCGCACTCCGAGCCAATCTTGTACGTGTACTCAATGGTTTCGCTTTTGCGATCTATAACAATGTGGTCGGTTGGATTCCACGTAACGATCTGACCGTCTGCGGCTACTATGGTTTTCTTGTGTTCGTGATCTATCGTAATTCGCTCAATACGTTCATATTCGTTGTTGTCAAAAACAAACAAGGTTTGGTCATCCAGTGTATCTCGGAGCAATTGGGACAGATTATATCCGTCGACTTCAAAATCACAAATCAAGGGGCCGATAAATACCGCTTCCTTGCCCTGATCGTCTGTTATATGCATTTCAAAGCTGCCGACATCGGTAGCAAAGGAAATCTCATATTCATCTCTGAAATACTTGGTGTACTTGTCCAACAGGAATTTTGCCTTTTCAGCATCAATCTTGAACTGTTTCTGTTCCGTTTTTTTGAGATCAACAAAGTTTAAGTCTTGATTGAATGCATATCGTGTGAGCCATACTCTGCCATCATCTGTAACTGTTATATGTTGCTCAACTTCAAGATCCTCTCTCGGGAGCATTCCATATGCGATACAGTTTGAGTGAATTCTCATCTTCTTGATGTTTCCAAAGAAAACATAGGGAGGAGAGCCGTCCTCAGAAGTGATAGAGACGAGCCGTCCAAACGCAGTTATAAACCACGGACGGTACTCACTGTCAAGGGGATGCGCACAATATGACCAGTGTGTGATATATCTCCATTGTGAGAAGATTGCCGTACCGAGAAACTTTGGATCATTGATTTCCTCGATAATTCTATCAAGTTCCTGAACATCGTTAAATGCTTTCGGATATTTATCGATGAAGGAATTACCGCTATCCATTTCAAAGCCGAGAGCAAAGCATTCGTCTGCAAATCCTTCTTCTACCTGAAAGTTAGTAGTATTGGGGCTTCGATATAGGTCAAAGTATTTTTGTGCAAAGGCGTTTATCTTCTGCTTCACTGGTATTCCTCCTTCCGTTTAAGTTGTGATAGTTTATGTTTTACCGATTTCCTATGGTATCTTTGGTAATGTGGTAGGTGCGGATTAGCAACCGTTCAGCTTCGCTTTTGGGTTCTTGCAACACCGCACCGATGCGTTCAACCAACGCAATGCTCGCCTTGTTGTTTGGTAGTACGGTATATCTGATATATTGAAAATCTTTTCTTTGAAGCAAGTGGTTGAGTAATGCATCAAGGAATTCAAAACCGTATCCTTGATTTTGAAAAGGCGGTGCAATCTCTATCTGTAGCTCGGGTGTACCGGACTCGCCGTTTATAATTGAGATAAACCCGATGAGTGCTTCATCCTTCCACGCTCCATAGATTTCGCTATTGCCATCGCCTATGCTATTGCTAAATCGAGTAAGCAGGGCTGAAACTGCATCCTGATCCCGAAAGATAATTGCAATATCATCTTTTGAGAATGAAGCCAGATATTCATTCACAGAGTCATTACTGTTCTGTTCACTTATTCGATTTGCTTCTTCGCTTGTCGCCTCATGTATAACAAGTCGGTCGGTTAACAGTTCCATTTTTTACCTCGGATTCAATTCGCTTTATTCTAAAACATCCTCAACAGCAATATCGCACTCCATACAATAACCGTCTTCGGCTTCGTGTCCTTCCTCTGTATGGAGGTGTTCGCCATCATAGCATGTACTGTTCAATATGCTCTGCTTCTTTATTGGAGGTTTTTCGTTGAGTTCACTCAACTCTCCAATCACGTCCACCGCTCCAACGAAATCCCAAAATGCTGCTTTGCGTGCCTTTCTTGACAGTCGTGCGTTTTCCATTTCCTCAAACGTAGGCAACGGAGGTTGATTCCTTCGCTTTTCTTCAGCGCATTTCGGGCAGCCGAAGCACTTGGCTTTTTCGTAAGTAGTTCCGCATTTTTTACAGGCCTTAGTGCCTTCTCTGAAAAGGTTAAGGATTGGCTTTTTACCTTTGAGAGATTGACATATAGAGATGATCACCAGCAGATACAATGTAGATGCAGCTAATCCGACAAAGCCAACAGGTGGGAACATGAAGAGAGCCACGAATGTCGCAAGGCAAAAGAACAGCTCTGTCGGCACGAAAATGCATAAAAGCGTTATCTTTGTTCCTTTCTTCATGTTCACCACCCTAACTTCACTTTGACAATTTCCGTTTACAGTATATATTTTATCAGCATATATGTCCCATAAAACGGACTTTGGCAACATTATTTGCGGAGATTTAGTCTTTTCTCAGACTCTTATACAACTCTCTTGCCATCGCATCCATAACCTTATCATAAAATTCTTTGTTCTCGAACAACTTTCTATATGATTCAGCATTATCAAGGCAGCATTGCGCAGCTATTTCCATAAATTTGTCCGGGAAAAGAGATTTAACAAACATCTCTGCGGAGGTATCTTTTGCGTACCTTCTAAACTTCTTAACCTCTTTGTCGGACATAAACATCTGATAAATGCTCTCAATAATCACTCGGTCACCATCGCTGAAATCACCATCGAAGCGTTCATTCACCTTGTCAATGATATTCTGTAAGGTATCTTTCTTGGGAACTTTTGCTTTTGATTTGCCATAGGTGATGACAAGGTCGGTATCCTTCTTTTCGAGCACAATCGCACCGTTAAAGGTTTCCTTCAATGAGGTGTACTCCAACTTAACCTTGTCTTCAATGTCCGGCTTTGGATGACCGGGCTTTGGCAACAGGCGCAACAAGTTAGAAGCAAACACATACTCCTTGAACAGTTCTTCGTCATGAAGTCTAATCAACTGCGTAACATAGGCATAACCCTTTGTGAAATCTCTGATTGCCATACGCGCGTTGAATTTGTCTTCTTCTGTGGGAAGTTCGCAATATCTGTCGATAATAGGCTTGAGTATTCCGCTTAACTTGCCAAGGGATGTGGCATCCTGACGAGAGTCTTTATGCTTCGCCATAAAGGAATAGTATTTCTCTACATCCTCGAAGTTATATAGCATAAAGGGAGTTATCTTGGTTCTCAGATCATAGACTCTGTTATAGTCTGTTCTGCCTTCGAGTAGCGTTGTTTCATAATAAGTTTGGAAGCTGTCACGAATCTCGTTATCAGTATTTTCAAAGTCAAGGACAAAAGTTGAATCCTTACCTTTACACGTTCTATTGAGACGAGAAAGTGTCTGAACAGCGCTGATCTTCCTTAGCTTCTTATCCACATACATAGAGTGGAGCAGAGGCTCATCAAAGCCTGTCTGATATTTATTTGCAACAACCAAGATATTATATCTATCGCTACGGAATGCTTTTCTGAATTTCTTGTCGTTGTTAATGGGCTGACCATTCTCGTCTGTGTTAAGGCTGGCCTCGGTGTATTCCTGACCATCCAAGTTAACAGTTCCGGAGAAGGCGACCATAACATCGCAACCTTTGCCTTCGTTGGGGTGTTGCTTCAAATACTCCTTGATTGCGAAATAGTATCTGACAGCATTCTTTCTGCCGTCTGCAACAACCATTGCTTTACCTTTGCCCCCGATTTGGAAACGACCGTTATGCAGGAAGTTCGCCATAATCATTTCTGTCTTGGCGGCAATGGTGTGTCCATGCTCTTTATAGTACTTAATCAGCACCTTCAGAGCAGGGCCTTCAATCAGTTCGGGATTGTCCTCGGATACTCTAACGAGCTTAAAGGCTTCTTTAATGGTCGTGTAGTTTGCGAGAACATCCAATATGTAATTTTCCTCAATTGCCTGTCGCATGGAATATACGTGGAACGGACGCTTTTTCTTTAGTTCGGGATCGTATGTTCCAAACAACTCAATGGTATTCTTTACAGGTGTGGCCGTGAAAGCGAAGAAGGACTGATTTGCATGCATGCCTTGAGAGAGGATGGAAAGCACCAGATCCGAGGAGAGATCTACATCATCTTCCTCAATGCCTTCTTCCGCAGCATATTCCTTAATTGCCTTATCAATATCGAGCAAGGATTTACGAAGAGTCTTTGCACTTTCACCGGATTGTCCCTGATGTGCTTCGTCTACGATTACAGCGAACTTTCTGCCTACGAGCTTTTCGAAGTCCTTATAGGCAAACAGGAATTTCTGAACGGTGCAGATAATAATTCGCTTCTTGTCGTTAATTGCATCGACCAATCCACGGGAGCGCTTCTTATCATCTATCGCTTCTACGAGTCCGGGTGTATGATCAAAGCTGTTAATGGTATCTTGTAATTGGCTGTCAAGCACAACTCTATTGGTAACAACGATAACCGTATCAAAGATGGACTCGTTATCTTCGTTGTGAAGAGAAGCAAGACGGTATGCGATCCATGCAATGGAGTTTGACTTACCGCTACCTGCGGAATGTTCAATGAGATAGCTCTCGCCAACGCCTTTTTCTTTAACGTCATCAACAATTTTGTTAACAACATCGTATTGGTGATATCTTGGGAATATGAGTTTTTCTTTAGTTACAGTCCTTGTTGTAGCACCGTTGGTTACTTCTTCGCGCTCCTTAACGTGGGAAATAAAACGGTGAACAAGGTTGAGAAGGCTGTCACGCTGCAGAACTTCTTCCCAAAGATAAGAGGTGGAATAACCTTCGGGGTTCACAGGGTTACCTTTACCGCCTTTGTTTCCGGCACCGTTAGATCCTTGGTTAAAGGGCATAAAGCGAGTATCACCGCCCTGCAAGTGGGTAGTCATATATGCTTCATACAGGTCAACGGCAAAGTATACGAGAAATCTGTGGTTGAAACGGAAGCAGAATTCTTTGGGATCACGGTCGTTCTTGAACTGCTTAATGGCATCTTCAACGTCTTGTCCCTTGTACTGATTCTTGAGTTCGAGCGCAACAACAGGAATACCATTGATGGTAAGCACCATATCGATGGTATTGTTGTTCTTGGGAGAATAGGCGAACTGCCGAGTTACACCCAACACATTGCTCTTATAAAGCTCGTTTAATGTTTCATTCAGATCGGATTCGGGCTTGAAATAGCAAACCTTCAAATCGATGCCCATATCCTTGATACCGTGCTTTAACACATAAACAAGGCCGTTCTCGGTGATGCAGTCTTCCAGTCTGCGATACAGCTTGTCGGGAGCATCATCACCGTAGTATTTTACATACCTTGCCCATTGCTTGGGCTGTGTCTGCTTGATGAAGTTTACGAGGACATCGAGATAGATGCCACGCTCTCTGTCATAAGCATATTTTTGGACTCTATGTCCATCAGCGTTAATGTACGAGAATTGCTCGTAGCCGCCCTGTTCGCTTATTAAAAAGCTTTCAATATCTTGTTCAAATCTCTTTTCGGATTGATCCATGAGTTCCACCTCTTGATTATTTTCTTAATTATACTGACTGTTGCCCCTGATGCGGTCGTGCGTGAGGCGACATTTACTTTGATTCTTCCTTTGCAGCAGGTTTTGTTGAACGTGCGCTGTAGACAAATTCAGAACGCTCTATTTCGTGCTTGTCGAGAAGTGCTTGAATAATCCACATGATGGTTGCGGCCGAGAAACCGGTGCTGTGGTAGATTCCCGAATTAGCCACCTGATCGGGATATTTGATTTCCGTAGCATCATAGGAGAAGAACGGAAGCTGCGATCCCGTAAACAACTTGCGCTTATTAGCACACATATCGTCTATAACCGTCTTATCGTGGAGATACAGTCGATCAATAACAAGACGAAGCATATTGCTAAAGTTGTCGCAGATAACTCGTTCACCTTGAAGGATGAAGTAATTGGGCGACTTATATGTTGCATCATCGGGATTGTCACAGGTGTATTCCTTGTATCTCGGGTCAGCAAAGGAAACAAGTTCACTTGGAATTTCAACGGCATGCAGCTTCAAGATTTCACCTGCCAAACGATTGGCACGAGCCATAATTTTTTCTTCGTTCCATGCTTCGCACGTCATAACATCGGAGTTTAGTGCAACAATCTTTGTCTGCGCATCGCTCAGTTTCTTCTTCTTTTCTGCAAAGGGTTTATCTCCGAGTTCGCTGTTGTATCCTGTGAGTGTAAGGTTGCCAAGCGTATGCAGATATTTGTCCTTTACGGTTGCCCAATTTGTTCCGAGCATAACCTGCCATTCGGTTGAAATATTGCTGTTTTGAGGCATGATGTGTTCAATGGACAGGTTATCCACCTCGATATGCTCCTTGCCTTGGTTTTCCAGTTCGATGAGCAAGTATTTGCAAAGCGCGTTCTTGCGGTACAGATTGTTTTGCTTGAGGGCTGCGACAAATGCTTCATCGGAGGGGAAGGCATCTTTCGACGTCATCTGCAACAGGAACGAAACAATGGAATCGTAATAGCGTTCCTTGTTCTTCTCGTTGGAAAAGACTCTCGAATACAAGGTCTTGTACAGACCGCGCAAAGAGTTTGAACCGATTTCACAGATCAAACGGCGGATGCTGTAATTGAGCAGGAGGCGGAGAACCTTTGCCAATTCGGTTTCGTCAATCACTCCGGCATCGAAGTCATCAAACACACGGAATAGGAAAAGGAAAACCGTAGACTGCTTCAGTTTCTGCAAATCGAGAAGAAGGGTGTTGACTTCCTCTCCGTATTTCTTTTCGTCACCATAGAGGAATGCATGATAAAATTCGGCGTAATGCAGAACCTCTGCCAACATAGACTCGTTGGTGTATCCGTTCTTGTCATATACGGATTTGAATATATCGTAAGCTTCGCCTTCACGAGCGAAGCCGTCAATTTTCATATTTAGGTAATCGGTAAAGAAGTAGGACATCATATCCTTTCTTACGAGCTTCTCGATTTTGAGCCAATAGTTCTCGTATAGTTCTTCTTGATCCGCATCAGTCATCAGCACAAAGTTTCTGATCTTGTCTGCAAGACTCAGCGGAACACCGGTCGAGTTGATACGCTCGAAGATCTCTTGGGCGTTGTCATCTGCATCGAGTTTGATTCTCGCGCAGATCAGTTTTGCCACACCGTTATACATTTCTTTCACGGTGAGACCTTCTTCTTGATACTGCTTCACCAGTTCGCAGAACAACTCATAATTCTTCCAGATACCGGTGCTTTTATCCACCTCATCGAGCTTGTTATCCATGAGCAGGGCGAGCTGCTGATTGTCGCTCTTAATCGGCTTGAGCTTCAACTTGCTTGCTGTGTCAATGCCATACTTATCGAACTTATCTCTATTGAACAGAGCATCGGTGAGAGTTTCTTTTTCTGCATCGGTCTTGGCGTTGTCCAGCATTGCCTTCATCATCAAGTAAATGGTGGTAAGGCGCTGCTGTCCGTCAATGATGACATAGTGATAGATGTTGTGTTCTTCTTTTAAGAGGGCATACACAACCGAACCGCAGAAGTGGGTTTTATCTCTTTTGTACGCTTGAACAATGTCGGCAAAAAGCTTTACACATTGCTCCTTTGACCATTCATAGTTTCTCTGATATACAGGGATAGCGTACTGCCTTTTATTTGGTTCAATGAAATCGTTAATGATTCTTCCGGGTTCGATGTTCATGTGAACCCTCCTTCCGTTTGCTTTACTTCTTAATTATTTCTACCGTTCAAATAATGGATTATTCCGATTGTGGCAGCTATAAAAACAACCAAGCCGCCCAAAATGCAGAGAGCCAAAACCCAGTTTGCGATGATCCATTGACCGATGACGATCAGCCAATAGACAACGAACCACACGGGAACGAAAATCAATAGGCGAATAATCCAATGGAACAGACTGCCAAGGAAACTACCGCTGATAGTTCCGCTATCATACATATCTCCGACAATACGGAACGAAGCTACATATGCAATTAACCCAATCACTCCCAAGATGATCCACTCGTAAAGCGGCTCAATGGGAAGAGTCAAGGGGTCTGTGAATTTGTCAAAAATGAAACTGAATATTTCTCTCAACGGTAGTTTTCCTTTCGGTGTTAATCAGCACCCTGTTTGAATTTGGATTCTTGAAACTCCGGCAAATCAGAACCATTGCCGTAGTCCAATTTATATAGTTTCCTTTGATGATGAGATAACGAGCCTTTCAATCTGATTATCTCTTTAAACGTCCGATACACGTCATCCTTGAGCGTATAGATTGTTGCCTCACCTTTACTGGTGATTGTGCGAGGCTTGTCCTCGTTTGCAAAGTGGACTGAATATGGAGGTGATTCTTCGAAGGTCTTTGTTTTATAGAAAAGCTGATCTACAATGGTGAATCCGAAGATGGATGTATCATAGCTTCCCCAACGATATCCCCACGATTTGTACGGCCGCTTGTTTTCGGTTATCATAAAGTACATTATGATAGAGTATTCTTCGTCCGGGATTTTATCGAAGAAGCAACGCCATTCCTCGATGTTTTCCTCTGCTTCTTCTTTTTTTAATGCCTGATATTCGCTGTCCCATTTTGTGCTTGAAAATTTCTTGCCGATGCACCACGTGATGAGATATAAGACGAGGAAGACAACCACAGCAATAGCCACAAAGCCAACAATCACATTTACTTTCGAATCAAAAGGAAGTTTATCATAAAGCTCCGAAGGTATGAAAATTGAAACGACAACACTTACCACGAAGGATACTAATGTAATAATCCAATGCTTTGAAAGAAGAGTATCAGCTATTTTTTCTAACAAGCTCATTACACCACTTCCTTTTTTCCTGTAACATACTCGTAGATAAGGGATTTTTTGTATTCCACCAATTTTTCGATTTTCTTCTGCTTAATTTCAATGAGCTTATTAATTTGCGAACACTTACCATCAAGATACTTGGCTATTTTGTGTTGTTCATCAACCGGAGGCACAGGAATATCCAAGGTGTTAAAATTCTGAGCCGGCAATCTCCATCTACCTATATTGGCTGCACCTTGTCCAAATGCGTAGAATATTTTGTTCCTATAGTACATTTCAAACAGATAGAGAAAATAGCGAGAATTATAGTCGGGATTCTTCTTGACAAACACTCTGTAATCGGGACTTGTCACTCCCTCATATTCAGAGATTCCAATACCACCAGTCAAAAGATCCATGTGATTCATTGCAAAATCTCCGATGTTTACGATCTGGTAATTTGCATATGAATTAGCCATTTGACCTTCGTTTTCACTAATATTTTTAATTTTCAAGCCGTTTTGCGTTATTGATAGTACGGTTTCCGGTTCTCGACCAATAATGTCCTTCTTAATTTTAAATATTGACTTGATAGGATTCACGGCATATGAGCTATTGATAACTCCAATCCATTCGACACCGCTATCCTTCATAGGAGCATTAGGATCGAGGCCTTTTGTGACCGTTTCGGTAATAACGCTCTGTTTGTATGCTTTTAGCTTTTCAATCTGTGCCTGAACATTTGCGATAAGGGCATCGACTTTTCTTTCTTCGGTTTGAATATGTTCCACAATTTTCTCTTGTTCAGCATAGGGAACAACAGGAATTTCATAGGTACGTAAGCTATCATTATTCAATGTCCATCTGTTATCAAAAGACACGCCTTTTCCGTGGGCAAACATAGCCATCAACCAATACTGACTTTTGAAATAATAATCATAGAATTTCGGAACCACAGTGTTGGATTTTTTCGCGCGTAGATTTGAATAAGCGGGGCTAATCACACCTTCTAATTCTGATACATTACAATTTGCACCGCTGTACAAATCCATAGGATTTAGTAACAAATCGCCTACCTGCACCTTGTTATAGCCTGAATACGATGCGGCCATCTGACCTTCATTGGTTGTTACATCTTTTTCTACTATACCTGCACGAGCCAGTTTAAGCACTCGCTCCGGCTCTCCATCATTAGAAAGGTCTTTACTAATGTGGAAATACTGTTTTACATAACCGACAGAAAATCTCTCGGACATTTCCGGTAACCAAGGTATACCTGTTTTTATTATCTTACTCATTGCCGAATAACTCCTTCATAAGAACCGCTTCTTCCGTTTCTAACTTCTTGATATCTTCAAAAATGGAATTGGAAGATGCAGGTGCTACAAACTTATAAAACAAACGAGTAAACGGAATTTCGTAGCCCACCTTATCTTTAGCATGGTCAATATATGCAAGCGGATTGTAGGGCAACACGTTCTTTTCCATATAGGCATCGATATCTTCCATAAGAGGGATGATCTCGGAATCGGTTGCACCCTTAACAGGCTGCGGTTTGCCTTTCTTGAGGATGGGCTTGCCATCTTCATCGGCAAGGGCTGTTTCAACAGTCACCTTCGTATAGCCGAAACAATCGTTTTCGAAGGACTTGCTTTCTACCACAAGCTGTCCGTCCGTATAGACGTTATCTACATCGGGGTTGTTGTAGGCTTGCATAATAAGGCTGATGCAAGCATCGTCCAAATCGACACGCTTGTTACCGATGTTCTTGCGGCGCTTTACGAAGCAATTGCTTGCATCAATGAGCTGTACTCTACCAAGGCGCTTTTCGTCCTTGTTTTTGGATACTACCCAAATGTAGGTGGAAATGCCGGTGTTGTAAAAGAGGTCGGTAGGCAACTGAATGATGGCTTCCACTTTATCTCCATCAATTAGGTGTTTGCGGATTTCGGACGCACCGCTACCTGCATCACCGGTGAAGAGAGAAGAGCCATTCTGAATAATTGCCATTCTTCCGGCACCCTCTTTGAGCTTTTTATAACCATTGAGTAAGAAGAGCATCTGACCATCGGAAATAGAGGGGAGACCGGGGCCGAATCGTCCTTCGTAACCCTGCTTTGCGTGTTCCTTTTCCACGGCATCCTTCTCACGTTTCCAGTCGATACCGAAGGGTGGATTGCTGATGATATAGTCGAATTCATATCCGTAGTATGCATCCTCGGACAGAGTATCGCCGTATTTCATATTGTTTGCGTTGCCGCCCTTGATGAGCATATCCGCTTTGGCGATAGCATAGGTTTCGGGATTGAATTCCTGACCATAACAAGCAAGATCAGCTTCTGCGTTAATATCTTTGATGCGCTCGGTCAGACAGCCGAGCATCTGAGACGTACCCATCGTCATATCGTAGGCAGTCTTATAGCAACCGTGCTGCTCGATTTCATCTCTCTCGGGAGCGATGAGAAGCTCGGTCATAAGGTAGATGATATCGCGGCTTGTAAAGTGCGCTCCGGCTTCCTCGTTATAACTTTCGGAGAACTTACGGATCAGTTCTTCGAAAACGTAACCCATATCGGCAGAGGTAATCTTCTCGGGGGACATATCACCCTTCTTGGAGTTGAACTCCTGAATTACTACATAGAGGACATTGCCGGACACCATCTTCTTGATCTGATCAGCGAACTCGAAGTTCTCAATAATGTCCTTAATGTTATCGGAGAAACCTTTGAGATAATCATCAAAGTTTTCAGCGATATTATCGGGATCGGCAAGAAGACGAGAAAAATCATACTGGCTTGTATTGTAGAAGGGATAACCGGAGGCTTTGTAAAGCGCACCTTCACGCACCTTACCGTCGAAACCAATTTCGGACAGTTTCTTGTTTTCGTCAAGTACCTTCTGTTTGGTGGGGGCTAACGCATCGTCAAATCTTTTCAGCACGGTCATTGGGAGGATAACCTTGCCGTACTCGTGAGGTTTATACAAACCTACCAAATGGGTAGCAATTTCCCAAATGAGGTTTGCCTTTTCCTGAATGTTTGCGGTTGTTTGCTTCTGAATTTCTGCAATTGCCATAATCTATTTTTCTCCTTCATCAAAGCCCAAGCTTCTTATAAAGCTCGGCAAGCTCTGCATCGATTTCTTTTAATGTTACTGTATCTTCTTCTGCTTCTGCGATAATGTCAGAGGCATATCTTGCAGGGGTAAGGTCATAGTTCATTTCGGCTATCTCGTCAATGGTGCAGAACTTGGATATGCCGCTAATGACTTCGCCATTCTCAACGATCTCTGTGATTTTCGCAATACCTTCCTCGGTTAATGTGTTAATTCTCTTTTCCTTTACGGAGAAGGTAAAACTACTGTTTGTTACTGCATTTACGAAGAGCACATTCTCGTTTTCGGTTTTTGAGATAATCAGCAGGTTTACACCTACACCTGCGCCGTAGAAGCAAGGAGGCAGAGCGATTACTGCTTTTAACCATTTATTGCTGATGATGTTCTTTCGCTGTTCAACCTGTGCCTTTGTCATTCCGAACAGAGAAGATCCGGGAACTACTACCACCGCAGTTCCGTTTTCTTTTAACATATTCACAGCCTTCTCCACAGCAAGGTAGGAAGAACTCAGATTCTTATCCTCGATAATCTTTCTTACATTAAGCGGAGCATCGATGAACATCTTGTCAGCAACATCATGTTCATCCTCGTATTTAGCAAGGGAATTTTCTACGGTGATGGAGATGTTCTCATAACCGGCCATGATATAAAGCATAGCCGCTACCGCTGCACATTCGGAGTTGATTTCCGCATTGATAATATTTGCTTTGGCTTCGCCAACTATTCGAAGAGTCGACAGACCTGCACCGGATACGAAGTCTGCGTAAGTTTCGCCGTCTGCAACTTTAACCAGTTTTGCTGCAAGGGCAGAGAGAGTTGCAGGGGTTACCGTTTCACCGGCAGAGACAACGTCCCGTGCCATTACATCCAAGGTAGAAGACAGACACTCAACCATTGTCTTTCCGAGAATATTGCTTTCGGGTTCTTCTTCGAGATTCAATTCCGCAACAGCGCCCATGACAGCCTTATGGTGAGTGATGGTGCTGTTTTTTCTGCCCCAGCTATCGTCAGTTCCAAACAAATCTTTTGCATACTCGTTCAATGCAGAGGTCAGAACATTATCCAGCCCATATGTTTCGTCCAGCATTTTCAGCACAGGATATACGGCAGTTTGACCGCCTTCGTTATCTCTTGCGGCAAACATTCTTTGAACTCTGACATAGTTCATCATCTTATCGCTATTATCTGCCTTGAGGCAATTGTCTGTTACATACTTGAGGAAGAGCAAGCGAACTACGCTGAATGTCATATTCTTGGCATATACAACACCCTTGAGTGTGTTTGCTATATCCCAAATCATCTTGTTGCATCTTTCGCATAAAGTCATATTATCCATAGTTATTTCATTAGCTCCTTGAAGATGATATCGTTTCGCTTTGCTTCAAGTTCAACGATGCGTTTGAGGGCTGCGATTTTTTCTTGGGTTTGGATGTAGCCCTGTCCAATTTCTCTCTGCGTTTTTTGATCTGCATCGGGGATATCTATATTGCCAAGTTTTCCAACAGACAGGATTGTCATGACCGCACCTGCCACCTGATTCTTCAATTGGTTCTTGCACCCTACGGTTGATAAGAACGCTTGCAGATACTCTTTGCTAATCTCGTTGCATCTTATGATTGCACAGAAAGACGGAACAAGGCATCCGGCAGATTCTTCGGTAACGATTGCTGAATCGTAAGGAGTAGAAAGTTTAATAACTATATCGCCGACTTTTGTGATCTTCTTTTCATCGGCTGCTGCTTTGAGCTTTTCTACGGGAAGTTCGTTTGCATCGATAGTGCCATCGCTCAAAATGCACTTGGGAATGATGATCCTTCTTTCCTCCACTACAGGATCGCCGCTTTCCTCTTTCGCTGTCAGACGCGTCATAATCTGACCGCCAATGATTGTCGCTATTCTTTTGTCGTTAAGCTTTACTGTGTTTAGCATACTGAAAGTCTTCCTTCCTCTTTGATGAATCCCATGTATTTCTTGGGGTTTCTGATCTTGGTCTTCCCACAATAATAATCTCGTTTGTTGGGTTCGATTCGGTAATCATCATAGTCGAGTACCGGACACTCGGGAAACAGCATTTCGGAATATCCTCTCTGCTCCTGAACGTTCCTACAATGAAAGTACGCATCATCGTTGTTCGCGCTGATGATTTCTGTATAACGAGAAACATCAACCTCTGTTACAAATCTGATTGCATCTTTATGATGATGTTTTACTCGTGGAAACCAACGAACAACCGCTGCTGCTTCCTTTGCACTCTCCGCTTTCACTGCGAATGTTTTCTCGACATAATAATCTCTGCCGACATGACCACATTTAGCACAAACTTCGTACATGTTCATATTATAACACCTCTCGACATAAAAATCAATGACTTTTCTTTAACATTTTCATTTTTCGGTGAAATATTTTCTATGTTCCTCTCACCGTGGCTTCATTATAGCACCATGTTTTTGTCTTGTCAAGAGGTTTTCGCAAAAAGTTTGAAATATTTTTTATGTTCAACTTTCTGTGGGCGTTTCAAAGAGAAAAAGGGGTGGCTTCGTATTTATGAAAGAAGAGCATGAGAAAGGACATCTTTCCCATGCTCTCTCTTGTTACCAACACTTCTTACAAGGCTCGTATCCTCGGTTTTCGGCTTCATCCTTTGTTACTTGTGTTGGGTTGCTCATATTGCTACATCCTGCGTGGCTATGATATTTCTTACCCGACTTCGGTATCCAGACCATAGTTCCGCTTGATGTCTGATTATTTTCGTTTTGTTCTGTGGTGGGCTTTTGCGTTTCTGTTGTTTCGCTGCTCGGTCCAGAGCTTTCTCCGGTTGCATAGTTGATCGTAATTCCGGGTTGAACGTTGTAGCAATAGACATTGAAACAGATTCCGTCACCCTCATCCTCTATCGAGTATGCTTCCATTTGAACACCACTACAGACAAGATTGTTTCCTTCAAAAATCGGTGTGATTCTGTATGCTACATGGTTTCCTGTTTCTTTAATGTAGTCAGCAACCATATTTTCAAACGGTAACATTCCGTTGATATTCATATATCGAGTGCCGGTTATTAAGTTTTGTCTGTTTGCATTTTCCGCAGAGAGCTGCCAACCGATTAAGTGGCAACGATTCCAAAGATAGCCACCGGAGATCCCGCTATACTTTGCTTGCACCCATCCCGAGGGAGTAATGCTGCTGATGCTTCCTCGTTCTTCGTTAGCTCCGGGCATAATCTCTTTACCGCATGATGCAAGAGCCACGCCACATCTTCCGCGGCTATCAAGACTGGAATACTTTTCATATCCCTTTGTTGTCAGTTCGGAAGAACTGAAATTGGGTTGATTCCCATTTACTATGGTGTAAGCTGTTCCCGAAAACGCCGGCAAGGAAGAAGGATTAACCGCTGATGCTGCCCCTGACCCGACTCCCGCACTTTCATTAGGCTTATCAGTTGGTTGTACCGTTGTCGAAGGTGTTTCAGTTTGGCTCGTTGTATTTTCAGTTGTACTGCTTGTTGTTTCCGACTGGTTAGTTTGGGATTGCTCTGTGCTTTCTTCGCCATTTCCTGTACTAATACTCGAAGATTCGCCGTGGTAGCCACCCGATCCTTCTATGTAGGAACTGTCATCTAAACCGCACCCTGCAAGAGATACTACCATCAACAACGATAGGAGCAATGCCAATATTCTATTTGATAGTTTCATTTTCAACCCTTCTTATAAGTTTCAATTGTTATCTTGTCGTGAGACGAACCTTTGATATCAAGGCTATCGGTCTTCTTGAATCCGTTGGCTTTAAGATCAACGTCAAAGACTTTATCGGCCTGATATCTTCGATTCCAATGGCACAGGATTATCTCGCTCACATTTTCAATCGAGTACCCCTTGTCTTCTATAAAGCAATAATCACCAACGGTTGCTTTAGATGTATAGTCGTCATCAACGACAACGCCATTGAAATCCTTAAATTGTTTTGCCGAGTAGTTGCTCATCCAAAGAGTGCTACCTGCGGTATGGTTAATGATCCATTCGCGCAGCATGCTATCTTGGCTTTGCCTTTTTCCAAAGAACATCATGCCCTTCTTATCATCGATACAAAAAATCAGTTTCATATGAACCTCCTAATTCACTCGTAATTACACATTTCAAAGTATTCACAGATCAGACAGCAATGGCGACAGTTCTTGTCCTTTTCGAGCCACAGTCGTAACCTGTTTAGCAGTTTCTTTGCACGTATTTTCATGGTAACACTCCCTTCAGCATCGGAACATCAAATGTTTATAAGCATATTTTACATCCTTATATGTCCCATAAACCGGACTATACCGTGACACGTCAAAGAAAAATGTTTCTAAAACTAAAACTATTTCGAATTTAAGTTTACAGAAACGGAACACTAATATTATACCGTTTACTCTACCGAAACGCAAGCGTATTAAAATATTACTGATGTGAAACATCGGGAGGTGTGCAACTATGTTTGACTTTGGTATGCGTTTGCAACAGCTTCGCACGAGTAGGAACTTATCACAGGATGCTTTGGGAAAGAAACTGAATCGGAGCAAATCTGTTATTTGCGCCTACGAAAATAACATGCGTATTCCACCGTTAGAGGTGCTGACCGATATTGCTGTGTTTTTCAATGTATCTCTTGATTACCTTGTTGGCATAGATAAAGAAGAGATGGTGTCTATTGAAGGACTCACGGACGAGCAGAAAGAAATAGTCCACTCCTTGATTTATGAATTCAAGGGCGCGCCCGTCAGTTATCCGGGTTTGACAGAAAATCAGCAAACGCTTCTTAACAAGGTACTGGTGGAGCTCAACAAGAAGCACAAATAAACAGCAGAGGAGACAACGGCGAAGTCTATTCACCGTTGTCTTTCTTGTTGTCTGTCTTTTATTCTTCTGCTGCTATATCTCTTAAAGTGGGTACTTCTTTGGCCTACCATCGTGACACCGTCCTACTGACATCAAAAGGGCAGACTAACCCCTTGGTGAATTGTAGAACGATTTTTAAGTCAAATAGTAGCGGTTGCTTGTAAAGGAACCATTCTTTCTTTTTTTGTATTCCTTACGTACCAGCCCTGCCTTTTCCAAATCCTTAATTGCCCTGCGCACAGTTTTGTCAGAGATTGATAGCTCTTTTGCAATGGTTTTTATGCTCGGCCACGCTTTTTTCTCTTTGTCGCAACGGTCGTAGAGATAAATATAGACGAGCTTCGCTCTTGAAGGAAGCTCGTCACAGGAATATAGTTTCCGATAATAAGACATTATATCACCTCCCTCATCAAGTCTTTAGCTTATGTTCGGGTTCACGGAACATTGGTTCATCACTTTGAGAGAACACCTGACCACCTGAAACGCCATGCTTCGATGAACGACTTGGAGGATTAAAGATGTTTGGGTATGAGTCGAGGATAGCTTCCTCAATGACATCTTTATTCGTGTAGTGAACCTTTCGAGCGCCTTTATCCTCAACTACGTATTTCTCCGTATCAAAATCGATGCCCCATTTGAAGAAAAGTTTAAGCTTTGAGATGAATGGGTGCGTACCGGTCTTCATAACGATAAAGTTACCCTTTTTCATTGATTTCAACTCATCAGCAGTCATCAATGGTCTTTCGGTCATTTGGAGGCTCTGCGAAGGATCGTTTTTACTTCTCGACACCGATCCTGTCATAACCGTTCTTGAACCAAGTGAGCGAGATATTTCATCTGCTGTACCGGAAGTAGGTGCGAAACCACCTGCAATCGTAACCTGACAGTTATCTTTAATAATATCCGCGCCTTCGCTTCCATAATTCTTTTCAAGCTGCTTGTATGACTGGATGATACTGACAAGGGACAACTTTCTTGAACGTGATGCAGAATACATCATCTCTGCAGAACTGATGGCAGGGAGCGTTCCGAACTCATCCATATAAAACATGACACGGTCTTTTAACGCACCACCGCGCTCATCGGCAACCGTCAATATTTCTCGGTATAACTGTTGTAACAACAGCGATACCATAAAGTACGTGGCTGGATTTTCCTCGGGAAGTACGATAAAAATTGCACACTTGCTTGAGCAGAATTTTTCTGCATCAATCGCCGTATCAAAGCAAAGGATTTGTTCAAGCTCGGAATCAAGAAATGCGTTGAGACGAGACATTGCCGTTGACATGATAGATGCCATCGCCTGTTCACTTGTATTTAGAGCAGAGCCGGCAAACCATCTTGTCTTATGGTCGGGCGGCAATTTTTCCATAAGCAATTGGAACTGATTCTTTCCTTTGATTCCACTCGGCGCAAGCAAGTCTTGGATTAACTTAAACACCGAAACAATGTGTCGCTGCTCGGGAGGAGCAAACTCTGCAATCAGAAGAATGACCGAGGTGATCAATCCTTCGGCAGCATCATAGAAGAATGCGTTCTGACCGTAAGAAGCCGCATCCCCATCGCTAAAGATTAGTGTCTTGCCGATAATCTTTGCATATTTCTCCGCTTTTGCCTTTAGTGCAATGTTTTCGGGATGCGCTTTATATTCATCCATATACTTGTTTACAAGATGAAGAAGATTGTTTCCGTCAGATTTTGTAGGATTACGCAGGTCTATAATCGCAACGTCATAACCATAGTATTGCTTTGCAATATTACCGTAGTTGCGATACAGGTCACCCTTGGTATCTGTCGTTAGGAAAGACATTCCGGCAGCACAGGCATATTCCAAATTCGGATAGAGCCAATATGCAGTCTTACCGCAACCTGCTGCACCGATCATCAGCGTATGCACATCGTCATCATCGACCATAGCGTAGTCTGCGCCTTTCTTTTTCTTAACGCCGAGAATTACACCTTGGGGCAATTTTAGTTTGCCTTTCTTCGCTTGCTTTCTCCACACCTTCGGCTCATAGGGGATATACTTGTATGTCTTTCTTAACTCTCCACGATTTGCAAACCGAGCAGTTCCGTGCTGTCCGTCACCAACCGTTTTGCTTTTTATTTCATTAAGATTGTAGATATGAGATATTACCGTGATGCCACCGATGATCGCAAACATACCTGCGGCGATTAAAATTAAGATAACTGTGTTGTCCATTGCTGTTCACCTTCCTTCTGTAAAAAATTCAAATCCTCATTCCAATCTTTATGGATCGGAGTGAGGATTTCAGCTTTATAGCCCATGACAAACAGCTTGTCCGATATTCTTTTGGCTGCTGTCTGTCCGGCTTCATCATTATCGAGACAGAGATATATTTCTCGAATCGTTGGGTTGTCTTTAAGACATTGAAACAGAACACGATCTGCTACCGAGCAGGAAGCGGCGTATGTATTCTTCTGCCATTGATATGGGTTCATAGAAATATAGGAGAGCATATCAATAGGGGCTTCAAAAAGAAATAATTTGTCGCTTGTCCCATTCCAATGAAAACTATATTCAGGCGTAGAACCTTCTGCATTACCTTTGTATGTACTTTGAGAACCGGAACCGCGCTTATGTGCATGGCGCGGTACACCGCTACTATCATACCCAACAAACACGGCATTGTGATGTGGTAAGGATTCATAAATCATATTCTTGTGTGCAAATGCATTGATGATCTCTCTATCAATTCCTCGTTTGTACAAAAGATACGCATAAACTCTGCGCATGTTTTCGTTTCGTTCCGGCATAATGAATGCTTTCTCTTTCTGTTGAATGGGTGGAGCTGCTGTCAGCGTTCCGCCGTATCCGTTCAGCAGATATTCCATCGCTTCCGGGTAGTCCTTGTTGTAAAACTTTCGGACGAAATCGATTGCATCACCTCCGACTTCTTCGTATTGGTGATACCAAAGATTCCCTCGAATTGTCACCTTGTTCGATCCATCACGCCACTGATATTCGTTGCCGGAACGTTTCAACCGCTCTCCTTGGCGTTCTAACAGATCCACAAGGTCGGTTGATCTTGCTTTATCTTTTTGTTCTTGGGTGTAATGAATGTAAGTACCCATAGTAACTCCTTCCTGATTTTTAGCCCATCTTCTGACCTTGGGCTTGCTTCTTTTGTTCAATTTTTCTCATAAGTTTTCTATCTATTGCTCGTCCAGATTTATCTCTCTTGTCTGCATCGTCCCTAATGATCTGAGACAGGCGTGCAAGCAATCGAAGTGAAGCAAGAATTGTAGGGGTGCTTTTTTGTGCGTTCAATTGGTAATTGTCCAATAAGCGTTGGGCATATTTGTTACCCCTGTCGGCAGATGAGGTGAGAAGCCTTACCGCTAACTCATAGTTTTTATCAACTCCTTGACCATACAAATACATTTTCCCAAGTTGATATTCTGCCCACTGGTTTCCTTGCTCGGCTGCTTCTGTCAACAACCGCACTGCAAAAGCAATATCGCTGTTTGTTGCTACATCTGTGAGATGCATTTTCGCCAACGAGTATTTTGCATATGGACTCCCTTGAACCGAAGCTTTTATAAACATAGATTCAGCGTATTTATAATCCCGTCCAACCTCCGTTCCTTTCAAGAACAGTTTGCCGAGAAGGTATTGCGCGTATTGATTGTTTTCCGCATCCGCTTTTTCCAACCAATACAACGCCCTCGCAATATCCTTTTCAACCATATCGCCTTGTATATATAGTTTGCCAAGCTTATACATAGCAATATCGAATCCTTGATTCGCAGACATTTCTAACCAACGTATTGCTTCTTCGGGATCAAAGTCTTCCGAGTTAAAATCCAAATAACTTTTGCCCCTCTTGTATTGGTAGTGCATATCCTCGGGATCAGTCCAAGGATTTTTTCTCGGCTCGTCTTTGGGTTCTGTTTCATCGTCTTGCGTTTCCTGTTCTGTGATTTCATCCTCAAAGGTTATAGCATTATGAAGCAAATTGATTGCTTCTTGAATGACAGCATTTTTTATTGTCTTGAACTCTTTGTTCTGTGATAACGGAATGCGTTGTGGCATTGTGTCCTGATAAGTTCGAACAATATGCTCACGCTGTTCATACCACAGACTATAAAGTTCAGCTATGCGCTCATCCTTCGACAGTTCATCAACGATACCGTCAACAAGATTTTTTGCTTTCTTCGGTAAATAACCATACACCATTTTGCCTTGATAATTACTAAGCTCTTGAACCAAATCACGCAACATAATCTTAACTATTTCATTATCGTAGGAGCCGCTGTTGATCTCCTGAACGATGGCAGACATTTTTTCTCGACCATAACTTCGCAGAGTATCTCGATAAGCAGTCTGCTCTTGGTAGATATGCAAATTATCTTGACGGAATATTTCTCTTACAAAATTAGCTTTGAAGTTATGCAATCCCTGTTCGGTCATATATGGCTCTTTGCCAACTGAATATGAAATCAAATGTATATGCGGATGGTTTCCTTCGTTGTGAAAGGCAGCATACCATCGCAGATCTGTTAGCGGTATTCCCATCGCTTTTGCAAGTTTATTTGACTGATCACGGAGCAAATCTCTCCAAGCTTTTGCGTTATCAAAGCATAATCTTTCTGCATCCTCTCGGCGTAATGACATTATTGTTGTCCATACCGCTCCTTCGTGTTCAGCAACTGTTTTGGCAACATTTTGCAGATCAATTTCTTTATCCGTTTGAGTAAATAATCCATGAGTGCCTTGTTTTTCAACTCGCGGCCGCTTTGCAATGTACCCAACATAGTTTTCTTTCTTCCCGATAAGGTCAACGTTTTCTTCGATTGCACGGGTTATAAACTCAGAAGCGGTTTGCTTGGTCGGAGTCGAGATGTAGTCTTGGTATTCAAAACTTTGAACTGCATCCGGGAAATCAGAAACCAATTCGTTGATGAGACGTTGCTGCTCCACGGTAGCCGGTTGATGTTTCCACGATTCATCGCATCGCTCAACGCCTTCACGTGTCGCAATATATTTCACAAGATTATTGCTGTGTTTGGCTGAACCCGTTTTTATATATCGCCACTTCAAAATAAATTTTGCCATCAGTCATCGCCCTTTTGATATTTAACTGCATCTTCAAAGTCAATTCGACCGTTAAGTCTTTTGACATCATTAACGCACTTGCCACGTAAGCGTGAGAGTGTATCTTGATCAATTCGGAAGTTTGCTGCTGTAATGTGCATCATCATTGCAAGCTCGACCGCATTCTTGAACAGCAAGGAAGCGATTCTATTTTCAAACGTAGAAAGTGTTCCTTGTACCGATGACACAATCACTTCCGGGAAATAGTCAAGGGAGTTGTTTGAATTTATGTATCCACTATAAAAATCAATCGCATGTTCAATAAACTCAGATCGACTTTTTGAACCCTCAGACTTGTACAATGTTTCAGCTTTTTCGATTGTTTCGGGACGAGCATACAGCATATATTTATTCTTTTGCTTAAAATCAGACACGCTATCACCATCCTTTCAATTTTGCTAAAATAGGTTACGCAATCCTCACAACCCCTTGAATAAAGGCTCTTTTTGGAGTTTACGACATCCTTGCTTGTAAATAAGGGTTTCTACGACATCCTCGTTCCAATCGCCAAAACGCCTTGAACGGTCGGCGTTGCCGTCCGATGTGAACCGCAAGGGAGGCGTTTACGACACCCTTGCTTATTCCTGCAACTAAAATCGGACGGGCTAACCCGCCGATTTTCGCTGTCCTTAACCGCTCGAGAGAGGGCTTTTCTTGCCGTTTTTTCGCTGTGGCTGTCTTTACCCGATATGAGTGCTTATCGTGCCACACGGGGCGAAACAGGGCGAACAAGCGCCCTGTTTCATGCTCCTGAATATAAGGAGTCCCAACGGCAACGGAGCCTGCCCATTACCGTTGGGACACAATTTCAGTCTTCGCCAGATTCACTAAACTGATCCATAGGCGCAGAAGCGCCCACAGCAGAAGAAGGCGAAGGCTTTTGCTTGCGCACCTTTGGCGTTGCAATTGTAGTATTTCCTGATTTCATATCAATGAAATTACGCACACCAGAAGGCACGTTTTTTGTATAAAGAATTTCGAGAGCTTTTTCAAGCTCTGCTTCGACCTTTACATTTCTCTGATCCAAGTACATCTTGAGTGCAGAGAACTTTTCTTCATCGAAGGAAATTGTAATTGATGTCTTTCGCATTTTATTCACTCCTTGTTTTCACTAATTTTTCTGTGCGGCTAATCCATTTTCATTTCGCTACTGTATTCTTCCGCAAAGTAAACTGCCCGATATGTATCTGCAACGTTACTATCTGTTTCAGTCCATTCCGTTTGTGCGAGGCAACAACCTTCTAATAGCATACGCTCTACATTACAGTGATTGAATTCCGCTCCGGTGTAATTCGCATGCATAGTTAACGCTTGATGCATATCGCATCCTATAAATCTTGCTTTTGTGAAATCACCCTCGTCACCGTAAAAATGAGACAGGTCACAGTTCTTGAAGACCGCTCCATGTGCTGACACAAAATTCATATCCGCTTCGGATAAATTACAATCCACAAAAGCAGCATCTTCAATCACCGCATTATTAAAGATGGCGTGAGGCAAGTCAATATTGCGCATAACGCAACCAGAGAAGTTTGCTATTTCGCCACCCGCATCTCGAAGAAAAAGCATATGCTTTGCAAGCATTATTTCCACATCTTCTTTGCATAACTCTCTGTATTCACTGAGATCCAATTCTTCCTTCTGATACTCGGGGGAAATGGCTACAAGGATTTCATCGCTCATTGTTTCTACAGAGGAGAACTCCGGACGTTCACTCAGCATTTCTCCGAGCAGTTTATGATCAAACAAAGGATTGGTCATGGGATCGGGAAAATCTTTGAACTGCAAATAATACGAACCATCCATTTGGTTTGCTATGGCTGTCTGAACCGCTCGTTCCACATGACTGTGCATTTCCTTTACAAAATCTGCCAGTGAATTATACTGTTCAAGGAGCCATGCTTGCCTCGCTTTAGGAAGGTATGCGGAGTACCTCGCATAATTACTTCCTTGCGCATCGACTAAAATTCCATCGTCGTTATCGGTCGCCATTACCAATAGGCAATGGCGCGTACCGTCTTGAGAGTAACCCATCTTTTCACGATTCTTTGTTAAAAAATCAAAGTCTTCTAAAAGGTGCGTTTTGAAATAATCGAAATCAGCGGGAGCGAGTTCGACAATTTCTTCAATCACACATTGCTCAGTTTCATGTTCTGTTTCCTTTCTTCGAAAGGGTATGTTGACTGTCATTTTGCACACCTCACATTTCTAACTTATGTTCTTCGGGCGTGTGATAAATGCTGCTGTCAACAAAATTTGCGCCCAGCATATCAAGCATGTTTTCAGCCTGTTCTTCGCCGGAACAACAGTCGGGGGCGTTGACTGCATACACCGCCTGTTCCACAAGATCTTCTGCTGTGATCATATCAGTGGTTTGAGCCACTTCCGCTTCATGTTCCTCTTGAGGAGTAAGCACTTTATTATTGTTCATAGTGGTCTTTTTAATTTCACTCATTCTTCTATATCCTCCTGTTCAAGATATGTGATGTAAGGTATCTTCAACCAATGCGTCCAGCCACCATTGGAGAGTTCTGAACGTATGACTCCAGTTGTAGTACCAAAAGCTTCGACAACTTTTCCTTCGCCAATATAAACGCCTATATGGCCTTCTTTCCAAACTGCAAGTCCGAGCGTTTCGGGGATTGTATCAATTGTTCCTTTTTCTGTTGCGTTTTCGTACATTGTATCCGCGCCAATATCGGGCATTCCGTTTGACACAAGGATTGTAGTTTGTCCCTGCACATCATACCAAGAGTAACCCTTGATCAACCCGACACAATCCGCTGTTCGTTTCCCGAGCCAGTTTTCCTTGATGAAGTCTTGGTGTCCACCCACTTCATCTGGATACTGTTGGATTTTGCTTTCGAAAAGAGACGTATCAAGAACTGTTCCGTATGTTCCGTAAACATAACCCCATCCCTTATCCGCAGCAAATTCCGACCACTTAACCAAGTCGAGATTGTTTTTTGTATTTGGATCGACATAGTGAGAGGTGTTTATATATGCGTTGCGTGTACTTGCCATTGCATTCGTGAAGTCTTGCACCACGATGTTTGTCCCGAAAACTGTGTTGACGTTTTCTATCAACTCAGCATCGGTTTGTTCTGTTTCAAAACAATCGACAAATTTCGTAGCGAAGCCGCTTTCGCCTGCAAAATCATAAAGTGCAAATACATACAGCGTTTGGGCTTCCTGTATGCGCATAGAGTCATATCCGGCATTGGTCATGGCTGTTTCGACCGCAGTCCAGTTCTCAGCCATCTGAGATTGATTTTCTTGGATCATCTGATGAAGGCGGTCTGTATCCATATCAACCGTCCCACTAAATAGTCCAATTAAGGCAATAATGGGCATAATGATTATGACAATAACAATGCCGATAATCATGCCCACCACTTTAAGGGCTTTTTTATCCGTAAGGATATAAGTCGCAACTTTTTTTAGTGCTGCACCAACTGCCGGAGCCGCCATTATCGTCCACCCGCCTTGCCGAAGAGTACCGACTTATAATCGGGGGCGATGACCTGCAACAGATACCTTTCATTTCCGCAACGGTACAAGCAAGTACCACGCTCGGGATACTTGATGAGTTCAAACTCACTCGGCTCAACCTGTAGTGCATCCATATATTCCTTGGGGTTGATCTGACCTGCGTTAAACAAAAATTGATGTGTTGGAATGCTGAACAGGGGCTTGGTAAATTCACGAATAGAAGGGATCAAAAAATCCTCGATATTCTGTGATGCCAGAATAATCGAGGAGTCCTTCTTTCGCACTCGTTTCATTGCGTTGCGGATATATTCAATTGCAGTCATGTTGGTTAGGAACAAATACAACTCATCGATTGATGCTGCCGTATTACCTTTGCCGAGCAACTGATTACTCATAAAAGACAGAATGTTGAACAGCATCGCATCCTTCAGTCGCTTGTTTGTGTCCATAAGACCTTTGACACCAAACACCAAGAAAGCATCATCGGTGATGTTGGTATAACCATTAAAATATCGACTTTCAGCGCCTACGCACATAGAATTGATGCCGAGGCAAACCTCTTGCAGAGTAAGCTCGGTATAGAGATATTTTCTCTGTTTGTCGTAGGTCATGAATTCTTCCTCGCACAGCTTATAGAAGTCTTCCATAATCGGATAATCGGTTGGCTTCAGTTTACTGTAGTCCGTAGTGTCAGTAATACCAAACCGCGCATACAGTTTTGCAAGTAAGATTTCAATAGTATCAATCTGTGCATCAGTAAAATCCTTATAACTTCGGAAAAAGTCTTTAAGAAATGCAATGTGCTGTGACAAGCGTGTCTGTTTTTTGAACGCCTCGGGAGTCGTAGAATCGATCTCATCGTTTCCGTCTGACCATGCTTTAGGTTCAAGGGGATTAATGGTATATTCACCGGAAAGGAAATCAATATAACAGCCACCGAGATTTGCACACAGATCGATGTATTCGCTCTCGGGATCAAGACAGATAATGCTCTTGCCTGACTCACGGATATTAGTGAGGATCAGCTTTAAGAGATAGGATTTGCCCTGTCCAGAGTTACCAAGGATCAAAATATTACTTGTGGTTTTATCCTCGGCGCGGCGATCAAAATCGACAAGTATATTCGTGCCGAATTTATCACGTCCGATATATAACCCCTCGGGATCGGTTTTACCCGAGAAGTTAAAGGGATAAAGATTGGCTACACTCGATGCCGGTAGCACCCGCTCGAACTGTGCACCGAACTGATTGAAGCCCACGGGCAGAGCAGAAAGGAACCCTTCTTTTTGGCGAAGGGTCAGCCTATCGATAGATATCTTGGATCGTGTCAACTCCATTGCAATCTCACTCTGCAACTCTTTAAGTGCTTCCATGTGCTTTGCTTTCAGTTCAATGAACACAGAGCAATGAAGCAGGGGTTCTCTATTTTTACGAAGATTCGCAAGCAACTCGATTACATCATGCAGATTGCCTTCTGCTTCGATAGTGTCATTCATATCGTTGCCACCGCTTTTTAATGTATTTCGGCGTGTAGCGTTTTGAATGATTTTTCTCTGTTCCATTGACTCAACCAGTCTGTGATAGATACGTATGGTAACGCCATTTCGATCTGCAAGCTGTGAAAGAATTGCTTGTTCTTCGGTAGAGGGCGGATATTCACGAATTGCCCATACACAACGGTAACTATCACCGACTATATAATGGTCGCTGAAAAATTTAATAGTACTGGGCAGGATACAGTCGAAGAAATCCTTGGTTCGGATTTCCTCAACCTGTTCCGGTGTCAGCACCTTTGGTTTTCTTTTAGACATTAGCCTGTGGCCTCCTTTGCGATTATTAATAGACGACCGCTCTTTGTTCCACCATAGCAGGTGGAAAGAATGAGCGTGTTGTCTTCGGAACTGATTTTGTTATAGATTTCATCGTAGATGTCAGTTAGAATCACATCCACAACCGTGTAATAGCGAACGCCGGCTTCCGTTTGAAACTCTATCGTTAGATGGGCGTTTCGGAAGTCGGCATTAAGGTATTTTTTCAGATCAGAGAATTGTGTGCCGTTCTTCATGTTATGACCATAAATTATGACAGTCCCACTATCTGCTGTACAACGGGCATCGAGGAACGGAACACCGGATTGACTGTACTCACCCTCAAAATTCTTACGCAAATACTTTTGCGGATTGTTGGGGGTGTGCATTACTGGGTAATTTACATTTGTTCCCTCAATACAGATCCATCCGATGCATTCTTTATTTCTCTCGAAGAGCGGAGCAAGGTTTCGCTCTCGAACTTCCTGTTCGTTTTTTGTTGAACCTGCTTCTGTACCTGTTTCCGAAGAGTTCTCGCTTGGTTCATCTTCGGGCTTGTCCGTTTTGATTGGCTCAATGATTTCGAGAAGTTCGTCAAACTCCTTCTTTTCTTTCTGTTGTATGGACACTTCCTTCCAAATCATATACGCAGACACGGCAATGAGTGCCGACAACAGAAAAACAAGAAATATATTAAGTTTCCTCATCGTCCTCGTTTACCTCAAAGAACTGTTCGCCATCAATGTCGGGCAGTTGCTCACCATTTAGGCTTGCATCGAAATACAAGGCAAGAAAACGCTTGATGTCTTCTTTTCGCATTCTCCTAACCTCGAATCCCTGCTCCGAGATAACTTTTTCCACACGGTTCGCCATTTGAAATACCTGTTCGGGCTTCTTTGCCTTACACCGCGCTATGAAGAAGAATTGACGAGCGGTGGCCATTTCCACCTGTATCTGATCCAAGAACTCTATGTCCTTTTTCAATATCTTCTTTATTTTAGGGTTCATTTCCTCATCCACTCGCATATGAAGGTATGCCTTATTGTCATCAAAGCATTCAGACGAGTCGGTACAGGCAATTTCGATATCCGGTATTGCAGAAAGTACCATCATCAAATGTCTTACTTTTATTTCAATATTGGTGTGTGAAAGCACAGAAATATTTGTCGGTGCAACAAGGTAGAAGAGTAGCTCTGCCTTATTGGTTTTCAGACCGTATTTTGTAAAAGTTTTTACACCAATTAGGTCTTGTACCGAACTGCCTTTTCTTTTTTTCTGCTTGTCTTTTCCCATTTTGCTCACCTCCACTCAAAGTATTGCTGTGTAGATATTAGGAACTTCACAGCGTATTTCATATAGTCCAGCACGGTTGTTTCGTCCATGCGAATGGTTAAAAACGCATAGCACAAGGTCGCCGCCGCAGGAACAAAAAAATGCATATGCACCAGTATCACAACCGACAAAAGTGCTGCAATACCAATGATGCAGAAATCTCGCAATCCCCACAGCCACAGATTTGCTGTAGCCTTGAGATTTTGCGGATAAATATATTGTGTCATTTACATACCTCCAATTAATGTGTTTTCATGCCTTTGAAGGGCGCTTATTTAGCCCTTGCAATAGAACGTGTCAGATTGACCGCTGTAGTAGTCGCATGAACGACAGACATCATGTTCACCCTTACGCTTGAATCTAATCCAAATTGCTGGGCAATTCTCGGCACCTCATTAGCGGCAAGCATAATGCCGAGACCAAGAAGCATATTGGTTGGGAAAGTTAACAGGCCAAGGAACAGGAGTGTCGTTTGCATAAATGCCGTAAGACATATTGCTGCTACTTGCTTCATCCACTGTACAAATCCATCATGATATCCTCGGGGGACGGAGAACATATACAATGCGCCTACAGCCATCTGCACGAGCAAAATGCCCCCACGTTTGATGTTTTGGAAGAATATCTTTACTACGCAATAGCCAAATGCTATAAGTGCAAGGATATTAAAGAGATTGAAGGTAATGTTATTTGCGACCGAGAAGCTTCCTACAAGAACGCTTGTACTTTGCCCAGCAAGATCGATGGATTGTCCACTGGCAAACAAGGCAGAAAGATCGTGGGAGAAGGTATTTTGTAAACTTATGCAAAATTTATAAAGTTCTACCGGGACTACGCCAATGAGTGAACAGGCGAAGAACCCTTTCAGAACGTTAATTGCACAAGATTTTATATCTGCTCTGCCGTTTTGATATTCGATGGCTACATCGAATACCGCCACCACAACACCGGCAACAAATAAAGCCCAGCCAAAATAGGTAAATAACTGAATTGTTGCCTTTACCCAATCCAATTCGAAGATATCTGCGCCCATGTTTCCCATCATAGAGAAAAAGTCAGCAACTGCATCATAAATGGTTTCATAAAACCATTTCAGCATCGTATTCCAAATAGTATTGGAGATCTGCGTTCCAAGGAATTCAAATGCTTCACGGATTGCTTCCGCTATAGCATCTATAAGATCGCCGATCCAGTCAAACATTAATTATCACCTCCAAGTATTACGAAAGTGAGGACGGCTTCCACCGTCCCCACAGGATTGAATTCTTTTACTGAAACTGCATTTCATTTACGGACATTTCCTGATCCTGATACATCCCAACATAATCCAAAACCGTGTCGCCGATTCGCGCCTTGTCGGAAATGGATACATGTACATACCAATAAGCGTTCTTATCGCTTTGTTCCCACATATAAGGATGCACCATGTTGCCACAGTTGTCTTGTCGCAATCCGATAATGTCCCCAAATTTCATAGTTTCCTTATCCACTATTCCATCTTTACGGTTAATAATGGAAACCTGAATTGCATCGTAATGCTTGGAAATATGGGTAGAGATGAACTGCATTTTTACCCGCAAGTCATCGTCTATTTTACCCAGCATTGTTCGGCCTACAAATTTCGGGTCTTGAATAATACCCGTGTGGTCGAACATCATTCGCATTTCATTTTCAAAAAAATTCATCCTTATCACCTCTGATTACAGAATCGTCCAAATATACAGAGGAGCGGTAAGGGTGAAGATCAAACAAGCAAACAGTATGGCAGGAGCTGCGAATTCAAACTGCCCGTGTTTGCGGTAGTCAAAATATGCCGTACCCAACTTCACGAAGAAGAGGATGGCAAGAATCATATCTACCACAGGAAACACAACATTATTAACTACTGTTTGCACCTGCGTTTTAGCTGTGTTCCAAGTCTGCTCAATGGCACCTGCGACATCTCCGGCCGCAAATGCAGTCAAAGAGAAACTCATCGTCAGCATAAGGACTGCCACTAAGCAGAAAAGGATTCTAACGGTTTTCTTTTTCATCATAATCATCCTCCGATCACTTTTTTGATGTCTTTTTCATTGATTTTCTTAATGCGGATGTTGAGGTTCTTGCAGAAATTGATTTCTGTGTGCATTCCTTCGGTAACTTCGTCCCCGAATAACCAAAGCTCATCACAAAACCACAACATACCCAGTCCTGCAACAATACCGATTTCTCGCTCCTTTTCGATATCATCATCAAGGCAGAGCGCATAAAAATGTGGCACGACCGGAGCCGTGCCACACATTAAAGCGAATCGAGTATATCGCTTGACTTTTTCAAGGTTGCCCTTGACATCGCCACCCAAAGGTGCGCAAATATACACCTTTTTCATCATGCTTAATCCTCATCGTCCTTCTTTCGCTTGAAACCGACAATTACGGTAGCAATCAAACCGCCGAGTGCAATCGCACCAAGGCCGATCCAGAAGCCAAGGTTGGAGTTATCGCCGGTTTGCGGAATATCGGGGACAGGGATTTTCTCGTTGGTTACACTTGCTTTGATGATCTGTCCGTCCTCAGTAATTTCAAACGGATACTCATCTGTGTTGGCGATGTAGCCCTCGAGAGGATCAAATTCAGAATAGGTGTACTTTCCGTAGCGGAGAGTGAATTTGGCGATGCCGTTCTCATCGGTATATCCTTCGATTACGGTATTGCCATCTACATCCTTGATACGGAAGCCGACACCGGCAAGAGGATTGCCATCTGCAATGTCGGTCTTGGTCAGTTCGAGTTCGCCAACGATAGGCTTGTTGGTGAAGCCCACGCCAGCCATGTTTTCGACTGTAATGGTTTCGCCATCGTTGCGAATCTCGAAGTAGTGGTAGTTATCATCCTTCACGAAGCCCTCGGGAGCAGTTTCCTCATACAAGAAGTAACCACCATAGCGGATGCCTTCCGCAAGGTAAATGCCAACCTCGGTTTCAGACAATGCGACCACAAAGGAATCGATTTCTGCGTTGAATTCACCGTTCTTATCTGCATCGGCATAGATGTGGAATATAGCACCGGTCAGCTTGTTCTCGGGATATTCCTCATCCACCTTGGTGGTAGTAACATTGCCCTTGATAGGCTGATTTGTGAACCCAACACCTGCTTCGTTTTCTACGATAACGGTTTCGCCGTTATTTCTAATCTCGAAATAGTAATAGCCGTCATCCTTGAGGAAGCCCTCGGGAGCTGCTTTTTCGTACAGGAAGTAACCGTTATAGCGAAGGTTATCCATTGTGTAGACACCGTTTTCGCCTTCGGTCATTTCACCTACGAGCAGATCGATCTCTGCATCGAACTCCTGATTGCCGTCCACATCCACGAAGATTTCAAAGATGGCACCGCCGAGCGTGTTCTCGGGGTATTCTTTATCGACTTTCGTAGTCTTCACAGAGCCGGTGATGAACTCATTTTCGATGACGATCTCAACAACCTGCTCATCCTCTGCAATGGTAACAGCATAACTGTTCTCATTCAATACGAAAGCAGGGGCCGACTTAATCTCTCGAACGATCCATCTGCCGAAGGGAATATTCTCGAAGTAGAATACGCCGATTTCATTGGACTCACAGGTAAGGATTGCAGTATCCTCTGTGAACTCAGTTTCATTCTCTGCGAAAAGGCCAAAGAGTGCGCCGCAAATTGTGAAGCCGTCCTCATCCAGTTTCTTTCCCACGATACTGCCACGAATCATTTCGTTTTCAATGGCATTGCCGTCGTTAATGCTCTTGCTGACGGTAACGGTATCTTGACCTTCATAATCAAAGGTCACCTCATAGATGAGGTCGGAGAGTATATAGTGGCTGTCGGTTGCGTACTCCTTCACATATACCTTTGCACCTACGGGTAGGTCGATATTAAAGACAATCTTTCCGTCTGCATCGCAAGTTGCGATTTCAATGATTGCATCCTTGGGAACTACCTTACCGTCTGCGGCAGTCAGATCCTCGGCTGCATAGAGTGCAAACTGTACACGAGTAATTTCATCGCCGTTACCGATATTGAATACATCGTCCTTCTCGAGAGACTTGGTCAGATCAATCATGACATTCTGTCGCTCGTTATAAAACGATGTGGAGGTTGTGGTGACTTTTACTTTTTCACCTGCATATGTGAGTTCTACATTGGAAGGAGCGGTATTAAGCACCATGCCGTGGGGAGCTTTAATTTCCTTCACAGTGTACTTACCAAGGTAGAGCGGTTCGCTTGTCGCTTTGCCATCTGCTCCTGTGGTAAGGGTTGCAACTACCTGTCCTTTTGTGTAACGAATTGTGCCATCAAGGGTGATAACATCCTCTGTGGCGATGATCTCATAAACTGCACCTGCCAAGCCCTGAACTTCATAAATGGGCTGGTAGATACCATTGGTTTCACGGACAGAAGAGAATACTTCACCGGTCTTCTCAATGGTAATCGTGCCTTTTTGCGCAACATTGGATTTGACTACAGTTACAAGATCGGCTGAACCATCGACTTTAAATGCCACAGGTTCGCTGTCAAGGACATAGCCATAGCAGGTGTTCTGCTCGATAATCTCATAATTACCATAAGGCAGAGGAGACGGGAGCATCAGCTTGCCGGTGCTGTCGGTGTAGTAAACCTCGATATCCTCGGGAGTGGGATAGTTGATGTGCTGAATGACATATTCTCCGGTGTCGGTATTGCGAACCTTGAAACCAATGCCGGCAGCAGGGATTACATTACCAGTTTCAGCATCCTTTTTGACAATCTCGATTTCGGCCTCGAAGGTAGCATTGTTAATGAGGTAACGATAGGTTTCACCATCCGCATTGACATTGACTTCAAATGCCGGCATCATTTCTTTACCATCCCAGCCGTCAATCTGCTCTACGACATAAGTGCCGTAGGGCAACCATTCAGTTTCTGCAAAGCCAAACTCATCACAGAAGAGGATTGCTCTTTCTTTTTCTTCTGTATTGTCGAAAGATCCGGCGCTCTTGAGGTATACAGCGAAGACCGCTCCTTCCTCGGGAGTTTCAATCTTGGTGCTGCCGTCATCGCAATGCTTAATGATGGCAATCTTGCCACGGACGATGGCTTCATACACATCCACATACTCAGTGTTCAATTCTACGGTGTATTCGTAGGCAGAGCAGTCGATGTAGTATCTCGTATCGTCAAGCAGATAGCCCTCACTGGGCGTAATCTCCTGTAAATACCAATTGTCGCCGCAGACATAGTAATCCGTCAAAAAATAACCATTTTTGTCTGTTGTGTAAGTATCTACGAGGACTCCATTATTATAGATACCATAAACCGCGCCTTCCAAGGTTGCATCACCCTGTGTCACACCATAAGGCCAACCGTATTCATTGACCATCTGATCGGAGTCGACTGCAAGAGACATAGGTACTGCGGATACAGGCACAAGACCGCCGCTTTCCTCATCCTCGGGGTCGCCCCAAAACAGATATCCGTCAACTTTGAATACATCCACACGGAATTTCTTGAGGATATTCTCAAAGGATTTATTAGTCACTTTTTTCCACTCAATGTCCGCAGTCTGCTTTGCAGGTACGACATAGCGGATGTTGGTATTGACTTCCTCGAGAGTATATCCCTCACCAATCAGCACATCGTAGAACATTGCGATGCCGTTTTCATCGGTATATGCATATTCATCAACCTTTTCGCCGGAAAGAGAAGTGCCGTAAAGATGGAACTTCATACCTTCAACGAGACCGTCTTCTGCGGTTTTGGTAACCTTGAGGTCGCCACGCTTCAATTCGTTATAGAAGTAGTTGTTGGTTACTTTATTCCACTCGATAACAGCCGTCTGATCCTCGGGGATAACATATCGCTCCGCAGTATTGACTTCCTCGAGCACATAGGGGGCATGTCCGCTGATGAGGACATCCTCAAATGTCGCCACACCATTAGCGTTGGTCACGGCATACTGCTCCACAGGGAGTCCAGCGAGAGAAGTGCCAGACAGTTTAAACTGCACACCTTCTACGAGACCATCTTCGGAATCCTTAGTAATCTGTAGCGAACCGCGCTTGAGAACATTATTGAAGGTTACAGTAGCGGTCTGACCGCTAACAACGGTAACCGATCTAACCTCCTGCGGCACATATTTGTCTGCCACAGTTTCGGTTACGGTGTAATTGCCGGGCTTGAGGTTATCAATCTTAATTTCGCCATTTTCATCGGTGGTAACGGTCTTATCTACACCATTGCCTTTAATGTTAAAACTGATACCTGCCACTTCACCGTCTTCAGCAGTCTTCACGATCTTGGCTGAACCGGGAATCAGTTCATTGACTGCTTCGATTGTGATGGTTGCATTGGGAGTTTCCGAGTTCAGAGTCTTCGTCCAAGTAGTCGTTCCGTAGGATCTATAATTGGTCGGGAATACCGTTTCCGTAATGGTATAAGTGCCATACGGGATTTTGTCCTCACTTTTAGCGTAACCGCTACTATTAGTGGGGCCGATTACAAACTTTTCGTTTGTTTCGGTATTGGTGGCAGTAAAATATGCGCCGGCAAGGGCTTTACCATCGGTATCTTCTTTATAAATTTCGATGCTTCCATCATTCTCGAAGATGTCATCGGGAAGGTGGAAATATGCGTTGGGATAAGATGCTTTGTCACCATTAGAAGAGTCGCCCATCCAGTCGATACGTGAAATTTCGGGGCCTCGATCATTTCCAACATGGATAATGAAATCGACACCTTTATATGTGCCGGAATAGATCGCCACGTGCTTATGGCTATTCTCCGAGTCACCAAAGATAACAATATCACCGGGACTAAGCTTGCTTCTATCTACGTTGGACGCACTTGTGCCGATTTTCTCGATTTTTCCTTCGTCTGCCAATCCATTAAGGGCTTTCTGCCACGTTACACATGCTTGAGAGTTCCAGCCCGTAGCTTTAATCGCATCTGTGATAAACTGTGTATCCACACCTTCAATATTGGGCAGATAATTGCAGATGTAATAAGTCACAAAAGAGGCACAGCACAGACCGTAGTCCTGATATCTTGCGATGTTAGGAGCAAGACCTGTAACGGTAGTAGTATCTGCCACGGTTTCAAAGCCGGAGGTCGAAGTGCCGTAATGAATGCCTGACAGAATGCCAGACGGGGTTCTTGAACCGTAATTTCCGGACTGATACAGAGTTCCGTCAGCAATCTGCTGATCCACATCGTATCCGGTATAGGCCAGTGCGCGGAGGATAGAGTGATCCGCCATCTCTTCGGGGAGATCACTTGCGACAGCGGCGAATGCACTCATGGGCATTGCCATTATCACCATTACTACCGCGAGAACCATTGCCAACACTTTCGACCACTTTTTCTTTACAAAATTCATAGATCATTCGTCCTTTCATGATTGAAATAAAATTAGCCCCCGTCCGTATGGACGAGGGCGGTCTTGCGGTAGATTAACAATTAATCACCATAATTTTTACTGCTCATGCATATACAACAGTACCATTTCCCATCAGATTCGTTATAGTGGACTCCCACAGCCATGTAGCTGTATTCTGAGTCACCGACATATGCCCAATGCTTACTGCTGTTTTTGAAGCCGTTTGCAATTCTTTGAGCCATTTGGTCGGCTGTACCGAACCAATCTCCTTTTCCGATAGCTTCTCGATTGTAGCCACGGTAGTAGCTTTCACTTGCTTCTCCACCGAACAAGGTCATATCGATGTACTCTCCGTACTTCAAGACCGTGCAGGGGTTTGGAATGCTGTCGTGTGAGAAGTTGCTAACAAGCTGCTTTGCACGATATCTTGCTACCTCTGTTAATCCTGTAAGGACAGTTGCAGAAGTAGACCCTTGATTTACTCGGTGCTGATTGATGTACTGAGCCACCAATCTCTCGATATCGTAAGTCGAAGGTATTTCTATTGGCTTCGTTTCTTCGGGCTGTGTTTCCTCTGTCGGTTCAGTCCACTTTTCTGTATCGGGTGGGGTTAACGTTTCCTTTTCCTCTCCGGTGTCTGTTGTAGTCGTAGTTTTCGGCGGAGCAGTTACCTCAGTTTCCTTTGGAGGATTAGTTGAGACTGTTTCCTCTGTCGGAGGAGGCGTTACCGTGGCCTTGGTTTCATCTTTATTTTTTTCTGATGTAACCGTTTCCTCAGTCGCCGTTGTTGCAGTTAGGGAGGAGTTTTCTGTAGGTTTTTCAGAGTCAACGGCATTGTTGCCACCGCTACATTCATATTCGTTGCTCGATGTTGCATCTACCGTTTCGCTCGTCACCTTACCGCTGGACTCCAAAAACGGTTGTGTTTCAGGTTGTTTGCTACACGCAAAAAGTGTCATGCACAGCATAATCGCTATAAGTATTGCGATTGCTCGTTTCATCATAATCATCACCTCTAACTACACAATACCGAAACATTTTCAAAAGTCCAGCGAATTACGATTATTTAACAAAAACGCCTACATTGTCTGCTCAAAGGCAGGTTCCTCGTCTTCATCGAGGTCTTCACCGGTTGCCTGTTCTTCATCCTGTGTCTGTTGGAGCTTCTGCTCGTAGGCATCAAGAATATATCCATTGATTGCTTCTCGACCTTCCTTGGTAACAGGATGAAAATTATCGTAAAAATTGCCGTCATTTCCTTTGGTCGCAGGGTACAAAACCTGTGGGCCTTTTCCTTCACCGGCATCATAGATTTTGAAGCCGTGAACAGCAAAATGATTGCCAAGAGTAACGCTTGCATTTGCTTTAATTTTACTGTTTGGATCAGTTGCCATTCGATCAATTCTCGCCGAAATAAAAGGAACTTTATACTGGCGTTCCGCAGCTTCGTTTTTCACAACCTGTTCAGGGGTTTTCTTTTCGACTTCTTTTGGGGCTTTAACGCCACCTGTTTTCTTTGTTGCCATAGTTCATTACCTCCGTTTTGATTTCACATTCCAGTTATAATTGTTATTCCCATATCGCCCTGAACTTCTTCTTGAGAGATTTGTTCAGGCTCGCTGAACCGATCCATATATTTCATCACCTCCTTGTCAGTTAAACCTCTAAAGTCATCTTCAGTAAGACCGACAACAAAAAATGGTCCGGCAATGATAGAACTACCATCACCGAACCGTCTGTTGCCTTCCATACCTTCGAGCTTTGCTTCCTCATTGCATATTAGGCAAGTGCCGTCATTTTCAATATATACGGGTTCGATTAAACCCTTTACCGCTCTTTGTTCTCCTTTGAGTGTGTGTTCCACCTCTGCCACATAAGCAGGTTTGTTAGGCTCAACATACACAACGCGCATAAGATTATCCGGCTTTTGCGTTTTCAATTCATCAAATGTAACTTCCTTGAATCCAACGCTTTGGCAGATATACGCTTTGTCTTCTACGACAACCACATCAGATACAGATAACGAATGCCCTCGGTGCAAAGGGTGACCTTCTGTGTTAAAGCGAGTATAGATTGCTTCAAGATCTGACTCATCCAATTCTGCATTAAACACCTCATCATAGGTAGAAGGATCAACCATTTCATTTTCTCCCAAGGATATAAACTTCTTGTTATGAATATCACGGTCATGACTAATCTGATAAATCTTAACTCTCATGGTTTATACTCCTTCCATCTTCATTCCAGTATCTTCTGATGCTTCTTGCATTAGTTGAAGCTTTTCTTGCGCCCATTCGGGAATGCACTCGTCCTTAATTACTCCAATAAAATCCGATCGGCGGAAGTGCGTATGTTCATCATCCTTTAGAAAGAACCCATATACTGCCGTTCCTAACTTTGTCGGATCGCATCCAAACCCACTTGTAGCAAAGAATAGCTGAAAATCGGGTGTTTTGTATTGATCCTTTAGCGTGGAGGGGTTCATAACAAGTAGCTTGCCTTCGTAGTCATTTTCATCAGTGCAATGACTTCTATCGAACAATCCGAGAGATTGCCACTCCTTTCGAACACGATTCACAAAAAGATCGGTGAGACCGGGATGAGAGTCAACTTCAAAATGCCACCGCATTTCATCATCGGGAATGTAGAACGACTTAGCCCACTCTTTATTCTGCTGAGAAAGTCTGCCATCGGCATCCTTTCTTTGGATGGTATTGGCCAACACCCAATTGACTCGGTTGTAGCCGTACCGCTCTATGATATCTTTTGCACCGTCCGTGTTTAGGCTGTTCTCAGAATAGCCGTCTTCAATGCACTTTTCAATATCTCTGGCACAGCTGCAATTCTCCTTATATGATTCTTTCCACAAATTTTGCTCACCAAGTTTTTGAGCTTCTCGTAAAGACCATAAATAAACACTTTTATGTTCAGCCATTTTGGGTCACCCCTTCTTTTTGCGCCCACAATAGATTGAGGTAGATCGTTGCCTCGCGCTGCTGTGCCGGGGTAAGACTGTCAAGAAAATCTTTAATGGACAAATCCTGACTTTCATCAAAGCAATCGGGTGTGCAGCCCCCACACAGTTTTTCTTTCCGCACAATAATTGTATTTTTATCCTGTTCTTCAAAGGAAAGGATATCATTGTAACCGATTTTGTTACGTACTCGAATCTCATAGGGGATAGTGATTCTTCCTCGCTTTCCGAGGACTCGCACAATTTTTCTGTTCACTCTATTCACACTCCTTCTTTATTCATCGTAGAGGCATGCACCGCTATTTTCGCAATAGTACGGGCAACCTATACATTCATCAACGCCGCTCTCGTCATCAAAGTCTTCGCTATCATAGATATCGAGTTCGTCTTCATCGAGAATTCTTACCCTAATAGCACCGTCTTCAAAGTATGCTTCAAACGGCGTATCCTCATCAATGCCGAAGGTACTGAGTAATTCGTCCGGCAGCGTGATTTTAAATTCCACATTGTAATCCATAGTCTTTGTTCTCCTTAATAATCATATTGAAAATCAAATAGTGTTAACTGCCGGGACTGTTCCAACAGATAGTTTTGGTTTGTTTCGGCCTGTTCCAGTAGCTTGTAGTTACCAATGAGCAGTTCCTCAAACATTTCGCCGGGCTTGGTGCTTTGAGCCATATTGTGCAAGCGTTCTTTCACATAGGTATCAAACCCATATTTGTCCGCAAGCGCTTTAATATATGGATCGTTATTATATGTGATTATGAATTTGCATTCGCCTTTATATTTTTCATGAATGCCGTTCATGAACTCGAAAAGCATCGCATGCTCATCCGCTCCAAAGTTGGCTTTTTGATAGTAATTTTCCGTACCCTTATACGGGGGATCGAGCAGAATGAAGGTGTCTTTACCTGCCGCATAAGAAATGCAATCCTTGTAATCTCGATGCATAATAACCGCATTTCTCAGTCTGCTACAAGCAGCGACTAATCTGCCGAACCTTTTTGTCATGTCTTTCTTTGCGATAGCAAATGTTTTACCGGTGGAGGAGAAGCTGAATATCTGATTTTCAAAGAAGGCTACGGCTTTTTCAATATCACTCCATTCTGCATTTTCAATGATTACCGATGTTTCGGTAAGGTCATCGAGAATATTAGGGACATCGGCAAGCATTGCCTTGTTTGCTTTGAATAGCTGTTCCGAATTGAAGGACAAATACAGCCGTCCTATCAGATATGCTAATTTCTCACTGCGTTGAAGAACTCGGAAAAATTTCACCAAGTCACCGTTATAGTCGTTGATGATTTCTCGTTCCGAAGGTTTCTTGCGCAGAAAAACCTCCGCACTACCCATACATGCTTCCACGTAGGTTTTGTGCGGAGGCATAAATGCATCGATTGTCGTGTAGATGCATCCTTTGCTTCCAGTCCACGGTAATGGGCTTACCGAGCCGGACAAAGTAACCGACCTCCTTTCAATAGGAGGCAGTTGTGGTATAAAACAAAAACAGGTCGTTTTTGTGTTTACACACATCAACGACCTCAAAATCATTAAATATTATTTTTGGCTTTTTCCTCACGAAGTTGCTTTTTCAGCTTTCTGATTTCATCTTCGTAGAAATTGACACGATTAAGCTGCAGACAGGACATCAAGCTGAGTCCGAAGCAACCACCGATAAGGATTCCTATAATTAAAAACACGAATTCAGTCATATTTAAAATCCATCCCTTCATCTTCGTCCATATCTTCGTTCATATCATCAACCGAGGTAATGTTTACATACTCGCCGATAATATTTAGGGCATCGTAATAACTCTGCGCACTGTCTGTGATGCGTTTTGTCATTTCCTTTGATTGCTCAGTCATTCCGTGTTCACGGAGTGTACGAGAGGCGATGCCCATCAAATTGAAGATATTTCCGTCTTGCCCGATAAGCGGACAATCCGGCTTTGTTTGTTCTGATTGCTCCTTGAAACGGAAGCCACCAAACTTGTGATCAACAAAGTCCGTGAGCCACGTTCCACCGAATTCGTCATGTGTGCCTAATCTCCACATTGCAAGTTTTCCGATATTGAGATTTACCTTATCGTTAAACTCATATAAAATGCAGGTGATTCCATCATTGTCGAAGACGGCACAGTTTTCGGCTTCGAATTTGGTACCATCAAGAAGTATCTCCTGTTTCGTTAGATGCTCGTTAATCCCATCAATCCACTCTTGAGGATCACCTCCGCAGCCTTGGAGTATTAGTCCTTCACGCCCTTCATATTGCAAAAGGTCTTTTATATTGATTCTTTTTACACTCATAGACTTTGTTCTCCCATTTCCTCATCAATTTCGTCATAGCCCCAAACGTTGTTTGCGAACTCTACCGCTTCATCTTCATTGGGGTAATATATTTCGGTGCATTCACCGTTCTGATAATTTCGCTGACCGCAATTTTGACCGATATCTTCGTCAGCCCAAATGTGTTCGAATGAAACCTCGGGATACAGTTCCGAGATTTTTTCAAGGATGGGATGAGGAGCACTCCACGCTGTCTGAAATGCGATTGTGACGCCAGTTTCGGCTTGGTCAGAAGAATACTCGTCAAATGCGTAGGCGTTCCATTTTGTACCCCAATTGTCGATACACCACTCGTACCATGTTGGCGCGCCGTGTTGAAGCAGGTTTTTATATGCCGCCTTTCCCAATTCGAATGTGTCCTTTGGAATATCGGTTCTCGCCCTTAAAAATACCTTTTCACTTTCTTCGGGTATGTTCAGAAGATCAAGCCCCTTACGAGTTCCCATGAGGGTGTACACGTCTACAAAACCTCTGTAATAGTCAAGACCATCCTTCGTTTGAGAACCCGAGGTGATGTTCAGCGATTCGGGCATTGGTATGATCTTCCCAAAATCAATAGAACCTCGTCCAAATTCATCGTTCTGAATAGCGGAGAGCATTTCTTCAATTTTTTGCTTATCCCCATCTATGTTGATGATGTTAATTACATGATTCGGCATATTTTATCACTCCTTCACGATACCGAATTCGGTGTTTATTTCATATAATTTCTGCCCAATAGCAGTAATGACCGGAACGCTAACCGCATTTCCAGCCATCTTATATAGGTGACCATCCTTGAGTCCGGTAGTCACTGCTTTATAAAATTGTTCATCCGTAAATCCTTGTAATCGCCAACATTCTATTGGCATAAGTTTTCGGATTCGACCTCTGTGATAAATGCCATGTTTATCTTGGGCAGTAATGGTAAACATGGCTTCGTCCGGCTCTTTTAATCGCCGTCCTTGTTGCCGTACTTTTTCTCTGTCGGGGGTGAGCATTGCTCTTGGCGGCTCATCTTCAATTAACACGGCAGAGTGTTCACCTCTGTGGTTACTAACGCCTGAGTCGTGCCTTGCGGTTATGCACCGAGCAACATCGGTAATTTTCGGATTAACATTCATGTCAATAAAGTATAATCCTGTTTTACCGCCCCAACCACCAGCACTTGCACATTGGGTGCAAGCTATTCCATCTGTTTCATAGACTCGTTGTCCTTGTGCGCCGGGGATAAGTTGCTTAAGATTTTTCGCATAGCTGCTTCCGAGAGGAAATACTTTTCCGGCACATCGTGAATCAAGATATCCGACAATGTACAACCTTCGGCGTTGTTGTGGGACTCCGAAGTATTTGCTGTTAAGCACCATCCATTCGAGATTGTACCCCATTTCAACAAGCGAGGAGAAGATGGTAGTAAGTGTCCTGCCGCCGTCATGCGAAAGCAAACCGGGGACGTTCTCCAAGAGAAGAAATGAAGGCCGTTTCTCTGCAATGATTCGGGCAATTTCAAAGAAGACAGTGCCTCTTGTATCTTGGAAGCCGAGTCTTCGCCCTGCAACAGAGAAACTTTGACAAGGAAATCCGGCACAGAGAAGGTCAAAGTCGGGCAGGTCTTTTGGGTTGATTTTTCGAAGGTCACCATAATTCAAACCTCCTTCTTTTCCGTATATGGCTGCATACGCTTTTGAAGCGTGTGGGTCTATTTCGGCGTGTCCAACACACTCGTAATGACCCGTTGCCGTCAAGCCAGAATGGAAACCTCCGATTCCTGAACATAAATCAATAAATTGGATAGCCATATGCCATCCGACCTATTCTTTTTTCAATTCACCTCGCTCTCTACATAGACTGCTCTTGAGGCGCTTGTTCCTGCGCTTGTTCACGAAGTTCTTCATCAATTTCTTCTTGAGTCAATCTGCGGAATTCGTCTTCGCCGGGAACAAGGCCAAGGCCTCGTCCGTTATCCCATTTCATATGAATCGTCCCCATATCGTCAACATGTTCTACTGTTCCTCGGGTGCCGCTTTCAACAGGGTGATGCGGATCGTTCATACTTAATAGCATAAGTCGAGTGCCGGGCGGGTAGGCTTCCTTATATCTTTGAGCCTGTCGATGTTGTCTTTCCCAATCATTCATTTCATTTTACCTCCATATTGAATAGTTCCTCGGGAGACCAATTGATGGTGAAATTTACACTTTCGATGTTATCGCAACGAGAAAGGAAGGAATCATCCATTTCTATTCTTTTCATGAAGTAAGCAACTTCCTCGGGAGTGGCTCGGTGTGTTTCTTCCTCTCCATAAAGGTATGCTTCCGCATGAATTGCGACTTCGGTTTCCTCACCAATGTCTTCCATAAATCTGTCGAAGGCAGTCCAGCCTTCAAGGTCTTCGTATTCCCTTGGGATTCCACCAACAAGGAAATCAACCTCTTGATCTTTTGCGGTTACTCTTACCGCAGAGAATAGCAAGGCCATATATATCACCATCTCCTGTTATTATATATTTGCCCCTTGATTTATGGCAGCCGGCCATAGGCATGGGACATCTCATTGCCCAAGCTGTTAGAATAGAGAGGTACCGGTCTGACCTCCACCTCCAAGGACTTAAACGTCCGTCAGAAAGTCAGTCAGCCGACCTCCTATTCACAGCGTTCGATTTTAGTAGGTAGAACCTAAGCGTTCGCATCAAAAAACAGATTGAATCGGTGATGGGTAAAGGTCGGTGTAAACCGTCACAAATACAATTACAAGGAGTTTTGAGATGAACGCAGTAGGAATTGATATTTCCAGAGGTAAGAGCATGGTTGCCGTTTTAAGACCTTTCGGTGAAATGGTAATGCTACCTTTTGAAGTAGGTCACAGTAATGCGGAGTTAAATGCTCTTGCAGAACAGTTAAAATCCATTGAAGGAGAAACACGCGTCGTAATGGAGCATACAGGACGGTATTACGAACCTGTAGCCAACACACTGCACAATTCCGGTCTTTTTGTTAGCGCCGTTAATCCGTTGCTAATCAAGGAATACGGTGGAAATTCGCTCCGTAAGGTCAAAACGGATAAAGCCGATGCACTGAAAATTGCTCGCTATACTCTTGACAATTGGGCGGATTTGAGAGATTATACTCCTATGGATACTATTAGATATGATTTAAAAACTCTCAACCGCCAGTTTCACCTTGCTTCAAAGCAGAAAACCGCAAGTGCCAACAACTTAATAGCTTTACTTGAACAAACCTTTCCCGGAATCCGCAAATGTTTTGACAGCCCCGTGCGAAGTGACGGCTCGCAAAAATGGGTGGATTTCGTCATCACCTTTTGGCACGCAGAGTGTGTGCGAAAGTACAGTAAGGAGGCTTTCGCTGAGCGTTACCGAAAATGGTGTAAACGGCACGGATATTTGGTTCGTTCAAATACCGTTGAAAAGGTATATAACCTTGCCAAAAACGCTGTTGTTTTAGTTCCGAAGTCCCAAACCACCAAAGTTATTGTTCAGGAAGCCGCAAAGCAACTTACCGCTATTTCCCGTTCCGTAGAGCTATATCGCACGGAAATGAACCGTCTTGCAGCTATGCTGCCGGAATATCCCGTCGTTATGCAAATGTTCGGTATAGGTGACACCTTCGGACCTCAGCTTATGGCCGAAATCGGCGATGTTCGCCGTTTTGCCCGAAAACAATCTCTTGTGGCATTCGCGGGAATTGATCCTGCTCCGAACGATTCCGGTGATAAATACGGCAGGAACTCCGGCACTACAAAGCGCGGTTCACCATATCTGCGCAAAACCCTGTTTAACATAATGAAATGCTATCTTCAAAACGCACCCGAAAACGAACCGGTATTTCAGTTTATTGATAAAAAGCGCGCTGAGGGTAAGCCTTATTATGTTTACATGACTGCTGCTGCAAACAAATTCCTTCGCCGTTATTACGCTAAGGTAAACGAATACTTATCTTCCTCTGAAAATACATTTTCGGAATGAGGTGGCTTTGCCACCCTTATTTGCTATACAGCACTGTTGTGACGGTCTGTCAAGGACGCCTTTGGCGTAGCGAAGCTATTTATCCTTGACCGAACGGCAAAACTGTGCTATTAATTTTTCGACCGGCTTTCAAGGCGGTCTTTTTGTCATACTCTTTTTTACCTCCTCATTTGCCTACAAAAATATTTGTCATTTTTTCATTTTTCTCTTGACTTTTTATTTGTAGGCTTTCTACTGCATAGTCATTTCGGGGGCAGTGCTATCCTCACCAAGCATCGTTGTGAGCGTGGTTCTTCGGGCAATTGCTGCCTCGTATTTTTCGTAATCTTCTTTTGAGACCTTTTCACCGTAGTCCAAAGCAATCTCTGTTCCTTCGATGATCGGTGCAAGGTTTTCAAGCTCTGCACGAATCTCCTGTTCGGAGGGACACACCTCAATGCTTGACTGATTGAACATAGAGAGGCTGTAAAACTCTCTTGCCCAATTAGGATGCAAATCCAAGAATGCTTCGTTGGACGCATTGATGCCGAGATTCGGATTGCCGTATGCATCTTCTGTGTCATAGACCATCTCAATGCTACCGTCATCCATTAGGATTTTCATGCCTGCTTTGATTTCCTTGCCGTTCTTGTCAAAATACTGCATGGGTCAAATCTCCTTTCCAAAATATTTACTCATCCTCATTTGTTGGAGGAGGGAGTGCGTAATAAAATCTTTCAAGACACAAACATTTAACAATTAAAAAAACGAAAAAGGGGCAGACTCTGCGAAAAAATTCGCAAAATCTGCCCCTTATTCGGTCTTATTTTAGTTTAAATCCCCCCACTCAAACGAAAAGGGAGGATGATATCTTTTATTTTTCATTGCAATTTTGGATACGAAAAAACCCAGAAACCGTGATGGTTACTGGGTTTTTCGCGCTGATATCTTTTTTGTCAGCACATTATGGTTGCGGAGGTGGGATTTGAACCTCACGACCTCCGGGTTATGAGCCCGACGAGCTACCAGGCTGCTCTACTCCGCGATATTAACTTGTTGCCCTCTCTTGAGTGCTTGTGTATTATAACACTATAATTATATGTTGTCAAGTGCTTTTTATACAAAAAATATATTTAGCTTTCCGTAGCTCCATATGTACTTTTTGCTAAATTATATAATTAAATAAAACCGAAACGCCCCTTATTTGTTGTATTTAATGATTGACTTTACTTTTTCTCTATGATATATTATTAGCAACCGATAGAGGTGCATTTTGTTAAGAGTAATTACAACGTCACAGCTTGCCAAGGCTGTTGTAGTGAAAGGAGCAGGTGCCGAAGACGATTTACGGCAAAAAATCGATCTGGCAATGGGGAATAAGATCCGTATTGCTGTCACCGTTTTGGTGGAGAGCTATCTTACATAATTTTATACTCGTATGGGAGTATTTTGTGTAGGTAGTTGCTTTTCGGCAACTATTATTTTTTTGTTAGGAGAAAGTTTATGAAGAAAACAGTTTTTACAGGTGTTGCAACTGCACTTGTAACCCCCATGAACGCTCAGGGCGTTGACTATGACGCTTTCGGTAAACTTATTGAATGGCAAATTCAAGAGGGCATTAACGCTCTTGTAATTGCGGGCACAAGCGGTGAGGGTTCAACTCTCAGCGATGCCGAGCATAAGGAGGTACTTCGCTTTTCCGTTGAAAAGACTGCGGGCAGAGTACCGATTATTGCAGGTACAGGCTCCAACGATACCGCCTATGCCATTGAACTTACAAAGTTCGCTTGCGAAGTGGGTTGCGATGCAATGCTCCTTGTTACACCTTATTATAACAAAGCTACACAAAGAGGTCTTATTGAATCTTTTACGGCTATTGCGGATGCTTCAACAAAACCCTGTATTCTCTATAATGTTCCCTCAAGAACGGGTTGCAACCTCACTCCCGCTTCCTGTGCGGTTCTTGCAGAGCATCCCAACATTGTGGGTATCAAGGAAGCATCGGGAAATATTTCTCAAATTGCAGAGATTGCGGCACTTACAAAGGGTGAGTTTGATATTTATTCAGGTAATGATGACCAGATTGTACCCCTTATGTCCTTGGGCGGAAAGGGCGTAATTTCCGTTGTTTCCAACATTCTCCCCAAGAAAACCGTTGAACTTTGCGATAAATTCTTTGCAGGGGATTTGGAGGGTAGCCGTAAAATTCAGCTTGACCTTCTTCCTCTTATTAACTCCCTTTTCTGTGAGGTTAATCCCATTCCCGCTAAAGCGGCTGTTGCGGCAATCGGTTTCGGTGAGAATTATGTCAGACTTCCTCTTACAACTATGGAGCCTGAAAATGAAGCAAAAATGCGTGAACTTATGAGGGAACAGGGGTTGAATGTGTAATATGATCAGCTCAAATTTAGAAATTAAAAACAATACCTTGTTTTTCGGCGGAAGAAGTACCGTTGAACTTGCAGAAAAATACAATAGTTCCATCTATGTTATGGACGAACAAAAAATTCGTGAAAACTGCCGTACATATATCAATGCACTTAAAAAATATTACGGCGATAATGCAAAACCTTATTTCGCAAGTAAGGCTTGCAGTTTTAAAAAGATTTATAACATTGTTGAATCCGAGGGTATGGGTGTTGATGTTGTTTCCGTCGGTGAAATTTACACAGCCTTCAAAGCAGGATTCAATATGGCAAACGCTTGTTTCCATTCCAACTGCAAAAGCGACTACGATATTCGCTTTGCCCTTGAGTGCGGCGTGGGATGCTTTGTTGTTGATAACAAGGAGGAACTTGATGCCCTTGACCGTTTTGCAGGGGAAAAGGGTATAAAACAAAAAATCCTTTTCAGGCTTACTCCCGGTATTGATACCCATACTTACGAGGCAGTTAACACCGGCAAGGTGGATTCCAAATTCGGATTTCCCATCGAAACGGGCGCCGCAATGGAAATTACAAAATACGCTCTTACAAAAGAAAATATCAACCTTGCGGGTTTCCATTGTCACGTGGGTTCCCAGTTGTTTGAATCCTCCGTTTTTGTTCGCTCCGCAGAGATTATGCTCGGCTTTATTGCAGAAGTAAAAAACACTCTCGGCTATGAAATCAAAGAACTTGATTTGGGCGGCGGCTACGGTGTAAGATACACAGAAAATGACCCCGTGATTGATATTGAGGACAATATCAGACAGGTTGCGGAATATATCAAAAAGAAATGTGCGGAACTTTCCGTTGCAGAGCCCCGAATCAGCATGGAACCGGGCAGAAGTATTGTTGCAAACGCGGGTATAACTCTTTACAGAGTGGGCAGCGTTAAACGTATTGAGGGCTATAAAAACTATGTTGCAATTGACGGCGGTATGACCGATAACCCGAGATATGCTCTTTACAAATCCCAATATACCGTTATTGCCGCAGATAAAGCCGAGGAGCCTTGCACTTTCCCTTGCGACCTTGTTGGTAAATGCTGTGAAAGCGGAGATATTATACAGCCTAAAATTATGCTTCCCGAAAGCGTTGAAAGGGGCGACCTTATTGCCGTTCTTACAACGGGTGCATATAACTTCGCGATGGCTTCAAACTATAACAGAGTTCAAAAACTTCCCATTGTTATTGTAAACGGTGACGAAGATTATATTGCAGTTAAGGGTGAAACCTTGGACGATATAATCAGAAACGATATGTAAAAATATTATAACAAAGCCACTTTCGATTCAAAAATGAACCGAGAGTGGCTTTTTTATGTTGTTTTTACTTTTTCTCCGCAATAAATGCCCTGAAAAGCGGCAGGCAGGCATTGAAAAATGCTTTGTAACTTTCGCAGTAATTTCTGTCCTCTTTGGAGCGTTTGCAACCACCCCCACGGCAAATGGGGTAGAATTTGCATTTTTTACATTCATCCGGCAAGGCAAGGCTTTCGCGTAAAAATTCAGTTGCCTTTTCGCAATGGGCGAGGGTATCAAAATTCTCCGTGGGAGTATTTATGTTGCCCAAAAGCCATTGGTCCGTACAGTAGAAGTCGCAGGGGTAAATATTTCCGTTACCCTCAACAACAAATTGATGCATACAATGTCCGCACATTCCGCATTGCTCCGTGGGATTTCCCCAATATAAATGAACAAGGTTGTCAAAATATCGTATGCTTGTGTAATTTCCCTGAACATAATCTTTAACATATGCGTTAAAACCGTGAATTAGGAAATGCTTGTACTGTTCAACAGTCATATAGAGTTCATTTTCCGATTTGTCACCGAAAGGGCGCAGACAGGGTATGAACTGTAAATAGCGGAACCCTCGCTTTTTAAAATATTTTAAAATATCATCAATATTGTCCGCGCATTTTCCTGTAAGAACGGTCAAAATATTGAACTGTACCCCGTGTTTTGTGAAAACATCCGCGGCTTTTATTATTTTGTAAAATGCATTTTGCTTGTCTGAATCCACCCTGAAAGAGTTGTTGTCAAAATCACCGTCAAGGCTCAGACCTATGAGGAAGTTTTTCTTTTTGAAAAATTTTGCCCATTCGTTGTCAATCAATGTTCCGTTGGTCTGTAAGCCGTAGTGAATTTGACTGCCCTTTACGTTTAGTTCCTCCACCTTGTTGCAGAAATATTTGAAATATTCAAGACCTCTCAAAGTGGGTTCGCCCCCTTGGAACGCAAATGCGATACTTTCGCCGTCTGCAAAATCCAGGGCTTTCTCTATTAAATTGTCCGTTGTTTCCTCAGTTATCATACCGAAACTTTTAACATCTCGGTGGTCCGTAACATCGTGGTAGAAACAGTATTTGCACCTCATATTGCACAATGAAGATGCGGGTTTTATCATAATAGAGAGGGGTGGCAATTAAATCATTCCTTTAAAGTATTAAACCCCGGAATAATCCGAGGTTTAATTATTTATTTGTAATATTCTTCGTTAATACCTCTGCGGTTTTCTTTGAAGTTCTTCATTATTTCGTTGGTCTTTTCATTCATTTCTTCAGCAATGGTGGGATATACTGATGAACGGTTAAGGTTTTCTCCCGCATCATCGCTTAAAATATGTAACCAGTTCTTTCTGAATTTGTCAAAGAATGCGGAGTTATCGTTCTGTATTTTCTGGAAATACTTGAACGTTATGTACTCGTTATCTGTAAGAACATCATAGTCGTAATCCTTGTATTCATCCCTTGCAAGAACATCCTTTGTGGGAACTGTATATTGAATTGCTTTCAACTTCTCCCGTTTCATGTGGAGAATGGGATGTTCTTGGGTGTGAATAACCGTGTCATTCTTCAGGAGGGGAACGATGGAAACACCGTCAATCTCTCTGTCAAAGGGAAGATAGTTCTTTTCTCCGCCGTTGCCTGTGATACCGCAAAGTTCAACAAGAGTGGGCATCATATCAACAAGAGTTGCACTGTTGTTTCTTGTGGAACCTGCTTCCCAAAGACCGCCGTTGTTACCCCAACGAATCATAAAGGGAACTTTCTGACCGCCCTCGTAAGCAAGGTATTTACCGCCGCGAAGTTCACCTACGGAACCTTCAAGAGCGGGACCGTTATCACTTGTGAAAACGATAATTGTGTCATCCATTACACCCAACTCTTCAAGGGTGTTGAAGAGTTCGCCAAGGTAGTAGTCGAATTCCGTAATACAGTCCGCATAAGTACCCATACCTGTTTCGCCCTTGAAATCGTCACCCACAAATACGGGTGCATGGGGCCACGGAGTTGCATAGTAAGCAAAGAAAGGCTCGTCGCTTTCAGTTACCTGTTCGGTAATCCAGTCGGTAATTTCTTCGTGAATCCATTCCGACAACTGACGTTGGTCTTTTTTGCCGTTTTCGTCACGGAGTTCTTCAACACCATGGACAATTTCATACTCGCCGTTTTCCTCACTAACGTGGTAGAAAGGAGCCATATCGTTAACATGGTGGCTGCCGTAGAAATAATCAAAACCTTGATTTGTGGGAAGATACTCACCGTAGTCGCCCAAGTGCCATTTACCGAAAGCACCTGTATTGTAGCCGGCATTTTGGAATATTTCCGCAAGAGTGATTTCGTCACCAAGCATACCGTCGCAGTTGTTACCCATTTCAATGGAGTTGAAAATACGGGTCTGTGCAAAAGGTGAGAATGTGTCTATTGTGGGGTACATAACATTGTCAGCGTAACCGCGGAAAGGATATCTACCCGTCATAAGAGCAAATCTTGCAGGGGAGCAAACAGAATAACTTGAATAGAAGTTATCAAAGTTAATGCCTTCTTCACCGATTCTGTCCATGTTGGGTGTGTCGTAAATAGCACCGTTAAGAGAGGTGTCACCGTAGCCCATATCATCCATAAGAATGAAGAGCACATTGGGATTATTTGACTTTGCTTTGTCAACACCGTCAAGGTAATCGTCATGACCCTCCCAAAGTCTGTCAACATTGGGATCGGAGCGAAGATTCATTGTGAGTACATAGAAAACTGTTGTACCGGCAAGAACAACGCTTAAAACTGATGTAAGGAGTTTATGTAATCCGCCTTTTTTGAATGTCTTTTTTGCAACAAGAACAAGGGCTGCAACCACAATTATGCAGGGGAGGAGCAGAAGAATGTTTCCGCCCAATCTTGTAAGAAAGGATCCCTCACCGCTGAATAAGGGGTTTTCTGCGCTTGACCAACCGGTTTTACCGCTGGAAAAAGCACCGAATCCCGCATCGGCACCCCAGATTAAAAAATACAGGAAAATGCCCAATGCACTTGCTCCGTAGCCGATGATGTTAAAAAGATAAACTTTCTTTTTAGCAATGATACCGATGAAAATAAGAGCCGACAAAATGCACATAAACGCAACATTTACAACTGCAACCAGATTCAGCCGTAAAATGAGGAGTGCGGCAGCAAGCACGATACCGATTATTGCGGTAATAAGAGGCAGGACTTTTTTGCCCTTGTCAAAAGTAATACCGTTTTTCATTCCAAAACCTCGCTTTAAATATTTTTATACAAAGAATATGATACAACATCTGTTCCTTTTTGGCAATAGAAAAACTGCCCTAAAAAAGAGCAGTTTAATGGTCAGTATTAACAATTAAATTGAAAGGGAAATCACATATTCGTTACCTGTGAAAAGATTGCTTATATCGTTTGGATTTATATGATCCTTGGAACGAATCGTAAAAAGACAAACATATTTTTCATTTTTCTTTTCAACGGAGGTTGATATGATAATATAACCGTTTTCTTTAAAGAGGTTTGTAATGCTTTCAACTGCTTCGGGGTCATCTTTTATTTTCATGCTGACAGCGGTGGTACTTGTGTTTTCAACGGGGATGATTTTGTGAATAACGATTTGAACAATAAGAAGAATTAAGGTTGCATAAACCGCAATGCCGTACATTCCCGCACCGGCGGCAAGACCGATACCCGCTGTTGTCCAAACACCTGCGGCTGTGGTAAGACCTTTAACCGTGCCTTTGTAAACTATAATACCGGCGCCGAGGAATGAAATACCCGTAACAACCTGCGCGGCAAGACGTGCGCCGTCAAGGTTGATGTGGTCCGCAAGACCGACGATATCAAAGAATCCGTATTTACTGACAATCATTATTAAAGCGGAGCCCATGGCAACAATAATGTGCGTTCTGATACCCGCCTCTTTCTGCCTGAAGGTTCTTTCAACACCTATTGCCGCACCGCAAACTACGGCAGTAACAAGGCTCAACAGATAGGGTAAAAAGCTTTCAATCCTAAAAGTATCAATAAAGTCCTTGAAAACTTCTGCTGTCTCATAGGTTGGAATAAGACTGAGTAACATAATAATCTCTCCGAAAGTAAAAATATATTTTTGTATTATAATACATATTTTGAAATGTGTCAAATAATGCAGGGAATAAAAAATTTTCTTGTCATAAATCATAAATGCCCGTCATAGCATTTATTGAAGATTTTAAAAGGTCTATGGAGGTAGATTTATGACAGATACAAGCATCTATAAGGATATTGAAACGCGTACGGGAGGCGATATTTATATCGGGGTTGTGGGTCCTGTGAGAACGGGTAAATCCACCTTTATAAAAAGGTTTATGGATACCCTTGTTCTGCCAAATATGAGCAGTGAATTCAAAAGGGAAAGGGCACAGGATGAATTACCCCAATCCGCCGCGGGAAGAACAATTATGACCACCGAGCCGAAATTTATCCCCGAGGAAGCGGTGAAAGTGGAATTGCCGGACAATGCGGCTTTAAATGTTCGGCTCATAGACTGTGTTGGCTATATTGTGCCAAGTTCCTTAGGGTATATTGAGGAAGATAAACCGCGAATGGTAAAAACCCCTTGGTATGACCACGAGATTCCATTTAATATGGCGGCGGAGTTGGGCACACAAAAAGTAATTACGGAACATTCAACCATAGGCCTGCTTATTACTACGGACGGAAGCATAAGCGATATTCCCAGAGAAGAATACGAGGAAGCAGAAGAGAGAGTTGTTTCGGAACTCAAAGCAATTAACAAACCCTTTGTAATGCTTCTAAACTGCACATACCCCGATTCCAATGAAGCTGTGGGATTAGCATCTGAATTGACGGAAAAATACTGCGTCCCCGTAATCCCCGTTAATTGCCTTGAAATAGATGAGGATTTAATCCGCGACATTCTCGGTGCGGTACTTTTCCGCTTTCCTGTCAGAGAAATCGGCATTTCCCTGCCCGGTTGGGTTATGGGTCTTGGCAGGGAACATTGGTTGAGAAAATCAATTTGCGACTGTGTTAAGGAAGCTTCGGGAGATATCACATGTGTGGGTGATGTAAGTGCCGTTGTGAAAGGTATCTGCGACAACGAGAATGTAGCTTCCGCACAGATTTCAAAATTGGATTTGGGTAAGGGTTGTGCCGAAATTGAAGCGGTGCTGACAGGTGAACTCATCTATAAAATAATAGAAGAAAAAACCGATATCAAAATAGAAAACGAACAACAGCTTGTAGAACGTCTTGAAGAACTGACTGCAATAAAAAAACGATATGACAAGATAAAAAATGCTCTTGATGAGGTGGAGGCAACCGGTTACGGAATTGTTATGCCCGATATTGACGAACTGACCCTCAAGGAGCCGGAAATCGTTAAGCAGGGCGGAAGATACGGGGTCCGTCTATCTGCATCCGCACCGTCAATACATATGCTCAAAACCTGTATTGAAACGGAGGTTGCCCCCGTGGTGGGTACGGAAAGTCAGTCCGAAGAACTTCTGAAATACTTGCTTACAGGGTTTGAAGAAGACCCCCATAAAATATGGGAGTCAGACATCTTCGGTAAATCTCTTAATGAACTTGTAAATGAGGGCCTCAGGAATAAACTTTGCCACATGCCCGTTGATGCAAGGGGCAAAATTCAGGAAACTCTTGAACGTATAATCAATGACGGTTGCAGCGGACTTATTTGCATAATTCTGTAATATCAGTCATCCTCGCTTTTAAGAACGCCGTAACTTCTGTCAACAACCACAACTGCGTAAAGGTTGCCGTTTCCGGCTTCGTTTACGCGGTTTTTTATTAAAGAAATAAGTTCATCGTCGGAATATTTGAATTTGGGTGGCACAACAACATCAAAGAGTACATTTTTTGCAGTTTCGCCGTAAACAACGCGGAAATCGTGAAAAGTGATGATGGGGTCAATGTGGAAAAGAATTTGACGTACAACCTCTTTTAACTCGTTTGTTTCTTCACAGTCGAGAACAGTGGGGTCAAGATGCACAACAATGTGAATGTTGTGTTCTCTCAAAAAATCTCTTTCAATGGTATCCATAACATCATGGCAGGTCAATACATCAATTCTTGCATCCATTTCAATATGTGCAGATGCAAAATAACTGCCGGGGCCGTAGCTGTGTACCATAAGATCGTGGACGCCAAGTACATTTTCGTATGAGAGAATATTCTTTTCAATCATTTCGAACATTTCCTTTGAGGGTGCCTGACCCAAAAGGGGACTGACAGTTTCTTTAACAAGACCGATACCGGAAATTATAATAAATATAGCAACAATAACACCCATATAGCCGTCAAGGTTAAGGCTTGTGAAATGGGAAATCAGAGTTGCCGCAAGAACTGCGGCAGTTGCTACAACGTCATTTCTGCTGTCGGCGGCAGTGGCTTCCAATGCTTTGGATTTTATTCTCTTGCCCAATGATTTATTGAAAAGGGAAAGCCAGAGCTTGACGAAAATCGAAACGAAGAGAATAATAACAGCGGTCCAACTGAAAGCAATGTCTTCGGGATGTAATATTTTGGAAACGGAAGTTTTGAGAATATCGTAACCAATAATTAGGGTTAAAAAGGAAATAATAAGTCCGGTAATATATTCAATTCTTGCGTGTCCGTAGGGATGATCCTCATCGGCTGGTTTTTCGGAAAGCCTGAATCCAACTAAGGTTACGATTGAAGAGCCCGCGTCGGTCATATTGTTGGTGGCATCGGCGGTAATTGATACGCTGTGGGTTATTGTGCCGATTATAAATTTCATAACGCTCAGTAAAAGGTTGCAGATAATACCCACGATTCCCGCAACTCTGCCGTATGCCTCCCTGCCCGAAGGGGTGGTAGAATCTTTGTTGTTTAAGAAAAGTTTTACAATTAAATTTGTCATAATTCTCTCCTGTAAAAAAGTGTAAATTTATTATATCTTTATTTTATGAAATGTCAAATTATTTGTTATAGTTGAATATAGTGGACAAATTTTTCTTTATGTGTTAATATGTTAGTAAATGAATTGCCGAAAGGTTGGTAAAAAATGGACAAAACACTTGTTATTTTAGCGGCGGGTATGGGTAGCAGATACGGCGGTCTCAAACAAATAGACCCTGTGGGACCCAATAATTCTATTATTATAGATTATTCTATTTACGATGCCGTTAAAGCGGGTTTTAATAAAGTTGTATTTATTATAAAAAAAGAAAATGAGGAGATCTTTAAAGAGGTTATAGGGGATAAGGTTTCAAAGCACGTTAAGGTGGAATACGTTTTCCAAAGCCTTGATAAAATACCCGAGGGCTTTTCCTGCCCCGAGGAACGTGTAAAACCTTGGGGAACAGCTCATGCGGTGCTTTGCTGCAAAGATGTTGTTAAGGAACCCTTTGTTGTTATAAATTCCGATGATTTCTACGGAAACGGAGCTTTCTCACTTCTTTCCCAATGGATTGATAAAACCGATTTCTCGGGAGATAAGTTCAAATTTGCAATGGCGGGTTATTATCTCAAAAACACTCTTACGGAAAACGGTACAGTGTCCCGGGGTGTTTGTCAGGTTAATGAAAAAGGTCAACTTGAGGACATTATAGAAAGAACAAAAATAATGCGAATCGACGGAGAAATTTCATACACCGATGACGGTGAAAATTGGACTGCACTTCCCGAGGAAAGTGTCGCATCAATGAACTGTTGGTGTTTCCCTGCAGGGATTTTTGATGAAATCAGAACTCATTTTGTTGATTTCCTTAAAGAAGAAGTTCCCGAGAATCCTCTTAAATCCGAGTTTTTCCTGCCCTTCTTTGTTCGTGATATGCTCAGCGAAAACAAATGTACCGTTGATGTTCTTGAAACCCCGGATAAATGGTTCGGTGTAACATATAAGGAAGATAAGCCGGATGTTGTTGCCTCAATTTCCGCCCTTGTGAAAGATGGGAAATATCCCGAAAAACTGTGGTGAGTGACATGAAAAAATTTTTAATGATTGTTTTCGCTTTTGCCATGGTTTTGACATTTGCTTCCTGCGGTACGGGAAATTCACAGGGAATTACGCAGGCACAGTCAACAACAAAGGTTGAAACAACTCAGCCGAAAAACGTTGAACTTACAGTGGGAAAAGATGTTTTGGCTAAGCCCGAGGAGTTTTTGCAAAGTATGGAGTCATACGGTGCGGAAATTCAAGAAAATGATGAATCACAAGATTATGTTTTAGTTTTTTCCGAGGATGAATACAAAAAACTTATTCAAGATAAGCACGATGAAACTGTTGAAAAATTCAGAAGTTTTGAAGAAAATGCAGACAGCTGTATTGATACCATAGAATATACAGAAAATTTCCGTGAGTTAAAAATATGCGTTGATAAGGAAAAGTACGAAAACAATGACGGTGCAAATGACAGTATCTCGGTTGCTGCCGCAGCTCTTTCATATCAACTATATTTAAATGAGGAACAAAAAACCTCTGTTAATGTTGTGTGTTCCGGAACGGAAGAGGTTGTGGCAAGTTATACTTTGCCCGTTAGTTTAAGTGCCGAATAACAAAAAATCGGATGTAAAAAACGAAAGTTTTTTACATCCCTCTTTCTTTTATTCTGTTTAAATTTGCGTTGAACTCTTTTTTTATCCAGACGAATGACAAAACCCATGCACCTACAACAGCAAGGAAAATATCAATTCTTCCCATCGGAAACAAGGATACAATAGTAAAAAATACTACGGTAGCCGTGTTCTGTATCCTTAAAATCATCAAAAACCATTCGGCTACAATAATCATTCTGCAAAAGGGGAGAATACAAACAACCGACCAGCATAGACAGGCAGTTTGGGGTCCCCAGTTTTTCGGCAATTTCCACATCATCGGTACATATTTGTCAGGATCGCCGTAATTTATATGTGCCATATATCTTTTTAAATCTGTTTCATTTGAAACAGGCGGTTTATACTTAACAAAAGCGTAGTAGGACATTGCGGCATACCCAATAAATGTTACGATGTTTATTATAATTAACCCTGCCCATCCGAAATTGAAAGAATCGTATAAAGGGTTTCCCTCTAACAAGAGGTTCGGTGTTGCAATGTAGGTGAACAAAAGGTCGAGAACGGTTGTCATAAGATATGCCGAACATGTAATGTAAAATTTTTTCTTCCCGGAATTCATTTTGTCACTCTTTCTGTTTTTTTGAATAGATGTATCCTGATTCCCATTTTATCATTTATATGAATAATTGCAACAATTTTTTCACAATGTAACACATTTTCTATATAATGATATCAGGAGGTAGAGCAATATGACTACTCTTGATACGGTTCCAATCGGAGAGCTTGCTACTGTTACATCGGTTAATACACAGCTCTCCTTAAAACAAAGATTATATGATATCGGTCTTGTACCGGGGTCTAAAATAAAGGTAGTCCATCAAAGTCCGGCGGGTAACCCAAGGGCTTATCTTGTTAAAGGTGCAGTTATAGCATTACGGAACTGCGATGCAAAAAATATTTCTGTACGAGTTGAAAACTATGGGTAAGAATCAAATAACAGTTGCTCTCGCAGGTAATCCCAATGTTGGAAAAAGCACGGTTTTCAATGCATTAACAGGTCTTAAACAGCATACGGGGAATTGGACGGGTAAAACCGTGGATTTGGCAAAGGGAAAAGCGGAAAAGGACGGGATTGTATATAATTTTATTGATATCCCGGGAACCTATTCTTTGAAGCCCCATTCCAAAGAAGAAGCGGTTGCCGGGGAGTATATATGCTTTGGAGATGCTCAAAAGGTTGCCGTTGTGTGTGATGCGACGAGTCTTGAAAGAAATTTGTACTTAACTCTGCAGATTCTTGAAACCGGTGCCGATACCGTGGTTTGCGTCAACCTTCTTGATGAAGCCCGAAAAAAAGGTGTCACTATAGATATTGCCCTGTTGGAAAAGGAATTAGGTGTAAAGGTAGTTGGTATGACTGCCCGTGACGGTGTGGGAATTGACGAACTTTTAACCGTCCTTGCAGAAGATGAAAATTGCAATCCCGTAAAAATACAGTATAGTGAAAACATTGAAAATGCACTGGAATATATTGTCCCCGTTTTAAAGAAAAACAAGCTTGACAATATTAACCATCGTTGGTTGTCTTTGCGGCTTATTGAAAATGATAATGGAGCAATAGGGTTTGTTGAAAACTGCGTCAATTTAAACAATGAGCAAAAAAAAGAGATATTTAAAAGTGCAGATTCGGCAAGAATTTTTTTGGAAGAAAAAGGGGAGTTGGAGGGAATCAGCGAAACAATATCTTCTGCCATACACAAAAAAGCTTCTGAAATAAGCGAAACAGTTACGCTGAAACCCGAAAAAAACAAACCGCTTTCTAAGAGCGAAAAGTTATTCACAAACCGATTTTCCGCCTATTTTGTTATGATTTTAATATTGAGTGTGATTTTTTACATTACAATTGCAGGTGCAAATTACCCATCACAATGGTTGTCCCGATTTTTCGGTTGGTGTGAAATACATCTTATGGATTTTGCAGACGCCGTCAAAATGCCCGAATTTATAAAAGGAATGTTAATTTCCGGAGGTTTTCGTGTGTTGGGATGGGTAGTTTCTGTAATGTTGCCTCCAATGGCCATTTTCTTTCCCTGTTTCACTCTGTTGGAGGATTTGGGAGTATTGCCCCGAGTTTCCTATGTTTTAGACAATAGTTTCAGAAAGGCTCAAACTTGCGGTAAACAGGCACTTACAACCTGTATGGGATACGGCTGTAACTGCGTGGGCATATCGGGGGCACGCATTATCGACTCAAAGAGGGAAAGACTGATTGCAATTTTGACAAATTCTCTGACTGTGTGTAACGGTAGATTCCCTGCGATTATAACACTTATTTCTGTTTTTCTGGTTTCCGGGGTGGGCACATTCAAGGGCTTTTTCAGTGCTTTGATTCTTGCACTTATAATTGTATTGAGTCTCGGACTAACACTTTTAGTTTCCAATATTCTTTCAAAAACTCTTTTAAAAGGAGAGCCATCCCACTATATTCTTGAGTTACCACCGTACCGAAGGCCGCAGATTTCAAAAGTAATTCTTAATTCTGTTTTGAACAGAACGGTGCTTGTCCTGTTCAGAGCGGTGGCGGTGGCATTCCCTGCCGGCATTGTTATTTGGTTACTTGCAAATGTATCTGTAAACGGAACAAATATTTTGACCGCGGTCAATAATCTATTTGAGCCTTTGGGCAGAATTATGGGCATGGATGGAAATATTCTCTCTGCATTTTTCCTTGGAATTCCCGCCAATGAAATAGTTTTGCCCATTACTTTAATGTCCTATTTGGGAGCGGGGGAAATGAGTAATATAGAAAATACGGGAGTAATCGGAGATATACTTATAAATAACGGATGGACGCAGTTGACCGCCGTGTGTTATATAATATTTTCAGTAGTTCATTTCCCTTGTGCTACGGCACTATTGACAATATTTAAAGAAACCAAAAGTGCAAAATGGACCTTCCTTGCTTTTTTGATACCTACGATTTTGGGCATCATACTGTGTTCGGTAGTAAGTATTATATGGAAGATTTAAAATAATTTGAGTTTTTTTGAAAAAACCCTTGCTTTTTCGCTTTCTTTGTGGTAGTATTCTACTGCTAATGTGTTATCAAAAGTCAAAGAGGTGAATTTAAGTGAAAGAAGGTCTTCATCCTAAATACGGTGCAACACAGGTTAAGTGTGCTTGTGGTGCAGTTCTTGAAACAGCATCCACAAAAGACGGTATGCGTGTTGATATCTGTTCAAAATGCCATCCGTTCTTTACCGGCAAGCAGAAGCTCGTTGATACAGGCGGACGTGTTGAAAGATTCAATAGAAAATATAACCTCTCTAAGTAAGTTATATCTGCTTGAACAGCCGGTGAGTTATCACCGGCTTTTTGCATTATATACTAAGGATTTTTAATATGAGTGATTCTTATAAAACTCTTGCAGGGGAAGCCTGTGACGAGTATATAGTTAAACATTCCCGATTTATAGGGTACGCAAAGCCCGTAAAAACCGAAAAAGAAGCCATTGATTATATAAACGAAATATCAAAAAAACATTGGGATGCAAAGCATAATGTTTACGCTTATTCCATAAGGGAAGGCGGAATTAAACGCTATTCCGATGACGGAGAACCCCAGGGTACCGCAGGTATGCCCGTTCTCAATGTTATTTTGCAAGAGAATGTGACAGACTGTGTTGTTGTGGTGACCCGTTACTTCGGCGGTATTCTTTTAGGCGGCGGCGGTCTTGTGCGTGCCTATACTCACTCTGCAAAAATCGGTATGGACGCAGCGGGGGTTATTACTCTCGCCAAATGGACAGTCTGCGAAATTCAATGTGATTATACCTACTACGGAAAACTTGAAACCTTTATACGTGATTTTGGAGGATTTACGGAAAATTGCGATTTCGGTGAAAATGTTGTTTTGAATTTCCGCATCCAAAAGGGGACGGAGGAAGCCTTTGACAAAAAACTTCAGGATTTAACAAACGGAAAAATCTCTTTTACACAAAAAGGAGAGGTAATAGCCGAAAAGATATAAACATAAAAACAATAAAAATAAAAAAACTTCAAAAAAATCCGTCAAAAAAAGAGGGATTTTTTTGTTTTTGGTGTATTGTTTATTGAAAGTAGGTGTTTTCCGTGAGTGACGAGATACGAATGAGAACATTGGAACGGGAAAGAAATACTTTTTCCCCCTACGCAATGCTTTGCGAAAACACAAAGGGCAGACTTCTTTTAGAGGCAGAGTGTCCCGTTAGAACTGCATATCAGCGTGACAGGGACAGGATTATTCATTGTGCTTCTTTCCGTAGGTTAAAGGACAAAACCCAGGTGTTTTTAGCACCGGGTAATGTGCATTACAGAACCCGCCTGACCCATACTCTTGAGGTGGCGCAAATTGCAAGAACCATTGCCCGCTCCCTTGCTCTTAATGAGGATTTGACAGAAGCCATTGCCCTGGGTCACGATTTGGGGCATACCCCCTTCGGTCACGCGGGAGAAAGAGCCCTTAATCAAGTATATGACAAAGGCTTTACCCATTTTGAACAGAGCCTCAGAGTTGTAGATATGTTGGAAAGAGGGGGTAACGGACTTAACCTTACATACGAAGTGCGTGACGGTATTGTGTGCCACACACGTGGCAAAGAAGCGGATACCCTTGAGGGCAGAATAATTAAATTAAGTGATAAAATTGCCTATATTAACCACGATATTGATGATGCAATCCGTGGTAATATTATAGGCGAGGACGATATTCCTCTTGAAATCCGTCTTGTATTGGGCTTTTCCAAAACAGAGAGGATTAACAAAATGGTGATGTCCGCCATTAACAACACAAAAGCGGATTTGAAAATGGATGACGATGTTCAAGAGGCATTTGATAAACTCCACGCTTTTATGTTCAAACACGTATATACAAACCCCAAATGCAAAAGCGAAGAGGGTAAGGCGGAGGGCATGATAAAAGAACTGTTCCGTTATTTTTCCAATGACCCTTATAAAATGCCCGAATTATACCAACAAATAGCCAAAAAAGAGGGCGCCCAACGTGCCGCCTGCGACTACATTTCAGGTATGTCGGACAGTTATTCTTTAAAAGTTTTTAATGAAATTTTTGTTCCCAAAACTTGGGAAGATTGATTTTGTTTGCCCATTGACTCGGGCGTAATATAAAATTTAGTTTCGGAGGTGATACACTTGGCTCGTTTTTCGGATGATTTTATTCAACAAATTCGTGATAATAACGATATTGAATCGGTTATTTCAAGCTATATCGATTTAAAAAGACGCGGAAAGAATCTTGTTGGCCTCTGTCCCTTTCATAACGAAAAAACGCCCTCATTTACCGTGTATCCCGAAACTGCATCTTATTATTGCTTTGGTTGCGGTGCCGGCGGCGAAGTAATAAATTTTATAAGGAATATAGAGAATCTTGATTTTACGGAAGCGGTAAAACTTCTTGCGGACAGGGCGGGACTGAAACTTCCCGAATACCAAAGTTATGACGATGCAATCGCAAAACTTCGCAGAAGAATTTACGAAGCCAACAGAGAAGCCGCAAGATTTTTCCATGAAACCCTTTTTACCGATAAGGGCAAGCAACAGCTTGATTATCTTTTGGGCAGGGGAGTTTCCCCGAAAATGATAAAGCATTTCGGTTTGGGTGCCGCTCCGGACGATTGGCATGCCCTTGAGGAACATCTTAAAAGCAAGGGCTTTAAATGGGAGGAACTTGTTGCGGCAAACCTTGTAAGAAGCAGCGAAAAGAACGGTAAACGCTATTATTACGACGCCTTCAGAGCAAAGGTTATGTATCCGGTAATTGATTTACGCGGAAATATAGTTGCTTTCGGCGGTCGTGTGCTTGATAATAGTAAACCCAAATATATAAACACATCGGATACTTTGGTTTATAAAAAGAGTAACGAACTTTTTGCATTGAATTTTGCAAAAAACGGAAATGACCGTAAGCTTATTCTTTGTGAGGGCTATATGGATGTTATTGCACTTCACCAGGCAGGATATGAAAATGCCGTGGCAGGTTTGGGAACGGCATTGACACCCGAACAGGTTAGTCTTATATCAAGATATGCGGACGAGGTTGCTCTTTGCTATGACTCCGATGAAGCCGGGCAAAAGGCTTTGAGAGCGGCAATGAACCTTTTTTCAAAAACAGGTGTAAAAGTTAAGGTTATACGGCTTGAAGGCGGTAAGGACCCGGACGAAATTATAAAAACACACGGAAAAGAGCGCTTTGAGAGGCTTCTAAATAAAGCGGACAACGATACTGAGTATAAATTGTCAAAACTCAGAGAAAAATATATTGTTGAAACGGATGACGGAAAACTTAGTTTTCTTCGTGAAGCGGTGAAGATTCTTGCCTTTTGCGACTCCATTGAAAGAGATGTTTATGCAATGCGTCTTTCGGACGAGCTTAACGTGGGCAAGGAGGCAATTATACAGCAAATCAACGAAGTAAGACGTAAGGAAAACTACCGAAAAACAAAAACGGAGCTTGCAACTGCCCGTAAACAAGTTCAGATTCTTGATACTGCGGCGGACCCTCAAAGGTTGAAAAACATTCGGGCGGCAAGGGCAGAAGATACAATTCTTATTACTTTGCTTAATAATGCGTCCTTTTATAAAAACATTAAAGAAAGACTTTCAAAGGATGTGTTTGTGACACCTGTCAATAAACATCTTTTAGAAATAATAATTAACCGTCTTGAAAACGGGGAAAGCACGGAAATTTCTCAACTTTCTCAGTATTTAACATCGGAAGAAGTAAGTGTTGTTGCAAGGTTGCTTGCAAATCAGGCGATGGTTTCAAATACTTTAAAAGAATGTGAGGATTGTCTTGCGGTTCTCGAAGAGGAAAAAAGGAAGAGGGAAATTGCCGCTCCTGCTCAAATGAGCGACGAAAGTTTCTTGGCGTTCTTTAATTCTCTGAATAAAGACGAAAAGTAAGTGGAAAAACAGTGTGATAAAAGAAAGGTGATGTGAAAATGGAAGGTTGGGAGAAAAGACCGCAAATCAAAGCACTTATTGATAAGGGCAAGGTAAGCGGCAAACTTGCAACCCACGACATCGACAATGTTATTCTTGAAATAGATGGTTTTGACGTTGACGATATCGAGAAACTTTACGAACTTATCGAAAGCAACAATATTGAGATTATCGACGATATCGGGGATGAAATGCTTGATGCACTTTCAATGGATATTGAGAGTACAAAAATTCCTGACGAAGAATCCTCTGCGGATGCTAAGGCAATGGCAATAGATGACCCGGTTAAGGTTTATCTTAAAGAAATCGGACGTGTTCCGCTTCTTACTTCTGAAGAGGAAATTGAACTTGCTATTAGAATTTCCGAAAACGATCAAGAGGCAAAACAACGTCTTTCCGAAGCAAACTTACGCCTTGTTGTAAGTATTGCAAAACGTTATGTGGGCAGGGGTATGCAGTTCCTTGATTTGATTCAGGAAGGAAATCTCGGTCTTATTAAAGCCGTTGATAAATTTGATTACACAAAGGGCTTCAAATTTTCGACCTATGCTACTTGGTGGATTAGGCAGGCAATTACCCGTGCCATTGCCGACCAGGCAAGGACAATCCGTATTCCCGTCCATATGGTTGAAACAATAAACAAAGTTAAGAAAACAAACAGCCAACTTCTTCACGAAAACGGCAGGGACCCCACCGCAGAAGAAATTGCAGAAAAACTTGATATGCCCGTTGAAAAGGTTCGTGAGATTTTGAGAGTTGCCCAGGAACCCGTTTCCCTTGAAACTCCTATCGGTGAAGAGGAGGACAGCCATCTTGGCGACTTTATTCCCGATGATGACGCTCAGGCACCTGTTGATGCCGCATCAATGGCACTTATGAGAGAACAGCTTGCAGAGGTTCTTAACACACTTACTCCCAGAGAAGCAAGAGTTTTGAGCTTGCGTTACGGGCTTGAGGACGGCAACCCCAAAACACTTGAGGAAGTAGGTAAGGAATTTAACGTTACACGTGAGCGTATCCGTCAGATTGAAGCAAAAGCCCTCCGTAAACTTCGTCATCCGTCTCGCTCAAAAAAACTTCGTGACTTTTTAGATTGATATTATTATAAAGGAGATATATTTATGAAAAAGTTAGTATCGGTATTACTTATTGTGTCCATCTGTATTTCTTTTGTTTTGCCGGTTTCCGTGTTTGCCGCAGGAACATCCTACGACATTACAAACCCCTATGAAACAGTTGATTGGGATACATGGAATCAGTACAAAACCCAACTTCACAGCCACACTCTTTACAGTGACGGCGAGATGGACATTAAAGATGTTGTTGAAGAATATTATGCACAAGGATACGATATTCTTGCAATTACCGACCACGGTGTTGTTAACAAGGGTTGGAACGTAAAACCCGAAATCCTTGACCTTATTGGCTATAATCAGTATATCAAAGACCTTAAACCCATGAGCAAAGAAAGATATACGGAAATTACAACCGGTGCGGATCGTGGCGGCAGACCAATGCTTGACGTTAACCAGGGTATTGAAATGAATGCCCTTGTTATGAGAAAAAATCATGTTAACGGTTATTTCTGCGGTTACGGTCAAGGTATTTTAGGCAACGAAGAGGATTACGAAACCGTTATTGCAGGTACTGAAGCGGCGGGAGGCATTTCCGTAATTAACCACCCCGGTGATTTCTTTTCTGCAAATAAGGATTTGTCAAGAGCAAAGGATTATGAAAATCTTAGAGTGTTTATAGATTCTCTCATGAAGCACGAGAGTTGTGTGGGTATTGAGGTGTTTAACAGAATTGATACCGCCGCACGTGCAGACCGTATTGTTTGGGACAGTATTCTTCAATACACAATCCCCCAGGGCAGAAATGTATGGGGCTTTTCAAATGATGACTCCCATGTACTTACGGATATCGGTTGTACAGCAGAAATTATGCTAATGCCCGAACTTTCAAACGATGCACTTCGCACCGCCATGGAAAACGGCACATTCTTTGCCTGTTCAAAGTATGCACGTAATGAAATAGACGAGGAATTTGTGGGCACAGGTGAATATGCAAAAGTCCATAGCCTTGCTGTTGATGACGAGAATGATGTTATTACGGTTATTGCTTCCGACTACGATGTAATTGAATGGGTTGCAAACGGCGAGGTTATTGCAACGGGCAACACCATTGACCTTAGAGAGTACAGCAACGAAATCGGTTGCTATGTTCGTTTCCAGATTAAAAACGAAGGCGGAATTCTCCTTTCACAACCCTTTGTTTGCGATGACGGAGATATGTCGGATGATGCTGTTGAATACCCCGAGAAACAAGTATCCGATAATATAGTTATAGCATACTTCCAAGAACTTCTTGAAATGCTCCGAAAATCCATTATAGGTGAGCTTATATTCCAAAATCTTTTCCTCTAATCAAATAAAAATGACCGCCGACTCAGTTACATAACCGAGCCGGCGGATTTTTATTTTTGTATTTATTTATCAAAAAGGGGAGTGGAAAAGTATCTTTCCGCTGTGTCGGGAAGAACGGCAACAACTGTCTTTCCCTTGCCCAATTTCTTTGCAAGTTTCTTTGCAGCGGCAACATTTGTGCCGCTTGAAATGCCGCAGAGAATACCCTCTTTTGAGGCAAGTTCTTTTGCGGTGAAGAGGGCTTCTTCATCGGAAACGATACAGATATCGCTGTAAATTTCCGTGTTGAGTATGGGAGGAATAAGTCCGTCACCGATGCCCATTTGAATGTGGGTACCGATAAGTCCCCCGGAAAGAATGGCGGCATCCTCCGGCTCAACAGCCCAGATTTCTATATCGGGATTTGCCTCTTTCAAAACCTCTCCGATACCTGTAAGTGTACCACCGGTGCCGATTCCCGCACAAAATCCGTCAATGGGTTTTCCAACCTGTTCTAAGATTTCCACAGCGGTTTTCTTCCTTTGTATCTCGGGATTTGCAGGGTTTTCAAATTGTTGGGGAACAAACACATTTTCATCCTCTGCCTGCATTTTAAGGGCTAATTGCAAACATTCGTCAATGCACTTGCCTATATTGCCGGCATCGTGAACAAGAATGACCTCCGCACCGTAATGTTTAACAAGTTTTCTTCTTTCCTCGCTTACGGAGTCGGGCATAATTATAACCGTTTTGTAACCCTTAACAGCCCCCACAAGTGCAAGACCGATGCCTTGATTACCGCTTGTGGGTTCAACAATTACTGTGTTTTCGTTGATTATTCCCTGTTCCTCGGCTTTGAGAATCATATTATAGGCAGTTCTTGTCTTAATTGAACCGCCAACATTAAGTCCCTCGAATTTCACGAGTATTTCCGCACTGTCCTCGTCCGTAATTTTATTAAGACGAATAACAGGAGTGTTACCCATGGCTTCTAAAATATTGTTGCAAATCATCAATTGCACCTCGAAAAGTTAAATCGTCATTACCATTCTATGTTAATCAGTAAATACAGTTAACGATTTTAACACATTATCTGACGATATTCAAGATTTTTATTACTGAAATTAAGAGGTTTTTACCTGAAATTTATATCTTGTTATAAGTTCATAAGCCATATAATTTTAAATAGTTCAAATTTTCTTTGAAAAAACTTTATAAAAATCCATAAAGCACTACATAAAATAGTAGAGTAGAAATAGAAAAAGCCAATGGAAAAATATAAACACTCTTGTTCAAGATGAGCAAGAGTGTCTTTTGCTATAGCCGAAAATAGCCGAGTTATAAACCATATTGTGTTCGACTCTTTTCGGCTATAATTCTTTCCTCATTAAATCGTCAGTTGAAATCCCAAAAAAATCTGCTATTGCAACTACTTCAAAATCGGGCACAAATCTTGTTCCTTGCTCTATTCTTAAAATAGTTAAGTCAGAAAATTCAAAACCCTCTAATTGCAATTTCTCTGCCATTGCTTTTTGGGTAATCCCTTTTTGCTTTCTCAACTTTTTAACATTGTTTCCAATGATGTTTTTTGATTTACCATTCCAATATATTTTCATTTTTCCAACCTTATAAAGATGAAGTTTTATATTGATTTTATAGTAAAAATCAATGATATCACTTCTAAAGATGAAGTATTTATTGATTTTTTGGTAAATCTATGCTATTATACTTCTAAAGATGAAGTTTGTTGAGGAGGAGTATCATGGAAGAAGAATTGTATAAGAAAATGTATTATCATTTGTTCAATGCCGTAACCGATGCCATAAATTCAAAGGATCCCTTTGAACAAATAGTCATATTAAAACAAGCCCAAATTGATACGGAAGAAATGTATATTTCCTATGAAGAATAAGCCATAATAAATCACCCTTTGTCAATATTTTCGGCAAAGGGTGGATTTTTATTGAATTTTCAGAACAAATGGTATATACTATAAATGCCAAATCAATTTAATATATGAAATGTGTTTACGCCAAGGGAATATTATGCTTTTCCTTATCAATACTATATTTCGATAAAAATGCAAATTTCGTCAGTATTGATAGGTGTAATGACAGTTAATATTGAATTGGTTTGGCGACTATCGGAGTTTGCGTTTTTTTGCGCTGGCTTCGGTTGGCGCATTTTTTATTTTTAGGGGGGCTGTTACTTTCCTTAAATAAAGTGTTGAATAAATATATATCTTGTGGTAAACTATAATTGCCAAACGAACTGAATATTGTCACATTGCAAAAGGTATGTTTTTTATTTAGGTAAAAACACATACTCTGTTTTGCATACTTTTGTGATGTGAATACAGTTCGTTTGGCGACAGCTGAGAGCTATGTGTTTTTCGGTGCGTAGCTTCGGCTATGCACTTTTTTATTTTCAGGAGGTTTGCATTATGGAAGAAGAATTGTATAAGAAAATGTATTATCATTTGTTCAATGCCGTAACCGATGCCATAAATTCAAAGGATCCCTTTGAACAAATAGTCATATTAAAACAAGCCCAAATTGATACGGAAGAAATGTATATTTCCTATGGAGAATAAGCCGGAATAAATCACCCTTTAGCCGAACTGCTAAAGGGTGATTATTTATGGGCTTATGCATTGACTATTTTTAAGATATTGTTGTGTAAAATGTCCTCAAGTTCTTTTTCGGAAAGCCCTAAACTGAAAAGGAATTCAAGTTCATCTTCCTGTTTCCACATGGGGAAATCCGTGCCGAAAAGCACTCTGTCCGTACCGTAAAGGTCAATGATTTCCCTTGCTTTTTCTTTGGAAAGTGCGTAAAAGGAAGAACAGGTATCTACGTAAAGATTTTTGTATTTACACAATTCCCGGGGTGCCTCGTTCCAAAGTGACCAACCGCCGAAGTGCGCGCCGATTATCGTTAAATCGGGAAACATCTCCAAAATTTTCTTAACTCTGTTTGGGTTTGAATTGTCGTACCTTGAATCCCCCGTGTGCACCAAAAGGGGAAGATTCTTTTCGTTGCAGATTTCAAATATTTTAACAACTTTCGGGTCATCCACCTTGAAGTTTTGGATATCAGGGTGGAGTTTAACACCCTTTAAACCCAACTCAATAAGGTGTTGGGCATCTTCTTCAAGGGTCTCGCTTTCAGGGTGCAGAGAGCCGAAACCTATAAATCTGTCCGGGAAAAGTTCAACCTCACTTGCAATAAAGGAATTTATGCTCTGTGCGTGGTGTGGGGTTGTTGCAACGGATGTAACAAGGCATCTGTCAACACCCACCGAGTCACATTGGTTTAAAAGTGTTTTTGCGTTGCCCACAAAACCGCAAACATCTATGTCTTCCGCTTCGCCTATGCCGTAAAAGTTGTCTATACTGTCCGTGGCTTTTTGGGCGATTTTGTCGGGGAATATGTGGCAGTGCGAGTCTATTATTTTGTATTTTTTGTAATCCATATTGGTGCCTTCTTTATTATGTTAGAAAAGTCGGGTAAAAACCCGACTTTTCTATTATGCCGTCTCCACGCTGTTTGCTTTCTGGAGTCCGTATTTTTCAATTGCATCCTCACGCATTTTGTACTTGAGGATTTTACCTGCGGCATTCATGGGGAAGGACTTCACGAAGTCAACATATTTGGGCACTTTGTGTTTTGCCATATTGTCCATAATATATTGCTTCATTTCCGCTTCCGTCATTTCCTCGCCGTCTTTGAGAATGATGCAAGCGCAGATTTCTTCGCCGTACTGTTCGTCGGGAACACCGATAACCTGAACATCGGAAACTTTTTCGTGAGTGTAAATGAATTCCTCGATTTCCTTGGGGTAAATGTTTTCACCGCCGCGGATAATCATATCTTTCAAACGGCCTGTAATACGGTAGTTACCCTCTGGAGTTCTGCAAGCGAGGTCGCCGGTGTGGAGCCAACCGTCCTTATCAATGGCGGATGCGGTGGCTTTGGGCATTTTGTAGTAGCCTTTCATAATGTTGTAGCCACGGGCAACAAATTCGCCGGTAACTTCGTCGGGACAATCTTCACCGGTTTCAGGGTCAACAATTTTACATTCGATTTCCGGAAGCGCTCTGCCGACGGTTGCAACACGTACCTCAATGGGGTCGTCGGTGGAACTCATTGTACAACCGGGGGAAGCCTCGGTCTGACCGTAAACAATGGTGATTTCTTTCATATTCATTTTGTTGACAACATCTTTCATTGCGCTGATGGGACAGGGACTGCCCGCCATAATACCCGTACGCATATATGAGAAGTCTGTTTTCTCGAAATCCGGGTGTTCAAGCATTGCAATGAACATTGTGGGAACACCGTGGAAAGCGGTAATTCTCTCGTTGTTAATGCAAGCAAGTGAGGGCTTGGGAGAGAAATAGGGGAGTGGGTAAATTGTACCGCCGTGGGTCATCGTTGCAGTCATTGCAAGAACCATGCCGAAACAATGGAACATTGGAACCTGAATCATCATTCTGTCCGCTGTGGAAAGGTCCATTCTGTCGCCGATATTTTTACCGTTGTTGACAATGTTGTAATGGGTAAGCATAACACCCTTGGGGAAACCTGTTGTGCCGGAGGTGTATTGCATATTGCAAACATCATTTACATCAACATTTGCCGCAAGTCTGTAAACTTCCTCAACGGGAACCTGGGGAGCACGTTTGAGCATTTCTTCCCAAGTGAGACAACCTTTTTTCTTGAAGCCCACAGTAATAACATTTCTCAAGAAAGGCAGTCTTTTGCAATGTAAGGGTTCACCGGGTACGGTGTTTTCAAGTTCGGGGCAAAGTTTACCGATAATTTCGTCATAGTTTGAATCACGGTAGCCGTCAATCATAACAAGTGTATGTGTATCTGACTGTTTGAGCAGATATTCTGCCTCCGCAATTTTATAGGCGGTGTTGACCGTAACAAGAACCGCACCGATTTTTGTTGCCGCCCAGAAAGCAATGTACCATTGGGGTACGTTTGTTGCCCAAACAGCAATGTGACTGCCGGGTTTTACACCAAGGGAAATAAATGCTCTGCAACATTCGTCAACATCGTCACGGAATTGAGCGTATGTTCTTGTGTAGTCAAGGGTTGTGTATTTGAAAGCGTATTGGTCGGGGAATTCCTCAACCATTGTGTCAAGAACCTGTGAGAAAGTCTTTTCAATAAGAGTTTCCTTTTTCCATACATAGTAACCCGTGTCCGCATTGTTACGGAAAAGTGATTTCTTTGCTCTTGATGTGTTGCCGAAACGTGCCATAAAACTAACGTAATGGGAGAAAATAATCTCCATATCGTCAAGTTCCGGCATCCATTTGGGATCCCATTCAATGGAAGCAAAGCCGTTGTAGTTAACGGAGGTAAGGGAGAGAACAACATCCTCTATGGGCAGTTCGCCCTCACCAACAAGGCAGTATTCAAGGTTGTCGCCGTCTTTTACCGCATCCTTAATATGAATATGCTTAACAAAAGCACCGAGATTTTTAATTGTTGTTTCAGGTTCTTCACCGGCAATAAAGAAAGTTGAATAAACATCCCAAAGAGCAGCAAGACTGTCGCAGGAAAATTCCTTTATAACTTCCATAAGTTTTGCGGAGTCAGCAAATATACCCGCTGTTTCAATAATAATTGTAACACCTGTTTTTTCCGCTTTGGGAATTATATCGGAAAGAACTTTGATAACCTCATCTTTTTGTTCTTCAAAACTGTCGCCGGTATCGGTAGCCTTGATTCTCACGTAGGGAATGTGCAAGGTGGAAGCAATTTCAAGACATTTTGCAATTTCTTGGAGAAAACTCTCCCTCTCGTCACAAGCGGCGGGATTTGCAAGTGTGTCAATACAGGGGATTCTTAAATTCTTTTCATAAAGTTCACGGACGGTTGCCTGTGCGTGAGTTGAGTAAAAAGCGCCGTTTTTTTCTGTAAAAGAGGGGTTTGATATGTTGTGCAGTTCTATACCTGCAAAATGCTGTTCCTCGGCAATGCGGCAAAAGTCTTCCCATAAATAGCCGTGCCAACCTTTAGTTGAAAATGAAAGCTTCATTGTTTCTCACCTCTCCTTAATTTTCTTCAAATACTATTTTATTAAGTGCGTTAATGTAGGCTTTGATACTTGCTCCGAGAATGTCGGTGGAAATACCGTTGCCGGAGTAGAGTTTACCGTTTGAACGGAGTTTTACAACTGCGGAACCCATTGCTTCTCTGCCCTCTGTTACGGACTGAATCTGGAAGTCATCAAGTTCATAGTGATGACCCGCAATCTGTTCTATTGCAAGGAAAGCGGCATCAACGGGGCCGTCACCAACGGAAATAGCCTGTTTCTTAACACCGTCACGTTCCATAACAATGTGAGCGGAGGGGGTAATGATATTACCGTTGTTAATTACGTAACTTACCAATCTGTATGTGGGAGCAACCTGTAATGCGGTGCTTGCAACGATTGCATCAAGTTCCTTGTTGGAAACGGGTTTCTTTTCTGCAAGGGCTTTGAAACTTTCATAAACTTTCGCATTGTCTTCTTCTGAAAGGTCATAGCCCAACTTTTTAACTGCTTCGGAAACTGTTTCAACAGTATCGTTAATTGTAAGGTTAATTTCACTTTCGGGAATTTGAGCAGTTGCGCTTTCAAATACCCCGCCGCTCTTGCGACCGTCGGTGATTTTTGTAATCTGTGAAACAATTCTACCCAATTCCGTATAGCTCAAAGAACTGAAAATACCGATTTTGTCACCGCTGTTTCTTGCGATATTGGCAACTGTTTCAAAGGATGTAACACCGCTGTTACCGCAGGCACATTTGATTTCATCCGCACCGGATTTTACTGCGAGTATTGCATTTGCGGCGGCACAGCCCTGCTTGTCGTCACACATTACCGCAAGGGTCACATTTTCCAAAACGGGAATGGTGCTGATTTTATCTTTAATAAATTCGGCAAAAGCATCGGGGAGCATACCGCCCTCGCTGTCACAAAGAGTAATTGTTTTTGCACCACATTTAACGGCGGTTTCGATTATTTCTTTAAGAACATCCGCTTCCGCTCTTGTTGCATCTTCCGCGCTGAATTCAACATCCTCACAAAGAGATGCGGCCTTTGTAACAAGTACCTTTACAAGTTCAATTAACTTGGGTGCTTTTTTGTGGAGAGTGTATTCCATTCCAACGGGGGAAACGGGGAGGGAAACGCAAAGTCTGGGCTTTGCGGCATTGCTTATTGCGTTGAATGATTTTTCAACACTTTCTTCCGTTACACCTGTCTGTACGCTCATAATACTGTTTTTAAGGAATGCACACACAGTTCTCAAAAGAAGTGTATCGGTTTTTTCATTTTCGATTTTGGGGAATTCAACAACATCAACCTTGGATACTTCAAGGAGTCGTGCAATCTCTACTTTCTCTTTAAAGCTTAGTGCTTCGTGGACACTGTTTGCTCTTAATACGAGTGTTCTGTCGGAAATAGTGATTTTTTTCATTGTTTTCTTCCTTTCGTGTCATATATTGTTATTTAAAATTGACAAAATAAAAAGTCCCTGAGATAAAAATCTCAGGGACGAATTTTAAAAAATCCGCGGTACCACCCCGGTTACCGACAAAAGTCAGTCACTCATTAGGACTCTGAATAAAGTCTGTAGCCATGGTAACGGGGCGTCCGTAGTTCCTTACACGAATAATCGGTTGGGGAACTCTGCTCCGGAACGAGACCGAATTTTTGCAACGCACTGACTTGCACCCACCGTCAGCTCTCTGTAACGTCAAACCAAAAATACGTAATTCCTTCATCGCATTTGAAAAATATTGTTAGCAATATACCACACTCTTTTTCTCTTGTCAAGGTTTTTTACGAAAAAACATCATTTAACCTGTGTTTTTTAAAACAATCCTGTGCTTTATATACAATATAATATACGTAGCGACAGGGTGGAAAAAGAAAAAATAAATAAGAAATTTTCAAAAAACTATTGACAGAAAAATATAGATGTGTTAATATCTCTGCAATTGAAAATATCACAAATAAAAGCTGTGACGAAGACGGTTGAATTCCACAACTTTCAGAGAGTCGGCGGTTGCTGTGAGCCGACAGTTCGTGTTTTCAAAACCTATCACTTCTGAGCTGAAGGTCCGAAAGATTTTTTCAAGTAGGCGCCTTCCGGGAATGCTACGTTAGTGCAAAGGGGTTGATGGACTCCTAAGTGGCAATTTTATATTGCAATTTGAGTGGTACCGCGGAATTTATTTTCGTCTCAAAGCAAAACCTAAGGTTTTGCTTTGGGACGTTTTTTATTTGTGAGTTTTTGATAATACTTTTTGAAAGAAGGCTATTATTATGGAAAACAGTTCAGTTACAAGTAAACTTGCAGAGGTTGCAAAGCGAATTAGCGAACTCCGTGACATTTACGGTTTCTCTGCAGAAGAAATGGCTGAAAAAACAGAACTCACATTGGATGAGTATTTGGCATTTGAAGAGGGTAAAGAGGATTTACCTTTCACATTTATACATAAATGCGCCCTTGCTTTCGGTGTTGAAATCACCGACCTTCTTGAAGGTCAGAGTGCAAAACTCACTTCCTACAATGTTACCCGTCGCGGCAAAGGACAGACAACTGCCAACGAAGAAGGCATCTTGATTCAGAACCTTGCCCCCAAATTTAAAAACAAATTGGCAAATCCTTATTGGGTTAAATATGAATATTCAAGCGAACTTCAGTCAAAGCCCATTGAGGTAACAACTCACTCCGGACAGGAATTCGACCTTGTTATTAAGGGTACACTTAAAGTTCGCGTAGGTGAACACGTTGAAGTGCTTCAGGAGGGTGACAGCATTTTCTATAACAGTTCAACTCCCCACGGTATGATTGCCGTTAACGGTGAGGATTGTTTATTCCTTGCAATGATTATGGCGGAGGACGAGGATGTTGCTGACAACCACATGAGTTCCGTAAGGGTTGACAAAGCACCCAAGCGTGTGCCCCTTATCTGCGATAAGTTTATAAAGACCACCGAGGATGAAAACGGAGTCTGCAACGGTATCTCATTTGAAAATGAAGACGAATTCAACTTTGCTTTTGACATTGTGGATGAAATCGGTAGGCAGTACCCGGAAAAACTTGCAATGCTCCATATTGCAGAAGATATGACGGAACGCCGCTTTACATTTAAAGATATAAAAGAGGCTTCCTCACAGGCGGCTAACTACTTCAAATCCCTGGGCATCAAAAAGGGCGACAGAGTTCTCCTTGTTCTTAAAAGAAATTATCAGTTCTGGATTGCAATTCTCGGTTTGCACAAGTTGGGTGCAGTTGCAATTCCCGCAACAAATCAGCTTGTTGTTCACGATTACGAGTACCGCTTCAATGCGGCGGGTGTTTCCGCGGCAGTTGTTACGGCGGACGGTATCGCAACGGATTATATCGACGAGGCACAAAAGAACTGCCCCACACTTAAAACAAAAATTGTTGCTAACGGCAAAAAGGACGGTTGGCATTGCTTTGACGAAGAATATGCACTTTTCAGCCGTCGCTTTGTTCGTGATGAGGAATCTCCCCGCGGCGATGACCCCATGATTATGTTCTTCACTTCCGGTACAACCGGATATCCCAAAATTGCAACCCATTCCCATAAATACCCCTTGGGACATTTCCTTACCGCAAAATACTGGCATTGTGTTGAACGTGACGGACTTCACTTCACAATTTCCGAAACCGGTTGGGGTAAAGCACTTTGGGGCAAACTCTACGGACAATGGCTCTGCGAGGGAGCGGTTTTCGTATATGACTTTGACCGCTTTGATGCTTCAAAAATCCTTCCCATGTTTGCAAAGTACAATATCACAACATTCTGCGCTCCTCCCACAATGTACAGAATGTTGATAAAGCAGGATATTTCACAGTATGACCTTTCAACAATTCACCACGCAACAACAGCGGGTGAGGCTCTTAACCCTGAAGTTTTCAAACAGTTTGAAAAAGTAACGGGCTTGAGAATTCACGAGGGCTTCGGTCAGACGGAAACCACACTTTCCATTGCAAACTTCAACGGCAGTCAAATCAAAATCGGTGCTATGGGTAAACCCACGCCCCTTTATGATATTGATGTTGTTGACCCTGACGGCAAATCCGTTGCAGACGGTGAAACCGGTGAAATCGTTGTTCATACGGAAAACGGCGCTCCCTGCGGTCTGTTCCTTGGCTATTATAACGACGACGAAAAAACCGAGGAAGTTTGGCACGACGGACTTTATCATACCGGTGATACTGCATGGAGGGACGAAGACGGTTATTTGTGGTACGTGGGCAGAGTTGATGACGTTATCAAATCCTCCGGCTACCGTATCGGACCCTTTGAAATTGAAAATGTTATTATGGAACTTCCCTATGTTCTTGAGTGCGGTGTTTCCGCCGCTCCCGATGAGGTGAGGGGACAGGTTGTTAAAGCAAGTATCGTCCTCACTCCAGGCACCGAGGGAACAGAAGAACTCAAGAAAGAAATTCAGAAATATGTTAAGGAGAATACCGCTCCTTACAAATATCCCAGAATTGTTGTTTTCCGTGATGAACTTCCCAAAACCATCAGCGGTAAGATAATGAGAAATAAACTTTAATTAAAAACTTTTCAAATTTCAATTTAATAATCAAAATCTCTTGACAAAAATCAAGTAATGTGGTATCTTTGAGAAAATTAAATAAAAGGCGTTGAAGAAAAGGGCGCGGATGTTTCACCTTAAAGAGAAGTGGCGGATGGTGCGAGCCATAGGTCGGGAGTCCGATGTTTGTAGTTTCCGAGCCGGGAGGAAGAAAGGCTTTCGCTTAGTAGAACCTCTCCGTGATTGCTGCGTAAATGCATAGAAGTTGATGGACTTCGAGAGAGGCGGTTTTTAACTGCAATTTGAGTGGTACCGCGGGTATATGTTTATTTTACTCGTCTCAAAGAATATCTTTGGGACGAGTTTTTATATTGTCCCTATAAAACAGGAGGATTCCAAAATGGACAAAATGACCGGTCTTGATTTTAAAATCAAGGAAATGGCGTCTCGAATTAAGGAGTTGCGTGAAATCGAGGGCTACACAATAGCCCAAATGGCTGAAAAAACAGGTGTTTCCGAGGCGGAATACACGGCTTGTGAAAACGGTGAAAGCGACCTTAACTTTGCTTTCATTTACCGTTGCGCCCTTGCATTTAATGTTGATGTTTCAAGTATTATTGAGGGTAGCACACCGAAACTTACTAACTATGTTTTCACAAAAGCGGGCAAAGGACAGAAGATTGAAAAGGCTCACGGTATGACCTATTTCAACCTTGCTTCAAAGTTTAAAAATAAAATTGCCGAACCGCTTTTTGTTGAGGCTACATACAGCGAAGAAAATCAGAATAAAGACATTGAACTCACTTCCCATGACGGCCAGGAACTTGATATTGTTGTTGAGGGTAAACTGAAAGTTCAGGTTGGTGAACATTCCGAAATTCTCGGCCCCGGTGACAGTATTTATTACGATTCTCTTACCCCCCACGGAATGATTGCCGTTGACGGTAAGGACTGCACTTTCTATGCAATCGTTCTCAATCCCTCGGGCGAACCCATTCCCGAACTTCAGCACGTAAAAACTGAGGAATATAGAACCTCGGATGAAGAAAAAGAAGATAAAAAAGAGCGTATTTACAAAAAGTTTGTTGATGTTGAACTTAACGAAAAAGGTACTCCCACATCAATTAAGTTTAAAAATACCGAGAACTTTAACTTCGCTTTTGACCTTATTGACACTCTCGCAGACAGGGAACCCGATAAACTTGCAATGCTCCATATTTCAAAAGATAAAACCGAAAGACGTTTTACCTTTAAAGATATGAAGAAAGGCTCCGCACAGGCGGCAAACTACTTTAAATCCCTGGGTATCAAAAAAGGCGATAGGGTTATGCTCATCCTTAAACGTCATTATCAGTATTGGTTTGCAATGCTCGGTCTTAACAAATTGGGCGCAATCGGTATTCCCGCTCCCAATCAGCTCCAGGAACACGATCTGGATTACCGCTTTAAAGCGGCGGGAGTTAAAGCAATCATCTGTACAACTGACGGTGATGTTGCAAATCAAGTTGATTTGGCGGCAAAATCCTGTCCCGATCTTACAATTAAAATCGCAGTGGGCGAAAACCGTGAGGGCTGGAGAAACTACGATGAAGAAAGCGTTCTTTTCAGTTCCCACTATGAGAGAACCGCGGATGCTCCCGGCGGGGAAGATTTAATGCTTATGTTCTTCACATCGGGAACAACGGGCTACCCCAAAATTGCGGCTCACAACTATAAATACGCATTGGGTCACTTCCATACAGCGAAGTATTGGCACAATGTCGATCCGGACGGACTTCATTTCACAATTTCCGATACGGGCTGGGCAAAGTCCATGTGGGGTAAATTCTACGGACAATGGCTCTGTGAAGCGGCACTTTTCGTATATGACTTTGACCGCTTTGATGCCGCAGACATTCTTCCCATGTTTGCAAAACATAATATCACAACATTCTGCGCACCTCCCACAATGCTCAGAATGATGATTAAACAGGATATTTCAAAATACGATTTCTCCTCCGTTAAACACATGACAACGGCGGGCGAGGCACTTAACCCCGAGGTTTACCGCCAATTTGAAAAGGCAACGGGACTTCAGATTCTTGAGGGCTTCGGTCAGACTGAAAGCACAATGATTATCGGAAATATGACCGGCGCACCACATAAAATCGGTTCAATGGGTAAACCCGCTCCCATTTACGATGTTTGCCTTCTTGACTCCGACGGAAACAAGGTGAACGTCGGTGAAAACGGTGAAATTGTTGTTAATGTAAAAGACGGGGCTCCCTGCGGTCTTTTCCAAGGTTACTATAAGGACGAGGCAAAGACCAAAGAGGTTTGGCATGACGGCTACTACCATACAGGCGACGTTGCCTGGATGGATGAGGACGGTTTCTATTGGTATGTGGGCAGAGTTGATGATGTTATCAAGTCCTCCGGCTACCGTATAGGACCATTTGAAATCGAAAGTGTTATTATGGAACTTCCCTACGTTCTTGAGTGCGGTGTTTCCGCCGCTCCCGACGAGGTTAGGGGACAGGTTGTTAAGGCAAGTATTGTTCTTGTTCCCGGAAAAGAGGGCACGGAGGAACTGAAAAAGGAAATTCAACAGTATGTTAAGGAGAAAACCGCTCCTTATAAATACCCGAGAATAGTTGTTTTCAGAGATGAATTGCCCAAAACAACAAGCGGAAAGATCCAGAGAAATAAACTTTAATATTTATCAGCAAATTGATAAAGAGGTGATTTTTTGCAAAGTAGGCGTATGACCCTTTTTGCAGGGCATTACGGAAGCGGTAAAACAAATATTGCCGTAAACTATGCTTTGTATTTAAAAAGTCTCGGTGATAATGTTGTTATTGCCGACCTTGATATAGTTAATCCCTATTTCAGAACGCGGGACAGTCTTGAAGAATTGAATAAGGCAGGAATAAAACTTATTTCTTCCGAGTTTGCAAGTTCAAACGTGGATTTGCCTGCTTTACCCCAGGATGTTTATTCCCTTCTTGACAAACGTGAAGAAAAGGCCATAATGGATATCGGCGGTGATGACCGGGGTGCTTATGCCCTCGGCAGATACGTGGATGCCATTAAAGAGGAAAACGACTACGAAATGCTTTTCGTTTTCAATAAATACCGTCCTTTGACTCCTGATGCCGCGTCCGCCTATGAAATAATGCAGGAAATTGAGGATGCTTGTAAACTTAAATTCACTGCAATAGTTAATAACTCCAATTTGGGAGAGTGCACAACAGAAGATGTTGTACTCAATTCCCTTGACAGTGCCGAGGAATTATCAAAACTGTCGGGACTTCCCGTAAAAATGACAACTGTAACGGAAAATTTAGTTAATAATCTCAACGGAAAGGTCGAAAATCTGTTTCCGCTGAATTTACAAAAAAAGATATTTTAGGAGGCAGAAAAATGGCAAAAGTAACATTCGCAGAAAATGTTTGCAAGGGCTGTGGTTTATGTGTAACAGCTTGTCCCAAAAAAATCGTGGAACTTGATTCTGCAAAGCTCAATGCAAAAGGACACCATCCTGCACATTGTATTGATGAGAGCAAGTGCGTGGGTTGTGCATTCTGTGCAACAATGTGTCCCGACTGTGCTATAACTGTTGAAAGGTAAGGTGAAATAAATGGGTGAGAAAGTTTTAATGAAAGGTAATGAGGCAATTGCCGAGTCAGCAATCCGTGCCGGTTGTATGCACTATTTCGGTTACCCCATTACTCCCCAGACAGAAATTGCCGCATATATGGCAAAGCGTATGCCCAAAATCGGCGGTGTGTTCCTTCAGGCAGAAAGTGAAATCGCCGCTATCAATATGGTTCTCGGTGTTGCCGCAACGGGCAAACGAGTTATGACATCAAGTTCAAGCCCCGGAATCTCACTTAAAAGCGAGGGTATTTCCTACATAGCGGGCTCGGATGTTCCCGCACTTATTGTTAACGTTCAGCGTGGCGGCCCCGGTCTCGGCGGTATTCAGCCATCACAGTCCGACTATTTCCAGGCTGTAAAAGGCGGTAGCCACGGCGACTTTAAGAAAATTGTTCTTGCTCCCGCATCCGTTCAGGAAATGGCGGACCTTACAAGCACCGCATTCGACCTTGCAGACAAGTACAGAATGCCCGCAATGATTCTTGCAGACGGTACTCTCGGTCAGATGATGGAACCCGTTTCACTTCCCGAGGGGGAACCCAATAAGTTCGACAAACCCTGGGCGCTTACAGGCACAAAGTGTCAGAGAAAACACAATATCGTTAATTCTCTCTACCTTAAACCCGAAGAACTTGAAAGAACAAACTTTGAAAGATTTGCAAGATATAAAACAATCGAAGAAAACGAAGTTCTTTATGAAGAATATCTTATGGATGATGCAGATATCTGCGTTGTTTCATTCGGCATTACCGCACGTGTTGCAAAGAACGCAATTGCAGAAGCCCGCGCAAAGGGTATAAAGGTCGGAATGATTCGTCCCATTACCCTCTGGCCCTTCCCGGAGAAAGTTCTCAAAGCAGCGGCGGATAAATGCAAAGCATTCCTTTGCGTTGAAATGAATATGGGTCAGATGATTGAAGATGTAAAACTTTCAATCGAATGTAAGAAACCCGTATATCTCTGCAACCGTACCGGTGGTATGATTCCCTCACCGGAAGAAGTACTTGCAAAAATCGAAGAAATCAATGAAGGAGGTAACAAATAATGGTAGTATTTGAAAAACCGAAAACATTAACCGATGCAACCCTTCACTACTGTCCCGGTTGCACACACGGTATAATCCACAGAATTGTTGCCGAGGTTATTGATGAACTCGGAATTGAGGGCAGAACAATCGGTGTTGCTCCCGTTGGCTGTTCAGTTATGGCTTATGACTATTTCACTTGCGACTTTATCGAGGCTCCCCACGGCAGAGCCCCCGCAGTTGCAACGGGTTTGAAAAGATCCGATCCGGAGAATAATATAGTATTTACATATCAGGGTGACGGCGACCTTGCCGCTATCGGTACTGCGGAAACGGTTCATGCCGCCGCAAGACGTGAAAATATTACGGTAATTTTCGTTAACAACGCAATTTACGGTATGACGGGCGGTCAGATGGCTCCCACGACTCTTCCCGGTCAGGTTACACAGACCTCTCCCTACGGCAGAGATGTTAATACGGTAGGTTATCCCGTTAAGGTTTGCGAACTTCTTCAGAATGTTGACGGTGCCGCATACCTTGAAAGAGTAACCGTAAACAACCCCGCAAATGTTAAAAAGGCAAAGGCGGCAATCAAAAAGGCTTTCCAGAATCAGATTGACGGCAAAGGCTTCTCACTTGTTGAAGTTGTGTCCACCTGTCCTACTAACTGGGGTATGACACCTGAAAAAGCACTTAAATGGCTTGAGGAAAATATGCTTCCTTATTACCCCTTGGGTGTTTATAAAGATATTTACGCAGAGGAGGCAAAATAATGAGTAAAGCATGTAACATTCTTTTTGCCGGATTCGGCGGTCAGGGTATTCTTTTCGCAGGTAAATTTGTTGCATACAAAGGACTTCTTGAGAATAAGCAGGTTTCATGGCTTCCCTCATACGGTCCCGAAATGCGTGGCGGTACTGCTAACTGTAGCGTTATTGTCAGCGATGAACCCATCGGTTCTCCCATTGTGGGTAAACCCGATGTTCTCGTTGCAATGAATTTGCCCTCACTTGATAAATATGAGAACGAAGTTGTTACCGGGGGTAAAATTTTTGTTGATTCAACTCTTATTTCCCGTAAGGTTGAAAGAACCGATGTTGATGTTTTCTACATTCCCTCAACACAGATTGCAAATGAGCAGGGTATCAGCACACTTGCCAATATGATTATGACGGGTAAGGTTCTCAAAGAGGTTGAAGCATTGGGCTTTGACGGAATAGACGCACCTCTCTCAAAGGTTGTTTCCGCACGTCATCAGGATCTTCTTGAGGTTAACAAGTCCGCTCTTAAATTAGGCTACGATTACTAATTAACGATTATTCAGTACTGAAAAGAGGCTATTTCAATGAGTTACGAATTCAAAATTGAAAGAACAACCGCTCCCAAAGCAAAACCTCAGGACGAGAGTAAGCTTGGATTCGGTAAAATTTTTACAGACCACATGTTCATTATGAACTATGACGAGGGTCAGGGTTGGCACGACGGAAGAATTGTTCCCTACGGCCCCATTCAACTTGACCCTTCCGCAATGGTTTTCCACTATGCACAGGAACTTTTTGAAGGTCTTAAAGCATACAGAACTGCCGACGGCAAAATCCAACTTTTCCGTCCCCAGAAAAATATTGAAAGAATGAACAACACTTGCGACCGTCTTTGCGTTCCGCGAATCGACCCCGAACTTGCACTTGAAGCAATAAAAGCAGTGGTAGAGGTTGACAAGGATTGGGTTCCCCACAATGACGGTACATCTCTTTACATCCGTCCTTTCATTATTGCAACTGATGCTTTCTTGGGTGTTCACGCTTCCCATACCTATATTTTTGCAATAATTCTTTCACCCGTTGGCTCATATTACGCAAACGGTATGGATCCCGTTAAGATTTACATTGAACGTGAATATGTTCGTTGTGTAAAAGGCGGTACGGGTATGGCAAAAGCGGGCGGTAACTATGCCGCATCCCTTATCGGACAGGAAAAAGCCGATAAAATGGGCTATGCTCAAGTTCTTTGGCTTGACGGTGTTGAGAGAAAGTATATTGACGAAGTGGGCGCAATGAATGTTTTCTTCGTTATTGACGGCACGGTTGTTACACCCTCACTTGCGGACGGCAACATTCTTCCCGGTGTTACAAGAGCATCCTGCATTGAAGTTCTCAAAGCCAATGGCTATAAGGTTGAGGAACGCAAGGTTTCCGTTGATGAGATTAAAGAAGCTCACAAAAACGGCAAACTCAACGAATCATTCGGTACAGGTACTGCCGCTGTTATTTCACCCGTTGGTGAATATATTGACGGTGACGAACATATTATCATCAACGATTCAAAAATCGGTCCCGTTGCTCAGTTCCTTTATGACGAACTCACAGGAATTCAGTGGGGCAAACGTGAAGATAAACACGGTTGGATAGTAAAAGTTGACTAATACAGTTTACCCTCGGCTTTGCCGGGGGTATTTTTATATAGTTGCAAATTATGTAAGGTTGTGTTAAAATCAACCTATTCTATAAAAAAGGAGCAAATCCCTTGTCTGATAAAAGAAACCCAAATGAAGAAAAGAAAATGTCGATAAATGATGACTATATAGAGCTTTTAAGCTATGTAAAAGAAAAAGACAAATATGAAGATATATACAGTCATTCTTCTTATGAAAAAGACGATTATGAAGATATATTCAGCGATTCCTCAAGTGAAGATATCTATATAGGCAGAAGCCGTAGAAGACAGGAACAGGACGGCGACGTTGTTTATATAGACCGACGCAAATCCGAGGCTCGCGCAAATGAGGATTTCAAAAGGAATACCCGAGAGGTGCCCCGTGTTCCCCAACCCGCTCCCGTTACCCGCAAAAAGAGTATGCAGGACACGGACGAAATTTCCGATTTTGACGCAAGGCACGGACGGGGCGGAGCAAATAAGAAAAAATCCAAGGGTAAAACGATTGTTGCCGCCATCCTTGTTGTTCTCATAGCATTCGGCGGAATACTTTTCACAATGGCGAACAGTATAGTCGGAAAATTTACTAAAGCGGAAAAAATTGAGCACGTTGAAGGTATTGAACTGATAAGCGATAAAAATGTCAGAAACATTCTTCTTATCGGTGCCGACAAAGAAAACGGCGGTGCATCACGAAGCGACAGTATTATGATTGCTTCCGTTAACAAGAAAACGGGCAGAATCACAATTTGTTCAATTCTCCGTGATACCCATTTGGACATTCCGGGTAAACGGGAGTCAAAGGTTAATGCCGCATACGCCTGGGGCGGTGCAAACCTTCTTATTCAAACAATTGAACAGAATTTCCATATTAAAATTGACGATTACGCAACTGTTAACTTTGATATGTTCACGGCTCTTATTGACGGTTTGGGCGGTGTTGACGTTGAGGTTACGGAGGATGAAGCGGACTATATCAACAATCGTCACAAATACGGCAAAGAGACAAAACCCGATTACTTTGAAAGCGGGGAGAGTGTTCATCTTAACGGTTATCAAGCACTTTGGTATGCCCGAATCCGTAAACTTGACTCGGACTTTATGAGAACCCAACGTCAAAGAAAAGTAATTTCCGCAATCGCTTCAAAGGTAAAAGGACAATTGAATCCCGTGGGCATATTCGGACTTGTTTCAACTGTTAAAGAGGTTGCCCCCTATATTGAAACAACTCTTTCCGCAGGGGATTTCCGGAGTCTTATCAGCAGTCTTTCCTCCTGCCTTGTAAAATCCGGGGCGGATATGGACAAGCTCCTTGTTTCCCGGCAGATTCCCTTTGACGATACCTGGTGGTATTCATCCCAATGGGACGGTTCAAGTATTTCCATTGACCTTGAAGAAAACAGACAGATGCTCTACACACTTCTCTATGAGGAACCCACGGAGGATTCAACGGAAAATACGACTAACGAATAATTGTGACAGGGGATGTAAAAAAACGAAAGTTTTTTTACATCCCCTTTTTCGGTTGTGTTATGATTTTATTATGTATTTCTTGAAATGTTACGGAATCGAGAATTTTATTTTACACATCGGGAAAAGGAATGATATTTCCGTAATTTCCCTTATCGGAACAATTCTCCAAGGTATCTGCATAATTATTTATCATTTCACACATCTTCGCTTTTTCGCTTAAATCCTTTAACCAATCAAGACTTTCTTTGTAAAATACAGTTTCATCATAATCTTTAGGAACTTTAATTTCTTTTTTTGTATATATGCCAAAAGGTAGGCTATTATTAAATCTTCAGAAGACATGAAATCCGGCGGTACACTACCCTTTGTTATATACATTTCCTCTGTATCTTGTTGGCATTTTATGAGTAATTCTTTGACAACGGGGTCTTGACATATTTCAATAGCCTTTGTCATTGTGTTGAAATTTCTTGTGTACATTTTCTTGTACATATAAACCTGTCTTAATAATCCCAAGGTGCCGTTGGTGTCTTTTGCTTCACTGATTTCCACAATGTAACCCCCCTAAAATAAAAAATGCGCAGCCGAAGCTACGCACGAAAAATACATAGCCCATTCTGTCGCCAAACAAAATCTTCTGAACCCATATAGTATGTGTATGCAGAAACAGAGCATTTGTATTTTTACCAAAGTAAAAACACACATACTATAATGGAAAAATAATTCGATTTTGTTTGGCAACATTAGTTTAACACAAAACTACTGCTTTATCAACATTTTTATATAAATTACTATTGCAACATTATCATATATCAATTTGCTCCCGAATATACTTTCACAGAAGGTATATGAAGGGAGTTAATATATTATGGACATAGTCTTAAAAAGAGAGAATTATAAAATATTGAGAACAGTTAAGGACAATTCCGTTGAGGAGTGCGTTGAAGCGGACTTTTCCTTGCCGGAATACATGCCGGAAATTTTACGTATCGTAAAATCCGCGGCACATATTAAAGTGAATTCCTGTAAGGCGGTGGGTGAGAGAGTTACAGTTGACGGCGAATGTGATTTGCGGATGATTTATACGGCGGAGGATGGTGGGATTTATACCTTTTCCCAAAGCCGACCGTTTACCCGCCATTGTGAAAACAGTATTTTCAACGATGCAACGGATGTTAATTGCGAAACAGAGGTTTCCTATGTTAACTGCCGTGCCACAAGCACTAAACGGGCGGAAATCAAGGCGGGAGTTGTTATAAAAATAACCGCCTATTTTGAAGAAACGGAAGAAATTATCTCAACAGGAGAAAACACCTGTATAGAAGAAAAATGCATTCCTGTCAGAGCGATGTCTTTGGGATGCAAAAAAACAAGGGCATTTTCAATGAGCGATACTATTTCTCTGCCGAATGCATGTGCATTTATTGTCAGTACCCATGCAAGTGCAGTCTGCACCGAAATTAAAAAAATAAGCAACAAAATTATGGTGAAAGGTGACGCAACGGTGGATATATGCTATGTCCCCGTTGCCGATAAATCCTGCACCGAACGGGTAAAACATTCGCTTCCCATAAATCAGATTATTGAATTTGATGGGATGGAGGAACGGTATTCGGGTAATGTGAGCCTTAACGTAACCGCTGTTGATGTTTTACAAAAAAATGAACAGGACGGTGGGGGAACCGCATTTGATATTGCATTGGGTATTGATGCTTCCGTCTGTATGTGGGAGGAAAAGGAACTGACCGTTATAAGTGATGCCTACGCGGTGGGCGGAAGCATTGAGTTGAAAAAACAGCCCTATACTTTCTTTGTACCCTTGGACGAAATTCGTGATACATTTATTTTCAAAAGTGATTTTCAGGTTTCGGGTGAAGGGGTCAGCAAGGTGCTTGATTCAACCTGCCATGTTTCCAATGTGACGGTAAAAAAAGAAGATGCACTGATATGCGTTTGCGGAAGTCTCAACCTGTCAGTACTGCTCAAAGATGTGTCGGGCAGTCTTACAAATATCAATAAAATTCTCGATTTTAAGTATGAAAGGAAAATTACCTCGGAAAAGAACAATATTTATTGTTTGCCTAACATTAACGTAATAAGTCTTGATTGTGTGGAAAAAGGAAACAATGGTATTGATGTTCGTGCGGAGATCAATATTATAGGTACGGTTTTTGAAAATGTAGAATTTGACACAGTGACCGATATTACGGAAAGCGAGGTTCAAGTTCAGCGCAAATCAAATGCAATAACGGTTTATTTCCCCGAGGAGTCCGAAAGCCTTTGGTCCATTGCAAGACGTTACAATACAACAGTAAAGGCAATAGCAGAGGAAAACGGTCTGGACTGTGATACAACGGGAAATATGAAAATAATTTTTATTCCTGCGGTATAAAACAAAGTAAACAGGGGGGAGTAATCCTCTCTGTTTTGCTATATCGAATGTGTCAAAGATTTATTTAATAGGCATATGGGATTCGGCTATTTTCGGCTATATTAAAGATTTTCAAAAAAACTATTGATTTTTGCAGATTTGTATGATATTATTATCAAGTCTATGTGTGCGTTGTTTTCCAACAACGGCAGTTAATGGCAACATTAAAGCTGGCGGTCCGCTGTCTGTATGATAAGAACGCTTGAAAAAATTCGGAGGTTTATTATGGACGCATTAAAACTTATTGCACAGGACAGCCTTAAGGCTGAGAAGCCCGCTTTCAACGTTGGTGATACTGTTAGAATCGACGTTAAAATTCGTGAAGGCGAGAGAGAAAGAATCCAGGCTTTTGAAGGTACGGTTATTGCAAAGAACGGTAGCGGTATCAGCGAAACGTTCACAGTTCGCCGTGTTGCTTACGGCGTAGGTGTTGAAAGGGTTTTCCCTGTTCACTCACCCAACGTTGCGGCTGTTAAAGTTGTTCGTTACGGTAAAGTTCGCCGTGCAAAACTTTATTATCTTCGTGACAGAGTCGGCAAGGCTTCTAAGGTTAAGGAAAAAATCGGCTGATTTTAGTCGAGAAGGGGGCAGATGTAAAATCTGCCCTTGATTTCTTTTATGGTAAAGTGTTATAATAATTAAATAATAATGAAAAGCAGAGTCGCTTTGACGACTTTAAGCAAATAATCATTCTTTTATTATAGTTATTATTGTGTTATGAGAGGTGAGTTCTATGCATCGGACAGAAGAATACAATATTACTTTGGGCGGAGAGTTATCCCCCAAAAAACAAAAAAAATTCGAGTTGACAAAGCTGAATATTTTTGAGGTGTTTGAAACTATAATAGCTGCACTTGTAGTTGCAACAATTCTTTTTACTTTCTTTTTCAGAGTGTTCGATGTTAACGGTCCTTCAATGAAACCTACGCTTCAGCACAATGATAAATTGATTGTTTCGACCGTTGGTTATAAAGTTCAAAGGGGCGATGTGGTAGTAATATCCGAAACAGTGGATTTGGATGAACCCATAGTTAAGCGTATAATTGCAGTCGGCGGCGATACTGTTGATATAAATTTTACAACCGGTGTTGTCACCGTTAACGGAACGGAAGAGGATTACACCGACGAACTGACAACCCAGCAGTTTGATATTGCATTTCCGATTACGGTTCCTGAAGGTGCTGTTTTTGTTTTAGGCGATAACAGAGCAAATTCACTGGACAGCCGCTCTACAAGGGTTGGTTGTGTTGACGAGAGATATATTGTGGGAAAAGTTCTGCTCAGAGTTTTTCCCTTAGGCGATTGGACGGTGGAATAAAATGTATAGTGACGAAAAAATTACCGATATTATAACCGAAGAAACTGTTACAGAGGTTAAAAACAACAAAAAGAAAGAAAACAAAAAAGGCAGTAAGTACCTTTCTATTTATGATTTTGTGTCAATAATTATGACCTCGTTTATTATTATTGCAGTTGTATTTACGTTTTTTTTCCGCCTTGTAGGTGTCGAGGGTTCTTCCATGACAAATACTTTGCAGAACAATGACTGGCTTATTACAATTCAAAAAGACAGTTATGAACGGGGAGATATTGTAGTTATCACACAACCCAATTATTTTAATGAACCGCTTATTAAACGTGTTATTGCAAAAGGCGGTGAAACCATAGATATTGATTTCAGTACGGGCACAGTTTATGTTGACGGTGTTGCTCTTGAAGAGCCTTATACAAAGGAGGATTATATTCTTCCTAAAATTGACGATGTTACATTTCCGTACACGGTTCCGGAAGGCGAAATCTTTTGCATGGGTGATAACAGAAACGGCTCAACGGACAGCCGTTCTGTAAAAATCAGTTCATTTGATGAAAGATATGTGTTGGGTAAAGCCGTAGTAAGACTTTTACCTTTCGGGAATTTTAATATATACGATTATGAGTGATTATCAAAAACAAACGGTTCAGTGGTTTCCCGGTCACATGGCAAAAACACGCAGACTTATAAAAGAATGTCTGCCATTTGTGGATTTAGTGACAGAACTTGTTGACGCGAGGATTCCTTTGAGCTCTTCAAATCCCGAACTTGTTGAGATGATTGGCAATAAACCCAGGATTGTTCTTTTAAATAAGTGCGATGTTGCTGACGAAAAGGCAACAGCCAAATGGGTTGAATATTACAAGAACAAAGGCATGTATGCTCTTCCCGTGGATTGCCGAAGCGGTAAAGGATTGAACGCATATCTGCCCATGGTACGTGAAATTTTAAAAGATAAAATCCAACGTAATGAGGAAAAGGGCATGGCGGGTAAACCCCTGCGTGTTATGGTTGTGGGAATACCCAATACGGGAAAATCCTCGTTTATAAATAAAATGGCGGGCAGAAATCGTGCAAAGGTTGCCGATAAGCCCGGAGTTACCCGTTCAAACAGTTGGTTTGCCGTTGGTAACGGGGTCGAACTTCTTGATACGCCCGGTGTATTGTGGCCAAAGTTTGATGATAAGGCAGTTGGCGATAAATTGGCGTTTATAGGCTCCGTTAAGGACGAGATTCTTGATAGTGAGATTCTTGCTATCAGGCTTATTAACGTGCTTAAAAACGGCTATTCTAACCTAATAAGGGAACGTTATAAAATATCGGACTTTGAAGATAAAGAAGATTACGAAATTCTTGAAATGATAGGTCGAAAAAGAGGTATGCTCATTTCCGGCGGTGAAATTGACTGCGAGAGGGCGGCAATTATGCTCCTTGACGAGTATCGTGGCGGAAAATTGGGCAGACTTACTCTTGAATTACCGGAATAAATAATATAAAATAATCTCGAAGATGTTTCTTCGGGATTTTTATTTTAGGAGTATGTTTATGTTGGATTATTCTTATGAAACAGAAGCCCATAATGAGGGATTTAATGTTGTCTGCGGAGTTGATGAGGCGGGTCGCGGACCTCTTGCAGGGCCCGTTTTTGCGGCGGCGGTAATTTTGCCCGAAAACTATACCCATGACATTCTCAATGATTCTAAAAAACTATCTGAGAAGAAACGGGATTTAGTATATGATGATATAGTAAGGGATGCTGTTTCTTGGTCGGTTGGTGTTGCAACGGAAAAGGAAATTGACCAAGTAAATATTCTTAATGCAACTTTTCTTGCAATGAAACGTGCTGTAGAAGGACTTAATATAAAACCCGACCTTGCATACATTGACGGTAACAGATACCCCAATACAGGGGTAAAGGAAATTACAATAGTCAAAGGTGACAGTAAGTGTATGTCAGTTGCGGCAGCATCAATTATAGCCAAGGTCAGTCGAGATAGATTTATGCTTGCGATGGATGAAAAGTTCCCCCAATATCAGTTCTCCAAGCACAAAGGGTACGGAACAAAACTTCATTACGAAATGATTGAAAAATACGGCATCTCCGAAATTCACAGAAGAAGTTTTTTGAAAAATATATTGGGGGAAAACTCATGAACAGTACTCTTTTGGGCGCCTTGGGAGAACAATTTGCCGCAAAATATTTAAGATACAATAATTATAAAATTAAAGCGGCAAATTTTAAAACATTTAAGGGTGAAATTGATATCATTGCACAAAAGAAAGATGTTTTATGTTTTATTGAGGTTAAAACCAGACAAATAGGAGGTTTAACAAATCCTGCCGATGCAGTTGATATTCATAAACAGGAAAATATTAAAAGCGCAGCGGCAGTATATATGAATAAAGGTACACACGATGTAAAAAACATCAGGTTTGATATTATTGAAGTTTTTGTGGAGGGCAAAGAACTGCAAAGTATAAATCATATCGAAAATGCTTTTTGAGGTTAGTAATGAATTATTTTGATTTGCATTGTGATACAATAGGGGAGTGTTGTGAAAAAAATTTCCCGTTAAAAAAGAACTCGTTATCAATTGATTTGGACAGAGGGAAAATACTGGGCGAGTATGTGCAGATTTTTGCAATATGGATTTCAGATGAACTTCGCGGAGCTGAAGCCGTAAATTATTTTAATAAAACAGCAAACTACTATTATAATGAAATTGAAAAGAACAAGGATTTAATCTCTCTGTATTCTGAAAATAAAACAACTCCTGTTAAAGCGATTCTTGCAGTTGAGGGCGGCTCTGCCTGCGGGGGTACAATTGAGGGATTGGAGCAGCTTTATTCAAAGGGTGTACGCTTAATAACACTTACATGGAACGGGAAAAATGAGATTGCTTCAGGTGCTTTTTCAGAAGGTGGTATAACTGATTTCGGTAGGGAATTTATAAGAACGGCGGAAGATATGGGGATTATACTTGATGTTTCCCACCTTAATAAACAAAGTTTCTTTGAGTTTGCAAATATTTCAAAAAAACCCATTGTTGCAAGCCACTCCAATGCTGATATTGTAAACAATGTATATGGAAGAAAGCGGAATTTAAGTGATGATCAAATTCAAATTATTAAGGAACGTAAAGGTTTAATAGGTCTTAATTTCTGTCAGGATTTTATTGAGGATGAAAATTCACAAGGTGTTGAAGCACTCTGCCGTCAAATTGATTATATGTTGTCTTTGGGATGTGAAGATGCTATTGCTATCGGCAGTGATTATGACGGGTGCAGTGTTCATAGGGATTTTAAAGGCATTGAAAATATACCGAATATATATTTGAGATTAAAAGAAAAGGGTTATGATGAAGTTCTACTGAAAAAACTTTTTTACGAAAATGCAAGTAATTTTTTCAGTATTAAAAAGTGTCTCAGGTTTTGAAACCTAAGACACTTTTTTTGTTAGAAATTTATTGATGATGAGGATGAAGATGAAGCGGAAGATGCATAATACGATGTGAACCTATCAATCATTTTTTCATTGGGTTTAACAAAATAATTTATTATTGATTCACTCTTTTTGATGTTTTCGGAAACATCTTCATAAAGTTCTGTTGAGAAGTCGGTGAATTTTTCTGTGGAGATCGCATCACGAACATCACTTTCCCACTTTTCAGTTTCGTCCGCACCAACAAAGTACATGATGTGATAGCCGTAATCGGTTTTGATTATGTCAGTATCACCTTTTTTGTGTGATGCCAATGCCCAGTCAAGGAATTCGGGAACATAACTGCTCGTTGATGTGATATCTTCGTAAAGACCGCTGTTTTCGGTAACCCCGGGATCTTCACTTTTTTCTTTTGCGAGAGCAGTAAAACTTTCTTCCGTTGCGTCGCCGGCTTTCCACTCTTTCAGAATTGCTTCTGCTTCTTTTTTAGCTTTGGCAAAGTTCTTTTCGATTTCTTCTTTGGAAAGGTCAACTTCATTTCCTTCTGTATCTTCTTCGGTAGTTGCTGCTTCAATGAGAATGTGTCTAACATCAGCACCTGCGGTCTGTTTGTCGGGAGCGGCAGGAGCTACAACATATACAATATAGTATGCTTCTGCTTCCTTTTCATTGATTACAGTAACATCGCCGGTTTTACGTGCACTGTCAAAGAGCCATTTTGCAACATTTTTAGCGGAACCTTCAATATTTGATTTGCTGAGATTTTCTGCAAGTGTTGCACTATCCTTTTCGTAGGACTCTTTCTGAGAATCGAGGGCATATTCTTTTGCAAGTTCAATGAAAGAACTCTCGTCTGTAACTTTGTTTTTGAATTCTTCTGCAAGCTTTTTAGCCTCCGCTTCTGTGTATGCGGTTTCCTTACTTTCAGAATCCTCTTCTGCTTTGGAATAGGAGAAAGTAAAGATTCTTGCATCAGCTAAATCAAAATCAGCTCTGTTTTTCTCATAGTATGCTTTGACATCTTCGTCAGAAGTTGTTTCTGCAATATTTTCCTCGTACCAAGTAAGATACTTTTCAACAACTAAATCTCTGCTGATAAGTTCTTTGTAACTCTTTTCTGTAAGGCCTTCACCACAAGATTTTGAAATATAGTTGTTGAGAGAAAAATCATTTTCTTCTGCAGATTTTTGGAGTTGCTCCATTGTGCTGTTCAGTTGCTCATCAATCTCCTTCTGCATTTCTTCAGTGATTTCAAATCCGGCTTTTTTAGCTTCCTCGCTCATAGCAAGGGCATAAACTTTTCTTTGAATAATAGCCTTTTCGGGAGCCATAAGTCTGAAATAATCGGACCATGTTTCAACTCCTTCGGGAGCATCTTCACCGACATAGTCCTGTTCGGCAGGATCCTCGGTTATATCAAAGCCCGTGTAATAAGCACCATATCCCGAACCGTAGTAAGAGTCAATCTGTTGGGTTGTAGTTGCTATTTGGTTGTAAAGATTCATGTAATAGTAGTTGTACTCTGCAACGCTGACTTTCTCGTCCCCGTATGTAGCTACTGTAAGAAGCTTTTGAGGAAGGCAGAAAACCTTTGTAAGTATGTTGCCCACACCGTAAAGCACAACACCTGCAACAAGTATAATGCAAATGGTTTTTATAAGTATTCTTATGATTTTGTCGCCTTTGCCGTTTTTGTTTTTCTTTGCCGCTTTTGCAAGACGCTCTTTGCGTTGCTCTCGGTAGATTTCGGCATTGGTTTTGATTTCATTGTTTGCCATTGTTTCTTCATCCTTTGCTTTCTTTTATAATGCAACAAAAACTGTTGCAAAATATCAAATCTATTCTATACCAAAATCAAAAAATTTACAAGTATATTTTCATATTTATTTGTATATATCAGTTAATTTACATTTATTTAAGATTTAATTTACATTATTTTGCTTAACCGTGCTTGTTTTCGGTTGCATAAAAAATGTAATTGTGTTATTATATTGAGGAATTATTTACGGAAACGGTGCTTATGTATGAGCAAAATTAAAGTTAAAAAGAAAATATTTATACCACTTGTTTGTGTTGTTGTGATTTTAGGTATCTGTTGCGGTGTTTTTTTGCCCCGTTTATTTGCCCAAAATACAAGGTATGTGGATTTTGCCCAAGGGGAATATACGGGTTGCGATTTCGGAGCGGATTACAAGGCTTATGTTAAAACGGACTCGGGTATTCTCTATGTTAACCCAAATAACGGAGCGGTAGCCATTACCGATAACGGCGGTAAAACGGTTTTTAATTCACATTCCGAGGATGCGGCTCAAAACAAGTTGTCCTGCATTTTATCAATAGTGTTGAGAGATAAATTAGGTAATTCATATACAAAAAACAGTACCATTAACAGCGCTTATCATAAAGCATTCAAAATTGAAAGCGAAGATGAAAATTCGGTCACAATAACATTTTCTTTTATAGAGGATCATCTCGGTAGCGTGGCTGAAATAATCCCAATTAAGTTTTATGAAAGCAACGGAGGATTAAAGGTTGAAGCGGACACTGAAAGTTTTACCTTGAAAGAGGGTTACTGTGTTGAAAAAATCACTTTATTGCCCGGTCTTTTTTCTGTAAGTGAGCCCACAGACGAATGTTTTTACACAGTACCCGACGGATGCGGCGCACAGATAGATTTGACCACTGTTGCCGAAGAACCTTTCTCCGGAACTCTGGATGTTTACGGAAGTGATGTTACATTTTCCGAATATTCACAGGGAGCCACCCTGCCTTGCTTCGCTCTCACAAAAAACGGGGTGATGCTCACATCCGTAATAGATGACGGAGACGCAATTTCTTCAATATATGTAAAACATAATAAAAATATCGGAGGAAATTTATACAATACCTTTGTTGTTACACCCTACGGAAAGGTTGACGGAAAACTCTTAAAAGGCGAGTCCTATGAGGGCAAAATTTCCCAGATATTCTATTTATCGACCAAAGGGGAGCGGAATTATAATACCGTATCCGCCATTGTCCGCGACAGACTTACCGAAAAGGGCTATTTACCCTCAAAAATGAGTGACAAATTTGTTGATTATCCCTTTTTCATTACCGCCATCGGCAGTGAGACGGGAAAGAAGAACAGCCTATATACAACCTTTGAAAACGGTGCGGAGATGATTGCACTTTTAAAATCCCGCGGTGTCAGAAGCATTGCCCTGAGATTTGCAGGGGCGGGGAATGACGGATTAAACAGCGGTGCCAAGGGTTGCGATGATGTCAGCAGCGTTCTCGGCGGGGAGAAAGAATATAACAACCTATGCGATTTGTCAACGAGTAAAAACAGTTCTGTTTGGTACGATGTGAACTTTGCGGTTACACCAAATAAGAATGGTAAAAATGAGTTTTGCTTGTACAGTGATTACAGAACCTACCTTGCCAAAGAAAAAATAAGGTCGAGGATTGGCTCATATAATTACGCATATTCAAATATTTCAAAGAGTTATAAATTTGTATCTGAAATTGAAGAGGGCAATGTTTGTATAAACGATTTATCGTATCTACTTTATACGGATATTTCCGGGGGAATTAACAGACAAACGGCATTGGACAATTTAAAAGATAAAGTCCGGTCTTTGAGTGTCAGCGGCGGGCTTATGCTGTCAAGTCCTGCGGTTTATCTTATGAATCAGGCGGACGCGGTTTTTTCGGTTCCTCAAACTGCCGCTATGGAGGAGTATGAGGGTGTTACAACGGTTCCGCTTTTGCAAATGGTTCTTCACGGCAGCGTTTGTTACGGTTCCGAACCCGTAAACCTTTTTGAAGACAGTACGGACGCGGTTTTAAAGGCAGTTGAATACGGGGCTTCGCCATCCTTCATATTCACTTATGATAAGTGCGATGTCCTTGACTACGGCGTTTATGCAACCCAAACTGCAAAGTTTTATTCATCCGCAAAAAGAATGTTACCTTTAATGGATATGAAAATCACATCCCACGAACTTGTTGTTTCGGGAGTTTATAAAATAACCTACGATTATAATAAGGTTGTGTATGTGAATTATAACCCATCAGTTGTAGAAGTTAACGGAGTACTTGTTTCCGCAAAAGATTTTGTTATTATTTAAAATTTTCCGCCGTCACGATTCCTCGACTGTGACGGCGGATTATTGTTTTTTCCCTAACTCTACGGAGAGTTTATTGTATTTGAAATTTCGGTGCATTATAATCATACCCAAGAAGAAAGGAGTTAGACATTATGAATAACGAAAAAATCGGCGGTCTTATATTAAAACTGCGTAAAGAACAGAATATGACCCAGTTACAGTTGGCGGATAAAATGAATATCAGCGATAAAACAGTATCAAAATGGGAGAGGGGACTTGGGTGTCCTGATGTTTCCCTGCTTACCGATTTGTCAAAAATTTTCGGAGTGGATTTAGAAAAACTGCTTTCGGGGGAATTAAAAGAAAACAATGTTTTATCGGGTAATATGAATAAATTGAAATTTTATGTATGCCCCGTTTGCAACAATCTTATTACTTCTTTGACGGAAACGGATGTGTCCTGTTGCGGTAAAAGACTAAAACCGATTGAACCCATAAAAGCCGATGATGAACATAAACTATCCGTTGAAACCGTGGAAAACGAATACTTCATTTCTTCCGACCACGAAATGAGTAAAGAACACTATATTCCCTTTTTTGCCCTCCTCACAACCGATACGATTATGATAAAAAAATCATATCCGGAATGGAATTTACAAATGCGAATTCCCGTATTCGCCCACGGGAAACTCATTTGGTACTGTAACAAACACGGTCTTTATTATCAATACGTTTAAAAACTGTTATGAAACCTGCTATTTGCCACATTTTTGTTGGAATAGTTATTATTTTAACAAAAAGTATTTGCAAATAGTGGGTTTTGTGTTACAATTAAAAAGTATTAATCCGAAAAATATGAAAGGATGAATTTAATGGACGTAAAAATGGAATTAACTCCCGAACAGTCCGCCATACTTAACGGCGAGCAGGGAGAAACAATGGCAAAGGTTATGAAAACCCTTGTTATGTACGGAGACGCTTTCGGCGCAACCAAAATGGTGCCCGTTACAAGCGAAAAAGGACACCTTGTAACAAGTTTCGGTCTCAAGGTTATGACTCCTGTTTATGACCTTATGGATCAACTTATTGCGGCGGGTATCAAATCCAAGCAACAGTTCTCTGTTGACCCCAAACCCGTTGACCCCAAGGTTCCCTCAAACTTTGTAAAAAATCTTGTTTTTAACAAGTTTATGTACACAAAGCAGGACAGTTACGATGACCAATTAAGAAAATTGGGTCTTGTAAGCGATGATGCATATACCTGCACTTGCTATATGGATCAGGTGGGCAATCTCCCCCAAAAGGGCGATGTTCTTTCCTGGGCGGAGTCAAGTGCCGTTGTTTATGCAAACTCCGTTCTCGGCGCACGTTGCAACCGTAACTCCGGTATTATTGAGCTTTTCGGCTCCATTGTTGGCTATGTTCCTTACTTCGGACTTGTTACCGACGAGGGAAGAAAAGCAACATGGATTGTTGAAGTTAAATGTAAAAAGAAACCCGAAGCACAGGTTCTCGGCTCTGCAATCGGTATGAAAGTTATGGAAGATGTTCCTTACGTAAAGGGTCTTACGGATTGGATCGGCACGGAACTTGACGATGCCGCAAAAGCATACCTTAAAGATTTCGGTGCCGCAACCGCTTCCAACGGTGCAGTAGGTCTTTATCACATTGACGGACTCACTCCCGAAGCAGTTGAAATGGGCGAAAGCCTCATTGCAGATAATGCACAGGTTTATGTTATTGATGACGCGGAACTTGAAAGAGTTAAGGCTTCTTATCCTGTTATGTGGAAAGATCCCTCAAAGGCACCCCAACTTTGCTTTATCGGTTGCCCCCATCTTTCACTTCAGCAGCTTAAAGAGTGGACCGACAATGTTTGCGAAGGCCTTAAAAAGAGCGGCAAAAAGAAAGTTACAATTCCCACGGTATTCACCGCCGCTCCCGCAGTTTGCGACGAGTTTAACAAAACCGAGTATGCTGCAAAACTTGCCGCAACCGGTGTAATACTCAGTTACATTTGTCCTCTTATGTATATGAACAATCCCGTTGCAAAAATGGGCAGAGTTATAACAAACTCCAACAAACTCCGTACATACACAACATCTCGTTACTATACAAGTGAGGAGATTCTTGACATAATCACAAAGGGGGCAAAATAAGATGAAAACATTTAAAGGTCGTCCCGTAGTACCGGGCACAGCAGAAGCAGTGGCTCTCGTTTCACACGGCGGTTTCAACACACTTGCATCTTTCCAGAACGCGCTTCAGTTCGGCGATAAGGAAGCAAAATGCGGTGACCAGAATAATAAGGACATTTTTGAAAAACCCATGGTGGGAACAGCCCTTTGCCTTCCTCAGACAATCGGCTCAACAACCGGCGGTATGGTTCTCTACTGTGCAAAGGTTATGGAAAGATGTCCCGCTTGCATGCTTTTCTCCGAGCATATAGACTCCCTTGCAGCCGCAGGTGCAATCCTCGGTTCCGTTTGGACCGATACTCCCATGCCCACAGTTGACTGCCTTGGGGACGAATTCCTCAACACAGTTAAAACAGGGGACAAGATTAAAGTTTATGAGGACGGAACAGTAGAAATCTGCGACTGATTTATATATTTAAAAACAATCTAATCGTAACAAAAAGCATATCGGGTATGATGCACTTGCATCATACCCGATAATTCAATTTCGAATTCTATTTGTGCACGTCTCCGTCTTTTCCGCCGTTGCAGTCAACTTCGATTTTAACAATGCCTTTGGGATTTTTTTCTGTTTTAACTGTAATTATTCCGTTACCGGGGACAACAGAGGACAGTATTTCTGAATATTACTTCTTCCGGGTTTGTTTTCTGCATCTGCATATTCTACGGTAGAATTGACAATCTTTCCGATATGGTTTTGGTTTTCAATGCCGGATTTGTTAGTAAGGTGGGAGAAAATCGGAATGGCAATTACGGTTATTGTGGCCAATATTACAATAACTATCAAAAGTTTAAGAAGAGTAAAACCTGATTTCTTCTTGAAAAAGCTAAACATACAATCCCTCCCAAAATATATAAAAGAAACTAAAACGAAACTTTTACGTAACTAATATAGCATATAACCGCGAAAAAGTAAATAATTTTATAGATAATATACAAAAATCGGGAGTATTCACAAGTGAAATATTTACAATTTGGTGAATATTGACAAATACATTAGAAAGTTACAAATAGATTAGAAATGTTTAAAACTTGACAATGTTACTGTAAAATATTAAAATATATAAGTTATTAACTTTCGAAAGGAATCATTGTATTATGATTAAACCTGAAGATAGAAACTGTTTTGAGTTTTTCAGAGATTGCACAAGGGACTTCGGTGTGTATGATGTGTCCGAAAGTTTCGGCAATCTCATAAGCCGCAAAAAGTTTATGAGGGATGTTGAGGCTATTGCGGGTTTTCTTGACAGTAAAAATATCAAGAGGGGAGATGTTGTGACGATTTTTCTCCCAAATACCGTACAGAGTTTTGCGGCTTTCTATGCCGTAAATCGTATCGGTGTAATTGCAAATATCGTTCACCCGCTGACTCCACCCGATGCACTTGAAGAAATTCTTAAATCCACACACTCAAAAGCCATATTTATTCTTGATGTGTTGATGGAAAAATATGTGGGTATGCTTAGGAAACGAAATAAACTTGTTATAATCTGTTCTCCCGCCGATTATGCGTCCGCGGTTATGCGTCCCGCGTTGAAGGTCTATTCCAAGATCAAGGGCAAGGATGTGCCCTCTTCAAATACAGCAGCATATAAAACGATTTGCCACCTTAACAGGCATGCTCCAAAAGTGGAAAACAACGGCAATGATGTTGCAGTGTATCTACACGGCGGTGGAACAACGGGTAAGAGCAAGACAATTCAGCTCACTTCCAAAAATCTTAACGAACTTGCATACAAACTAAGTTTTTTTGATTCACCACACGCTCCGGGTGCCGAATGTTCTCTCGCGGTTTTGCCGCTGTTCCATGCTTTTGGTTTGGGTGTAGTTATGCATTTCAGTATGTGTGCCGGATTCACCTGTATTCCCATGATGAATTTTTCCGCCGAGAAAGCAAATCGACTTATTAAGAAGTACAACATAACTTATATTGTCGGTGTTCCGAATATGTTTAAAAAGATGTATGAGGCATCAAATTTTGACGGTCCCCATCTTGCAAAACTCCGCCTTTTGTGGGCGGGCGGCGACATTATAAGCGACACCTTTCTCAATGCCTTTAACTCAAAGCTTGAAAAATATCGTGCCAAAGGCAGACTTTATCGTGGCTACGGTCTTACGGAAGTGTCATCTGTTTGTACCGCTAATATTAAGGGTGCTTATAAGGAAAATTCAATCGGTAGGCCCCTTGACGGTATGACTGTTGAGATTTGGAATGACAAAAATAAAAAACTTCCTCCCAATACCATAGGTGAAATTGCTGTGACGGGTTCAACGGTTATGGCAGGGTATCTGGATGGTGATGACAGCGGTGTATATACCGACAGAAAGGGTAACCGCTGGATAATGACAGGGGATTTAGGTTATAAAGATGAGGACGGCTTTGTTTTCTTTACCGGAAGAAAAAAAAGAATGATTATTATCTCCGGATACAATGTCTATCCAAACGACATTGAACAAGAGGTTTTAAAGCTTGATTACATCAACGAGGCTTGTGCGGTTCAGGGTTACGTTAATTCAAAGCCCATTATTAAGCTCTTCGTTTCTCTTTATCAGCCCACGGATAATCCCGATGAGGTATGCAAACTCATCAAAGAATACTGCGACAGTAAATTGGAACGTTTTTCAAGACCGAGTGCCATAACAATTCTTGATTCTCTTCCCAAAACACGAATGGCAAAAATTGATTTCATGAAACTGACGGATATGCCACCGACCCCCCAAGCGTCAAAGAAAGAAATCCGTGAAGAACGTAAAGCCAAACGTGAAATTGAAAAGGCTGCCGAAAAAGCGGGCAGAGAGGCGGAAAAGCAGGAGAAAGAAGAACGCGAGGCTGCTGAAAAATCAAAGCAGAACAAAGAACCTAACGGAGGTAAATAATGGACGAGTTGAATAAAAACAGCATATCATATAAGATACAGAAAAACCCATTTTTATTGGGGCTGTTTGTTATAGTTATAGCTATTGTGCTTGTAGCAATTTTCAGTTTGACTTCCGCTATACAGAAGAAAGCCAAAGAATTCGAGACCACAACCGAAAAAGCAACAACTGAAGCAACATCTTTATCCGTTGTTGAAAAAGAAGAACTCATTACTCTTGAAGAAGTCAGGAAACATGTGGATACTATTAAAAATGTAACTGCGGATTGTGATAAAAAAAGTGCAAAAATAGTAGTTGAATTTAATGATAAAGAATCTCTTCTTGATGCTCATTATGCAAGCAGTGATTTTACGGTTGACATAGTGCCCGTTTTCTATTTCTATATAAATAACGGCACACAGGTGACTTGTCCGGGGAAGTATAGATTCCTTTCGGACGGCAAGAGTGTAGAATATATTTTTACGGAAATAGGTGACCTTGCAAATGCCGTTGCCCTCACTGACGAACTTACTATTGATTTTGAAAATGTTTTTCAACTGCTGAAGTTTAATATCTACCTTGAACATCAGTCAAATGACGGAGTGGGCAGAACGGTTTTGGGTACGTATCCGAAAACAGTAGAAGCATTTAATAAGGAATACTCGTCAAAATCGGCGGTTGTTTCTGATTTGGCTCAAGGCATTGAAAAGGTTAAGGTTACAGCCGAAGACGAGTTTGCATGGGTGGATATTTATTTTGCAGATGAAGAAGCATACCAAAAATTAAACCACAATTTTGAGAATAATTTTGTTTGCTTCGGTTTCGAAAAAGGCGGGAAAAAATTTGATTGGAAATTTATTTCCACGGAATATGATGACTTGTGCATGCTTCGTTGTAAGTTTGATACATATTCCTTGAAAGAACTTGCCGATGAAATCGGTGACCCGTCCATAACTATCCCCGGGTTATTCCAATATAAAATAAATGTGTGGACTTCAGATTATGATACCGACAATTCGTTGTTCACATTAAATTAATTAAGAACATCGAACCCTGTATTTTGGGGGGTTCGATGTTTTTGTTATTTATTTAAAAGATATATACTGAAATTAAGCACCGATGCAAAACTAACCCAAATTGCGTAGGGGAATAAAATAAAAACGGCACGGGGTTTAATTGTTTTAAATTCAATAATTGTGGCAAACACAAGTACCAACAGTGCAACAATCCAAATGAAAGCAAACAAATAGTTTCCGCAGGAAAAGAAGATAAAACTCCAAACAAAATTGAAGAATAACTGAATGTAGTATATAATCAAAGCCCTGTTTTTTCGGGGGCTTTGAGTGTTTTCAATTATATAAGCCGAAAAGCCCATTAAGGCATAAAGTATGGTCCACACAATGGGGAAAACCCAACCTGGCGGCATAAATATTGGCTTTTGAGCCGTCATCATAAACTCTTTAACATCCGCATTTGTTAAAAATCCTGCAAGGGCACCCACTATAAGCGGAATAGCCAGATTTTTTATTAAACTCTTTGTTCTAACCGATAATACCATACTCACACCTCGTTAAAGTATATGTATAAGTATAAAAAAAATACCCTTCCCGAATTACTTCTGTAAAAGGAAAGGGTATTTTAATATTATCTTATTCTCCTGCAATTTGACGTCCCATAAGAACACCCATTACGGATGCCATCATAAGACCTCTTGTCCAACCGGATGAGTCACCTAAGCAATGAAGACCTTTAACACTTGTGTTAAGATCCGTATCCATTTTGATTTTGTTACTGTAAAATTTAAGTTCGGGAGAGTAGAGGAGTGTTTCCGTCGAAGCGAAACCGGGAACAACATGATCAACTGCCTGAATAAAGTTTATGATATTGGTCATTGCTCTGTAAGGCATTGCGGCGGTGATGTCACCTGCTACTGCATCGGGGAGGGAGGGGCGCAGATTGGACTGTGCCAATTCTTTTTGCCACGTTCTCTTGCCGTCGAGAATGTCACCGTAACGCTGGACAAGAATATGTCCCGCACCCAACATATTTGTAAGCTCACCAACTTTTTGAGCATATTCAATGGGTTGGTTGAAGGGTTGGTTAAAGTTGTGGGAGCAAAGGATGGCAACATTTGTGTTGTTGGACTTTTTCTCTTTGTAGGAGTGGCCGTTAACAACCGCCAAGTCGTTATCGTAGTTTTCCTGGCTTACAAATCCGCCGGGATTCTGGCAGAATGTACGTACCTTGTTTTTAAAGGGCTTGGGATAACCGATAAGTTTTGATTCGTAAAGAACACGGTTAACCTTTTCCATAACCTCATTTCTTACTTCCACACGAACACCGATGTCAACTGTACCTGCCTGATGCTCAATACCATGCTCGTTACAGAGTTTTTCAAGCCAATCTGCACCGCGGCGACCTGTGGCAACAACAACTCTGTCCGCATCTATACGGAGTTCTTCTTTACCTTGGGTAATGTAAACACCCTTGCAAACACCGTCTTCAATAAGAATATCGTTACATTCGCAACCGAACATCATATCAACATTTTTTTCGCGTAAATAGTTCTCAATATCAAGATACAGGGTCTGCGCTTTTTCCGTACCAAGATGGCGAATGGGACAGTCAACTAATTTGAGACCTGCCTGTATAGCATTCTTTCTTATTTCTTTAACTTCGTCATCGTTGCTGATGCCTTCGATGTGTTTGTCAGCACCGAATTCAAGATAGATTTTGTCCGTGTAATCAATAAGTTCCTGTGCGAAATCCTCGCCTATAAGTGAGGGTAAATCGCCGCCAACCTCATAACTCAATGAGAGTTTGCCGTCAGAGAATGCACCTGCACCGGAAAATCCGGTTGTAATGTGGCAATAGGGTTTGCAGTTTACACATTGTTTTGTTTTTGCTTTGGGGCAACTGCGTTTTTCAACGGGTTGACCTTTTTCAACAATAAGAATCGACTTTTCGGAGCCTTTGCGTCTCATTTCAAGCGCGGTGAAAATACCCGCGGGACCGGCACCGATAATTACTACATCATATTTCACAATATAAACCTTCCTTGTATTGAATTTTAATTAAGCGTTTTCGCTCTGTCTCTTTTGAGCGAGTTCTTCCATAATACGTGTTTTTTCCTTGCCGGAAATCTTGTAGAAGAACATGGGGATTGTACAGAGAAGAAGACTGAGTCCGGGAACAATGGAAACAAGTGTGAACATACCGAAGTTCTGTATTCTTGTAAGTTCCGTTGCCGCAACAACCGCTTCTTTCGCCAACATCTGTGAGGGATCAAGGTCAATAAACATATACATAATAATGATTCCGCAAGTTGCAAAAGCATTACCGATTTTGTTTATGAAACCTTGACAGGCAGAACCCAAACCGTTGTCGCGGTAGCCTGTTTTAAGTTCGATATAATCAAGACAGTCATATATCAAAGCGTTGGAAATAACATTGATAACACCTAAAGGTACGCAGGAAACAAGGAGGAAGGGGATGCAAAGATAGAAATTCGCGGTTGTCCATCCGATTATTGTTGTAAAAATACTTGCAACAAAACCTGCAAGACAGGTGGTAATCAAAAGTTTTTTGTAATCGAACTTTTTCATAAGCATGGGCATAAGGAGCATTGCACCGAACATACCGACAATTGCACATACCTGGAAAATAGTTTTAACACTGGCAACGCTCTGTTGGATGTAATGACTTTTGAGTTCAGGGTCCATACCGGGTGTGAGTTCGGGACCAATATAGAAAGCATATCTTGCAACATGGATTGCAGCGGCTTGAATCATGTATCTGCCGCTTGACAAAATGCCCATTGCCACAACAAGCATAAGGGGTTTGCATTTGAAAATACGGGCGAGAGTGGAGGGCTCACCGGGTTTACGCTCTTTGGGAGCGGGAATGTATCTTTCGGTAATATTACGATAGGAATTAAGGTACATTGTAATGCCCACAACAACACAAACCGTTGCAATTGAAAGGTATGTTGTTTCGTAATAGTTGGTATGATTGGGGAAAATTACAGGGATAAGGGTGGGGGCGAGCATGAACAACAACTCGGGGAAAGCCGTACCTATACCGTTAAGTGTTTTTGCAAAGGACACAGCCTGACCGCGTTCTTCCGGGTTTTGTGTCATAACATTGGGAATACTCCAGAAAGGAACGTCCGCCATTGTGTAGGACATACCCCAAAGGAGATATGTAGCGGCGGCATAAATCATTGTGCCGGTTTTGGAGAAGCCGGGGTTTATGTACATTGCAATTGTCAGCACAGCAATAAGGGGTGCGGCAAAAACGATATAACCTTTCAATTTACCGAAACGTGTTGTTCGTTTATCGGCAATGATGCCCATTAACGGGTCGTTAATTGCGTCCCAAACACGAGCGCCAAGCATAAGGAATAAAACAAAAACCAGGGGTAAGCCCAAAACATTGGTGTAATAGTCGCTGATGTAACTTGACATCATGGCATATATCATACCCTGACCCATGGCTCCGACAGCGTACATATTAAATTCTTTTTTGGGAATAACATAGCCGTTTGTCAGTTTCTTTTCTTTTGTTTTTTTCATAGTTCACCTCATAAGATTATTTGTATCTATATGATAAAAACAGCTCTTTGGCTTCTTCCGTGTATTCGCCGTTTTCATTTTCTAAAATAAGGGGAGAATTTATTCTGAAACCGGGTGCAGAACCTTTTTTACCCTCCACCATAACAAGACTCGGTTCCTTGCCGACTCTTTGAATAACCTCTCTCATAGATTTCGGTTCAATTTTGTATTTTCTCATGGCGGAGAAAATGTCGGGCAACCTCTCCGGCCGTTGACAAATACAAAATCTGCCGCCGAATTTAAGAATAAGGGAGGCTGCTTTTGCCGCATCCTCAAGGGTACAGGTGAATTCGTGACGGGCGTTTTTGTAGTCCTCGCCCTCGTTTACGATGCCTGTTCCCAGTTTTTTGTACGGAGGATTGATGCTGACTAAATCATAGTATTCATTGGGCAGAACACCCTTTAACTTTCTCAAATCGCAATGGACAATATTGACCTTGTCCGTTAAACCGTTTTCACAAAGGGTTTTGGTGAAAAGATTGACCGCACTTTCGGAAAGTTCAACTCCCGTTATTTCTTTGGGCCCGAAATCCCTTAACCACAACATTGGTATAATGCCGTTTCCCGTGCCTAAATCACAGCATTTGTCCTTATGCCGCGGAGCGCAGAAGTCCGCAAGCACAATGGCGTCGGAGGTGAAAATGTGCGCGTCGGATACGTAAATATTCATATCTTTGGAAAGAGTTTCCGTATGTTCTTTTCGTGATGCCAAAATAACACCCCTCATGTCAATATCACACACCATAATATTTTAACATAAGAAGTGTTATTTTACAATGTGAAAAATGCGGTATTAAGCGGTTTTGGTGAAATGCACAAATATACGTTTTATCTTTTGTGTACTTATTCTTCCATCTGCTTCCCGAGAAATGCGGCGGCAACCTGTGCCAGTTTGATTTCCGTTTCCGTGGGGAGCGTTCCGCTTTCATTTTCAAGGAAAATTACAGCACCGCCGATATCGCCGGATGCAATAATGGGAAATGCCAAAGAGGCGGAAAAATCCATATTATCTATGGGGTGAAAATCTGAGTTTCCTTTTTGTTTAATATAATTTTCTCTGTTTTCCATTAATTCTTCCATTTCACTTGAAATGTGTTTTTCAAGTACATCCTTCTTGGGAATTCCCGAGCAGGAAACCACATGGTCACGGTCGGTAATAAGAACGGGCATTCCGGATGTTCGGTTGAGTACCTCGGAATATTGCCCTGAAAACTGTGAAATTTCACCCATGGGGGAGTATTTTTTGAAAATAACTTCCCCGTCACTTGCGGTAAATATTTCCAAGGGGTCACCCTCCCGAATCCTTAAAGTCCTGCGAATTTCTTTAGGAATAACAACTCTGCCCAAATCATCTATTCTTCTGACAATGCCTGTGGCTTTCATATATCATTCTCCTTGTTTAAAAACAAAATTTTCAATGTAATTCTATTATCTGTGATTAAAGGGAATTTATACTGTGTGAATTTACTTTTTAGATTTGCTATGTTATTATAATCACAAGGTGGTGCTAAAATGAAAAATGAGAAATACGAGGATTATATAAAGAATAAACTAAATGAACCCAGTACATATTCTCAAGGGTATGTAGCTTTTTTGGATTTGATGGGCTTTAAAACTTTATGTAAAACAGAGTGCTGCGAAAAAATAAAGGCAATAATAGATGATATTGAGTTATTTAGATATAAATTTACCAATTACTTTTCGAAACTGGTTATTCCTAAAAGTGTTATATCACAAACAACTGTAAAGATAATATCAGACAGCATTATAATAACAACGCCAAATAGTGATTTTGGATTTTTGTACATTTTGTATTATGTCGCAACTTTACATATGATGTTATTGGATTGTGGTATACTTTTGAGAGGTGGGATAGAAAAAGGAGACTTCTTCGTGACAGAAACTACAACTTTTGGACCTGCTGTCATTGATGCATACAACATAGAAAATTCAACAGGTTATCCACGTGTTCAAATTTCTGCAAGTATTATTGATGATTTAAGAAAAATCGGATTTGAAAAGAAAAAGACAGTTGATGATTACATCAATTTAAAGAACGATGAAAACATCCATCTTTCAGAAATAGAAACATTTATATGTAAGGATTTTGATGATTGTTATTTTGTTCATTACTTCAATATAATTGAAAATATTACTTTGTTTAAAAATACTATAAAAAAGGAAAAAATAAATCATTTTATTGAAGAACAAACAAATAAATATAAAGGGAATGAAAAACTATCTTTAAAGTACGGATGGCTTCGTAATTATTATAAGTGCTACTTAAACACAAATAATATAAAAGTTTTCAATAAAAAAGCAGAGTGATTATCATTCTGCTGTTGCTCTTTTTATAAACCCATGTATCTCATTATAAAATTTGTCAAAAAGTATCAATGTTATATGTAACGTGTCTTTTCACGGACTTTGAGATTTTTCTTATCTTTTTAGTATGATAATACGACTTGAATCGTCTAATCTTCTAACAATTGCAGTAGCTTTCATATATAAATTCTCATTTAAAATCAAACGTTGATACTATTATTTGTGATTAAAAGAAACTTATACTGTGCTATTTTACTTTTTGGGTCTGCTGTGATAGAATAAATAAAGTGAGGTGATGTTAGTGAACCGAATAGAATTTTTATACGGTGTAGATAAATTTTATAATAATTCGTTAAAGGTATTTGAAGGCCTTTTTGAAAAATATTCCTTTGTTTTTTACCAAATAAATAAATTAGAAAGAGTATATGTTGTTGAAGATAGTTTCATTGTGTATTTTGGAATTAAACAAACCTGTCCTATTACGGAAGATTTTTTAGCGCATTCTACTGCTGATGGTTATGGGCAAATTCAAGAATTACTGGGTCACATTGTAATAGTTGAAGAATTGACATATAATGAAATGTTTAAAATTAATGCAAGTAAATTAAAACGAGACATTTTTCAAGAGCGGCACCGTTACGCACCTTTCTTTTACAAATTTTTTGATGGTCAAAAAAACAGTCCTGTGAAAAAATTAAATTGGCTAGAAGAAGAACACTTTAATAACGGAAGCCTATCTCATTTTCAAAGCAATTTTAACATCGTTAATGAGAGATTTCCTTTGTTAAATTTGGATGACCGTATAAATAATTGGAAAGGTTTTCCACATACATTTATAATTTACGAGGTAAATCGTGATGGGAAAACTGGCTATGCAGTAAATGATACAACATCTCCATATGTAACACAATTTGCATTGGATTCTATTCACGAATTTGAAAAGTCTGTGCGTAATCACTTTACAGATAATATGAAACAATCTAATAAAGAAGATACCAACTTTGTTGAAGTAACAAAAATTGATAATCATGTAATATATAGTTTTCCTTATGCAATTCGAAAAATTTTAGGTCAAGAGTTATGTTATAACGACGCAAATTTTAAATATGTTCTTACCCATTTACTAGAGGAATATTATACAAATAAAAATACTAGTTTTAAAAAATCCTCTGAATTGTCTCCTAAATTTATCCCTAATAATGTCATGCGTTATTGGACTTTTTTGGATTATGCGAAGTCATCATATTTCCCAGAAAAATATATTGACATTTTAAGAAAACCACAAAAATACATATTGCAATGTAACAATATGGCAGAATATATCAAGACGGAAAACAAGTGGAAATCTGAAGAATTAGTTTTTGAATACACAAAAAAACTTTTCAAAAAGCATCAAGTAATATATCAACATAGACCTTATTTTCTACGGACTCAAAACGGTCAAATGTCGTATGATGTTTTTGTGTGTGGCGAAAATATCGCAATAGAATATCAAGGCAAGCAACATTTTGAACCAGTTGAGTTTTTTGGTGGTCAAAAACATTATGAAGAACAATGCAAACGTGACGAATTAAAACGAGAAAAAAGCGAGCAAAATGATGTTATTTTGATATATATAAACTATTGGGAAGATATTTCTTTGGAACTGATTAAAAACAAGGTGGCCGAAGAATATAAAAAAAGAAATATCATAAAAAATGCTTATTTCTTGAAATAAAAAAAATAAAAGCAACAAAGAATTTCTGTGAAATGCAGAAAACTATTCGTTGTAGTGGAATTAAACATAAAAGCGGAGTGGATTTCACCCCGCTTTTTTGATTATGTGTCTCGATAGTTTATTTGTTCTTTGCTTGTAGTTTGAAGTATTCTACAATCTTTTCAAAGTCTCGATGTACTTCTTCTGCTCTCTTTCGGTCTTCTTCTAACTTGAGTTTTTTTATGTAAAGATTTGTTATTGATAAGAAAAATTGCTCGATTACTGTCAATGTTATTTGAGAGGGCTCGCCCTCACGTATTCTCAAAGTCCGTCTGATTTCCTTCGGTATAACAACCCTACCCAAATCGTCTATTCCAGCACAAAAACAATTACGGATAAGTATTAAAAACAATGCACGTCCACCCAAAAGGTGGGCGTGCGTTTTATCATGTTTTTAGGATAATATAAATAATTCCTGAAATAGAGGTTTGAATTTCTAAATGAATATGGTAAAATAAATTCAAAAAATTCGGGTGATTCGTTTTGAAAGTTATAATAGGTTGTCTTAATTCAAAATATGTTCATGCATCTTTAGCCCCGTGGTGTTTGCTTTCGGGGATTAAGGCATACTCCAAAACATCCGTTGAAGCAAAAGTGATGGAAAGCACAATCAATGGTGACATTTTAACTTTCGCAAAGCAAATTGCCGCAGAAAACCCCGATATCATATCCTTTTGCTCCTATATCTGGAATATAGAAAAGACATTGGAACTGTGTAGATTATTAAAAGAAAAAATTCCTTGCACTATAATTCTCGGTGGCCCCGAGGTTTCTTACAGACCAAGGGAGGTTTTGGAGAAATACGCCTATGTGGATTCTGTTCTTTCGGGAGAGGGCGAAAAAACATTCCCTCTTTTTCTTGATACAGTAGAAAGCAATGGGGATTTAGCCTCTGTGAGCGGTCTTTCTTACAGAGAAAACGGCAATATTATTTCCGTACCCGAAAGGGAGTGGAACGAAACACCCCCATCACCCTATAATGACGAGTTCTTTAATAATCTGAACGGTAGAATATCATATATAGAAACAAGCCGCGGATGCCCTTACAGATGCGCTTTCTGTTTATCCGGCAGGTGTTCGCCTTTGCGTTTTTTTGATTTGGAACAGGTGAAAGCCGATATATTAAATCTTTCCGTAAGCGGAACAAAAACAATTAAATTTGTTGACAGAACCTTTAATGCTAAAGCCGAGAGGGCAAACGAAATTTTAAAATTCATTCTTTCAAATTACGGTGTAGCAATACCCGAGGGTGTGTGCTTTCACTTTGAAATAGCGGGGGACATACTAAAAGAAAGTACAATGGAAATTCTTTCAAAAGCCCCGAAAGGTGTGTTTCAACTTGAAATCGGTATGCAGTCCTTTAACGAAGATACACTGAAAGCCATAAACCGCAAAACCGATACAAAAAAGTTAATTGAAAATATCAAAGAGTTAATCTCTTTTGGAAATATGCATATACATATTGATTTGATTGCAGGATTGACGGGAGAGAATATAGAGAGTTTTGAACGAAGTTTTGATAACGGTTACAATTTAAAGGCAAATATGCTCCAGATGGGCTTTTTAAAACTCCTGCACGGTGCCGATATGCGTGAAAACAGGGATAAATACCCCTGCGAGTTCAGCCACAATCCACCCTATGAGGTTACTTCAACCCCTTGGCTTACGGAGGAAGAAATCAAAGGCTTGAAAAAATGTGAGGATGCATTGGAAAGAATGCATAACAGCGGCCGTTTTCTTTTTACTTTGGATTATCTCTTAACCGAGTGCGGTTTCACACCATTTAAACTGTTTTTTGAGTTCGGAAATGCGGTTGACGGTAATAAAATGAGTTTGTCCGATTACGCAACCCATATATATCGCTATTTCAAAGAATTTACCAATGAGGAAAGGCTTCGGGAAACATTAGTCTGTGACTTGCTGTCCTGTTCGTCAGCATTACAGATTCCCGATTTTTTAAAAAGAAAAGACCCTCTGTACAAGAAGGTCAAAAAGCATTTTGCCGAAAACTCCAAGGAACTGAACAAAATTGCAATTCTTTATAAAACCCAACAAGTATTTGTTGTTAACCAAAGAGGCGAAAAGGACTTCAACGGAAGATACAAGGGTGAGTTTTACGATTTAAAAGAGTTTATGTAATAATTTACGGGGGTGTCAAATAAGACATCCCCGTAAGTTTTTTTATTTATTTGTTTTTCTTGTTTTTAATGAACAAAACCAAACTTCCTATTGCCATTCCCACAGCTGAAAAAATCAAGCCCATAATCAATCCGTCAAAGGTAGGGGGATTGAATTTATCAAAAGAAACCATATTTAAAAGTGAGAATGTAAGGTAGTCACACAGCATAAACATAACACCCATAAATCCGACAATACCTAATTTAGTTAAAGGTTTAAAATCCTCTTTACCCGATATTGCGGAGATAATAAGTGTACTCACGGGAAGAATACCCCAGAAAATGAATACGGAATAGACACCGGCATCCCAGCCCGAATCCAGCCAGAATATTAACACGCATAATGCCCAGATTACAGTATAAACAAGAACGGGCAACAATTTTCTCAAGCGGTTTTTGCTTTTAACAATGTTTGTGCTTTCGTCAAGATGTTTAATCATATTCTCGTCCTCCTTTAATAAGTTATCAAGACTGATTTCGTAAATATCACTTAATTTTATTACGCTTATAATATCCGGGTATGATTTGTTGTTTTCCCAGTTGGAAACTGTTTGGCGGCTTACACCGATTTTTTCCGCAATGTCTTCCTGTGTAAGATTTGCGTTATTTCTTGCGTTTTTCAGTTTAGTTCCGATTTCCATTTTCCTCACCTCGTTGACTAAATTATATGATTTTTTCGTGCATTTGTCTATCAAAATCCTTTTACATTGGCATTTTTTGTTGTAAAAAATGCTTAAAATAAGAAAAAACCGATGAACTTTTCCAATTTCATCAGCATTTTTTTACTTGTTTTGCAACGGGAACAACAATCTCCAAATCTGTAAGGGGGAATGGACAACAGGGATGAATACAACCGAATTTGTAGTCCGCAAGGCGACGGTATTCAATGTGATTGGGCACATAAACCTTACCTGAAATAAGGTGGGAATGGCAGAAACCACAAGACGGAATGTTGATTCGTGTTTTGCAATGATATATCGCCTGTTACGCAAGGAACGGATATCATTGAAAAAACCATATTTGTCTAAAAGACAAATATGGTTTTTTATTGCCAAAGAGTAACCAAAGGTCGCAAAATCGAGGTAAAAGTATCCTCACCTCTACAAATATTATAGCATATTTAATGAAATATTGCTACGCAATATGAAATAATCCTTTGGATTATGAAATATTTTGCCTTAGCGGCAAAATGTGAAATAAAATAAATCCCTCATACGCCGCAGCGTATTTCATAGCGTCAGCTATTTCATAACGCGAAGCGTTATTTCACAAATCCCGCAAGGGATTTATTTCATTGAAAAGAACCCACACTTGTCTGCGACAAATGTGGGTTCTTTTCTGGCAGGGATGGCGAGATTCGAACTCACGCATGACGGAGTCAAAGTCCGTTGCCTTACCGCTTGGCTACATCCCTATATATACGTATATATAAAAATGGGGTGGATGATCGGGGTCGAACCGACGACCTCCAGGGCCACAACCTGGCACTCTAACCAACTGAGCTACATCCACCATATAAAAATATTGGCACGGTTGGAGGGATTCGAACCCCCGACCTACTGCTTAGAAGGCAGTTGCTCTATCCAACTGAGCTACAACCGCGCATTGTGGAGCGGGTGATGGGAATCGAACCCACACGACCAGCTTGGAAGGCTGGGATTCTACCATTGAACTACACCCGCGTGCTATCACAACAACCGATATTTTAGCACAACACTATGATATTGTCAAGATTATTTTATGAAAATATCGGGAAATTTTACACAAAGTTTCCTACACATGCATCTTTTTCACAATCGGTTATGCGGACGTTTAAAATTTGACCTTGGCAACTCCGATTTTCAAAGACTTTTACGGGAGTATAGTTTTCCGTGTAACCCTCGCAGTATCCCTCTTTTTCCGCCTCAAATAAAACTTCAACGGTTTTACCTAACTGACTTTTTAAATAATCTTCCCTGATTTTTTCTGCAATATGTGTAAGTCTTGAGGCTCTTTCTTCTTTGACGGCTTTGGTTAACTGTTCCATTTTTGCCGCTTTTGTGCCTTCACGGACGGAGTAGGGGAATACATGAACCTTTTCAAAACCTATTCTTTTCACAAATTCAACAGTTGTATTGAAATTATCTTCGCTTTCTGTGGGGAAACCCACAAGCACATCCGTTGTGATTGTGGCATCGGGAAAAGTTGCCCTTAGTTTTTTTGCCAATTCCTCATATTCATTGGCTGTATAGTGCCTGTTCATGGCTTTTAACACGCTGTCACAACCGCTTTGTACGGAAATGTGGAATTGGGGACAGAGTTTTGTAATACCTTTTAGCCGCTGAATCATTTCATCGGTAATGTGGTCGGGCTCAAGAGAACCCAATCTTATTCTCTTAATGTTTTCATGTTTCTCTGCAAGCGCCAACGCGTCCGGTAGGGAATAGGGGGTGTTTTTGCCGTAATCGGACAGATTTATGCCAACAAAAACAATTTCCTTATAGCCGTTGTCGGAAAGTGATTTCAACTCCTTGTCAATATCATCAAGGGGTTTTGAACGGGAGCGACCTCTTGCGGTGGGAATCAGACAATATGAACAGAATCTGTCACAACCGTCCTGAATTTTCAAAAAAGCCCGTGTGTGACCGTCAAAACGGCTTATACCACAGCCTGTGAACAAATCCCCGGTTAAATGCTCTATTCTTTTGTTAAGAAAATTATTGTTAGATATAAACTCATCCAAAGCATTAACAATTTCCGTGTTGCTCCTGTTACCCATAAGAATATCAACATCCGGCAAATCTTCAATGATTTGTGGCTCCGCCTGGGAAGCGCAACCTGTTAGAACTATAATACTGTTCGGGTTTTGCTTTTTAATTTTTCTTATAATCTGTCTTGTTTTTCTTACACTTTCGGCAGTAACCGTGCATGAGTTAACAACTGCAACATCCGCTTTTGTTGCATTATATATAATTGTATAACCGTTTTTTTCCAAAAGTTCGCTCATTTCCTGAGTTTCATATTGGTTGACTTTGCAACCTAAAGTGTAAAAATATACTTTCATTTTATAACTCGTCTCACCAAAAAAATCACTCCCGAATTTCTTCGGGAGTGAAATTATATCATATAAATGAATTTAGTGCAAGTGTGTACTTAGCCGGGGAAGGGTCCTGTATGAGAAATATCGGAAAATCCGTTTCCGCCGAACACTTCGTAAATTGTGTCGTCAACAAATTTTGCAATGCCTTCAAGAACATTGTTCATTGTTTCGTCCTCGGCTTCTTTCTGCATACCAACTCTGCGAAGTGCGTTGAGAAGTCTGTCGGTTACTGCTTCAGCCTCTGTGGGTTCACAAATTGTTGTCTGGAGAAGTTCCTGAGCCTCGTCATAAGCCATCTGAAGTTCTGCAAGGTCTTCAGCCGTGTACATTGACTGATCCTCGGCATTGAGAACTTCTTCCGCCTGAGCAAGATACCAGCGTCTGATGTTCTTTGTGTTACGGTTTCCGTTGAACTGAGGATACTCTGCGCTCATATCGTCAACAGTTTTGATTTCGCCTGTGATAAGTTTACCAACAAGGTTAATAACAACATCGTTTCTGCCGACCTCGTGGTGCTGTCCTTCAAAGAGCCATGTGTTTTGGGGGAAGAGACAGGTTGAAATATCAATACTGCCGTCGGGTGAAATAATGGCTGTGTCGGAGAAGAGAATATCATCCGGAAGAATTTCACCTGCGGGAACGTATGTTGCACCCAATGTTGTTGAGTCGATATCAATGATTGCATCACTGTTTGTTGTAAGGGATGATTTCATTGCTGCAAAGAAACAGTAATCCTGAGAACTGTAATCAAGACCATAACCCGCAATGTTCTGAACATATTTTCCGCTGTTCATAAGAGCAGTAAGGTTGTCGTCAAGGTTAAGCGCAGCGGTGTGGAAATCGTCAAGTTTCTTTGCAAGATGTGCATAAGAAGCATCGGTCCAGATTTCGCTGTATTTGGCCTTGGCATCATCAAATCTGTCAACGGGAACCATTGACCAGAACTGAGGACAGTTGTGCATTAAAGAATCAATAATACCGTCAACTGCTGCAGTAAGGATTGTATAAATTACTTTTTTGGGGAATATTTTGAGAGCAATATTGATAAGGTAACCGAGTGTTGCATTGCCCTCTGTTTCTTCCATAATCATGGGAATGTACTCATGGAAGAAGAATTCGTCATCAAGGTTGAAGTTTCTGAGATAGAAGTCACCCATAACATCGGTACCCTGGAGACAGGATACAACGTTGATAACTCTGTTAATGTCGGTATAACCGCTGTCCTTCATAAGTTCAAGGTAAGCAGTAAGAATTGTACCGCCGAGAGAAATCGTAACGATGTTAACTTTGTCAACACCTTTTTCTGCTTTAACGAACTGAATGTAGTCGTTAAGACCTTTAGCGGATTTCATGGGATCTCCGATAAGGGGGAAAGCATAGAGGTAAAGGTTGTCTTCGCCGACTTCGTCCTTAATTGACTGCATGGGAATCATTCTGTAGAAATAATCTCTGTCCTCCTGGCTCATTCCCGCAACAGATGTTTTGTACTCAACGGTTTTGAGGTTGTTGACGGGGTTACCGCTCTTGTCACTTGCCTGAATGGAGAAAAGCTGGGTTACGGTGTTATAAACACCCTCGGCAAGTTTACCGTTTACATCGGATTGGGCAATAAGGGATGCCGCAAGGGGACCTGCAAGATTGTTAATAACAGCGGGGAGAATTTTCGTTTCGTCAAGAATAAGAAGACCGCCGGAAAGTTCATCACCATTCGAGTTAACAGCGGGGTTGCCGTTCTCGTCTGCAAGATAGGAAATGGATTGGCTGATACCGGGAATGATAACTGTGGGATAAATCACAGCATCTCTTTGTGTTGACGAAAAAGCAGAATAAGAAGCCGAACTGCTACTGTAGAACATATTGGGATTTGCCTCCATATATTCTATTGCTTCGTCAACGCTGTTGGCATTGATAACAGTTGAACCATCTGAACCGATGGAAACTGTGTTTGCTATTACCGCACAGGCAAGAGCAACTGCACCGACGCTTATCACCGAAAATACCATAACAAGTGATAAAACTACGGCAAGTACACGTTTGCAAGTCTTTTTCATAGAAAAAGTTCCTCCTTATGTCATTATACGAAATATAATATAACATATTTTTCCTGAAAAAACAATATAATGTTGATATTAAATTTTAACAAATTACAAAAAGAATATTTGTTGACTTTAACGTTTAAAACGTATATAATTTATCTATATTTGAAATGATGATTGAGTTCGTCGGAAGGGGTGTGTATGATACATTTTCTTACAGCTTACATAGCTGCAATTATTTTTGTTTTCGGTACCGTAATAGGCAGTTTTCTCAATGTTTTGATTTACAGGTTACCCATTGGTATGGACTTTAAAAAAGGGAATTCAATCTGTACATCGTGCAAACATCAGCTTAATTGGAAAGATTTGTTTCCTCTTTTCAGTTGGATTTTTTTAAGAGGCAAATGCAGATATTGTAAAGCACCGATTTCTCCCCGTTATCCAATAGTAGAAGCACTTAACGGAACGGCTTATGTACTTGTTTATCTGTTCCTTTGCGGCGGTTATGCCATAGAGGGTTTGAGCCTTAAACTTGTGGGCTATATGATTATGATGTCCGCACTCATTGTTGTTTCATGGATTGATTTTGAACATCAAATTATTCCCGACTCCATGTGGATAGCAATTTTCGTAGGCGGACTTTTCATTGTCGGTGATGCACTTTTGACGGGTACATTCACAAAAGAATGGATTATTTCAAAAGTTATCGGTCTGTTCGCAGTATCCGGTTTGTTTTTTATTGTTGCACTGGTAACAGGCGGCAGAGCAATGGGTGGCGGAGATATTAAGTTAATGGCTGCCGTAGGTTTTGTTCTCGGTTGGAAAGCGGTTATAATAGCGCTCTTTATGGCAGCCCTTTTAGGTGTGCTGTTCTCGGTAGTAAGGAAAATCGTAAGTAAGAAAGAAATGAAAGGGGTAATTCCTTTCGGTCCTTTCCTTGCGGCAGGTTCCGCTGTTTGTGCCTTTGTCGGAGAACAGATTTTTGACGCGTATCTTTCCTTATTTTAATTAAATAATCACATTAAACTCCCTTATCGTGCATATATTTGTGTAGATAAAGGAGTTGTGTTTATGTTTGTGGTTTCAATCTCAAAAAACAAAATTAAAAAATCGGTTTTAACCGCCGTTGCGGTAATAATTTTAAGTCTTGCTTTCATTTTAGGTATTAAATGTCTCGGAAACATACAAAGCGCGCAGACAAGCACGGGGATTCCGCTTTCCGCCTCAAACAATGAGGAACGTCTTGAGTTCATTTCCCGATATGGTTGGGAGGTCGATAAAGAACCGGCGGAGGTTTGCGATATTGTAATACCCGAATCCTTTGATGATGTTTATGAAAACTATAATCAAATTCAAATAAAACAGGGCTTTGATTTAAAAAAATATGCAGGTCAAAGAGTGAAACGATGGACATACATTGTAAGAAATTATCCCGATACAGAATCGGGTGATGATTATATAAGACTCAATATGCTCGTCAGTGACGGAGTGATTATTGGGGGCGATGTTTGTTCCCTTAAACTTGACGGCTTTATGCATGGATTTTATAAGGAGTAATAAGTGAAAAAAGAAAGACTTGATAAATTGGTAGCATCACAAGGGATGATGTCGCGAAATGATATAAAAAATATGATTAGGCGTGGGGATGTGTCCGTTAACGGGATTGTTGTAAAAGACAGTTCTTTAAAAGTTTCCTATGACGATGATATTAAAATCAGGGGCAAAAGCATTTCCCAAACGAAATATACTTATATAATGTTAAATAAACCCAAAGGGGTTGTTAGTGCATCGGAGGACAAGCAGGATAAGACCGTTATTGATATTTTACCTACTGAGTTGAAAAGAAAAAATCTTTTTCCTGCCGGCAGACTTGATAAAGATACAACAGGTTTTTCACTTATTACAGATGACGGAGATTTTGCACATAGAATTCTTTCTCCCGGAAGGCATGTGGAAAAGACCTATATTGCACGTATTTCCGAAAAAATTGATTTTGATAAAGCCAAAAAAGAATTTTCCGAGGGTGTTGTGTTAGGCGACGGAACCGTTCTGCTTTCCGCCGAACTGGAGTTTTTGGGCGATAGCGACGGACAAGTGTTTAAGGTTATCATTAAAGAGGGAAAGTACCACCAAATTAAAAGGATGTTTGCCACATTGGGCACAAGTGTTGTCGAACTCAAACGCGTGGCCATCGGGGGACTGCCCTTGGATTCTCGCTTGGCAGAGGGTGAGGCAAGGTTGATTACCGAATCCGAATTAAGACTGATTGAAGGCGATTTTTCTAAGTAATCTCAACAGATTTATATCCATTATTATTCTGCATTTAAGACAAGTTTTTCGCCAAAAAACTAACAATTTGCATAAAAAAAATTAAAAAATACAAAAAAACCACTTGCAAAATTGTGCAAAGTTGTGTATTATGTATAATTGTAAAAATGTTATTTTGTTAAAAATTATTGGAGGTCATACTAATGTCCAATAGATTATTTCAAGGTGTTATTCACCAAATGCGTGATGTTGTTGACAGAACAATCGGCATAGTTGATGAAACCGGTGCAGTTATTTCTTGCAGCGACCTTGGCAGAATAGGCGAACTTCGCAACGTTAATATTTCTGCAGTTTTTTCATCGGCAACACCCGTTGCCTGTGACGGTTCTCTTTACCAGGTGTTCGGTACTCATATGCGACAGGAGTATGCGGTTTTTGTTGAGGGTGAGGATTTAGTCGCACACAATTACATAGGTGTTCTTTCCGTTGCTCTTTCAAGCATCAAACAGTTTTATGACGAGAAATATGACAGGAATAATTTTATTAAGAACATAATTCTTGACAACATCCTTCCCGGAGATATTTATCTCAAAGCAAGGGAACTTCATTTTAACAATGAAGCGTCGAGGGTCGTTCTTCTTATAAGACTTCTTGATAAAAGTGATGTTTCCGTATATGACGTTATACAAAATCTTTTCCCGGATAAAACAAAGGATTTTGTAATAAATATAAGCGAAAGCGATATAGCCCTTGTTAAGGAAGTTAAAAGTGATGTTGACGGAAAAGACCTTGAAAAACTTGCTCGCTCAATTTCCGACGCACTTTCTTCGGAGTTCTTCACACACGCACTTGTGGGAATCGGCACTCCTGTTGTGGGAGTTAAAGATTTGGCACGTTCCTTTAAAGAGGCTCAGGTTGCTCTTGAGGTTGGTAAGGTGTTTGATACCGATCGCAACATTGTAAGTTACGACCATTTGGGTATTGCTCGTCTTATTTATCAACTTCCCACAACCTTATGCGAAATGTTCCTTAAAGAAATTTTTAAGGTGGGCTCAATCGAAACTCTTGACCAGGAAACACTTTTCACCATACAGAAATTCTTTGAGAACAATCTTAACGTTTCCGAAACTTCGAGAAAACTTTTTGTTCACCGTAACACTCTTGTTTACAGGCTCGAAAAAATTAAAAAACTTACGGGTCTTGACCTTAGAGAGTTTGATGATGCAATTGTTTTCAAGGTTGCTTTGATGGTTAAGAAATATTTGGATGCAAATCCCGTTAAATATTAAGAAATGATGAATTTAGCACATTTTTATTGCAAAAGGGTTACATTTTGTAATAGAATGTGCTATAATTGATTTGTGACAAATTTTTTTTGGATTGGGTGTTGAAATTGATAGAATTTAAAGGCGTCTCCAAAGTGTATGAAGACACCAAGACAAAAGCCCTTAGCAATTTTGATGTTAAAATTGAAAACGGCGAGTTCGTCTTTATTGTCGGTTCTTCCGGTGCGGGAAAAAGCACTTTGTTAAAACTTATGATGCGTGAAGAGGTTCCGTCTTCAGGCTCTATAAATATAAACGGCTACGACCTTAACAGTATGAAAAAGAAGGATATTCCCTATTTCAGAAGATCCCTTGGTATTGTTTTTCAGGACTTCCGTCTTATACAAACAATGAATGTTTACGATAATGTTGCATACGCAATGAGAGTTATCGGTGCAAGAGAGGGTGCAATCAGAAAGCGAGTGCCGTACCTTCTCGGACTTGTGGGTCTTAACTCCAAGGCACGTTCTAAGCCAAATCAACTTTCCGGTGGTGAGCAACAGAGAGTTGCTCTTGCAAGAGCGTTGGCTAATAATGCAAATATGATTATTGCGGACGAGCCAACGGGTAATATTGACCCTAAAATGAGTTATGAAATTGTAGATTTACTTAACCATATTAACTCGGATGGTACAACCGTTATTATGGTAACCCATGATTTGCATCTTGTAAAAACATTCAATCACCGTGTTATCACCATTAAAAACGGTGTTATTGAATCAGATTATCCGGATGCTTCACATATTGATGTTGAGCCATATACCTTTGAATCTCCGGAAGATGAAATCGGTTCGTATTTCCTTAACGAAGATACTACCGACTTTGATTACCTTGTGCAGACTTACGGTATTGACACTTCTAAAGACACGGTGGAAACTTCCGAGCCTGTTTCTGAGGAAGAGGAGGGGGATGCTCAATGAAAGGTGCAAGTTTAGGCTATTTGACCCGCGAGGGATTTAGAAATATCTGGGTAAACAGATTACTTTCTTTGGCAACTATTGTTGTTCTTATTTCTTGCCTTATTATTGTGGGAAGCGGTTCCCTTATTTTCCTTAACATTAACTCAGTACTTGACCTTATTGAAGGTCAGAATGTTGTGATGGTTTATGTTAATGATGATGCGGATGATTATATGACGCAGTCATTGGGGGTTCAGCTTAAAGCCCACACCAATGTTTCGGATGTTGAATTTGTCCCTCGCGAAGAGGCATTCAAACGGCAGATTGAAACATATGGCGACAAAGCTGAACTTTTGGAAGGTCTTTCACCCGAAATATTGCCGGATGCATATAAAGTTACGGTTAAGGACCTTGAGCAGTTCGACGCAACAGTCAATGAGATTAAAGGCTACGAAAATGTACTTCAAGTCCGTGAAAACAGTGATTTGGCAAGTAAACTTGCAAGCATAAGGAATGCAGTTACTTATATTAGTATAGGTATTGTAGCAATACTTTTCTTTGTTTCGCTGTTCATTGTTTCAAATACAATCCGAATTACTATCTATAACCGCCGACTTGAGATTAGTATCATGAAGGCTGTTGGTGCAACAAATGCATTCATAAGATGGCCGTTTATGGTTGAGGGTATTCTTTTGGGAATTTTCTCCGCTATTTTAGCTTTGGGAATTCAGTACGGTGTTTATTCCGTTGCTTCAATTTGGCTCGGTAACATACTTGATATGCTTGGTGGCGAAGTTGTAAACTTCCTTGATTATGTTTGGATAATTTTTGCAATATTTGTATTCATCGGTGTTGTTATCGGTGCATTCGGTAGTATAATTTCTCTTAATAAATACTTAAAGGAGCACAGTAATGTTGTTGAAAACGACTGATAAATCAAAAAGATTTTTAAGTTTCGTTCTTTCTTTTGTTCTTATTTTCGGTATTATGTCATTTTCCGCTTATGCTCTTACGGATTCGGAAAAGCAGGTATATGAAGATAAAATTGATGCCATAAAGGAACAAATCAAAGAAAACGAAAAGAAAATTGCAGAGCTTGAAGCCGAAGCCGCTACTTACGATGATGAAATCAACGGTTTACAAGATAAAATTGATGTGCTTCAAGAGCAAATTGATTTGTATAATGACGAGATTGCACTTATTGATGCAGATATACAAGTTATAGATAATCAGATTACAGGTATTGAAAATGAAATCGAGGATCTTAATAAGCAGATAAAATCTCTTGATGAGCAGGTTCTTGAAATTCAGCAAGAAATTGCCGACACATATACTCTTTTGGGTGAGAGAATCCGTGCCACGTATATGACGGGTGCTAACAGTTCTTTGGAATTTCTTCTTTCATCAAATGACTTTCAATTCCAAGAGTACCTTGAAAGAACGGAACTTTTAGACAGAATTGCAGAACACGATGACGCTCTCATAAAGGAACTTGAAGAGAACATTGAAAGCCTCAAGTCAAAGATTTTGGAAATTGAGGATATGAAAACTCGCCTTTCCTCCAAAATTGATGAGCTTGACAAGGCAAAAGCTGAGCATGAGGCAAAGAAACAAGAACAGGTTGACGCCCGTAAGATTATAGAGGACAAGGAAGCCGAAATTCAAGCCGACCTTGACAAAGTTATGAGTATTGTCAACGGACTTAACTCAAAGAGCAAAGAGTATGAAGCCGCTATGCAAAAAGGCGAGGCTACAATCCTTGAATATGAACAAAAACTTTCCGAGCAAAATACTTCCTATGGATCCGGACAGGTTAAGGGAGATATGATTTGGCCCTTACCATATAGTGACACCTACGTTTCATCCTCTTTCAAAATGAGAACTCTCAACGGTGTTACAAAACAGCATAATGGTATTGATATTTGCCGTTGGGCAGGCACATACGGTGCGCAAATTGTTGCTGTAAAAGAGGGTACGGTTGAAGTTGCAAATAAGAGCGGCTGGGGCGGTGGCTACGGACTCTATGTTGTTATTAATCACGGCGAAGGTGTGAAAAGTTATTATGCGCATCTTTCAGCGGTTAGTGTAAATGTAGGGGATTATGTAACACAGGGTACAGTTATCGGAAATGCCGGTAATACAGGCTATTCTTTCGGCGCCCATTTACATTTCGGTTTGATGATTAACGGCGGTTGGGTTAACCCTATGAACTATCTTTCAAAACCCGCCGGACTTCAAATTCGTGGTTAATTTTTAATAATATGCACCCCTTTTTCATAAAATGAAAAGGGGTGTTTTTATGTTGATTTTAAGCATAACCGAAGGAGCGAAAAAAGAGAGAAAACACGGCAGTTTTTTTCACAGAAAAGCGGTTCGGGGAAGTCCGTGCGATTTTAGAAGAAGTTCCGTAAACATAAACGGAAAGAATGTTATTATATTGAACATATCCGAAGATGGTCTCAAGTGTGAGGAAGTGCGAACTCTTTTGAAAATATATAGGGGGAGAGTTCTGCTGTCTAAGGGAAAAAATCAGGTTGAATTGCCCCGGGATTTGCTGTTTGATCCCAAAAGGTATTATATGAGAGCGGTTTTATCTTCGTTAGTCAACCAAATGAAAACCGTTAATAAAGAATGGAAAAAAGTTTGCATTAAAATCGAAACTTTCGAGCCTGTTAAAGAATTTTATCAAATAGTAAAATCTGCAAAATCTCTTTGCTTATTAACCCCAAAAAGTCCGCTGACCGATAGTTTTGTTAACAACTGTTATAATGAATACGGAGCAGTTGTTAAGGTTGCAGATGATTGCTTTTTGGACTTTTACGATGTTTTTCTTAATTTGGAGGAAGTTGACGAAAAAGGAAGATTGATAATTAAAGTTAAAGGAAAACCTTTACTGTTGTATCCGGATATGACCTATTTTGAAAGTAATACCGAATATCAAAAACTTGCGGATTTTGATATAGAACATGATGTTGTTTGTGCGGCATTTTCCGGTAAATGAAATTTTCGATATAGTTTAGGTAACTCATTTTACCTTAAAACTTGACATTTGGGTTTTGTTTCTATATAATATTCATATTACTTTTGTGCATTTAATTGCACAAATATTTTTTGAGAGGATGTAATTCACAATGGCACAGGATATTGTTTTAACTAAAGAGGGTTACCGGGAGCTTTCAGAAAAGCTTAAAGTGCTCAAATCCGAAGGCCGTTCCGAAATAGCAGAAAAACTCAAGGTTGCTCGTTCTTTCGGGGACCTTTCCGAAAACAGTGAGTATGATGAAGCTAAGTCCGAACAGGCAAAGCTTGAAGCTGAAATAAACGACATTGAAACAATGCTTTCAAGGGCTACAATAATTGATGAAGAAGAAAACTCAAATACAGAGATAGTTCATTTAGGTTCTATTGTAACCATTAAAGAAACTGCAAGAGGTTCAGCTGAAAAGACATATACAATCACAGGTTTTGCCCAGGCAAATCCTGCAGAGGGTAAGATTTCCGATGAATCTCCTGTGGGAAAAGCTCTTATGGGTCATAAAGTGGGCGATAAGGTAGTTGTTGAAGCGCCTCGCGGCATTATCAATTTCAAAATTGTTAAAATCGATGTTGATCAGAAATAAACTGTAAGAGTAAACCGATTTGTGCAGAAATGCAGAAATCGGTATTTTATATAGGTGTTTGATATGAAACGTATTGTCGCTTGTATCATTTGCTTAAGTTTTGTGTTTGGGTTTTCGTCTTGCAACAATTCGTCACAAGTTTTTCAGACCGAAAAAATACTTGCTGTTAAATATGCATCATGCAATGAATTTGCGGCAGAGGAGTTTGTTTCCCGTGGATTTACAAAAGTGACTTACAACTCAACTGCCGATGTTGTTGTAGCAGTTGAAAACGGAAAAGCAGATTTCGGTATTTTGAATGAATTTGAATATAATTCTTTCATATTAGCAAAAAGAAATATTCAGGAAAAAGATATATGCACATATTATGAAGATTATTGTGCGTATTTCGATTCCGAGAATCAAAATTTGAAAGAATTATTTGACGAAGGACTGGCGGAAATTGAAGCGGATGGCACATTGGAGGCTATTAAATCGGCACATTTTAATGGTAGATACTTTTCTCCCCAAAATACAGATAAACACAACGGCACCCTTGTAATGCTATGTGACCCTCATTTTGAAAATAGGGTTTATATTGATGGAAACGGCAAAATTGCCGGTTTGGATGTAGATATCGCACGTGAAATTTGCGGAACCATGGGGTACGGTTTAGAAATTGTTACCGGTGATTTCGATGAACTCTTCATAAAACTTCAGGATGGAGAGGGTGATTTTATTATTACCGCATCGCAGTTGACGGAGGAAAGGTCACAGTACTATTTGGCAAGTGACATTTATTTTACACTTAACTATTATCTGATTGAAAAATCTACTAAATAAAAGAACCTCTCATACGGTGAACTGCCCCAAATTGTACGGACAGCACAAAAAACACCCCCTATGGTGTTAAA